>NZ_CP113527.1:1354650-1973225 GCF_028877475.1 Lysinibacillus irui | reverse complement strand
TTCCTTAAATTCTTCAATCATTCCTAAAGTCATATTACCTGCATTGTTTATGACAATATCAATTTGTCCAAAATGTTTAATAGCTTCTTTTACTGTAGCAAAAACATCGCTTCTATTCGTAACATCAAGTCTTAAGGGCAACAACCTTCCTTCAAATTGGCTTTGTAACTCCTTCAGTTTTTCAATATTTCGAGCAACTCCAACTACCTTATCCCCTAACTCCAAAGCTCTTTTCGTAAATTCATATCCCAATCCACTACTAGCACCGGTAATAAACCAAACTCGTGCCGTTTTAATATGATTTCCTGTCATTAAGAATCTCCTCCGCTTCATCCTATTTTGTTAGGCTGCAATTAATTCCAATTATTACAAGAAAACAAAATCGAAAAAATAAAAAGCATAGGCAATCTGCCCATGCTCCAAACATATAGAATGATTCAATTGGATCCATCTTTATGACACTTTTTCTAAAAAAAAATAGAAAAAGCAGAGACAATGTCCCCTGGTATATAACCGTATCATGAAGGGTTTCCGTAAAAAGACAGATCTATCCTATTATCTCTGAGCATAAGCAGAGCCTTTGAACGTATAAAATTAACGATTCAAAGATAGGATATCAATCATTCGGAAGCCTCCATTCATAAAAGTTAATTCAAGTATATCACTTTACCATGATATGTAAAATAGTATTTTGATTAATTTAAGAAATTCTCCGTTAGTATTTCTCAATTTTTATTGTTATATGTTCTTTGCTTATTGTGACCTTTTCTTTTTCCGAAACTTTCTTTATAGAATCCTCCACAATTTGTTGAATTAACGTATCAGCAACTTTTACATCCTTCGGAAAACTTACGGATACAGTCAAATCTTTAAAATTACCATCGACCATTATTGCACCTATTGACTCGCTATTAAGATTCGTTTGTTCTGGAATAGATCCCATTATTTCATTATGTACTTCTGAAAAAAAACTTGATTCTGGTGATAAATTTGCATCATTTTCCTTATTCTCAGAAACATCTATCTCTTCGACTTCTGATTCTCCATTACAGCCAACCAACATAATTGAACTAAATAAAACCCCTGAAATGATTGCATTTTTCAACACTCCTATTTCCCCTTTCAAAATTAATGATATAACTCGCAAGTTTGACGCAAAGAAATAACAAAGGTTCCAAAAATTATAAAACTATTCGAACTCTTTAGAAGCCTTAATAGATGTTACTCCATAAATTTGAATCAAAATAAAAAAGGACAAATCTTTTCTAAAAAATGCGGCGTTTAATTAAGATAAATTATAATTAATGTACTTTTGACTTAAACGTAGGCTTTCAAGGTGAGAAACTCTGCCTCATGTTTAGGAAAATTGTTTTTTTATTCCAGAATCATGTAAAATATAAAAGTGCATTTAAAAAGTTATGTTCTCACTCTGTTGCGAAATGGGTTCAATTGTATCCTACCTTATTATTGGCGGATAGAACCTTGGAATTGAAGGATAACCATCAAAAAGTGGTGGATAAAATGCTCAAAGTGAAGGATAGCACTTAAACCAGCGGATAGAAACCCTGAATTGAAGGATAACCATCAAAAAGTGGTGGATAAAATGCTCAAAGCGATGGATAGAACCCTGAAAGTGAAGGATAGTCCTTAAACCAGTGGATAGAAACCCTGAATTGAGGGATAACCATCAAAAAGTGGTGGATAAAATGCTCAAAGCGAGGGATAGAACCCTCAAAGCGATGGATAGAACCCTGAAAGTGAAGGATAGCCCTTAAACCAGTGGATAGAAGAAGATGAACTATGCTTTACTATTTCAAAAGCTGGTGCTAAAAATATTGCTAATATTTTAGTTGAAGCAGTGCCTATTGCTCCGCCTGTTGAGCATCTTGTAGGTCGCAAAGAAACAATAAATAACGAGGTGAATTTTAGTGTTAGAAGAGATACATAAATCAATAAAAGATTTAAGCGGTAGCGAAGCAAAGAACCTTTTATTAAGCATGATGTTGCGAATAAAAGTGATGCAGGAATCAAAGAATTCACCAGAGGAAATGTTAGAACAATTAAATTCTTTATACCATCTATTTTTTGAAGTTGTACAAAATAGCAATCATGTTGAGCGAGATTATTCAACAGTCCATATTGTGTTTGGCGAATCTCCTGCTGGTTCTTTACGAGTAGGATTAGGGCGTGAGAATAAAGTAATCGGATTTCCCGATTTCTTTTCTGTTGGTCCTATTTGGGCACTTCATCAAGAGGTTGGTCGTAAGTACAGACATGAATGGTTGAAGGACCATCTTAATTATTCCGATGACTATCTTGAGGAAGAGTACGAAAATAGATTTTCAAAAACACTTGTAGAAATAGATGGTTTAAGCAATGAGACCCCTATTGTTATATGGACTGCTGAAAATGCAAATGAGCAAACTGGCTTACGCTATCTTTTATACTTGCTCAAAGAAAAAAAGAATAAGATTTTCGTGATCAATACTACATTTGCTTTTCAGGAATTATTTAACACACCTGAATTTGGGTGTTTAGATATCCATACGGGCGAAGTAAACGGTGAACACTTAAACAAAATCTATCATGAAAAATTATCAGCACCAATAACTGATGAGGATAGAACACGATTTGAAAAAGAATGGATCGCATTAGCAGAATCAAAAGGTTTGGTGAGGATTTGGGAAAATAACAAAATTAATACGGTTAATGAAGATTACTTGGATGATTTTATTGTCAATACGGCACAACATTTGCATGCTAAGCAAAGTGAAAAAGACTTTATGAAATCTGCAAGGTTAATCGGGGAAGTTTATGGACAGCACAATCAATTAGGCGATGTTTTTATAGAGTATAGAGTGAGAAGCCTAATTTATAATGGAGTTTTTGAAATTAAGGGAATTCCTAAAGCAATGAGGTATTATAGTGTGAAACTAAGGTGACTAGTTTGTGAAAAAATCCACTTGAACTATAGGGACTTTTCTACAATAAGGTCCCTATTTGGGGGTCACATTAAAAAATTTATTAGCAAAATCCAATAATTTTATTGAAAATACAAAAAAGTATGACTATAATAAATTTCAAATATTTAAAAAACGAAGAACAGAATAAGTATGTCATTCCCTTTAACGAAAGAGAGCAATCGGTAGCTGAAAAGATTGTGTTAAACAATGATTGAAAGACATCTGTGAGTGGTATCCTGAAATAAGTAAGGATAGACGGTTTGCAACCGTTAAAAGCAATGAGTTGGCTACATATGCAGCAATTAGGGTGGTACCGCGAGATAGGCTCTCGTCCCTGACAAATGTCAGGGGCGGGAGCTTTTTTATTTTAAGGAGGTGAGTGTCCGTGGATGATGACGATGATGATAAAAAAATAAAAGGATTAAAAATTTGGGAGGTAACCATCATGCATACAAATCTAAAACGTACACTTGCCAACGAGTGTATAAAAAAAGTGGGAGAAACGGTAAAAGTCCAAGGCTGGGTAAAAAAAGTAAGGCACCTTGGAAATATCAGTTTTTTAGTGATAAGAGAGCGAACTGGTGAACTGCAATGTGTTTTAGAAGGAGAACTTGCTGGCATCATTATCGAAACAGAAAGTGTTATCGAAGCTATCGGAGAAGTCGTTTCAACAAATAAAACAGGACTTGGCATTGAACTGCTTCTAAAGTCAGTAAAAGTGATTAACAAAAATAGTTTACTTCCTTTTGAAGTAAATAAAAAAGAAGTAAACACAGGACTTGAGAACCTTTTAAATCATCGGGTATTATCACTCCGTCATGAAAAAATAGCTTCAATTTTTAAAATAAAATCAACTCTTGAAGAGGCATTTCGTGAATATTTAACAAATATGGGTTTTATCAGAATTTTTACACCCAAAATTGTTTCTCAAGGTGCGGAGGGTGGCGCCAATGTTTTTAAATTAAATTATTTTGGGAAAGAAGCATTCCTTGCACAATCCCCTCAATTTTATAAACAAATGATGGTGGCTTCAGGTCTTGAGCGTGTATTTGAAATGGGTCCTGTTTTCCGTGCGGAAGAGCACAACTCTTCAAGACATTTAAATGAATATATCTCTCTGGATCTTGAAATGGCTTTTATAGAAGATTATGAAGAATTAATGGTGCTAGAAACTGAAGTTATAAAATTTATGTTTGAAAAAGTAAAAGAAAAAAATGAAAACGAGTTAAAGCTTTTGAAAATTGAGGTCCCCACTATAACTGATATTCCAAAACTAACATTATATGAAGCTAGAGAAATTTTAAAGAAGTGTTATAAAAAAGAAATGCCAGAAGGTGACCTCAATACTGAAGGAGAAAAACTGATTGCAAACTATATAAAAGAAACGACGGGGAGTGAATTTGTCTTTATTACAGAGTACCCCAAAGAAAATAGACCAATGTATACAATGCCTGCAGAAAATGGATTAACTAAATCTTTTGACCTCTTATTTAAAGGTCTTGAAATCACATCTGGTGGCGAACGAATTCACGAATATGAAATGCTTGTAGCATCATTCAGAGAACAAGGACTTAACGAGGAAAACTTCCAAAATTATTTAAACACATTCAAATATGGTGTGCCACCGCATGGAGGTTTTGCTATTGGTCTGGAACGTTTAACAGCAAAACTCCTTGGATTAACGAACGTTCGGGAGGCAAGTGCTTTCCCGCGAGACATCAATAGATTAACCCCTTGAATTGATCATTTCGGTAATTATTAAGCCCACTTCAAATAAGTGGGTTTTCTTTTTTAATAACGAATGAAACTTCGGAACCCTTTTTATCAATTTGGTTTTTTCAAATTAGCCCCCCTCTTCCTGGATATCGAAACATTATGAAGGAAAAAAGAAATGCCCTTGATGATTAATCATACTTTAATCAGAATTAATTATTACATTCTCCGCAACTTGTTTCTGTTCAGTAGAATTAGGCTTTTCTATTAAATCGAATGATACTTTTTGTCCTTCTTTAAGAAACCTGAATCCATCTGAAAACCTTTCGTTATCAGGTAAGATTGAACAGAAATGAACGAAAACATCATTTTTATTCTCTCCGTCAAGCATAATACGACCATTCCCCTTTTCTTCTTTAAACCATTTAACTATTCCCTCTCTTTTCATATCTTTTTGTCCTCCTATTCACACAACTACTTAAATCACCTAGATTTTAACATAAACATTTACAACTCTTTTTATATAATATTTGGCACAATCGAATTGTAGAAATGTGCCTGAGTAACGATAATAAATAAGAAATTGAGCTTTGGCATAGTACCTGATCTTGCGAAGGGCATTTAATTTAAGTTATGGGAGTTGCTTTGGCAGCTCTTTTTTAGCAGGTGCTTTATGCAGCAAAAGCATTCCCAAATCAAAGTCAGGTAACAACACCCTAAACCTTGCTTTGGGAAGCTTTTTTTCCATCAACATTTGGATCAATATATTATTTTTTTGGATTTCGATTGATAAATTCAATAATATCGCTTCTCATATAAGATATCGCATAATCATAATAAAAGTAACGGTCAATCTCTCCATTCTCTAGTGCTTTATCTAATGCTTCAAATTGTTTTTCTGCTAGGTATGATATCAATTGTTGAGGATAGATCTCATGTTTTTCTGCCATTTCAGCTATCGTTTTTCCGCTTTCCCATTCAGACCTGTATTCTTTTTCACTCATATCAAGGAACTTGTATAGATTCTCATAGTCGTACGTAAAATGAAATGTTTGGGGAACTTTTCTCTCATAAATATCTTTAAATTCTTCGTTGTCTCGATTTGCAAAAACTCCTTCAACATTACCTGTTAGATTCAAGGTAATAAAAGCTATAAATACTAATACAAAAAGTCTTCTCATCTTTCGAACCCTCCATTTTACAACTATTGTTCCCGTTGGATTGCTATTCATACGTTTTGAATAGATTGATGGTGGCTATTGAATTGGACAAAACTCAATTATTTCTATAACTTTGAAGAACCATATCTAAATAACCACTCTCTATAGAAAAAGGCACCATTCTTTTTCAAGAATCGCGCCAGCTTGTTGTTAGATTTTTTAAGGGCTTTGCTTTGGTGTAAAAAATGTTGGGGCATAATCTACATTTTTGAGCCAAATATACTCTTGACCTGTTAAAGTATTTTTTACCCATACATCACCTTTCATTTGCTCTGCCTTCTTTCGAAACCAAGTAAGATAGGGTCCAACAACTTGAGGATCTTCGTCAAGTTCATTCTCCCCTGGAGATGTAATTTGTTTTTGCTCTCCCGTTCTTATGTTGATAGCGTAAAGAGCTGTGAACATAGTTGGTACAGGACCGACTTTCCACTCCTTGTTTTCTTTTGCACGAGCCACAATGACTAAATCTTTAGAGTACCATTCCAGATCAAGGTCTACAAAGCCTTCAGGTGTATATTCTTTTTGTTGTTTAATTGTAGGTATTTCGGCAATCGTCATGTGCTTGTTTTCAACGAAAAATCTTCCTTCTCCTGATATATAAGCTAATTCATTGGCGAATGGAGCCCACTTAAACCAATCTTTAAACCCTAACATTTTCCCCACAGCTTGAAAATATTTTCCTTGTGATGATAAAACACTTAATGTATTACTGTCCATTGACCAAGAAGCTGTAGGTACAACTAAAAAGCTAACCCACTTGCCGTCAGAACTCCACTTAAAATAATCGGCATCAATCCCAAATAAGTCAGGTACTTTCGTTTGAATTGTAAAAAAAGGCTTTATCTTATCCTTCGCAAGATTTGCATCTACCGGAATTCTATACAGTGGGATTGGGCTCCATCCTGTAGGAAGTAGGTTGGATTGTGATGAAACAATAAATTCTTTGCCGTTTGGAAACCATTCAAAAGCACTAACACCTAATGAGACATTTTCAAATCCTTGTGGGCGGCCATTCTGTATATTTGTCACATTTAATATACCTTGCTCGGTGTAGGCCAGCTGATTTTTGTTCGGTGACCATTTAAAGTCAGAGGTTACGACCCTTACGTAAGGTTGGTAGCTGTCTTTTTCCTTCCTATCATAAATGAATAAATCCGATTTTTCTCCCTTTTCATCACCATCAATATATCCAATGAAACGACCGTCATATGACCATTTCGGCGAATATATATAGCGGTCCTTCGTAAGTTGTATTTCTTGACTCCCCTCTTTGAGCCATAGCTGATGATCACGGATAAATACAGCTGTTAGTGGGGTTTCAGCATTTGCTATCGATGAAACATGAAAACAGAGTAGAGTGAGTAGTATTAAAATTCGAATTCCCACATCCATCTCTCCTACAATAATGATTTAACAATTACTTTGCCCAAATAGCTAACAATTATCCTATTCCCATAATCTGCACTTATACTAAAGAAAAAGCACGATTCTATCTATAGAATCGTGCCCTTTCATTGAATATCATAAATGATTGGAATATCAAATTGATGACTTTACCCTTTCTTAACAAGAGGCAAACGATGTTGAATTGTTAGACAATAAGAAAAAAAAGCGGATTTGAGATGAATCCGCTTTTTTCGTACTTAGTTGATCTCAGTTTCTAATGTTTCTTTCCAATCTTGGTCATCGTCATCTTCATCAAGAACAACATTATAAATTTTCCATTTACCATCATCATTTTTCTTAAGATAAGCAGTTCCTGATAAGTCAATTGTCGTGTTAAAAGACATATCTGGAGCTGTCAAAGATACTTTATATACTAAGTTATCGATGCGGACTTGAGCAAAATGATTACTTACAGAAACAGCATTGATCTCATTTTCACCAATCTGTTCCATTGTGAATTTAATATCTGATTCTTCAATCATACCTGTCATATCCAAACTATCCAGTGAATAAGCCAGTTGGTAACCAATTGTCGTATCACGATAAAGGGCTTTTAATGCTTCTACATCTTGTTGTTTAGTGAATTTCATCTCATCTTTAATGTTACGATCAACTGTTTGAATGATTGCAAGTTGATCTTCATCTGTTCCTGGCACTAGATGCAAGGCACGGTCAATCATCACGATCGCTTCAGCACGAGTTGCATCATTGTAAGGTTTGAAGATATCTCCGTACCCTTTGATAATTCCTAAAGCTGCCGTTTTCATAACCGCTTCATAAGCAAAATTCCCCTGTGGTACATCAGGGAATGCTTTTCCTGTTGCTGTAAAATCAAGCTTTGTCTTGAATGCACGGTAAATCATGACTGCCATTTCATTACGTGTAATCTTATCATTCGGTCGGAAAGCACCGTCTGGTTTACCATTGATAATGCCTTGGCTACTGGCAACCTTAACATACTCGTAATACCAATTTGCCGGTTTTACATCAGGGAACGTTTTTACTGTTTCACCTGCACGTAGATTCATTGAATTCACTAAAATTTTCGTAAATTCAGCACGAGTAATCGAATTTTTTGGTTTTACTGAGACGTATGTATATTCATATTTCTCTCCATCTTCCTCAAACGATTCTGTTTCCACATATCCGTCAATAATATCCGCATACAAGAAACGCTCCAATTCATTGTATGCCCAATGATCATAATCGACATCATCCATATAATACAAATCAATGGATTTTTCTGCTGCTTCTGCTGGAGAAACGGTAATAAACCCAAATAGTACAAGGGAAGATAATAAAACATATAGTGCTTTCATTGGTTTGCCTCTACTTTCTTCTATTAAATTTTTTCCAATAGTCGTAGTTTACATGACTGCTACAAATTTTAATAGACTGTAAAATATGGAAATATAATATGTCTTCGAGTAAGACGATTCCTATACAATTACCGTAATCTGGTAGAGGTTTTTAGCTATTGTTATTGGTTACCTTTAAAAGGATCATTACTACCGAAAAGAAAGTATTTCAGGGAAGGGATTTTCCAGGGGGCAAAGGAGTTTGATTAGGAAGAAAAGTAAGAATTGCTGAATTCTAAAAAGACGCTATTCTTATTCTGAAAAGCGTCCTGGTGGAAGTCTGTTATTCAATTAAAACATCCGCTAGTAATAAAAAAATTATTCAAGCTTTAGTTTTAAACCTTCGTGCGTTGCTTTAAAACCTATTCGCTCATAAAACTTTAACGCATCTGGCCTTTGTTTATCAGTTGTAAGTTGAACAATATGACATCCACGTTCTTTCGCACGCTGAATTGCCCATTTTATAAGTCCAGTACCTACACCCATTCCTCTTACAGTAGAAGAAATTCTAACTCCCTCAATAGTAGCTCGCCATCCACCTGTATGTGTTAGATAAGGAGTAAACGTAATTTGTTGTACGCCAATCACTTCATTACCGTGACATGCCACTATTAACTCGTTATTAGGGTCGGATGTAATAGCCTCAAATGCTTTTTTATAACTATCGGGAAGTGGATGCTCATACCGCTCTCGGGTACGTCCCAAAACATCATCTGCAAGCATTGCAACAATACTTTCTAAATCTTGCTCTGTAGCTATTCTATATTCTGTTTCCAATTAAATCCCTCCTTGAATAATCAGTCTTTGATTATCCACTTTCGTGAAAGTTCAAATTGTGCAATTAATTACTTGAAACACTATTTAAGTGCATTTTTGTAGAAAATATTATCAACAGCTTGATCATCAAATAGCATTACCAATCCCCCTTTTTCTTTAACATATCACATACAGTCTATAAATAATAATAGGGGTTAATTATAAAAATTCATAAATTTTCCTTATGACCTAAATCAACCAATTGCCCTCGAATGGAAACAGTTCCAAATCGATATTGCCAAATAATAATGTTCTTTTCATTTAGAAAAAAACACCCCTATAGATTAAAAAATCTAAAGGGGAAAAACGTTAAAGGAAATCTAGTAGGTTACCTCGGAATCTTCTTGCTTTGGTGTAAATGCGATAAAAAGTGCAATTAAATTAGGTGGGATACTAAATATTAAGAACAGCCAGTTTGTCGTCAGGATCGAAATTATTGTAAAAACGATAATTGATGTAACAAAGACGATTATACCAATTTTCACGCGGGAGGGCTTCAACGGGGCTGTACTGGACATGTTAATGCTCAAAATAATTCCAATGATTCCCCAACTCGCTATGTGTGTTAATAAAAGGATACCTAAAACCATAGCAGTGCTTAATTCTATTCCAAAAATGATTAACGTAAAGAAAACATACAGCGCTCCTAACGTCACATACCATGAATAGGATCTCGCCTTTTGCCAAATATGGTAGTACAGCTCGTCTAAACCTCTATTTTTTCTAGCTTTCTTTCGTCCGAACCACCATCCAAGGAGTCCACCTATCACTCCCCCATACAATCCAATCATACCCCAGATATTAAGCTCCATCATTACATTCCCCCCTCTTCAAATATAAACACTTCTTCAATTGTGCTATTGAAAGCTTTAGAAATGTTGTAAGCAAGCTCTAAGGATGGATTGAATTTTCCTGATTCAATAGCAATGATTGATTGCCGAGAGACACCTACTTGTCTCGACAATTCTTCCTGAGTAATCTTCTTCAATTTTCGTAATTCTCGAATTCTGTTTTTCATATAGCCTCCTTTATAAATGTAAAGCAAACTGTACATTTATCGATAAGTAAAGTTTACTTTACATATTTATATATGTCAAGCAAGCTTTACAATTTAATTTTTAGTTAAAAAAACAAAAAGCAAAACGTGTAGAGTAAAGAATTAATGAAATAAAAAACGCATTCCTTACTAAAGAAATGCGCTGGATTATACGATGCTATGCCCTTCAATCCTTTTTAAACAACAAGAAAAAAACGAATTCTAAAATCAAAATCCGTTCTTTCGATCTTATATGAATTCTAATGCAAGATGTGGCAACCCATTGGCGCTGATGGGTTATACTAGCTAAGCTTTTATATAAATGAAGGAGAGGTTTTTGACAATTAAAAGCGTTCCATCGTTAGATCCGTATTTACTGAAACCGCAGCTTTATTACCTTTAGCAGCTGATATCATTAAAGAGGATGGTTTTGATCTTTCGGTCTCCCCTGCAATATATACGTTTTTTTGGGTTGTTCTACCAACACCATCTGTTATAACTTTCCCATCTTCTTGTATGTCACAGCCTAGCTTCTCAGCAAATTGATTTGGGCGATAATAAGATGGGGCAACAAATCCACCCGTTCTACTTATTGTTGCTCCTGTTTCAAACTCTATTTTTTGTAAATAACCGTCATTACCTAATAAGTCTTTTATCTTTTCCGATATAATTTTGATATGGTGTTTTTGTAACTCTGTTTTGCCTTCTTCAGATAATTGAACTCCGTTCGTTAAGACAACCAAATCCTGCGACCAATTATAAATTAACTTAGTCAAATGCAGTACATGCTCTTCTTTTTCTGCAATAACCACTAATGGCTTATCTTTTTGCTCCCAGCCATCACAATACGGACAACTAAATAGGCTTTTGCCATAAAACTCTCTCATACTGGGTATGGTAAATATTTCCTGAATACCTGTGGCGAGTATTATTTTTTCTGAAACAAATTCCTGACTAGTAGCTGTTTTAACAGTAAATCGCTCATTACCTATATCCTTAATGATTTCCGTAACAGTTGCAGTAAAATATGATACGGACGGGTAAATCTCCAGCTCTTTCAACGCTTTTTCTTTAAACGCTTGTGGGTCTATCCCATCACGAGTAATAAATCCATGTGATGCTTGTGTCACTCTATTCCTATTCGTTCCATCGTCCAATAATGCAATGTTTCTCCTTGCCCTTCCTAAAGTTAAGCTAGCACTTAACCCAGAAGCACCTCCACCTATAATGATACAATCAAGGACATTCATTTTTTTACCTCCGTATTGATTTGGTTTTCTATAGAAGTGTTATTTGCATTAGAGGACTAGATTATTTCATACATCATGGGTTTCCATTCTTTACACACACTACTATTGAATATGAGATACGGTGTATTTAGCTCAACTGAAATAATCCATAGTTCATGCGTTAATATGACTGAAAAAGGCACAATTCATCTTCGAGAATTGCGCCACTATTGTGGAATATCGTTTATTAAGCTAAAGTAACTGTTACTTCAATAACGCATTTTGTTAGACTTTTTTTTGATTTAATCCTCTAAATAATCAAATTTTCTCGCGTGTTCTACTTCTTGAATGGAAACTTGGCGTGTTAATTCATCTGTTTCGGAGATATGGTAGGAATCCCATTCATCATTAACGGCAATTTCTTCAGGGTCTTCATATAATTCATCATAATTTTCAAAATCCCCTTCAAAATCGGACGGAGATTCGGAAGTTCCATATTTTGCTACAACCTGAAACACATCTTCATAATCATGAATATCATCCTTGTCATCTCGGCCAGAAAAAGAATTGTCAACTGGAGGAAGCATCACTTGCTCTTCAACCGGTCGATCGGTTGGAACGTCTTTTGCTGTATGTTCAATACAAAAAGCGGTATAAGGCAATGCTACCAATCGATCATATGGGATATCTTGTTGACAAACTTCACACACGCCGTAGGTTCCGTCCTCAATCTTTTGTAAGGCGGCATTTACTTTTGCTAACTCATCATCGTCATGGACTTTTAACGCCATATCTTTTTCACGTTCATATAATTCAGTACCTAAATCTGCTGGATGATTATCGATCGTTGACAATTCATCAACAGAATCCCGTAAACTTCCTCGTTCTAAATATTCATCATCTGTATCCATTCTTCGTTGAAGCGAGTGTTTTTGTTCAATTAACATATTTTTTAACTTTGATATTTTTTTCTCACTTAGCATCGTCATCACGTCCTTTTCATTATTATGAACGAATATGATTTTAATTATTTGCTAAAGGATAAGTTTAAATACAAAAACGAAAAGACAAAAAATAAAAATAGTACTAAACCTACTACAAATTACACATTGTATCTCTAATATGAAATAAACATTTCTTAGAGCAATACACCCAATTATGAAAAGCAACAATTATCCAAAGTAATTATGAAAACAACAAACAACAAGAAAAATACTTACTATTCCCCAAGCAGTAGTACTCCATATCCACCAAATTACCGATTTAGCTTTTGATGATGGATTTTCCTCATCTTCCATATTTACTTTTATCAAGGCGACCTTATTTTCCATACCTTTTTTCATAGAAATGAGAACAACAAATCCAATTAAAATGAAACCAATTGTTATCCAAAGTAATAGGTCCACTTTTACACTCCCTTTATACAAAATAAAGTACCCTGTGAAAATAATAATTATTCCATTAAATGCTGAAACTTAATGTTCCCAAAGCGTAGTTTGGAATAATTGTTTCTAAATGTTGATTTAAAGTGTTCCTGAATTTGAATTTAATATATTGGTTCAGCAATCTATATTTATATCATAGTGTATATTCATCATAATTTTGTTCAACACTTTATCAATTTTGGAAATTAACTTATGTAACTCTTCATTTTCTGAAGCGGAAAAGGTTTCTCCTCTTTGTTTGTTTAAAATCACAGTTTGATTAATCAGCCTCAAACAAGATTTAATCAATGCTAAATCAATATTTATTGCTTCTTTACTTGTGTCTAATCCATACATTTGTACCACTCCTTACTATGAATTATATGTCAGTTGTATTTACTTTTCTACCAAATAGTGGGTGTGTAAAAAACGCAATAGTGGTAGAGTACAATAATCCTTAGAGGATATTAAAAAGGCTTCACAAACTGTCATTTCGACCATTCGTTAAAGAATACCATGGCCCTTTTCATGAAGAAAGACGCTTTCCTTATTAGAAAAGCGCCCGGCTATTGAAGATTGAAAAGACTTAATATGGTGGGATGCCCTATAAATTCCCTCTTAATTAGTAAAGGGCGTTCTTACTATATTCTTCTCCTCAGCATCAATCAATAGATAAAAAAATGTTCACGACTTTTTCTATAGAGTCACAGACAAATCTGTCAGCTCAAAATACCACTCTAGGAAAGAGTTAAAGCTTTTCCATTGTGAAGTCAAGTTACCCGCAAAAAAATCTTCCATCTGCTGGCCCAAACCTAGGCCTAACACTTCGTCAGTATTCTTGTTATAAAAAAAGCCGAACTCCCCATCAAAATTATCCAATGGAATATAGTCTTCAGGCAGGTTTAACACGACATGAGTTCTCTTCATGCCTAACAGATAATCAGAAGTATTGATCATAAACCAACAAATCTGATAGATTTCACGTCGTCTACTAAAGAAAGTCGGCCCATCCTCAGCATGCAAATAAAAAGTAGCAAAATCAGAACCCAAATCGATGTCTAACTTTACTAAAGCTTCTTTATACTCCTCTTCAATGTCTTCAAACCACCAGTTTTTACTTTTGCAATAGTTGATTACTTTTTCCGATAGCATCTCGACTGCTCCTTGCTATTTAATAAACTATATGTAAATATATTCCTAAGTATATCATATCTCCTTTCCTATTAATTGAAAGTAATCACGTCCATTCACACACCTCTTCTCTTCCTCTAAATAAAAAAAGGCACAATTTTTGCTTCGAAACTGCGCCTGATAAATCATCATTAAAATAAAAGTCCCCATTAGTTAAACAAATTTTATATTTTTCTTCACAGAAATTTCTACCATAGAATAGAATAAACCTGCAATCCCAAATAAAATAATCGAGCTGACAATATTTAAATGATATTCTACAATAAAACGAGAACCATATATGACTATTAAAGAAAAAGCCCCTATTCCCCCACCAAATAAAGTAAAGGTAGCCATTTTAAACATCTTATTTTCCATAAATTTACTGAGAATAAATGTTAATGGCCAAAATGTAAGAGGATATAGAATGAAAGCATAGGAACCCATTAGGAATACATAACCAATTCCAAAATCACGAAGTCCTGTCATGTATTCTGATGTCCTGATTTTATTTCCTTCTAAAATTTCTAATCCCACACCAGCTAAGGCAAACAGCACGATAAAAGGTACCCACATAATTAAACAATGATAAATAGTTTTCATTCTAATTCTTCCTCTTATGATATTTTACTAGAATGCACTTCTTAACAAATTTAACGAAACTAGAGGAATAAAGTTACAATGTATCTTCTACTAACTGGTCAACAATCAAGATTGCGGCATTTTCTTTTCAACTGCTAATTGCTTTGGTTAATGCAACTCTATTACTCACCTACCGCTGTAACAGCAATGCTCCAGACAATGAATACAAAAGATATAGTTAACTTCTTTTTTTATTTTCTTTATTATTGCAACAAGGTTTAGACAAAATGTAATAGCTAAAATTGGCATTACATAAATACTAATGAACGTAAATACTATCATCTATAAAACATTCACCTCCACTATGGTTATTCAAGCTTCTCACTATATCACATAGTTTTTTACTCAATCCTCATAAGGAGGAATCGCAGTTTGACTTGCTCCACTATCTCTCTCATCCTGCCAACTTTTTAATAGCTCGCTCTTCAAAAAAGATTCTTGGTGCTGATTGCTGTTCTTTTTGGAGATGGCTTTTTACCACTGCCATAATATTTAATTTCGGAACAATAAATATATATTGCCCAAATATACCATTCGCATAATAATAATCATTCGGGGTGTTAGAATGATTATTTTCATAAGTCCATAGCTGATAACCATATCCATAAGTTCCTTCATTTGTTTTTTTCACTTGATTATATGGTCTTGTTGCTTGATGGAGCCAGTTGGATGAAAGGATCTGACTTGAATTAAATTGCCCTTCGTTTAAAAATAACAATCCAAGCTTCACCATATCCTCAAGATATAATGAAATACTGAAACCACCCCCGTTAACTCCTTGTGGATCCTTTAGCCAAGTGTATTTATTTATCCCCAGCGAATGAAAAAGATATTTTTCGGCAAATGAAGCAGTGGAAATTCCAGAAATTTTTTGTATGATTGCACTTAGTAAATGGGAGTCTCCTGAATTATACTGAAAGGTTGAACCAGGTCTATGTATAATTGGCTGTTCTAGTATGTATTTAACCCAGTTTTTTGACCCCTGGAAATTTCCTATTTGTAACCCCGAAGTCATAGTCAACAAATGAAATATTGTAATTTCTTTCTTTTGCGGATCATTAGACTCTAATATCTCTGGAAAATAGTTTTGAATGGATTCGTGAATATTTTTAATTAACCCTTATCTACCATAATTCCAATTAAAATAGAAACAATGCTCTTTGTAATGGAATTTACCTTTAAAGGCTTCTCGACTACCTTTTTATTCTTCAAGTACTCGTAGATTCGAGTATCCCCTTTATAAATAACAAAAGCTTCAATTCTAATGCCTTTAAGTTTCTTTTCTAACTCATTTAACGATAATTTACTCAAACTTCAAATCCACCCCTTTCACAAACATCCTACTCATATGTATTCTATTTATCTTGGGATTTTCCTCCAAATAATACATTAATTAAATTAAAAGGCATTGGAAGTGGCAAACGCCAGCCTCCAATGCCTAAAGACAAATGCATGATTAATTGTCGGTGCTGTTACTTACCCACGACCAGCTTGGAAATCAGGATATAAAGTCATTCCACCATCTGCAAATAAAGTGATTCCTGTTACATAGCTAGCTTGGGAAGAAGCAAGCCATGCCGCTACGGCTGCAATTTCTTCAGGTTTTCCGATATACCCCATCGGTACCATGCTTTCTACATCTGCACGTTTTGCTGGATCTGCAAATTTTTCCGCATTTATTGGTGTATTAATCGCTCCAGGCCCGATGTTGTTGATACGGATTCCTTTAGGAGCATATTCTAAGGCTAATGTTTGTGTCATCAGCTTAATTCCACCTTTACTTGCTGCGTAGTGCACAAACAAAGGCCATGGGATCATTTCGTGAACACTAGACATATTGATA
The DNA here is from genome assembly GCF_028877475.1 of Lysinibacillus irui. Taxonomy (NCBI): domain Bacteria; kingdom Bacillati; phylum Bacillota; class Bacilli; order Caryophanales; family Bacillaceae; genus Lysinibacillus; species Lysinibacillus irui. The sequence goes on along the minus strand of NZ_CP113527.1, from coordinate 1,956,365 downwards.
ACAGACCCTTTAATATCGTTCTCCACGAAGTATTTAATTGCTTCTCGACTTCCTAAAAACGCACCCGTTAAATTGGTATTGATGACTCTATTCCAGTCACTTAACGGCATTTCATGTGAAGCTACTGGATTTTCAATACCTGCATTATTAATCATCACATCGAGGGTTCCAAATTTATTCACAGCAGTCTGTACTAGGTTGATGACATCCTCTTCAACTGTCACATCACCTTTTACAGCTATGGCATCCCCACCTGCTTTTTTTACTCCCTCAACAACAGCATTGGCCTCATTTTCATCTGAGCGGAAATTAACGATAACTTTTGCTTTCTCCTCACCAAAGCGTAATGCCATTGCTTTTCCTAATCCTGTTGAAGCACCTGTAATAACAATAACTTTTCCTTCTAAATCTGAATACATGTAAAATCCTCCTTCTTATCCTTTCGCCATCCCTAACATAATTCCAGCGGCGACAATAAAAATAATCCCAATTACTATAGCTATCATTTGACGTTTTGTTTTTTTCTCACCAATGATAAATATTCCACCTAAAGTTGAAATCACGATTCCCATTTGGGAAAGTGAAAAACTCGTGGCTACTCCGACACGTGGCTGAGAAATAAATAAAAACATATTCCCCGCAGCCCAAATTAAGCCGGGGATAATATTACGGATTGCATATTTGTTAAATGGTTTATGCTTAAAGGTTAATAAAATCCCACCTATAACCATCCCGATTGCTTGTGGCAATAAAGCAGACCAACCATTGACATCAAACAAGCGAACTACAACCACATAGACTAAATATCCGAATGTTGAAACAAGGAGAATTAATATCCCTTTTTTCAAATTGCCACCATTGTCCTCTTTTTTCTCTTCTGGATTCGGAAGAGATGTAAGAACAATCCCAACAATAATACTAATAAGCGCCAGAACACCTAATATAACCGACATTGTTGTTGACCATTCATGAAACACAATAACGCCAAATAAAGTTGTGGCTACTAACTGTAAACCTGTTGAAATCGGCATGGTTTTAGATACACCCATTAAATCAATACTTTTTAATTGATTTGCTTGTCCTAATGCCCAAAAAAGACCTGAAACAATGCCGACCCCCAAAACTACAGGTGTCAGTTCTGGTTTAACTACAAAATAAACCCCTATGGAGAAGAGCAGTGCACCAATTGTTGTTCCAAGTACTTGACTATAGGGACCACCACCAAGCTTGACATTAAAGAGCACAATACTTCCCCAAAACAGAGCTGGTAAAATCGCTAGGAAGATATCCATCTTTTGCTCCCCTATCTATAATATATTTTTTATTGATTGGCCATTTTGCCCAGTACTGTAAGTTTCGCTTGCAATATGACAGCTCTTTGCTGTTTATTACGATTAGTAGTTCTTCTCATTTTAAGGAGAGAAGCACAATAGTAATATGAAACGTAACAAAAACTTTTATACCATTGATATAAAAACGGACTTAAAACTAAATGAGAACCAAATCAAAGAGTTCATTGCCAAAACAACCTATCTGCATTACAAACCTGTTGATATTAAGCAATTGATACTCATATAGAAAAACCTCCTTTCAACATATCTCGAATTCAAGATAGTTATTAATCAATATCTCAAATTCGAGATATTATTTACGAGTAAAATCATATTCCCACGTCACAGATTTGTCAATAAAACAAAATTTGGAAAACCAATAAAAAATTTATTGGTTCGTTGAATGAATGCTACTATATGTTAAGAAACTAAAGTATCTTTCGTACAAAAAAACCAGTTCCGCAATGGTACTGGTTAGAAATATATATTCATTACTTAAAAAATTTAATTCGTTCTTCAAGTGGGCGGAATTCTTTTTCACCAGGTGTGACTGTTGGATTACCAAATGGCATTTGCGCAATAAGCTTCCAATTTTCAGGTATAGACCATTCTTTTTTTACTTCATCATCAATTAGTGGATTATAATGTTGTAAAGAAGCTCCTAATCCTTCTGCTTCCAATCCTGCCCACACTACTAATTGGTGCATACCTGATGCTTGATTTGACCAAATTGGAAAGTTCTCAGCATAGGGAGCAAATTGCTCTTGAAGCGATTTAATTACAGCCTCATCTTCAAAGAATAATACGGTGCCATACCCTGCCTTAAAGGAATCCATTTTTTGTTGAGTTGCTGAAAAGTCTTGGTCTCCAACTACTTTTCTTAATGTTTCAGTTGTGATGTCCCATAATTTATTATGTGCTTCACCTGATAATACAATCAAACGTGCAGATTGAGAATTGAATGCTGATGGCGTATATTTCACAGCAAATTCTACAATTTCTTTAATTCTTTCATCCGATATTTTTACCTCTTTACCAATTCCGTAGTAAGATCGTCTTTCTTTAAGTGTCGTATAGAAATCTTTAGCCATAATTTTGTTCCTCCAGAAAATATTTTTTAACATGGTATCTGTCGCTAGATATTATGACTAACTAATTTGTTTTATATTCATAAAAATATATTGCCCAAACAAAAATTAGCGTATTTAACTAGTTGATGTAAGAAAAGAAAACCATGGAAATATCTTATTTAGATTTTCCATGGCATCGAAAAATGTTATTAATTTTTATAATGGGCATTCCTAACTCAGCAGATAAATTTTAAAAACCGATTTTTCTGCTAAACTGTTAGGCTTTTTTATACTCTACGGAGGTCGTGCTTGACTGGGCTCGAGAAAGCGCCATCGTTGCGCCAATAGCTATCGTAACTCCTAATGCACCTATCCAAGTAACTGAAGATAGTGATATTTTCTCCACAAAAACACCTCCAATTCCTGCTCCAGCAGCCATTGCCAGTTGCATTACGGATTGATTTAAGCCTAATAAGATACCAGATGATTCTGGCTCGATGGTAGCCAAGTTATATTGTTGTGTTGGTCCCGATGTCCATGCTGCAAATGACCATAGTATTAATACTATTAATACACTAATATAGGAGTTTGTTACGACAGATAATAATACTAACATGATAATATGTAACAGCATGCCACCTATCAATGTTTTTTGGACTCCCCAACGATCTGTACTAAATCCACCAAATTTAGAACCAAACAAGCTTGCGATACCGAAAATTAGTAATACGCCACTTAGATAGTTTTTCCCTATTCCTGATACATGTAACAAGTATGGTGAAAGGTACGTGTAAGCAATTGAGTACCCACCAACCCAGAAAAAAGTAATGGCTAATCCAATTGCCACCTTTCTTTTCTTTAAAAGTGCCAACTGCTTAACTAATGGTACAGATTTATCACCCTCAATAAGTGGGATCGTCGCTCTTATTATAATGATTGCAATAATTCCTAGTAGTGCTATCCCGCCAAATACCGCTTTCCAGCCAAATGCGCTAGAAATAATTCTGCCAACGGGCACCCCTATAATTAATGAAGCTGTAAAGCCCATAACCACTGTAGCAATTGAGCTGCCTTGCTTCCCTTCTGGTGCAATTTTTGCAGCGATCGTTAATGCAGTAACTACGACCATCCCTGCTCCAAGTGCCATAATGACACGAGCCATCACAAATAATCCGTAACCAGGTAGGATGAACGCTAAGATATTACCTATTACGAACAAACCTAGCGAAAAAATCATTAACTTACGTCTATCCATACTAGACGTTATTCCCATAGAAATAGGTGTAAATATTGCATATACAAGCGAAAATATTGTAATTAATTGACCTGCAGCAGCTAAAGTTATGCCAAGTGAATCGGCTATCGTATCTAAAATTCCTGAAATTATATATTCAGAAGTTCCTACTAAAAAACTGACGATAGCCAAAATATAGATCTTTATTGTGTTAGACAAGTGATGTCACTCCTTTAAATCATTTATATATATAGATATATAGACATATCTCAAATTATCGATATGTTAGTTCAAAAAAATATAAAATTTTCTAGCTAGCCTAAATGAAACTGAACTCTTTAAAGAACGCACAAAGAATTCAGTTTCACTCGTTATTTCTTTTGCTTCAAGAATTCAGCGATTCCATTGATGGCATCTTCATTTCTTTTATAATAAGTAAACTTTCCTATACGGTCAGCCTTTATAAGACCAACCTGTAAGAGCATGGAAAGATAATGAGATGCTGTCGATTGCGTCATGTTCAATTTTTCTGTTATTTGACTAACGCAAACCCCTGTTTCGTTCATATCAATCCCTTCATGGGGCTTAAAATGGAGATCCGGTTCCTTGAGCCATTCTAAAATTTGCAACCTTGCTTCATTGGATAATGCTTTAAAAATATCAACTTGTTTCATACAAATCATTGTATCGAGAATTATCGAAATGTCAAGTGCGCACTCTTTTTCGAAGCCATATAGGCTTCATCCTCAATAAAACTAACTTGCACATTTCATTATATCGAGAATTATCGATACGTCAAGTGTGAATTGCGCTCTTTTGTTCAGTTACTTCATGAAAAACTTACAATAACTGAAGTACGATTCCCAAATGATTATTAAATAACCAATTGAAAAACAGCAATAATATATTATAAATCGAAATAAATGTATTGATAAACGATAAAAAATAGACTAATATCGTATTACATCATATTATCATTAAGTCAATGAGGTGCTTCAAATGAATGGTAAACTAAATTCAATTTTTTTCTTAAAGATCGTTGCTTTTCTTATTGGAATTGCGGTGCTTGCTGTGTGTATATATTGGTTACCTCAAGCAGCTATACGGGATGCAAAAGAGCGTCCAGGAGATTATTCGATATATCCATTATTAATAGGTGCATATGGGGTATGCATCACGTTCTCTGTTGCGTTGTATCAAGCATATAAACTATTGAGTTTTATCAATATAAACAATGCTTTTTCTGAGGTTTCCCTTCAATGCTTGAAGGTTATAAAAAAATGTGCTTTCACTACTATTTTATTCATTTTGTTTTTAATAGTTTACCTAAGGGTTTTGGCTATGTTCACGGGTGATGACGCAGCGGGTCCGATAGCACTTGGTCTTATAGGGATGTTAGTAACTGCTATCATCGCTGCCATTATAGACGTACTTCAAAAGCCCATAAAAAATAGCCTAGAAAAAATGTAGGTTTATTTTGCTAGTATATAACTAAACACTGAATTATGACCTTTAAATGTAAAATGGGCACCTTTTCAATTAATTTTAAAAAGGCACTTCCTTGCTCCAGGAAAGCGCCTTTTTCTAAGACTTCAATTTAGATAATTCTTTTTTTAGCTACCTTTAATTTATTTTAGAATAAATACAAATGTCAGTCAGCCTGCTGCCATCTGCGGTTAGATCCTCATTCCTTAAAGTACCTTCTAATATAAAACCAAGTTTTTCCGGTATAAAACGACTTTTAACGTTTGTTGATTCACATCTTATTCCAATTCTCTTAAATTTAAGATAATTTAATCCGAAGTCTACTAACTCCTTTACTGCTTCCGTCATATATCCATTACCACTATATTTTGTATTAATCCAGTATCCAATCTCACCTTTAGGAATGTTCCAGTCAATTGCATGAAGACTCGTAGTTCCAATTAAGTCCTTGCCTCCATCTTTATCAAAAATAAGGAAACGAAAACTATCTCTTTTTAAAAAATTAATATGAGCATTTTTTAACAAGATTTCTGTTTCTTCAACGGTCGGAACTTGTTGGAAAAGTGACAACCACTCTTTTAATTCAGAAAAGGAATATCTAATTGCTTGGTTCACAATTTCTCCGTCTCCAGTTAAAAGTGGTGCACGAAGAATTAGTCTTTCTGTTTCTAATTGTAAAGGAATATCTAATAACAAAGGGTTCATTCGATTTTCCCCTCTCCTAATTATTGTAGATTAATCTGTCATTTTATTACTCTCTCTAATTATGGTAATGAAAATGATAATATCCTATTTCTGTAATGGCAAATCCCGTTGCATCATCACTAAGAATAACAACATTAGATCCATCGATGCTCCAAGTCTTTAACTACTCTTCACATCTGTATTTCTAAAGAATTGTATTCAAATCAATTGGTTTAGTCAACAACTATTGTTCGACAATCTAGCCCGTATAATATTACCCAAAGTTAGTAATGAAAAAATAATAAAAGCAATCCTATTCTATTATTGATAATGGTACTTTTTGGATTTATACTTGAGGTGAAATACCATTTAGTAATGAAGGGAGATTAACTATGGAGGTAACATTTACAGTAAGCAAATGGGATGAAAAGCCAGTGGACAACACTAGAAATGAATTCCCTATAAATATTGCCCATGTCGAGTATGATATTGAGGGTGAATTAACAGGAAAAGCTTTTGTTGAATATTTATTATTTTATATAGACTCTTCTATAGATGATGGTCATTTAGCCACTTCTAAAATTTCCGGATTTTTGCATTTTGAAGGAACTTATAAAGGAAAACAGGGCACGTTTACTGCTCTAGAGCAAGGGATATTTGATAAAGGAAATCTAGATTCTCCAGCAACAATCATCAAAGCTACCGGTGACTTAGAGAGCCTGAAAGGATCTTATAATTATAAGTTTACAGGTGACACGAGTAAAATGATTCTAGATTTTACATTCTAACAAATTAGTAGTTTCCGCTTCTTGAATAGTGTATTTATAAATTTAAAAGGGAGAACACAATACAGGCTCTCCCTTATCTCGTTTATTTATTTGATAACAGCCATTTCCATTCTAAATTGATCACCATTATCAATAAATCCTAAACTGGCATATAAGTGATGTGCTTCCTGATTTTCTGGATGATAACCAACCTTTGTTATTCTTTTCCACTAACCTCTAAAATATTTAAACCCTCGGATGCTTCAGGGGCTTCAAAAAATTTAGTAACGTGAATAAACGTAGCTTCCGTGTCAAAAGCTGCTCTTTCGGGCTGTTCGATACGCCTTTGTGCTATTTGATGTAAGCATTGCTCGTTATTTAAATTAAGGAAAATTAGTTGATGGTTTGCATTGACCTCGGACGCTATATCCAAAAACCACTTTCGCTGTTTTTGAGTGTTACCTGGAAAATCCATCACTACATCAGTACCAACACTTAAAATATTTTGGACATGCTTTTTCATCATCGGCTTAAGCTGCGCTGAAAATTTAAGATAGTCCTCAAATGATGTAATCTGATCGGGATAAAGAGATGCTAGCCATTCATCCTCAGATAACAGTACCGCATGTTTTTCTATAGCCATTTGTTTTGATTTCGTTGATTTTCCTGCTCCCATTTTCCCACAGAAAAAGTAGAGAGTCCCCAATCGTTTCATATTTTTATTCCTCCGAGCTTATTTTATTGGTATTGTGCCAAATACTAACTGTCTTTTTTTAGTATGCATATTCAGTTTTACATATTCACTATCTAAATGGGGTCTTTTCATTGTTGTAGGATATAAACACATTATTTGAAACCTTTATTCAAGATTATGTATGAACATTTTACAAATTAACTCTGTCACCTTTACTATTTGGTTGGGATATTACTAAAAATTCAACATCCTGATTAGATTCATTACGCATTTGATGTTTGATAAGAGGAGGTATTTCTATCCCTTCTTGAGGATTTAATGTAATAATTTCATCGTGAATTTGAATAGTTGCTATCCCTGTCAAAATAAAGAAAAATTGACGTGCTTGATTATGATAATGTACAACTTCCGTTGTATTTGCTGGCATTCGTTCGTGGATGATGCTTAATTCTGTATTTTTTACTAGATGCCAACCATCACAGTTATCACCCCATAAATAATGCTCAGCATTGTGCTTACTTATCTTCATTACAACCACTCCTTATCTTAATATCAATTTCTATTATATAGCCAACTTTCAAATTTTTTATATTTAACGAACGTGCCCTGTTACTTTATTGTACTTTTCTTCAAAATCTCTCAACCCATTTTTAATCAATAAAATGGCCCTATACAAAAAGACACCCATTTCTACATGAGTGTCTTAAATGTGATGAAAGTGGTTATTTTCGCATCAGATTTTTCTATTTGACATTTACGTAAGATTACAAGTCTATCGGCTTGCCACCAGTCACTCCATAAATCTGACCGGTAATATAACTTCCTTCATCGGAGGCCAAAAGAACATACACCGGCGCAAGCTCTACTGGTTGTCCCGCACGGCCGAGAGGAGTAATTTGGCCAAACTTCGGAATTTCTCCTTCCAATTTTCCATTATCCAGCTGTAACGGCGTCCAAATTGGTCCTGGTGCAACACCATTAACACGCACACCCTTAGAAGCAAAATACGAGGACAGGGATACCATAAAGTTGCTTATGGCACCTTTTGTCGCGGCATAATCCATTAAGGATGAGGACGGATCGAACGATTGAACCGATGTGGTCATGACAATCGCACTTCCTGGTTCCAGATGTTTTTCGGCAGCTTTGACGGTCTCAAACATGCTGATGATGTTTACTTTGAACGTGTCATGCACTTGTTTGATTGTTAAGTCACTTAGGGATGGCTGTGCGATTTGTTGCGCAGCATTCAATACTAGTATGTCTAATCCGCCAAAAGCTTCCACTGTTTTTGACACAATTTCTGTCGCTGTGCCATCTTCTCGCAAGTCATACGGTAGCAGTAATGCTTTTCTGCCTGCTTTTTCAATTAATTCTTTGACTTCATTGGCATCTTCCTCTTCGCCAGGGAAGAATTGAATGGCCACATTTGCTCCCTCGCGTGCATATGCAATGGCGGCGGCACGGCCAATTCCAGAATCGCCTCCGGTAATCAAGGCATTGCGCCCTTCCAGGCGATTGTATCCTTTATATGATTCTTCTCCACAATCAGGTTTAGGACTCATTTCATTTTGTAGCGCTGGCGTATTCTGTTCTTGATCCGGGAATTTCTCCGTATAAAATTTCGTACGTGGGTCAGTTAGATGTGGGTTTCCCATCAGCAATCATCTCCGATCTTGTTTAATAATTAAAAAGTTCCGCAAGGCTTCTTCAACATTTTGTGAGCTTGCACTAGCTACATCCTGTTACATTTTTTTGAATACCCTGTGATCATTTACTTTAAACAGCTTTAAGTTATTAGCATCATCACCTATTAATTAGTCATTTACTTTTTCCTTACAAAAGAAAAAACACCCTGTGTAAGCGAACAGACTAGTCCATTATTGGAATGGATAGTTTGAACACTTACATAGAGTGTTTTCAGTACTTCAATATCGTTGGTTGAGGTTATGATAGATATTTTATGCCGTTTTTTTATGATTGATATACGGCTTTTTACGCTTTTGCTTGTAACGCCTCAATCGCTTGCGCTACTTGCTCTTCTGTTAAATTGTGACGCACGATGTAGCGGTTGCGTGCATGCTTTGTACATTCGATTGTACAGCCACCTAAATGTTTAGCTTCATTTTCTTCAGATGCGATGATTTGTTTGTTACATTCAGGGTTTGCACAGTTAATGTAACGTTCACAAGGTTCACCGTCATAGTGATCACGACCGATAATTACGTGCTCTACTTGATTGATTGGCACCGTTAAACGTTCATCAAATACGTACATTTGACCGTCCCATAATTGACCTTTTGTAACAGGGTCTTTTCCGTATGTGGTAACACCGCCATGTAATTGACCGACATTGCCAAAGCCTTCCCGTTTCATCCAGCCCGAAAACTTCTCACAACGAATCCCACCCGTGCAATAAGTTAAAACATTTTTCCCTTCGAATAGCTCGCGGTTTGCACGGACCCATTCCGGTGTATCACGGAAGTTTTTTACATCTGGTCGAATCGCGCCACGAAAATGGCCGACATCGTATTCATACGTGTTGCGCACATCTAATACTACTGTATTTTCATCTTGCATTTCGGCAAGGAATTGTTCTGGTGACAGGTAGCGACCTGTTAATTCATGTGGGTTTACATCTTCTTCTAAGCCTAAGTTTACTAACTCAGGACGTGGGCGTACGTGCATTTTTTTGAATGCATGCCCTTCTGCCGCATCAATTTTAAAGACAATGCCTTCAAATAATGGGTCTGCTTGCATGTTTGCCATGTATTGCTCTGTTTGCTCAATCGTACCTGAAACAGTACCGTTAATGCCCTCAGTAGCAACTAAAATACGACCTTTTAAACCGATTTCTTTACACATGGCTAAGTGCATTGCTGAAAACGCTGCTGGATCTTCAATCTTCGTGTAATGATAATATAATAATACTTGATAATTCATTGTTTCCACCTATCATTTCATATATTTGCAGGATATACCTGATAGTGTCTTTAACGACCTATTAACAATACAGGATAATCATTTAATATGCTATCGGTAATTAGACTGAAATCGGTATTCAAAAAATTCATAAAATGGCCAACAGACCTTTTTAAATAGAAGGTGAATCTGTTCTTGATTGTAGACGCATTTCTTATGTGTTGAAAAAAATTAAGCTTCTTTATTTGGATTTAATTATTAATTCTGTTCTATTCAGCACTCCGTATTTATCAAATATGATCTTTTGCTTTTTTAAAATTGCTATTGCTGTATAGTAGACCTTCCAGATGATAAAACATCTTTGAAAATAATATATTGCTGAACTATTAGCGAGCTTCAAAAGAAGACACTTTCTTTTACTGAAAGCGCCCGATCGCGGTATACAATATTTATTTCTTATTAAGTCAGTTCTAACAAAATCGGTTTTTCATTATAGATATTTGGGTTTATAATGAGTCGAGACGTTGTAGCCTACATTTCTTTCAAAGAGATCCTATTCACTAAGGATTCTGTTATGTTCCTATCTAGTTTTTTAATGGCTAACATCGAACTATCCTGAATGATTCCAGTCTCCATGAAACCAAATGAAGCGTATAATGTTTTAGCTTTGACATTACTTGTATGATAAAAGAGGGTTACATATTCTGCTTCTCCATCTGGCGTAGTTTCAATATCCTTCAGCATTTTTTCAAAAGCAAGTTTGCCATATCCTTGCCCCTGGTAATGCTTATCAATCATCATATGCCAAATAAAATAGCTCTTCTTCCCGTAAAAAACTTCAGTTTCAAATGATTCATGATCTAACGTATCATAAATGTACATCAAGAATCCAACCACAATTTCATCGGCATAAATGGCAAATGGAGTCGCTGGTATTCCGTCTGCGTTCATCATATGAGCGTCTGCAAAGCTTCTGAGGTTAGTCGTTTCTATATAGTCTTTCTGGTTTTCATTAACTTCAAGTGCTATTACTTCATCTATGTTATCACCGTTTATTTTTCGTAATTCAATCATCTTTTTCTCCTCTCCTAAGGTCAATCACTTCCACACACGTCTTATAACATTTAAATAAAATAACAATTTTTCTTCTGCATCCTTAATTAAACTAATTTAGCTATTTAAAAGCCAAAATAGTAAATTCCCACGGTATATTTTCATTGTTCCAACCACGATGCTCATCAAATTTTTTTAATTTAAAACCAGATGTGATGACAGAATTTATTATCTCGCTAAGTGTATATAATCTTATAGACACATCAGGAAAGTCCTCTTGTTCATGCTCATCAAAGAAATGCTTATACGCTAAGTCTCCATTTTTTATTTCCTTGTCAAAATAACCTTGTTGGATTTGATTTTGGATTTCAGCGTTAGGACCTTTAACTATACATTTTCTTAAGGGATGAAAATCACTTAGAATCATTTCTCCACCATCTTTTAATAATGAAAACAAAATAAACATGAATTTATCAATATCATTAAAATAATGCAATATGCCACCTTCTAAATAAATCATGTCAAAATGATTGCTATACATTTCTAAGTCTATATCATAAATATCAGTGACAATATAATTAATAGAGGTATTTGCAAATCCCACTAATTCTAAGGCGTATTTTTGGTTTTCTGCTGAAATATCAAATACTGTTACTCCAGCACCCAATAATGCTAATGGTACTGCTTTTCTGCCATTTGAACCACAAACATTTGCAATCTTCTTGCCTTCAATACGTTCAAAGTATTGTTTATGCTTTTTAAGAAATGCTCCGGGATTTTCTACCATATGAGTAGCTAAATCCTGTGGAGTACCGTTACTTTTGCTCCAAAATTCATATGCTCGATATTCCCAAGCCTTTTTATTTTTGATACTTTGTTCATTCATCTTTAGTAAGACTCCTTCTCAATAGAACTTAGATAAGCTTTTAATAATCGTAATGGTATTAGTTTATCGTGCACCTACAAAGAAAATGGCTTACCCTTGTTCCAGGAAAGCCCCCGATTGCTAAATAATTAAAAACGCGAAAGCTGCAAAATAGTTCTCTTTGTAAAAGCCTTGCTATCTCGCCATTAGCCCCACGATATGACCTTGTTTTTCAACCATAATCAAGATACCTTCTGCTGACATAAATAGACTAGCTAAAGTTTTCACCTAAAAGAGAGGAGATTTAGCAACTTTAAGACTTACAATCATTGCCATTAGCTATCGCTGTATTAGTTATAGAGCAGTATTCTTTTTAAACAAAGGTATTCTCCCTCCACTAAGTCCGTAAGCAACCCCAATCTTTTCCCAACCATATTTCTCATAGTAGTCTTTAAGATCTGAAGTAAGATAGAGATATTCGTACCCTCTTTTTGCTGCTTCCTGCAGTCCATGATTCAACAATTTAGCTCCTAGAGAATTACCTCTGAATTTTTCATCTATAAACAAACATGCTAGCCATGGGCTCAAATCCTGACGGCTATTTAGATCATTACGAATTAATGCATAAGTTCCGATAATGTTATCATCTACTTTTGCAATGTAAAAACTCGGTATGTCATTTGGATTAGTTAAGGCATGAATCATACAATCTTCATAAAAAGCACGACCACCTTCCACACCCCATTCTTTCCAAAAAACATCTATAGCCTTATTAAATAATTCATCCTTCTTTGATAATTGAATTATCTCCATCAATATCTCTCTCCTCTCGTTTTTAGTTTCATTATTCCTTTATGAAACTAGCTATATTCTTATATCCCAGAATTTGGTCTTTCAATAGTTATTCTCTTATTTTTTAAAAATCCCTCCTTAAGTTAACCTGCTGCTTCAATTTCAGCTAACATGCCCGATTAGAAAAGGAGATAATAACAGACGCACTATTTTATTTACTTCATTGATGACAAAACATATTAGAGATAACAATGTCCACCATCTTCTTTGAAACTTCAAACAAATTTTTTTCCTCCTTATGTTTGAAGAGGTTTAATAAAGGTTATAAAACACTATGGCGAAATATTTAAAATAAAAAATAGGAGTTGGACAGTATGAGTTTTATTTGGTTTTTAATAATTGGCGGGATTATCGGTTGGCTTGCAGGTATAATTTTGGGTAAAGATATCCCAGGAGGAATTATTGGTAATATTATCGCAGGTATAATCGGTGCATGGATTGGCGGTATGCTTCTTGGAAGTTGGGGTCCTAAAATTTCAGATTTCTATATCTTCCCTGCTCTCATTGGAGCAATTATTCTAGTTTTCATAGTGAGCTTAATTATGAAATCATTGCGAAAAGCTTAGTAAACTCAAAAGATCTTTTAGTTTATTTCAAGTGAGTCCGTTGTAACAACAATAATGTAGACTGTGTTTATAAAAAAAGCGGCCTTCCACAATCTAATCGTGGAGGCCGCTTTTATTTTGCTCTTATTTACTTAATAATCCTCAGCTCCGTAAATTCACTGATTCAACAATAGCGCCAAATTACTGAATAACGTTAGCTCCTTTTACATTATATTTCGTTGTATTAACCTTACTTTTAAGGAAGTTTTATAGTTATCAGCAATTTGTACAAAAAGCTACTTTTGGTTTCAATTAACTATATTGAGGTATTTCCGTTGTCATAAAATTACAAAGAAATGCACACTCGTTTTCACATATCTATTTTATCACATAAAAAAAGCTGACACTGAAATGATTATGTAAAAAAATATCGAATACAATTACAAAAATCCTATTAGAATCGCCCTTTTAAATTGTCCTAAAAGTTATTGCCTTCGAATAAAATGCAAGTACATTTGATAATTGGAGGATAATTTATGGATTCTATGTTTACCTATATCTTTTTAGGCATATCAATGGCTGCAACAATTGGACCTGTTAAGACTGTACTTTTAAATACAGGTTTAAAAAATGGCTTTTTTCATGCATGGTTTTTTAGTCTGGGTGCCATAGCGACGGACATTATATATATGTTTATCGTATATTTTGGAATTGGCCAATTTGTCAATTCCATTTGGTTGAAAACAATACTATGGTCTTTCGGCTGTTTTGTTCTTTTGTACACCGGTATCGAAAGTTTACTGTCGCTACATAAAATTGAGATGGATTCGAAAACTGGTAAAAGAACTCGACTGAGACAATCCATCATGACCGGATTTTTCATGTCTTTTTTGAATCCGCTAACCATCCTTTTCTGGCTGGGAATATACGGCTCCATACTTGCAAAAAACGCTGGTATCTCTACAGGGTATGAAATCATTTTGGTAAGCATCGCCATCTTGATTGGCATTATTTTTGTGGATTTTATTTATGCCTTTTTATCCAGTGTCGCTCGGAAATTATTGTCTACAAAACTTTTGAAAACGGTCTCTTTTATCTCAGCCTTATTAATGATTGGTTTCGGGATCTACTTTGGCAAGCAGGCTTACCAAGTGTTATTCCAATAATCTCACCAACAGCGCATAAAATGAACACGAAAGGAAACCATACCTTTAAAAGAATATTAGTCGAGGTGTGGTAATGGACCAAGAGAAGGTTAATGTAAGTGTCTGGTGTATTGTAAGTTTGACTTCTATTCCGCTCATCATGACACTGGGAAATTCGATGCTTATTCCCGTGCTCCCGATACTGGAAGATAAGGTCGGGATCACTTCATTTCAATCGAGCATGATCATAACTAGCTATTCAGTCGCAGCTATTTTTCTTATCCCAGTAGCTGGCTATTTATCGGACCGCTTCGGTAGAAAAATCGTCATATTACCGAGCTTAATTTTAGCTTTAATTGGTGGTCTGATTGCCGGATTTGCTTCATGGAAAATGGATGACCCGTACACAATAATTATTGTTGGCAGAATAATTCAGGGAATAGGGGCGGCTGGTGCCATGCCGATCGTTTTGCCTCTTGTAGGTGATCTTTATCAGGATGATGACGAAAAAATAAGTTCTACATTAGGAATAATTGAAACATCTAACACGTTTGGGAAAGTGTTAAGTCCCATTTTAGGTTCAATATTTGCCGCTTTTTTATGGTTCCTGCCCTTCTTTTCCATTTCAGCGCTTAGTCTGATTTCAATTATACTTATTTTCTTCTTCGTTAAAGCTCCTAAAGATGATGATGAACCATTGAAGTTCAAAGAGTTTTTACGTAATACAAAAAAAGTTTTCAAGGAGGAAGGAAAATGGTTGTATACCGTATTCCTTAACGGAGTCCTTGTAATGCTCATATTATTTAGTATGCTATTTTTTTTGTCAGAAAACCTCGAGAAAGTTCATGATATAAAAGGGATTAAAAAAGGGTTTGTCCTGGCCATTCCCCTTTTATTACTTTGTATCGCTTCATATATATCCGGTAGAAAAATTAAAGGAAACCTGGGAAGGATTAAAAAAATAATCATTGTCTCCTTGATAGCAATGTCTGTCAGTATTGTCTTCGTTGGGTTTACAAGCAAAAAACTGATACTTTTATTAGTCGTAACGAGTATAGTGGGGATTGCTATTGGTGCACTTTTGCCTGCACTTGACACAATTATTACTGACAATATTAGAAAAGAGTTAAGAGGAACCGTATCCTCTTTTTACAGCTCAGCGCGATTTATAGGCGTTGCAGCCGGCCCTCCTATTATGTCACTTGTCATGAAAAATTATCTCAATGCCAGCTATATTACGGCAGGTGTATTGGGATTCATTCTCCTGTTCGTTGTCCTAAAATTTATCAAAGTAGAAGATATTGAAAATAAAAATGAAATGGCATAAAAAAGAAGGACCTTCAGCTATTGAGACTGAAGGTCCTTTTTTGAAAGCACAAAGACATATTATTATTGTCATTATCTAGTTGCTCGCATCTTCCATTAAAATCGACTACTTTAGGAGCTGTAGTAGGCCCACAACTTGGTTCAAACAATGGAAAATTTGTACAGTATCTTTGGTATACATTTGCTTGAAGGTGAAATGTGTCTAGAAATACTAAAAAACGGGTAAAGAAAACACAGCTGAAGCAAACAGGAGGTAATTTTTAATGAAGAATCAAGTTATTGGTGTATACGATAATGAACATAGAGCGGCTGAAGTTGTTGAAAATTTAAAAGAGAAAGGCTATACAACTGAGGAAATTTCAGTTATTACTAAAAAAGCAAAAGAATTATCTGAAAACACACAGGAAGTAAAACCCTCCAATATAGATGGAGCCCTTGCTGGAGCTGCAACTGGGGCTGCAATTGGCATAGCAGGCGTGATAGCAGGATTATCCACTGTTTTGATTCCCGGATTTGGCGCTGTGTTGGCTGCAGGTCCTATTATTACAACAATTGGGGGAGCAGTCGTAGGGGCTAACTCTGGTGCTGGCGGGTTAAAACATGCTCTTATGGAAATTGGAGTCCCAGATGATGCAGCTGAACGTTATTCTAACGACGTTGAGGATGGTAAAATTCTGATATTTCTTCATCCTAAAGAGTAAGGGCGAAATGAATGCTCAATGTTCGCATAAATAACACGCAGTGATTTTAGCTAATAATTGTAAATCGCTAGATGTATTAGCTTCCCTCGGGAATTAACTCTATTATGGAAAGCACATGAGATTGCGTTTCTTAAAATATAGGTTTGATTCCTGCCGAGGGCGTAAGAAAATTAGTGAGCTTGTAAAGTTTTGTATAGGACCTTTTGTATTTGAGTGCTTTTCAATTGTTGATAACACGCAAAATAAGAAGTTCCCCTAAAAGGACTTCCATTTAGGAAGTCCCCTGCTTGCCATAATCCTTCGTTTAAAGCATGATTTTATTTAATTATAATTCCTTGTTTTGGCACCCGGATTTGGTCTCATGCCATTCATACTTCACCCAAAACACTGCATTTCCACATTGTACTTTAATATACTCCTCGTTTTCACCTATAACCTTTCCTTCACCTTTTACAATTAAAAGCAGTTGGGGTACAACAGCCTGGTGATACCCAATTATTCGACCAGTTCCTAAAAATCCATATCCGAATTGCGCAAGATTAAGATTAGTTTATCAACAAACCGTTTGTGTCAAGGAAAGAATGATCTTTTTCAATTCTCATTCTAAAATGGTTCATTATTCTTATCTGTTCTTCCGTTAAGTTTTCTTTATTCCAATACATATGCATCAAGCTATACTCAAAGATTTCTTTTAGTTTGATAAATAGAGGAAGTTTATCTAACATTTCCTTTGGGAGATTGTTTTCCTCTTGGTATCCTTCGATGATTGCTTTTGTAATACCTCTTCCATATTCAATGATGTTCTCACCACCGACAAATGAATACTCGATCGCACTATATATGGGAACAGCTAAATCAAAGATATAATAATTTTTCTCACAATCTTGAAAATCAACCATTGACAGCTTTAAATCTTGATCTACTAATATATTCTCTAACCATAAGTCACCGTGTAACAATCCATAATTCGAACTGTCTTTTGGCATGTTTTTTATTGTACTTAATATTTCTTGTGCCACATCTCTAATCGTAGTCTCTTCCTCAGGAATGTATTTCAAGAATGCATACTCCTCATTTTCATACCAATCATTGATATATCTAGTCGGATGTATCTCCTCAAATTTTCTAGAGAGGCGATGTAATTTACCTATTTGTCTACCTAACTCTTTTAAAACATTTGCATTCCATTCATTCCTTGGTAAATGGTTACCAGCTGCGGATTCATAAAGAACAGTTAATAATTCCTTTTTGTTTAAGGTTATCTTTTCTACCACTCTACCCTTTATTGAGACAATTGCAGGTGATACACCTAGTCCTTCATTATGTAGGTAGTTTGTATATGTAACCTCTTCTAATTGTTCATCATAACCTTTGTAGTTTGTTATTCTTGCAAAGTATTCACCTTGTGTTGCGGTACAGCGAAACATTTCATTTGTTACTGCTTCAACTTTTATAAAATCCACTGGATATATTTCGTTGAGTAATTCTAGTAATTTTTGTTCCATGTCATCGCTACCTCCTGTCTAAATAAGTAAGAGTTTAAATCAACTAATTAATAACAAAATTTATCAAAACTTACATTTAAATAATAACATAGATTATCCAATTTATGATTTAAAGTAATAGTCAATTAAAAGTTGAAACCTTAGTTTTTCAAGGTAATTCATTTAAATACATGATGCTCAAAAATACATAAAAACGTCATTAAGGAATTTTTCCCTAATGACGTTAAACAACATTCCATTTTCGGTTTTTTGTCTACTAAACTCTATGTTTATAAACCAACTTACCGCAATGAGCTATTACTTAAACTCAATTTCCTCTTCCGAAGCCCCTTTCGTATAGGTGATGTTCGCTTCAGTAGGTAAATTTCGTATCTCTTTTACATTTTTTCCTTCGATAATTATTTTTCCAATTTGTGTACCTTTAAAATCAATAATAGCATTTCCTTTTTTCGGACTAATTGTTACTGTTTTGTCTGCGAATCCTTCCCCGTGGAATTCTGCATATTCACTAAATACCGCGATTCCATTTTTAATGTTCGTATTTTTCCCTAACGTTAGCGAAATACTTTCGCGATTCATTATTAACTTACCTGTTTTGTAGTTATCAAAGTTGTATACATTTTCAGGTATGATTGGTGTTGGGACTTCCTCATTCCCTGCCTTCAAATCAATTTGAACTAAGACTGGGTCATGATCCGATGCACGCCCTTGTGCTTCTGTAAAGTTCGCATTCATATGAATTAAGTCAATTTTCGCATCATCAGCAAGATTATTCGAAACTAAAATATGATCCAACACTTGATTGTTCCCTTGGAAGAAGTACGTAAATCGGTCTTGCTCTGGAGCTTTATCTACCATATTCGTTAATACATCACCTTTTAATGTTTCAAGAGCTGGTGTGAATTCAAAGTCATTCATGTCCCCTGCTACAATGATATTTAATTCCGGATTTATGGCAAGTCCTTCATCGATAAAATCATTGATTGCTTGAGCAAGCTGAATACGTTTCGTTACGGATTCTAACACCGGCGGCTGCGTTGGTCCCCACAGTGAGCCATCCCCACCTTTAGAATTTAAGTGAGCTCCGATAATAACTACTCGTTCTTCCTGGAATTCAAATTCTGCTGCAATTGGTTTACGTGTATCTACAAATTTTGATGGATCTACAAAGCCAGGATTTAAAGCAAGGCTTCCATCTGCTGTCCACGTATTCGCTTGGTCACCCAATCCCTTTGTACCTGTCACTAACGAAACACGCGTCGGGTTATATAAGTAACCTACACGAATATTACCACCAGGTGCACCACCTACTGTATTGTTAAGTGGCATGACGTCAATCCAATCATAAGCAGGGCCACCAGCAGCTTTAATCGCATTAATTAATCGCATGTAGCTTTCTGATGCATCAGCATTTCCTGAATCAATTTGCCCATCATTATCTTGTACCTCGACTAATGTAATAATATCTGGTGACTTCATATTTTTCACAAATGTCGATGCAATTCTGGCTACTTTTTCATTTGATGTGTTGGCAGGATTATTCGAGAAGTTTTCGATATTATAAGAAGCGACATTTAACTTGTCCGCTACTGGTTCGAGATGCGTCACTTCTTGTTGAATATTCGCCTTTGTCACTTCCGGGAATACTTTATTCGTGTTCAGTCGATAGCCATCTGTAAAATTCTCTACAAAACCGATAAGGGCTTCATTAAAACGATCACCTGAATCATAGTTTTTCCCTGCTACCCCTTCAAGCATAATTTTTTCGGGGTTATAATCATCGGCCGCAATATTTAAACCGCCATTGACATTAAATGTATTATTGGTTGTGCTCGGTACAACAATTGGAGAATCATTATTATATATTGGTCCAATCACTCTTGCTTCTGGGAATGATACACGCATATACTCGATTGATTCCCAAAAATCAATACCATCTTCTTGTGGATCAAAAATGCTAAAGGCATCATTATCGATTATTTTATTTGGTGGGAATAGGTCCTCTCCTATCACAAGCGCTTCTGGAATTACTGCTGTACCTGTTTTTGTAATATTGGCTGCTGAAATTTGCGTATCTTTCAATCGAGAGTTGCCACCCTCTTCCATTACTTTTCCTGATACTTTAATAATGTCCCCTACCGCTACATTATGTGCAGACTTATTTACCTTGATCGCAGTTGATTTTACGCCATCGAATGCCGAATCGACTTCTTGCATAATGAAGCTCGATGAATTAATAACGAATGTTACTATTCCCTCCACATCATTTACCGTTAAATCAACATATGGTGATGTATGACTTGCTCCTTGAATATCACTAATCTTGGCATTTTTAGTATCAATAATTTCATAAACAAATGTAGCTATTGCACTGTTTGTTAAACCTTCTTTTACCGCAATCGCTTTAATCGTCATTGGTTTATTAACAAGGATTTCCTCTGTATACTTTGTACTTGCTGTTGTTGGTGTAGAGCCATCCATTGTGTAATAAATCGTTGCACCTTCTGTCATTGTAGAAAGCGAGACTTTCGTGCCAGCTGTTACGCCTCCAACGTGAGAAGCTTTGATATCCTGCACCTTTGTTACATCTTCAATAATGCGAATCGGGAGCAGTTGATGGTTTGTATATTGACCAATAATCCCTGTAATTTCCCCATACGTTTTTCCACTCACTAAACCTGAGTCTCGTGTTTTATCGTAAATAGCAAATGTACCAACTTCGTCAGTTCCTGTAAAGTTTTGACCCGAACCAGTAATGGCCACATTTTTAATTGTTACTAATCTCGATTCATTGTCTTCTGCAACCTCATTACTCTTGATAATGTGTGGCTCTGGTAATGTCGAAGGAACAGGCAAGCCAACAAGCGAAATATTCATTAATTGCTTGAGTCCGCTATATTCAGCTACTTGACCTTGCACCGTCACCCGATCACCGACATTTGCAGTAAGACTATCTGCAGGATAAATGGCTATCGCCGCTCCATCTTCATCTTGAATATGTGCTGTAGCTGTTTCTAATTTTGCTGTTACAATACCTGATACGATGACAGTTTGTCCGATTTCTTTATTTCGTGCTTCCGTAATGGAAATAACGGTCGGCTCTTCTTTCACTGTAAAATTAAAGGACGCAACTTCACTATCGTCTAAACCAGTTGCAGTAGCAAATGCTTTAATTGTCATGGCTTTATTTACAACAATGCCCGCTGCTGCATCATAAATCTCACTAGCTGTTGTTGGTTCAGTACCATCTATCGTGTAATAGATTGTTGCATTTGGTGTATCTGTAGATAATGTTACTTTTGTTCCTGCGTAAACTTCGCCTGTTGCTGGTAAAGCTTTAATATTCCCTACTTGAGTTGGCTCATAGTTTGATACTAATTGGAAGCTTTCCGCGCTTAACGTTTTTAATTGATATGTCCCGTTAAAAATTGACGCAATCCCTGTCACGGTGATGACATCATTGTTATTGAATCCATCTGCTTCAAACTGAGAGAACTGATAGCCTGTACGGTTATCATGGCGAATTAACAGCTCGTTATTTGCAGCATCGACCGCTTTAAATTCAAATGTACCATACGTACCAGATGGCGCTAAATCTTTAATCTTCACATTTTCAATTGTAATTAATTCACCTTGTAAACTGTCATCAATCGGAAGAGTCACTGTTTGTGGTGCAGGTGCTGTCCCTGTAGAAAGTCGTTCAATTGTCGGTGAATTAAATTGAACTTCTCCACTATATAAACTAGTTTTCCCTGTGATTTTGACAATATCTCCGACAGCTAAGCTCCCTGCTTCTGCAGAACTAGAGAAGACATATACCCCTGCTGTCTCATCCTGTACATAGAAGGCCTTGCCTCCCCAGCTACCAGGTGTTGTCGTAACCGTCCCTTGAATTTGAACTGTGCGGTCAGTTCCAACAGCTGCACGAGCTTCGGCAATTGTTGCCGTCTCGGGAGGATTTGGTTCAGTTGTATCATCCCCAACAAACTCAATTGAAGTTGGTGATTTTAGCCCTGCATGGTTGCCAAAATATTTTTCTAGTGAACCTGTTATTTTAACTTTTTTCCCAAGATTACTTGGGTTAGTATATAAACCGAAATTGGCTCTATAGGAGCTTGGTAATTGAATATACAGCATTTTCGTGACTTCTGTTTCACCCGGTGTATCGGCAATCGCAATATTTGTGTCACTATCTGCTATCACTGAATATGAAGTTTCACTTTTGGCAAACCCTACGATATATCCTTCTACAGTAACATTACTCTTCACTGTGGTTGGATCAAATTGATTGACCGCTTCCCCCACTCCAATAGCCTCTGTCGTATCAGCCTTTACAACTGTAAAGTAAGGCAAAATCATTGAAATGACTAGTAAAAATGATAACGCAATTTTGGAAACGAAATTAATTTTATATCTCTTCATTCGTTTAGCTCCTTATATTTTTTTATTAATGATCAAAGAGTTTCTGTGAAGTTATTCAATTATTGTGTTCCCCTCACCTGTAAACCTAACGAAACTGATAAACCTGTTACCGATTGTAATTTGGGTATTAGGTTCCTACTATCGGTGAAATAGTTAACGCAATTTTTTAATTCCACCAAATTCCCATACTTAGAGTACTACCTCCCTCATTCCTATTTGATAAGAATTCAATTAACAAAATTTTGGTCACCAAAATCTTGATTAACATATTAATTTTAACAGATAAATAATAAATACATTGTAATTTACTATTAATATTCTAAATTTTATGTAAAATAGTACATTATAAATCTTTTACATAGTTAATGAGAATCGTATTAACAGGCCTTTTATCCTGTTGAATTTCATTTCTAGTAACTATATTTTCTCAGAAGGAAAAACGGCAGCATAGGATTACCCTTTCCACAGGGACTGACATGGTCGAAGTGGCGGCCCATTTGACTAGACAGCGATAACATTTTCTCCTTACTGTTATCACAATGCGAGACGTAAAAAAGCTGATGAGTATCATCTACTCATCAGCTCAAAATGGTTCGTGTTACTTCCATCTATTTGTTAGTGGCAACATCTATTTATTATAATCGCTCTAAATCTTGGTATTCTTTCATATAAGGACCATCCTCTGCAACATAGGAATGGTACAATGCCTTTACTGCAAAATTTTTCTCTAAACCCATTTCAGATTTTAGCTTTTTTAATTCATCATGCAACGTTCGATGTTCATTGATAAGCTTTAGCATAGTTGTTTTATTATATTTCATTATATCCGTCCTTTTTGTTGATCTGTGGAAATGCAAAATCCTCTGGTATCTGATAATAGAATATACGACAATCTCTCTTACTTATGATACGGTTCACCGTGATTAATTTAAACTTGTATATTTAAAAATAATCCATTCCTCTCCAATATAGCCCATTTCATGAAGAAAGACCCTTCCATACTAAAGAAATGTGCCCGTTACACTTAACAAGGAATTTTAGCTTGTCGATTTAGCAGTGGCTGCTTCCTTCTACAAAAACTATGCAGGGCATACATCCAACCTAAGCTCTGACCTTAGGCATAAACTGGTTATAAGTCTAATTTTAAAAAGGAGTGAATCTGACATATGCGATATATGGAAGAAATGCCTTTCTATGGCCAGAATCCAAGGGGGCTTGAAAATTGTTTATTTCGTTTCACGTATATGTGGCTTAGAAACGGTGACAATTTCTGGTTCTTCTTGACTACTGTGGGTCACGAAAGAGCTTATGGCTACAGGTTTTTCGGTGGAAGATGGAATCAATATTCAATTGCTTTAAGAGACATCGACTCCTTCCGTTGTTCTCCTCCGACTCCAACTCTATATTAGAAAACGGCTCCTTATAATCCAATTGTTCATTCTTACTTTAGAAACTTGAGGGCTTTCATTATTCGAAATCGTTTTTTGAATCTAATATAGTATACACCAAATACACTTGCGTGTTCCCTCAATCATGTATAAAACGTTAATCATTCGGTTAGCGTTTTTTATACTGAAATAGAATAAATGCCAAAACAAACTTAAAATTCAATCCTTCACCATTTCAATATAAAATTATACGTTTACTTTTCTCAAACAAACTGCCCTTTTCTTGAGAAATAATTCAATATATATGACTAGTATCGTTTTTTCTCATATCGCATTAATAGTAAATTTACCTTGTGGCGCTTTGATTTCAATATAATATTTTTCATGTCTTTTCAAGCCCTCTAATTTCACACTTGTTCCTGCCGGCACTTGCACTGCATCAATGACTATATTGTCGTTATCATCTTTTACTCTTACTAACACGTTCTTTTCATTATTCGCATGATTCACGATTGCTTTTCTCCAAAAAATACTATCAAATATGATATAGTTTTGATCATTAAACTTTACACCCTCCCATTCTTCCTTATCATCCGGTACAGTTGCAATTCCCCACTCATCTGGGAAAAAGATGTCATTGACAACCCCAACATCTTGTACGATCCATGCTCCTATTATTGTCATCATAAAGGTAATCATAACTGCTATAAGCACTTGAATACGTCGTTTTTTATTAATTCGTTTAAAAGGCTCTTTTGCTACGGTTACTTCTTTTGACATCACTTGAATGTTATTGGTTGGTTGCTTCATCATCTGTAAGTTTCGCTGACACTTTTCACAGTGTTCTATATGTTCTTCAACAGCTTTTGCAGTCTCTTCACTACAAATTTCATCCATATAAGATGGCATTAAATCTTTAATAATATTACAATTCATGCGGATCAATCCTTTCTGATAGTTTTAATTTCGCACGATAATAGGTCACTCTTGCCCAGTTTTCACTTTTATCAAATATCTCACCAATTTCTTTAAAACTAAGTTGAATCGATGTTCTGAGTAAAAAGATTTCCCGATATGGCTCCTGTAAACGATGAATTTCTTTATGTATAGAAATCAGTGTACTGCGCTTTATGACCGTAACCTCTGGTAAATCCTTGTTTGAAGGGATTTCTAAACCCAATTGCATCATATTTTCTACACTGGCATTATGATGGTTCTTCTCCTTTTTTAAGTAGTTATAATAAGTGTGTTTAGCAATCTGGCATAGCCAGACAGATATTTTGCAATCACCGTTATAACGATGGATTGACTTAACCGCTTGATAAAATGTTTCTTGTGTTAACTCTTCCGCTAAATCTACATCCGACGTTAAACAAATAAGAAACCGTTTTACTTCATCTGCATAAGATTGATAGATTCCACTTAAATCCTCCACCTGCCCCCTCCTTTTCTTAACTATTAACTGTGATACTTATAAATAGAATTAAAATGCTTTTCGTTACAAGAAATTGTATTGTTTATAATATATCTTTATCCTACCCGAAGCACCCTTTAGTAACCTTTTATAAAAGAAATACACCTGATTGTTGAAGAAAAGGGTATTTCTATAATCTCATATAAAATTTTTAATACGCTTCACCATAACATATCCACATAAAGTTTTATTAAAAAATAAGAATTAAAGTTGATTATGCTCTAATGGTCTGAAGGTTGTTATTTCCAAATCATTATGGTACTAGTAAAATCACGGACATCTAACCTGAAATAGTTTGAATTTCGAAGGTGATAATTTGAAAATTTCAATAGAAGGGTTCAACGGATTAATCTTAAAGATGTCTATTATTTTGAGACAGTTGACGGAAAGGTTTTTCTTTATTGCGAGGATAACGTTTTTTAGGTAAAACATAAGCTTTATGAGTTAGATTAATGGGGAACGTGCAGTTACATCAGGGCAGTATGTGCCTGTCCTTAAAAAATGCTTGGATTGTAAAGGGGTATACATATATAAAATTTTCCGAATTTGTACAAAGCATCATTTGGAATTTTTTGATTATCTTTGCATCTATACTCTTTATTATAGCTATTTTAAGACAAAGATATTATCCCAATATGGCTTTTGATTTAAAGTCAATTTATATCATTATTGCGTTTTCATTTTTAAGTGCACTAATGGGATTTATTTTATATTCTCCCAATGAAATAAGTGAAAAGAAAATGCGTATCAAAATTGCTATCCATTTATTCACCTCTAAGAGCTGACACAATAGTTCATGAAAAATTAGGGTGTAGTAATGAGGTACTTGAAGACTATTTCACAAATCTTTGTAAAATAAAAGATACTAGTACTAATTTGGCTTTGGGGTATGTTAATGAAATAACTTATAAAGTTAATTAAAATTAATCCTCAAGCAATAGAAGGTGCTATAATGTATTTCAGCCTCAGAATTCCCCAAGTTAAAGAAGACTTCTCAACATGAATTTGAGAAAGTTAAGAGTGCGTTTATACAACAGTTATAGTTATTCACTTCCTTTTTTCGGAATTACATCATTAAAAGAGATCACCTCCTAATAAAGGATATATCCATATATTAGGGGTGATCTCTAAAGTAATACTTTCACTTGTTATTTGAGTAAATTGACTTAGCGTCAATTCTTGATTAACTCTCCTAAAATTCCAATACTTACTATAAATAGACCAACCTATTCATAATGGTAAAATTTTCTACCTATATAGTTGTTATAAAATATAGGTGAATATTCAGGATATATTACCTATGTTGGCGAACAACATTGTTAAAGTAAAGATGATATACGTACTAGAAATACATATCCATACTATGTTTGTTTTAATTCTTTGATAATCATTTTTGGAAATTTTGATTATAAAAAGACATACATTTAAAGATAAAACTAGGGTAAGTATTGGATTCATCAAAACCGATGTAGCAACAATAAAATCAATCATTTAATCACACCTGTAATTTTTTTTTTAGAAATTAAACTTGATAGCGGTAGAAGTCATTTTAGTTTCTGCAGTCGTCGCACCTAATCCAATATCACCTGTTTTTATAGTTACTGTGATATTAAATGAAAATGTTGTATGTGTGTAATGCCCAAAAGCATTTGCACTTACGTCATTTTTATTTCCTTTAGATACCTCAACAGAAATATAGCCATGGTGATTACTTGCCCCAGCATTTGTACCTATTCCTTGAATATCAAATGTAGCTGCTAAACCTTGAGGACTTTTCTTCATATCTTTATAACTTCTTGAATGGTCTCCTACACCATCTTTCCATTTATATGAAAATTTTATAGTAGATGGCTCAATTACTGCACTATCATTATAAGTTAGTCCAACCATATCAGTAAGAGTAACATTAGGATTTTTTAACCAAGTAAAATTATTATGAAGCATTGTTCTTCCGTTGCCAAGTTTTGTAGCAGTAGTAGTCATGGACATCCAACTTGTTGTTTCTGTACAAATCGTACCTGAACAACTTGCTGCTGTAGCTGCTGGAAACGAATAGTTTTCCAAATTCATTTTTTGTAAACCATCAACTTCATTAAATTGTTCAACTTTTTTTACTTCGCCATCTTGATCAGATGTAATTTTATATATTGTTTCCGTTTGAACGAAAGGCTCTACTGGAATAGAGTTCTCATAGTGAGAGTATTCATCTAGTGTCATTGACTCAATAATTTGTTCTGAGAAACCTAATTGTCTCATATGTTCTTTTTGAGTTGATGATAACTCATTATTTTCTTCTGCATTGGCTATACTATTAAATCCAAATGCAAAAAATAATAGCATTATAAATGAGAATAAATCTTTTCTTTTCAACATAAAATTCTCCTTTTTGTATAGTGTGAGTATTAGATTGAATATTACGGTAATAATCCCAAATATTACATATTCATTATTGCATTAATTTCCTAATTGTAAATATTTTTACTAAAATATAAAATATTTGTGTATTTAGGTAACAAAAACCAAAAGAGTTATTAGAATTTTTTGACTATCCACTAAAAGGTATTGGTCATTTCAATCCCAAAAAGACATATTTATTTTCATCAAAATAGACTTAGGTATCTGCCATAACTGGATCACAAGGCTGGGACATAATTAATAGCAATTTGTTCGGTTTCCTTTAGCTAAAATATTTTGTCTCGGCTATTGATTTCTTGGAACGCCCTTTGCTCACTGTAACGGGACAAGGTAAAAGGCAACATCTATGCCAACTTCAATCAAAAATATACAGCAACTTCTGTCTTCCATTTGGCAAAGAAAATTTAAAAAAACTCTTGCACATACGATTAACTTCGACTTATATCCTGAATAACAGCTCTCTTCTTCCAATGCAGCTTCCGTAATGTTTCAAAATTAACTAAAATCGTTCCTACAATAATCGTTAACGTTCCGATGCCTGTTAGCCAAGAAATATATTCTTGATAGAAGATAACACCAAGCATTACGGCAATTAATGGTGAAATGTACAGCCATGTAGAAGGAAACACAGGATTTGTTCTTGAGACAAGCCAATAATAGATGCTATGACCGATCATAGAACCGACAATCGTTAAGTAAAGAAGTGAGCCGATAGAAGCTGGGCTTATAAGATAATGAAGCTGTATGTTCTCTGTAAATAATGACAAAATGATTAATAAGATCCCACCATGCATCATTTGCGCTGCATTTAAAGCAATCGGTGATGTCGTTTCAAACGTTTGGATGACATGCTTCGTATAAATCGTGCCAGATGCGTAAAAAATTTCACCCAATATAATGGCAAAACAACCTATCATCCAGAAGGGACTAATCTCAATTGAAAAACTAGGTAAGATTAAGAGTATGACACCAAGGACTCCGACGATACAACCAATGAAGGATAGCCGATTTCCTTTTTGCTTTAATAGGAATGTCTGAATAATGATAATCATCATTGGTCCAGTAGCAGATAAGACCGCTGCAATCCCTGATGTCACATACTGTTCTGCCCAGTACAATGTGGCGAACGTCCCAAAAGTTAAACCTAGTCCTGTAAAAAACACTTCTTTCCGAAATAATAACCCTATTGCCGTTTTTTTCCTCCACTTCATAAAACTAAATAGTAGCAAACCAGCAATGAAAAAACGAAGTCCAGCTGATAAAAATGGAGGCACGCCTGCATCAACACCAATTTTAATCGCTAAAAATGTTGTTCCAAAAATCAAACACATGAAAAAATAATTAATCATAACCATAGAAAACTCCTCCTCTTTTTCTATCATAAAAGACAGAGGATAGAACAGATTAAATAAGATAGAACAGATTCGAGTGGGGCGTGGTACAATGTTTTGAAAAGGAGGAATCGATGTGAGGAAAGCAATTCGAAATGAAGACTATCTTTTTAAGAAAGTATACGATTATGTCCTTCACAGAATAGAACGTAAAGAATGGAAAGAACATGAAAAGATTCCCTCCGTACGGCAATTAGCCTATGAAATGAATGTGCATCGATTAACCGTCTTAAAGGCATATCAATTACTGAAACAGCATGACAAAGTGTATGTCAAAGATAAGGCAGGCTATTTTGTCCAATCAAATGGGAAGAAAAATCTTGAGTACCTAAACCTGGACGATCCAATTGTTTCTGCCTATATACAAAAAAATCATTTATCTGAAATCCATCAAACACCCGTTTCCTATCAGTTTTCTCAGGCATTAATTGATCCCAATCTTTTGCCGAATCATTATTTTTCAGAATATGTAAAAAACGTGTTTGACCTTTATCCAAAAGTACTTGCAACCTACTCTACGGTGCAAGGTGATTTGGAGTTACGTGAAACACTCGCACAATATTTTATCAATCAATATAAAACTCACATCCATGCAGAAAATCTGTTAATCACCTCTGGCTCACAGCAAGCCATTCACTTAATCGCTCAAGCGTTTATTCAACCAGGCGACGTCGTTTTATTTGAACGTCCAAGCTATAGTGCAGCGATTGATAGTTTTAGAGCACAAGGCGCACACATTGTGACGGTTGATATCCATCCAGACGGGTATGATTTAGAGCAGGTTGAAACCTATATTAAACAATATAAACCGCTCCTTTTTTATCTCAACCCGACATTCCATAATCCAACTGGTTATACTGTTCCCATTGAACAGCGTAAAAAACTCGTTGAATTAGCTGAACAATACCGATTTCTAATCATTGAGGACGATGCCTATCACGACATCTATTTTGATCATGCCCCGCCACCACCGATTTACACATATGATACTGGTGGGACCGTCATTTATATCCGTAGCTTTTGTAAATATATTTCACCTGGCTTGAGAATTGCAGCTGTTATTTGTCCATCATCCTTACTGAATGCACTACTAACAGTCAAATCACTAGCTGATAATGGCTCACCACTTCTCAATCAAAAAGTTTTTCTTCATTACTTTACATCACTAAGAATGCAGCAGCACTTGCAGAAAATTCGAATTGCCCTACAGATTCGAAAGGAAATCATGGAAAAAGAGCTAGCAACAACAGATTGGCAATGGGTCAGTCCAAAAGGTGGTCTTAATTTATGGGTGCAGCTCCCAGATCATCTTCCAATTGAATTATTATTAACAAAAAGTATCGAACAATCGATATCCTTTGTGCCAGGTCAAGTTTGCGATCCATTAAAACAACAATCATCCTGGATACGTTTAAGCTATTCTTATGTAAATGAACAACAATTAAGTGAAGGGATAAAAAGGTTTGTGGCTGTGGCACAATCTCTAAACGAGGGGTTGGATGAAAAGCAATCGTAGGGGCTACCTTTTTATACTTTTCTAATTTAACTTTGGGTCACTTTAACCAGTGACCCTTTCTACGTTTCCTAGATAAAGTAGCTTTGTTGATTCATCTTTTTTTGGTGATTAGTAAAGATTCCCTTTTGTCAAAATAACGGCATTCCCACCGACTATAACTCTAGGATTATTTTCATTAACTAATTTTGTCATAATAGTAGAAGGTCTTCCCATACTATATCCCTGCAGGAATGTGTACTCTTTGTTAAAATCATTTAAAACATGGTTCTTGAAAAGATAATAGGTTAATGCCCCATTTGAAGTACCTGTGGCAGCTTCCTCATCAATTCCATAGAGTGGACAAAAGTTTCGACTCTCTCCAATTCCTTCTTCTGTGTCTAGCGTAAAGGCATGAAATCCACCTATATTATTTATTTTTGCATAGTCAGCAAGTCCTTTAAAATCAGGATTTAAAGCATACAGGGCTTCCTTTGTTTTTATTGGCAGCATTATATCCCAAAGACCTGTGCTCGCAGCTTGAGGTACTAAATTAAAAGTTTTATCTCCTATTTCATTTGTATCAATATTAAAAAGGTTCGATAAACAATTATAATCATTAAATATTTTTCCTAGCTTAGGTTCCGCTTGCTCCATCCTGATAAAGGATTGATTTACTTCAACCGAAAGTGTACCTGCGCGTGTTTTCATAAGATAGGTATTATTATCTTCAATTAGTTGGCTGTCCAATAGGGCTTTGAAGGATGCAATCGTGGCATGTCCACAAAGGTCAACCTGTGCGGTCGGTGTAAAAAATTTGATATCAAAATTTTTATTATCTATTTTCTTAATAAATGCTGTTTCTGAAAAACGAACTTCTGCAGCAAATTTCTGCATAAACACTTCGTTTAAATCTTCATAAATTACTACACCTGCAGGATTCCCACCAAACTGTATATCTGTAAAAGCATCAATAACATAATATAACAAATCCATTTTCTCCTTTACTAGTACTATTGCTTATTCCTTAACTTTATAGAAGGAATGATTACTTTACAATCAAATAATAAGAGCCCTATGAATTTAGTACTTATTTCCTCTGCTTTAGAAGAATGATATATTAAAAATAAAGGAGATGAAAAGTGAATGATGAATGCGAAGACGATATTGTTAGATCAGCTGCTAGCTAATGCGAATGATCGTAGTTGGTATATCTCATTCGATGAAGCTGTTGACGGACTAACTGAACAAGAAGCATTTTGGAAACCTGATGAGTCCAGCCATAGTATTGCAGAAATAGTCCAACATCTAATTTATTGGAATGAAACATGGCAATTACGGTATAAGGAAAATCAAGTTAATGCCAGTGCAAAGACGAATAACGATGACACTTTTACCATTAGAGATGAGAAGACCTTCTCTGAATTAAAAGAAAAGCTGTTACAAATACTACTCCAATGGCAAGAGCTCATTGAGGAAGAGCAGCTTTTATCTATTGTAAATGGCTATCCTGTAAAGGCAGAATGGTGGGCAATTATTTCGAATGCTGCGACTCATAATGCATACCATATCGGACAACTTGTATATATACGTAAAATGAAAAAATAGCCATCTTACTGTGACACAATGGCCTACTAAGTTCATTAAACGACAGAAAAATGCCCAGGCTCAAAAATAAAGTAATCACAAAATTCCCATTCATAAATCATCTATGGTAATAATAGTGTAATACTGGTATATTATAGTGGTATTTTATTGATACGAAAGGTGGTCGTTTATGAATAAAACACTTGTACATTTACAACATGAAATGATTGTTGAAGCGAAAAAAGGATTTCCGATTTTGCTTGCTGGCGCCTTTGTCTTTTTACTTTTCACCTTCATGCCCTTTGTTTTTCCAATAGAAGTTGTTCGTTTAATTTGGATATTTGGCTTAGGTGCGATTTTTCCTATTGGGTTTTTCATTAGTAAAATCCTTGGTGTTAATTTAAACGTTCCTGGTAACCCTTTAGGGACTTTAGGAGGGATCGTTGCCGCTCCTCAAGCATTTTATTTACCTGTCTTTATTCTTGTGTATATGAAAATACCTGACTACCTTCCCTTCACCATTGGTTTACTTGCAGGCTCTCATTTTCTTCCTTACTTATGGATTTATAAAAGTAAAGCTTATTTATTCATTACGTTAGGAGCTTGTTTTTCTGCTCTCATCTTTGGTGGGTTCTTTGTAGAACATGCTTTCACTCTTGTACCTTTAGCTATTTCTATTGTGTATGGAATGGGTGTTCTATTCATTGGAAGAGAACTTAAAGGCAGTCGTAATTAATCACCTGTTAGTAGGTGATTTTTTTATTCTACTATCAATATTTGAAAGGATTGATTTTTTTGCCGTTTCCATATCGGAATGATCTTAGAAAAACGTTAATACCTTACCTAACTAAACTTGATGAGGCATTTTGGTTTAAGACATCAGATGGCTATCCCAATAATCTAGCTTGGATTATTTCTCATATAGCAAGTAGCGAGGACTATTGGGTAAATGAAATTGGCCTTAAGAAGAGTTGTATATTACATCTTCATGAGGATTGCTCGCCTAAAGAACTACTAGATAGCTATATTCAAATTAGAAATTATACGGATGACATTCTCCATACATTGGACCAATCAGAACTTAATGCATTAGTAGAAGTACCAAGGTTTTCTGATGGCTGGACGCCACCTTCAGTCCCAACATTTCAGTGGTTGTTTCATCATGTTTACACACATGAGGCATACCATGTTGGACAAATCTCAATTATTGCTCACCTGAATGGATTTCCAAAGCCATTATTTTAATAAAGTTATAAAGGTGCATTTTCCCGAACACTATGAAAACAAGACGTATTCCATTATACTAAGTAAAAAATGAAAAATAGGATGGTGTAATTGATATGATGTTTGCTCCATTATTTGAACAGGACGTACCAGGACTTCTTCTTCCTTAACGGTAGAAGAACTTTTTCTCCGTTAAGGGCATAGGGATCTATGAAAACGGAGGAAAAAACATGAGAAATAAAGTGATCGGCGCTAGCTTTTTATCGCTAGCAGCGAGTATATGGGGCGCCATGTATGTAGTAGTTAAAGTAGTGGTGGATGTTGTGCCACCATTGGAGCTTGTTTGGATTCGTTATTTAATTGCGGTGGTGGCACTAGGCATGATTGGCATCATGATGAAGCAATCGTGGAAAATTGCTAAAAAAGATTGGCTAGTCATTTTTCTGGTGGGCCTCATTGGCAATACCGTTTCAATTGTTACGCAAGAAATGGGTACCTTGCTATCTACTGCTCAGATGGGCGCGATTATTACAGCGACAACTCCTGCTTTTATGGTTGTCTTTGCACGTTTGATGTTGAAGGAACGTATAACGCTCAAAAAATGTATATCCATTGTCCTCGCAACGATTGGTGTCGGGATTATCGTGGGCAATGGGCAAATCGACGTCACGCAGCAATTAGGTGGACTCTACTTACTAATTGCTGCCTTAACCTGGGCATTGATGTCTGTGTTAGTGAAAAAAGTACCGAGCGAGTATTCTCAAATGGTTGTGACAACCTATTCATCGATGATTGCTGTTATTCTATTAACACCTTTTGTCCTTCCTAGGTTACAAGAGTTAGATTTAACAACTGTATTGCAGCCAACGATTACAGGGGGCTTGCTTTATCTGGGCATTGTGTCAACAGCTGGTGGATTTTTATTGTGGAATAAAGGGCTTCAGTTAATGAATGCTTCTAGCGGCGGCTTATTTTTCTTCTTTCAACCCATAGTCGGCACTTTTTTAGGCTGGTTGTTATTAGGAGAAACTATTGGGCTGTCCTTCTGGTTAGGCTCCCTCTTTATATTTAATGGAGTATTTATTGTTATTCGAGATGAATAAATGGTTAGTGCGTTTCTATGTTAGATAGAGACGCACTTTTTTGTTCAATGAAAACTGTCACAGATTGGTATGTTCACTTAACTCATCACATATATTGCAACAGCCTAAAGGAGCTGATACTGTGATAACCTTTTTAGGTAATGTAAAGGATCTTTCTTTAATAACAATTTTATTGGCTAGTATGATCTATCGTCGACAGCTTAAATTAACGAGATGGCAAAGAAAACTAACCGTCGGTGAATGGACGATGTATATCATGCTTTCAATTGCACTACCTTTTTATGCAATATATTATCTTGTTTTTCTTTTGGACACATAGCAAAATAGAAATGAGACTACTATATTTTGGGAGGTATTTTAATGTTTCAAACAGTAGAGGATTTTTTACAATCATGGTCTTTTGAAGCGGCTGCTACACACAAACTACTCAATCAACTTACGGATGAATCACTTAATCAAGTCATTACTGCTGATAATTGGACGTTAGGACGTATAGCATGGCATACCGTCGCTGCTATTCGGATAATTACTTCGAATACGAATTTATCATTTGAAGCACCTGCGCAAGATTTTCCTGTTCCAACTTCTGCACAATTAATTGCAGATCGCTATCTTCAAGCCAGTCAAGCCTTCGTAGACGCGATCCAAACACAATGGACTGATGAGACAATGAAGGAAAAGATTGAATTTATCGGCCAGCAAATGCCCAACGGCTCCCTGCTGTTATTTTTGTTACAGCACCAAAGCCATCACCGTGGACAAATGACCGTTTTAATGCGCCAGGCTGGTTTAACGGTTCCAGGCATTTACGGTCCAGCAAAAGAGGAATGGGCACAGTATGGATTGGAAGCTCCGCAAATGTAGTTGAAAAAGAGGTTGTCCATTAGGAGACAACCTCTTTTAGCTAGCTTATAACGTGGCTAACCAGTTATTTGTATCGGCTATTGTTGGATTAGCGAGATAATGCCCACCTTCGATTTGTAATGTTTGGCCCGTCATGAACTTTGATTCATCCGAAGCTAAAAATACAACTGCATGACCGATATCATCGGCCTCCCCATGATATGGGAGCGCATTAAATTTGGAATAGATCGCTAGCATTTCTTCTGGCATATTATTTTTGGCAGCTGGTGTTAAAATAAGACCTGGTGCAACCGCATTACAACGAATATGATCTTTGCCATATTGTGTGGCAATGTTTTTCGTCATATTCACTACACCTGCTTTTGTAGCGCCATAGGCTGTACGTATTTGATCACTTGCGAATGCTGCCATGGAAGCGGTATTAATAATTGAGCCCCCACCCGCTTTTTGCATATACGGAATCGCAAAACGACTGCCAAGTAAGATTGATTTTAAGTTCACATTGACTAAGCGGTCCCATTCATCTAAATCAATATTCACCACATCTAAATCTTTCTTTAAATTGGTTAGACCGACATTGTTAAATAGGACTGTTAAAGTTTCATATTGTTCAACAGTAAAATTCACCGCTCCTTCTATCGATGAAGCATCCCCAGCATCAAGGAAAATCGCTGACGCCTCAAACCCTTCTTTTACTAGAGCATCAGCTGCTTCTTTAGCACCCTCTAGATTGAAATCAGCAATGACCACTTTTGCGCCCTCCTTAGCTAATAGTGTAGCTGCTGATAAACCAATTCCAGACGCACCCCCTGTCACTAAGGCGACTTTATTTTTTACTCGATCCATCTTTCATTCCTCCATTTACTCTCATTAGTAACGTAAAATAGTTTAACATTAAACTATTTATTTTTAAACTAATATCCTTGAAGTTTTAAGCGAACCAGATGACTTTTATGTTAAAATTTACATAACGAGGTGATAAGATGGAAAATAAACAAATTTGCCAAGTATACGGCAATGACATATTTGCAACGGGACAAGTTGGCAGTATAACGAGTGAAGGAAATGTTCGCCCAATCGGCTCTATAATGGCTACAGGCTTACTTACATTTCATCTTCTAAAAAAGATTTTAATAGACGATTTTAAACCAAAAAATCAACTCCTATACAAATAACTAACACTTGTTTCATAATGTTAATCTATTATAAAAAAGGGTGATAATTTGTCAAAAAACTCCTATAAATATTTAAAATATGTAGCATTGCTTCTTGTCGTATTTCAATTACTGTATTTAGGAATTCCCGATTCTGTGAAGCCTGTGTTGGTTTATGAGTACATTATATTTTTCGGATTAGCTTATTTATTTGCAATTCTTCAAGATTTTTTTAATCCAAGTAAAAAAACAGATCTATTATTACGTGTAGCCCTTATCATTAGTTCGATTGTCATGGCTGTTACATCCATCTATTATAAAGAAACGTTCACGGTTGTTTTTTCTGTAATGATGATCGTTGGGATAAGTTTCTCATTACATTTAACAATCAAACACAATAAAAAAAACAAGCAAAAGGATTAATACCTTTTGCTTGTTTTTCAAAATGAATGGTACGAATATTTTGTTTGTGTTGAGTAAGTAATATTGTTACCACTCGCACCTACGTACTCCACTAAGACTGTAGGTGTTAAAATGTGAGTACCCTTACGCTTCGCACAATCGTTTAAAACGGATTGTAACTGGTTTTTATTCGGACTTTTTAAGAACATTGCAAAAAAAGTTTTATTCACGTTCATACATTTTAACTTTACATAACATTTTAAAAAGGCAGTAACGACAAAGGGCCAACCCTTCGTGTTACTGCCTTTTCAGTTAGATTACAGGTTATTTTTATACATTGTTGATTTAACAGCACTTAGTTAAATTACTAGCTTAAGCATGTATAAAATAGCGTATAAACAAGCAAGTTATTTTATTTATTGGCTTTCTCAGGTTCGCTTTTATTTGCCTTTATTTTTTGTCTCTCCAATTCGATTCTTTCGAATTCAGCCTCTAGTTCCCTCTGCTTAATCAAATATTCCTTTCTTATTTGATAAACCTTAATAGCACTGAAAACTACAATAATAAAAGCAAATATCAACATTAAAAATTGGATATTTGAGAAATACAATTAGGCACACCTCACATTCTTTATTATATTATACATTTCTATGGTTATTATGTATAATGATGTAAATAATACATATTATATCACATAAATGTATTATTTTAACAAAATACATAATAAGAGAATCGTTGTAATGAAAAAGTTAAATGTTTTTATTTGCAGTTTGATACTTACTTTGATTGTATCTACAGTTTTACCGAATTTTGGGCATGCCAATGAACTAGCAAGTAAAAAGTGCTTTAGCCGAATCAGTATTATATAATTTTAATACAAAGAAACTAGAGTTTGATGAAGAGACAGCTAAAGAAAAATATCATTTCACAGATGAAGAATTAAATTATTATGAATCTCTAGAGTCACTAACTTCTAAAGAGGTTAATAATACACTTTTAACATTAGGGATAGACATGGAAAATTACGATGGCGACATCATCTATAAAGAAAATGAAGATGGAGAAATAACACCATACGCCGTTGTAGCATGGCTTGCAGGAATTGGTTTGGTTTCTTTCATTGGATATTTTTTCTGGGATCGATATCTTACACATAAAGAAAAAATGAACTACATGAATCGATGTTTTGATCAGGGTGGAAACCCAATAATTGATTCAAGAGATGACGCAGGTTTAAATGGACAAACTAATGCAACAGAAGCTAGAAAAATTGGAGGATATAATTTCGCGTGTCAAAAACCATAATGTACACTTAACGACTGTTTTAAATTTTCTAATTGAGCAAAGCAGCGACAACATATAGAGCATCTTTTTCAGCTCATTTTAATGTTTTGTAAAAAATGTGGAGAAGTCACATCCATCAAAGTGACCAAGCCAGAAAAATTTAATTAGGTCAGGAGCATATGATGATTATTTTCGATACGGTAACTGAATTTGTGCAACACTATCAACCTACTGCGAAATATTTGACAGATTACTATGCTTCTAATAAAAAGCATTATGAGGAGTATTTTCACTATCATTGCCATCATGTTGAGAAAAAAAAGCAGGCTGCAATAGAAAAACATGCGGTCATTTTGCTTGATTTATTGCGATTAAGACATATGCTTTACAAGTTCATTCCGACCATCGCAGCCCAATATGAAAAAATGTATACAATTCATTTTACTAGTGATGTACATTTACTTGTTGGCTTATATGGAAGTAATGCTTTTACTTACCGTCAATATAACCCTGATGTTGCTTTTTGCTTAGAGAAAATGCCTAAGCATGAGCGACATCTAAACATTATTATCGGTCATGAATTTGGTCATGTAGCACACTGTTTGTATAGCGACAAGCACGGGATTGAATGGGATAAAATTGATTGGGTACATCCTATTACGTGGCTTTTACAGGAGGGGGTCGCTACTTATCTATCGACAAAAGTTGTACAGGCAAGATTAGATGAATACTTTGCATTTGAAGAAGATCCAAAATGGCTGGAGTTTGCTGAAACGAACCAATCGACCATTGCTCAACAATTTTTCATAGATTTAACTACACATGACGCAGCCTATGTGTGGAAAGAGTGGTTCTCCATCAATGGCGGTCAGCATTTTCAAGCAACTCGGCTAGCCTATTATTTAGGTTATTGTCTTGTAAAACAATTAGTAGACGAATTGGGTGAACAGCGAACCTTCCTATTGTGGGATAAAGAAAACTTCCATAAGATAATGATGCAAACATTACAAAAAATGATGTAAAGGGAATGTTTTCTATACAGAAAAAAAGAAGTTTGCTATAATACTAATGAAAACCTCAAAGGGTATCAACCAATTCTATGCTGCAGTGATTCATTTCACTGCAGTTTTTTTATGTATTAATGATAAGTAACTTTTTGAGCAGCTACAAAGAGCAACATTTCAAGGGGCGTAGAAATTTGCTCTCCTGTATTATGTTTCCTTTTTGTTCTTTCCCCATTGATACGGCTTTTTTGACCAATTCCACAACCAAATAAAAGCATACATGATGACCATTGTTCCAATCAGTGTCACCGTATTTTCTGCCCACGTGATAGATTGATCTTTTCTCCATTGATTAAACGTTCTTACAATGAAATAGATAATTGGATAAATGAAATAACTTAATTGATCTCGTCTCATTCTATCCCTCCAATACTGTTTATTATTCTTACTGATCCACCATAGCAGCGAGCTTCATCATCGTTTTCCAATTGCGAACAGTTGCTGGTACTTCCAGTTTAGGCAGCTGTTGACTAAGCTTGGCATTACGGATGCTATCGTAAAATAACAGATAGACATCTCTGCCATTGATGATACAACGCTCTTTTTCACTTTCATATGCTACTAATTTAGCACCATTCTCTTCCATAGGTGCCATTGGCAGTAAGGCGACATGGAGACTTTCCCCTGTTGCTGTAGCACTTGCATCCGCTATGTCTTGCGGTGAAAACGGACAGTTTTTTACGATGGCTAGCAGTTCTTCGGCAGTTCTAATCATCACGATACTTGAGATATTGAAAGCTGTTTGGATGGTTTCTTGAATTTGCTGCTGTAAGCGTACCTCCGATTCACTTGATTCAAATAATATATTGCCACTTTGAATATAAGTCCGTATATTTTGCAGGCCTAGTGGTATAAGAGCTTCTCTTAATTCAGCCATTTTCAATTTATTGTGCCCACCTACATTAATGCCTCTTAAAAGTGCTACATACTGCGTCATGGATGACCACCTTTCCTTTCATTACTATTATAGCAATCATGAGGGAATATTAGGAAAAAACTGCACCCAACAAATAGGTGCAGTGGATGATTAGGCTAATTGTTGAATGTCCTCGATCAAACGATCCACATTCTCCTTTTTAGTAGCCCAGCTTGTGCAAAAGCGAACAACGGTGTGTTGATCATCGAATGCTTCCCAAATGGAGAAGGAGTAACTTTCGCCTAGTGTTGCGAGCAAGCTGTTCGGTAAAATCGGAAATTGCTGATTAGTTTTTGAATCATAGCGCAGGTCAAAACCTTTGTCGATA
This sequence comes from Lysinibacillus irui, assembly GCF_028877475.1. Classification (NCBI taxonomy): domain Bacteria; kingdom Bacillati; phylum Bacillota; class Bacilli; order Caryophanales; family Bacillaceae; genus Lysinibacillus; species Lysinibacillus irui. Next base: position 1,915,678 of record NZ_CP113527.1, on the reverse strand, counting down.
AATGCCTGGCGAATTAGCATCGCCATGTCAACAGCATGATGGGAAATATCCATATAAAGTTGATCTTCAAATAAAGTTTCAAACTGAATGCCTAATAAGCGACCTTTGGCAAGCAGCCCTCCCCTTTGTTTGATCATGTAGCGGAAATCCTTTTGGTATGCGGGATTGACAATCACCACGGCTTCGCCAAACAATGCCCCCATTTTCGTGCCACCAATATAAAATACATCACAAAGCTTGGCGATCTCTGCTAAAGATAAATCGCTATCTTGCGCCACAAGTCCATAGCCTAAACGGGCTCCATCTAAGAACAACGGCAGACCATACTCTCGACAAACGTCGCTTAAAGCCGTTAATTCTGCTTTACTATATGTCGTGCCATTTTCCGTAGGATGTGATATGTACACGATGCCTGGCTGCACCATATGCTCATGTGTGCTGTCTTGCCAATGTCCTTCGATGCATGCTTTCACCTGTGTAGCCGTTAACTTGCCATCATCACTTGGCAATGTCAAAACTTTATGACCAGTCGCTTCGATTGCCCCTGTTTCATGTACCGCAATATGACCCGTTGTTGCTGCAATTACCCCTTGATGTGGACGCAGGATAGAGGCGATCACAGTAGTATTCGTTTGCGTTCCTCCAACTAAAAAGTGGATGTCTGCCTGCTCGTCTGCAATGGCTTTTTTAATATAGGCACGTGCTTTTTCCGAATGCTCATCCATCCCATAGCCTGGTGATTGCTCTTCATTCGTTGCTACTAATTGCTCTAAAATTTTTGGATGTGCGCCTTCCGCATAATCGTTTTCAAATCGTATCATATTTTTAGTCCCTCCAAATTCTCTCTATCTATTGCTTATTTTTTATGAAGATAATCATTTATGACTTGTTGATCTGGCGGGCTCATCTTCTTAGGCAGCTGATCCAGTGGAAAAAATGCTATCGCTATTGCTTCTTCTTCATCATACTTTAATTCACCTGAAAAGCTACGACATTCATATGCCGCAATGACATTAAAAACTTCATCCCCATGTGGATATTGATAATAAAATTCCTGACCAGAAAATACGTTTAAGAGCTCTAAGTCAGTAGGAATGAGTCCACTCTCTTCATACATTTCCCGGATGGCCACCTCTTCAAGTGTTTCTCCCAATTCCATCGAACCACCAATTAGTCCCCAGCACGCATTATCCTTACGATGCTGTAGAAGTAGCTCGATGTTTTCATTGAAAATGAGGACACTTGCGCCTACCATGATCAGTGGCTTCGTGCCGACCTCCCGACGTAAATCCATGATGTAGCCCATAGTTCCCCTCTAAATCTATTTTTTCAGTTCCTATTATTATATTACGGTATTTTGTTCCCTTTGCGCTATTTGTTTATCTTTAAAACAACTTATAGCCCCCACATAATGTAGTCTTGTATCACAAACCACAAATTTTTCCATCAAACGGATTCCATCGATTATCGTAGGACTTGACGTTATTGTCCTATTAGTGAGAATAATTAGTTAACCATTTGTAGGAAAAAGGGATGCCGTTTTTCAAATGGTAGATAGAATGCCAGCTTATGATTGGTGATTGTAATTATCCATCTTTATCCGGGGTATTTTTGGCACAATCCATTACCCACTTCGCTATGTCTGGACACATATTTTTCATACATACGAAGACCACAAATTATATATAATGGATATGATAGGAAATGGAGGTGCGATATGAATAACGACAAGAACGGCAAAAAAATACTAATAACCATTGGCTGGCTATCGGCTGTGCTAGCTCTTGGCTTTTTCCCCCTATTTTTAGGAATTGTCGCATGTTGTATGGGTGTTGTTCTGAAAAGAGACTATGAAGCAACAACACATGGACGTGTGTTAATGTTCGCCGGGGTAATTGGTTTTATTGGAGGGTGGATCATCAATTATATTCTCTTGCAACTCTTTTAGTTCTATGAAAAAGCGCCGCTATATCATAGGAAGTATGTTGCTCATAGCGGTTTTCTTTTGTTTCAGCCAAGTAAATTGTCATTTTACAAGCCATGCGTAGCCATTCATTACTTTATTGCCAAACATATCACCGATGAATCAGCGCAATAAATAGAAATTGTAGAGAAACCAGTCCCAGATATTTATTACCTGCTCCTGAAAACAAAGGATTAACACAGTTAAGAAAACCCTCGTTGAATGGCAAGTGACTGCAAGTATAATTCCCCCTAATGTCAATCTGGCTAAGTACATGCTAGATGCAAAAACAAGACAATTAAAATAAGTCGTACATATAACCAAAGCTGGAGACCTGTATATTAGGTTCCAGCTTTATTGATAATGGAGGTTCTACGGAGGTCTTGGGCATTCTGAAATATATGCTTTTAACAGTTGACCTCGCTTTGGAGCGGTGGGTAACTTTTTGGGATCACTTTAGATGACGCTTTGGAGCGGTTTGACACTTTATTTGATCACTTTGGTCACTCCTTTGAGCGAGTTCCCATTCTTTTGGATCACCTTGACTTCGCTTTGGAGCGGCTTCATACTCTTTTGGATCACTTTGGTCACTCTTTTGAGCGGGTTCACTCTCTTTTGGATCACTTTGACCCAACTATGGAGCGGGTCCACACTTTTTTGGATCACCTTGCTCTCACTTTGGAGCGGGTTCACTCTCTTTTGGATCACTTGACCCAACTTTGGAGGGGGTCCTAACTACTTTGGATCACCTTGACTTCGCTTTGGAGCGGGTCCTAACTCTTTTGGTTCACCTTGACTTCGCTTTGGAGCGGGGCCTAACTACTTTGGATCACCTTGACTTCGCTTTGGAGCGGGGCCTAACTACTTTGGATCACCTTGACTTCGCTTTGGAGCGGGGCCTAACTCTTTTGGTTCACCTTGACCCCACTTTGGAGTGGGTTCTAACTCTTTTGGTTCACCTTGACTTCGCTTTGGAGCGGGGCCTAACTACTTTGGATCACCTTGACTTCGCTTTGGAGCGGGTCAGACCCCTTTTGGATCACCTTGAACTCACTTTGGAGCGGGTTCACTCTCTTTTGGATCACTTTGACCTCGCTTTGGAGCGGGGCCTAACTACTTTGGATCACCTTGAACTCACTTTGGAGCGCATTCCACTCCAACTTGATCACTCCAGTCACTATTTCGAGCTAGTATCCAACACTTTTAAAGAATTATCTTCCATTTTCTACTCAGTCAGCGGATGAGCCACAGGACGAATCACTGGTCGGTGAACTTGAATCAGCACAATGATGGCTGTCTTGTGAGGAAATCTGTGTATTATGGGTTAGAAAATCGTTTGTTGAGTGAATATGATGTGATTGATCGTTCGATTTATTGTGTTGTTTACTTACATTACTGACGATACCAACAATAACGATGATCCCTAAAAATACAATAAATAAAGACAATTTTTCCAACTCCTCTCATTAGTTATATAAATTCTAACATATATTCCTCTGTTTAAAGTAGGCATTGATGATATTTGTAAATATATCTGTTGCCTCTCTCTACCTGTTGACCAATAATGGAGGATACGCTTTATGTTGGTGGATAGATTGCTCAATGTAACGGATAAAATCAGAAAAGTAGTGGATAGCTCGCTCATTGTAACGGATAAAGCAATCAAAGTGGAGGATACGTTTTATTCTGGTGGATAGATTGCTCAATTTGACGGATAAAATCAGAAAAGTAGCGGATAGCTCGCGCTTAGTGACGGATAGAGCAATCAAAGTGGAGGATACGTTTTATTCTGGTGGATAGATTGCTCAATTAGACGGATAGAATCAGAAAAGTAGCGGATAGCACGCGCTAAGTGACAGATAGAACACTGTAAGCTACAGGATACGCCCCTCAAAGCGAAGTATCCTCGACATTGGTCCAAAAATTACCAAATTAAAATAACACCACAATCAAAGTGATTGTGGTGTAGAGGTTATGATTGAGATTTGCGTGCTTTGTTTGAACGATTACTTTCGTTCGAATTTTTCTTTTGTTCCTGTGTTAAAGGATTATCTTCACGCACATCTAAATCATCTGGACTTAAATCTGTCGCTAATTCCGCCAATTCTGACTGGCGTTTATATTGCTTACCTTTTGTCAAAATAATCACCTCCAAGTAGTATTACATTGCCCTATTTGGTATGATCTATTCCCAGCAAGGTATGAAATAATGATTTCTAGCTATGCTAATTGAACAACCTGCTGGTTCAAAAGATGGTGATAGGCTTGCACATCTTGCTCATATAATGTCTTATATGTTGCAAGGCTATGCTGCATTATATTGTCAAACTCTGTTTCCGATACGAACTGGTGTATATGGTTAAGAGCTCTTGCGTTATCCCATGCTGTTTGCTCAAATTGAATATTCATTTCGTGTTCTTCAAGCATCATCGTTAATAGATGCTCCTGACGATAAATCTCCTTTAAGGAATATTGTTTTTTCATCGTAAAAATTTCAATTGTGCGTGGTAGTGATGCTTGTAATGCCTCACGATCCATCGCATGCCCTAGTTCATGTAAGGTCATTGTTTTTACATACACCTCAAGTGAAATTGGCAGCTTTAGCTCATTTCTCGCTTCTATTAATCGTTTTGCATCAAATCCTACATAATCCCCAATGAAATTGTAACTCATATTAATACCCGAATGGTCTTGTTTTATCGTCACCGTCATGCCAACAGCCTGTATGACGGCGTAGATTACATCATATAGTTCTTTTTCTTTTGTCATGTTTCTATCCTCATTTCCTCTAAAACACAAGCTATTGATACTATAATAGAAGCGGATTAAATATATACTACAATTAGGAGAAATTCAACAAATTTATCCTGCGCTTTAGAGGAAATGCACAATAAAAAAGCGTTTGTAGTTAATCAACTACAAACGCCTTTGGTGTGAAGGGTTATATTATACGTGAATAATTTAGTTGTTATCGTTATTACGACGGTTACCGTTGGAGTTATCACTACGCTGCTTACTGCGAGCTTCTCCACCTTTACGGCCTATTTCCTCATAAAAATCGTCGTCGTGATTTTTTGAGGTAGCTTCTCCGCCTTTGCGTCCAATTTCTTCATAAAATTCTTCGCCGTGGTTTTCAGCCGTAGCTTCCCCACCCTTGCGTCCAATTTCCTGATAAAATTCTTGACCGTGATTTTTAGACGTAGCTTCTCCGCCTTTACGTCCAATCTCTTCATAAAAATCACGATCATGATTTCTGGAGGTAGCTTCTCCGCCTTTACGTCCCGCTTCTTCGACAGTCATGTTTTCATTGTTGTTTCTGTTGCGATTGTTTTGCTTGTTAGCCATTTCTATTCCTCCTAAATATTTTTTTGAGCTTTGACTAGCTCGCTATTTATATTCCCAGCTCAAACACATCTAAACATATTTTCTTAAAAAACTTATTTTTCTATCTTAATAGAACTCTTTCTACCCCGTTCAAAATCTCGATAAAATCATATAATTTTACGCTTGCCAATATAATACTAATCTATGGAAGATGAAAGAAGGGTGATGTGAGCGTGACGATTATAACAAAGCCATCAATTGGTTTAACTCAATTTACAGACTTTACGATGAAAGGAAGTGCAGCTAAGACGAAGTTTGTGAAAGATATAAAATATCAGGGAGATTATCATCCGATTAAAGATTATTGGAAGGCCTTACGCGACGGTTTAAAAAAATACCATGAACAGCGCTTGAATGACTCCTATTTACTCGACATTGTGGACAATGCCCTCCCAGCCCGACAGAAAAATTATCAAGAAGCTGTAAAAGCCTATGTGAAATTCTTTAAAAATAAAGATGTAAAATGGTTTGAACCTGGTAAGGCTAATTGGTATTGTGAGGAATTAACAGTAAGATCAAATCCTGAACTCGGTTTAATTATCGATGATACCCCCTATCTAATAAAGCTATATTTCAAAGGAAAAAATGAGCGAATTGATAAACATAAATGTCGATCTGCCCTGACCCTCCTAAAGGATTCCCACTACTCAACGGAACATCCAGAATCAGTGAAACATGCCATTTTAAATGTGCAAAAAGGTCGCTTGATTATAGATGATGATTCTACTGACTATCACCAAATTGCCCTCGAGTCTGATGCCGCACAATTTATGTTTATTTGGAATAGACTTTAACACGCTTCGTGAAACAGCATCGACCATGACAAAAGGACATCCACTATAGGATAATAAGAATGACGTAGAAAAAAGCGAAGAAGGAAGTGCTAGTATGGATGCAGAAATGGTGATGCAGGAGCTAGAGGCTCTAGGCAAGGAACGTACGAAAAAAATGTATATGTCGAATGGTGCGCATGAGCCACTGTTTGGCGTAGCAACAGGTGCTATGAAGCCTATCGCGAAGAAAATAAAAATTGATCAGGCTTTAGCGGAGGAGCTCTATGCTACAGGCAATTATGATGCGATGTATTTTGCTGGGGTTATTGCCGATCCAAAGGCAATGACTGCAGAAGATTTTGATCGCTGGATGGATTCCGCTTATTTTTATATGCTGTCTGATTATGTCGTAGCGGTCACTTTAGCGGAAGCGCCGATTGCCCAAGAAGTGGCGGATGCATGGATTGCGAGCGGTGAGGAGCTGAAAATGTCAGCGGGTTGGAGCTGCTATTGCTGGTTATTAGGAAATCGCAAGGATAACGAATTTTCAGAGAGCAAGTTGGCCAACATGCTCGAAGTGGTGAAAACGACCATTCATAATGCGCCAGAACGGACTAAATCTGCGATGAATAATTTTCTCTACACTGTGGCCATTTCCTATGTGCCACTTCACGACCTGGCTGTTGAAACGGCACAGGCTATTGGTCCAGTAGAAATGAAGCGAGATAACAAAAAAAGCACGACACTCCACGCATATGAAAATATCCAAAAGGAAGTAGAACGAGGACGAGTGGGATTTAAACGTAAATATGTAAGATGTTAATTCGTTGCAGGGCATTGATCTAAAAAAGGGTTGATGCTCTTTTTTGGATAAACTTAGGTATAAAAAAGGCACTAACAAGACACGCATTCCATTGTCTGTTAGTGCCACTTTTGTATTCATTTAACATTGTTCTCAATCTAAAATCCTATAAAAACATGTCAAAATTTACTTTTTAATAGTATAATAACCATGTATTTCAATTTTAGGAGGATTTATATGAAAAAATTAGTATTATTTTTAGCGATGCTGACATTGTTTTTCGCTACAACCTCTATAGCGGACGCTCATCCTGGACGTCTAGATAGTAATGGCGGTCACAACTGTTCAGAAAAATCAAAGGCAAAGGGTCTTTGTTCAGGCTACCATTATCATAATGGCAATGGCAGCAATCAAGGTGGATCTTCTTCAGGCGGACAAAGCAACTATACGCAGACACCTGTAGTAACTGTTGCTCCTGCATTGACAAAAGTGGCGGTTTATTTGAATAATGAAAAACAAAATTATACGCCAGGTGCTTATATGAAAAATGGTACAACCCTCGTGCCAATGAAGGCTATTTTTGAATCGCTTGGGGCAACGGTTTCCTATGATAGTGCCACAAAAAAAGTGACGGCAGTAAAGGACAGTAAAAAAATTGTGATTGGTGTGGGGAATAAAAAAGCTTATGTTGATGCAAATGGTACTTCATCAACAATCACGCTTAGCCATCCTGCTGAAATTTATCAAGGAACAACAATGGTGCCTTTACGATTTGTTAGTCAGGCTCTTGGCGCAAACGTAACATTTGATGAGGCAGCATTGATTGTTTATATCTCAACAAAATAAAGAACAGGCTTTTCAGCAGTACTCTTGTTAGGGTGCTGCTTTTTTATTGTTGCTTTAAGTCAAAGTCGTATTTCTTGTTGATTTTTTTAGCAATCGTCTCTAAAAATAAAGCGACTGTCATTTTCTCGACTTTATTGGTATACCATGCTAATTTCGCTCCGTAGTTCTTTTTATTATAATTTACTTCTAGTGGCCAAAAATTTTTCGTTTTATAGGTATAATCAAACTTTACATATAATTGTTTTCCATCCGGACACTCCATAATTACTTGATATAATGGATTTTTCCTTTCTTGTTCAAATTTCACTTTTCTTATTTTTGTTATCATCCAAACCCCTCCTCTCTTCTACTACATTCGACAAAAGTTTGAGAATACCTCTATTCTAAGAAAAAGGATAAAGCTCTTGATTGCTAATGAGCTTTATCCTTCAGTATCCCCAAGTTAATTGGTTGCTATAAATTTATCGTAATACCGCTTGAGCATGGTCGCCATTTGCTCACGCGTGAGGACGCCGGCTGGGTTCATATTCTTACTGCCATCCCCACGGATGATGCCCTCATTAACAGCCCATTCCCACGCCTCTTTATGGGCTGCGCCTACATCCCTGCTTGATTGTAAACTTGCTTTTTCAGCCAACAAGCTTTTTAGCGCTTCGATTTCCTGTTTCAGCTCATTATATTGTGACACGGTTAATCCCTCCTCAAGTCCATTTTTAATGTCTTGCTGGAACTGTGCTTCTGTAATCCCCATGCTTTTTAAATAGTCAAAAGGATCTGAATGTGTGGTTCCACCCAAATTGTCGGCAATCCAACGATGGGACTTAATGCCATTACCACTTCCATCTAATACAGTAGGAATACCTGCCTCGATGGCTAGTTTACGTAACAGCCATATATATGCCGCATAATCCTTTTTAAATTGTTCCTTGTCAGACGTCCGCGCCAGCTCGACCTGGGCATAGCTATACGGATTGCCTTTCGGACCGCAGCCATATTGTACCCGATTCACTGGGGCTACTTGTACGATTCGTCCACCACCGCCTACCCAGTGAGATACGAAGGCATTGGCTTTATTTTTATTCATATAGGCAATCTCATTTTCCAATGCGTATGGCCCTGTATTACTGCTATTCCCTGATTCATGTGCCACAACGTATTTTACTGCCACAAGCGCCTGATTAGGTAACCCTGACATCATTTGTTTCTCAATAACATAACTCATAGTGCACCGTCCTTTCCTATCAATTTTTTACAAATCATACTTTTTATTTACAGTTCTAGGGAAATGTTTGTTGCTAAGAGGATCGTGCTCATGGGGCTTACTGCTAGAGAGGGAAGGACCCTTGAAAGCAAAGACATTCCCTTATTATTAGTAAATGCTCGCACTTATGTGATTTCTAGTTAGTTGTGCTCTTTTACTATGTTTTCAATATGAATTTTTTACCCCTTCCTTCTCTCCAAGATATTGACAAAGCAATGTCTCCTGTAGTATTTTGTATCTTCTAAAATATTGAAAGAGAGGGAGAAAAATATGCGTTTAGTAGATATTATGAATCAATTACCAAGCTTACACGGTTTTACGCACATGACAAAAGTCAACAAAGGCTATTCACCTGATGACAAATATCTCATAACCGTTGGGGAAACGCGTTATTTCGTACGATTATCAGACCTTGTGCATCACGAAAAACGCCAAAAGGAATTTACATTGCTACAAGACCTAGCAAAACAAGGTGTTCATACGCATAAAGCGATTGACTATACGGTGCTTCGTGAGGCCAATTTATCCGCAATGGTCGTCAGTTTTTTGGAAGGCTCCCCTGCAGATGAGACTATCCATCAACTCTCTGACTCCGAGCAATATCAGCTTGGGCTAGCTGCTGGGAAACAATTAAGCGCTATTCATCGAGTGAATCCCCCTCAAAACATGAATTGGGAGGCATCACAGCGAAAGAAATTCTTTACTTATTTTAAGGCATACCAACAGGACTCCTATCATCTTCCACAGGAAACTAAACTTGTGAGCTTTATTGATGCCCATTTGCCACTTTTAAAGCACCGTCCCATTACTCTACTTCATGATGATTTCCATCTTGGTCACATCATTTGTAAAGACCAGACGTTCAATGGGATTATCGATTTTAATGGCTTTGATGTGGGCGATCCCTATCATGATTTTTATAACCTCGCCTTATTTAGTAGACGACATAGCATCCCCTTTTGTATAGGGCAAATCAATGGCTACTTCCCCTCTGCTCCAGACGAGACTTTTTGGCAACTCTATGCCTTATATGCTGCAATGACTGTTTTTTCAACCATTGTGTGGACACGTCAATATGACCCACCATCCTTTGACGACGCCTTAGAGAGAATTCAGCTAATTTTACAGGATCATGATCACTTTTCATGGACGAAGCCAATATGGTATACGGATGATTATCCGCTCCCTAATAATGCTAATATTTTTTGACGTTCTGCTTCAAAATCAATAGCTGGCTGCTGATTACTTGGAGGGTCTTCTTCATGACGCTGATGAAACCACTTTGGAATGATTTCTCGACGTCTTTTAGCTTTCTTCGGCTGCACCTGTTGCTTACGTGCTTGAAAATGCTGTTGATCGATTGCGATATCTGCCAGACTTTTTATTTTGTTATTAAACCAATTTTGCAGGATTTTTTCTACATAACTCCAGCGTAAAACATTGTGTTCCACAGCTAGCTTCATCGCATGAACAACCATTTCCTCCGAAAAAATAGTGAGCCAATAATGAATTTTACTCGTGATATAGGCGCATTGAGAGCCAAAGCCTTGTTGCACATAAAAGTGAGAGGCAGTGGACATAGGTTTCTTATCATCATGATCTTTATTTTTTAGTAATTGGTTATTTAGTAACTTATTCTTTAGTAGTGTCGGCTTTTCCGTTTGCGGTGTTACCGTTGACGGATATCCCGTTGACGGCATGGCAGCACATGTTGGCGCTTCAAAGACGAAAAATTCCACCTTGCCAAACTTACCATCCTTTGTTCTTTTTTGTGCTTTTTGTAAATAGCCCGCCTCTATCAGTTCATCCATAATACTCGCTGTCGCTTCTCGCCCACATTTACTTCGTGTCGCTAAATCTGAAAGGCTAAAAGACCAATCATCTGGCAAAGACAGCATATAGGCAAGTAACCCCTTTGCTTTCCAGCTTAATTGGTCATCATTTAAAAATTCTTTGTCCAATACAACAAAATTCCCCTTTTTCGCTACGCGATAAATCATTCCCATCCCTCTTTCTCGCTGTTGTGTCTATCTTCAATACTTATATAAAGAAATTCCGAGAAAAAGGGACATTCATAAAAAAAAGACATGCCATAAGAGCACGCCTTTACAAGCAGGTGAAATCAAATTTTTAGCGAAATTATACTAAAACAATAGAAAGGTGGTAAATAAATGAAAATTGCAGCGTCCCCTCTTACTAAAAAAGTAAATAATGTTTTTATTCATGTCCGAGATTTACATCAATCAGCAGAGTGGTATAGTCAGCTTCTCGGTCTGCCCTATTCTCAAGAAAAGGTAGTATCTCCTGTTTACAATCTACCCGTTACCTCAGAAACAGGTATTACCCTAGATGATCACACATTTGATCCGGGCTTTAAGCTTCAGCCATCAAAACATGTGTTATTTAACTTCTACACCAATAATATTGACGATGCCTATCAATATATCAAAGACAAAGGCATTCCAATTGTTCGTGAAATAGAACGTTTTGATGACTTTGCTTACTTCAACATTCAAGATTTAGATGGGAATATTTTAATGATTTGTGATGGTTAATGAGCAAGCAGAAGCAAACGTTTGCTTCTGCTTCATTTTATTGATATAGCTCTTCATAAACGATGACTTTTAAAGCGGCGATTTCCTCATCTGACAGTTTCCCTTCAACCTTTTGCAGGGCTTCTTCTTGTGTCATCGAGCCATCTTGTAATTTTACTCGAATATCATTCAGCTCTGTGATCCCCACTTTTTGAATCAACACTTTAGTCGCCTCTTCTTTTGTCGTAAATGGCAATGTACTTCTATCTACCGTTTGGGCTTCCTCCATATAGGCCTTTAATTGCGGATCATTTTCAATCGTGTTTTTAATTTCGTCCATTTGCCCACTGTTTTCTAATTCTGTTGATAATGTATCAACAATCTTTTCTGAGGCAAATTTTGTACCGAAATGTAATACACCGTATCCAACCAAGCCAAGGAAAATTACGATGACCACTAGAAATTTAATAAATCTCAACTACTCTCACTCCTTTATCCACGTTCATCATACTATATCCAGTGGGTGGTTGAGAAACAATTCTCTCTAGAAATTATGTAAAAAAACCCCATCTATTGAGATGAGGTTTACTTCACGTATTTCAGATACTTTCGCACAAATTCCACAATGTATAGAACTTCTTCTTCCGTCATCGATAACAACTTGCAAACACGTTGGAGCCTAGCGGGAGATGTTAGTTGCTGGCGAACTTGATGGATATACATATATCTGCATTTACGAGGATTTACTTTGTCGCGTATTTGCTTGTATCGTAAGTAAGCATAACGTGCAAAGGCATTGAGCATTTCCCGCTCCTGCTCATCACGATCCTTTTTAATGGCAGCCTCATCAATCATGTCCGTTTCAAATGTCCGTGTGCCATCTGTTAATTGCATAGTACCACCTCTCTATTGCAAATGTACTCATCCCTATTAAATGCAACAAAAAAAGCCACACCTAGGGTAGATGTGACACTTTTTATGATTTTATATGTAACGACTATGAAGAGCGCATACGTTTCTGATCTCTCTTCTTCAAAATATAGCGCACGATGCTAAGCGTAATAACAATTTCATTAATTAATAGGAACTGAAAACTATAGACATGGGCATTTCGCCAATCATAAATACCCCAAACAATAAGCGTAAAAAGTACAACAGCCAACGTATATCTGGAGGCTTCTGGATAATAATCTTTTTCTTCTTCCATAGGGCACAACATCCTTTCTGGTTAGATGGATTGGATTTTTTGAAAACGGTTGGGTTACTGGAGGTGATGAATAATGTATCCTTCTTTTTTGATCGATAGCATTTCTCCAAATGGTTTAGGTGCCTAAAATGGCGGATAGAAATCTATATGTGACGGATACAACGGACAATCTGGTGGATAGCACGCCTTTTTTGATTGATTGCCCCGCTCCAGACGGATTGGCTGCTCAAACTGGCGGATAAAACATTAAATGTGATGGATACAACGGACAATCCGGTGGATAGCACGCCTTTTTTGATTGATAGCTCTGCTCCAAATGGTTTAGGTACCTAAACTGGAGGATAGAAATCTAAATGTGATGGATAAAATGGGCTTTCTGATGGATAGGATTCTATATGTGATGGATACAACGTGCTATCTGGTGGATAGAGCTCCTAGTTTGATCGATAGCCCCGCTCAAGATGGTTTGGTTCCCTAAAATGGCGGATAAAAATCTATATGTGACGGATACAACGTGCTATTTGGTGGATAGCGCTCCTATTTTGATCGATAGCCCCGCTCGAGATGGTTTGGATCCCTAAAATGGCGGATAAAAATCTATATGTGATGGATACAACGGACAAACCGGTGGATAGCACGCCTTTTTTGATTGATAGCTCTGCTCAAGACGGATTGGCTGCTCAAACTGGCGGATAAAAATCCATATGTGACGGATACAACGAGCTATCTGGTGGATAGAGCTCCTAGTTTGATCGATAGCCCCGCTCCAGATGGTTTGGGTCCCTAAACTGGCGGATAAAAATCTATATGTGATGGATAAAATGGGCTTTCTGATGTATAGGATTCCATATGTGATCGATACAACGGGCTTTCTGGTGGATAGCACGCCTTTTTTGATCGATAGCCCCACCCCGACGGATCAGTCACCCATTATTTCACAAGTCTTCACATGTAATAGGCGAAAATGGCTACAATCATATTTGGTAATGCTAGTAGTAAGGTGTTTTTCATGATACGATTGCGGTCGTTTCGATCTTCTTGCGTTTCTGTGGCGAAATTAGCACGTATTCTATCCCCGTTTGCCAAGGCTCCGGACATTAATATCGAGACGACGATGAAGATTCCTCCTAACAGCCCTGGAAGTAAATGGGCTTTCTCCGTGCCCCAGAAAAAGATTGAACAGAGCACACCTGCAATTGACAATACTGTTCCAATACTTACATACTTCATATGCAGTCCCCCTTATTCTAGTATACGATTAATTGTGCCTTTCGTTTCAAAATTATCCCAAAATGTACATATACAAACTTTTTAAAATTCACTACAATAGTTACGATAGGAGGTAACATGGATGATACAACAGTATGTCAATTGGAGCGGACAGTCTATTAAGCTGACATGGCTTCCTCAACAAATCTTACAAGAAAGTAGTAAAGTGACCAGTGTACATGGTATTTGTTTTCACCATGGTCGTGTTTTACTCGTGTACGTTAAAAATCGTGGATTTAATTATCCTGGTGGCCATGTTGAATTTGGGGAAACCCCAGAGGAGGCGCTGCATCGCGAGGCTTTAGAAGAAGGTTATGTGAAAGGTTCTATTCAATATATCGGTGCGATTGAAGTAAGTCACGAAGAAAACCCATTTTTTATTGAAGGCGGTAAATATCCAATGATTGGCTATCAGCTTTTTTACAAAATAACCATTGAAGAGTGTCTACCGTTTTGGGGTGAGCATGAAACAATTGACCGGATTTGGGTGGAGCCCGAGGGAGTGCCTGATTTAATCAACGATCATAAGTTAGCACATGTTATTTTGCAGGAGGCATTGACTATATAATGGGGTGGAATACGATGCAAATGGAGGAGCAATTAATCGCATTAACAAAAAAGACATTGGAAGATTTAGTACATAAAAGATATGAAAAACTTATACGAGAGCAAACACTAACGGAGGAAACGGCTACCTTTTTGCAGGAAGTTTTCGAGTTACAGGGCAAATTGACATGGCCACTTGATGAAGCATTGCTGGACATTGATGTGTATGAAATGAACGATCAAAGTTACTTTGTAACAGAGATACGCTATTTATGGTTTGACCATGAAGAAAGTGCTATTGTGCTATTTTGCAAAGCCTTTACGAATGCAGAAAAAACAGCAATTACTGCTTTTATTATCGATACGGTAGATGCTTAGTATAGTATGGTTGCAAATCGTTCATAGTAAGAATGGTGTGAAAATCATGCCAAATTAGACGACGGAGGGATCTATTTATGAATGGTATTCGTGAAGGTTTAATCCCCACTATTTTAGGGTCAGCAGTTACTGCAGCAGGGTATGCCATGAAGCAAAAACATGGTTCCAACAAAATGGTAGCTAATACCCTTTTTGGCTTTGGCTTAGCACACATTGTGTTAGGAGCCATTGACCTGGTAGAGCACCGTCGTTAAAAAAGGAAGAGCACTATGCGTGCTCTTCTTTTTTGAATATTTTTCTAGATAATGATAACATTGCTATAAAAAGGAGTCTATTTATGGCGACAATAGAAGATTTTGCAGCACTTGATATACGAATTGGCACGGTGTTGGAAGCTGAAGAACTGCCAAAAGCACGAGTACCCGCTATTAAAATGACGATCGATTTTGGTGAGGAGCTTGGTGTTAAACAGTCTTCTGCCCAAATTACTAAGCGCTATTCACCCGAAAAAATGATTGGTAAGCAAGTCGTGGCGATTGTCAATTTCCCTCCGCGTCGAGTCGCTGGTTTTAAGTCAGAGGTGTTAGTGATTGGTGGGGTGCCAGTTGAAGGCGATGTCATTCTGTTAACTCCTGACCAAGCCGTACCTAATGGAACGAAAATACGGTAGAGAGCCTCGCTTTATACAAGAGGCTTCATTTTTTGAATAGGTATCCAAATTTCACTTGTAAAGGTTGGCGAAGAGAATTCAGTGCTTGCATGACGGACAATTTCAGGCCCTGCTATTTGCTCATAGCCAGATGACGGGAACCATTCGGCATAAATGCGTCCCCATGTTTCTTGAAGGGTTTGCGGGAAAGGCCCGATCGCTTCAAAGACAGCCCACGTACAAGCAGGTACATCCAACTGTGTAAAATGGGTAGAAACGGTTTTTGTTGTGGCTACACCAATGTAATGATCAAGCTCACCCTTTTCCTCCATTCTCCCCTCTGAAAAATTAGCAGATGCTTGGATGATTCCCTTTGGCTCTACATTGGACAGCTTTTTAAGTTGTTCAATGTCCTCCATAGTTAAAGTGCGTGCCATTTCTGTAATGGCTTGATTTTCTCCATGAAAGACAATTGGTACTCTTTTCATAATACCAATGATGTGAAATGCTTCTTTGTGCTCGAGTCGATAATTCATTTCACTACCTCCTTTTATTGTTAGTTGGAAGGTCATCCTTGGAAAAGCTTTAAAGTTTTGACCACTTCGTCTTGCCTCGGATGGTGTGACTCCATGCATTTGCTGAAAGGCTCTTGTAAAAGCGTCTGCAGAGCGATAGCCATAACGCACCGCAATATCGAGAATTCTCATAGAGGAGTTCGATAGTTCCAGCGCAGCGAGAGTTAAACGCCTACGACGAATATACTCGGACAACGAGACTCCTGCTAAAAAAGAAAACATGCGTTTAAAATGATATTCTGAACAATAGGCAATTCTAGCAGCCTCCTTTAGGTTAATGTCCTCTGTTAAATTGTTCTCGATATAAGCAATAGCCTCATTCAATCTTGTTAATGAATCCACATCCATTACCTCCCTTAGTCACAACAATAGCAGGAAACGTAGCACCTCATCCGACAATTGGTGCACTATTTAGTCGTCCGACAAAAAATAATCTATTACACAGGCCAATAACTAGCATTAAAAGCTACTTTTTCATACATATAATAGTGTAAAGCTAATTTTAGCCTTACACCTCCTGACTTGATACGTAGGGTCACTGCTCACTCAGTGGCCCTATGAAGGTGAACAACCTTTGTGTATAAAAATAGCTTATATTACAATATTTGTAAATAAAATAATTGGACAAGATCTTCCCTTTCTTTTAATGGGATAACATACATACCTCTACATGTCTTCATTTTTGAAATTACCGCTTGTGCTATTGTACAGGAATTGTACACTATTAATAGGAAAACTATTACTACTAGTCGCAATTAGCTATGCACTTTATTTACATATACAAGATAAAGGAGAACAATAAATGGTACAAGAACATAATAGTAGGGATTACTCCTCTTGATCGGTTGGGTCAATGTGGCGTTCGCCCTTCTATTATTCCAAGCTTTTTGCGGGCTTATGGCTATATGTATGGGGGTCGTGCTTCGAAAGGATTATGATGCAGCTAGACATGGGCTACTTTTAATCATATTTGGCATTGTATGCACTATAGGAGGCTGGATACTCAATTTTCTCTATATGTAAATGTATGATAAATGACCAAGAACAGAGCATTCTTGGTCATTTTGAATTAGCGGTATCTATTATGAGTCGGTTCAAATAATGCTTCGTCAGCACTTCGCACAAGTGAGAAATGATCGACATTATAATGGCCATGCAGAATATTATTATGATGTGCTACTGTATCCTCTGGTGATAAGTAATCTGAACTGTTCGTTGAATGCCCATCAGCAACTAAGGTGACATCAAGCCCATGAATTGTAGCGGTTCTTACTGCTGTATCGATACAATGCTCCGTTTTACAGCCCATTATAACTACATGTTGGATATCATTTGCCTGTAAGTACTCGAGTAGGCCTGTGTTGTAAAAAGCATTTGTTGCATATTTATCAAAATAGCTTGCTGTCTCGGGTATTTGGATTGCTTGATGTACTTGAAAGCCATCCCCTTCCCCATCAGCTACATCTTTATCTCGGACAAAAATAATAGGTGCATTTGCCTCTTTAGCCTTTTCAATAACGGCATTGATTGTTTCCAGTAATTCATCTTTGCGATAGACGGCTTGTTCCTTGTCATTTCCTTCTATCAATTCCTGCTGCGCATCGATCACGACTAGTGCTTGCTTCAAAAGCATCTCTCCCTTATGGTTTTCTATCAATATTTTACCATTACTAGTTGCCACAAACATTAACTATTTTTTGACCTTGGAAACGGTCATGCCATCTCCAATTGGGAGAAGAATGGAATCAAGCTGTGGATGATTAGCCACTGTCACATTGAATTGTTTCATGATGGCCGTATAACGCTTTGGTGCGATTGTAAGATCTGCTACACTGCCTGCAGCGAGGACATTATCTGTCACGATTAATGCTCCAGGTTTTGCCAGCTTAATGCAATAAGCTAAATAATTTTCGTAGTTATCCTTATCTGCATCAATAAAGAAGAAATCAAAACGTCGCTCCTCTGCCACTAGCCTATCCAAACTAACAAGTGCGGGACCCGTTATATACGTAACGTGCTCAGCAAAGCCTGCCTTAGCAAGATTTTTAGCGGCTAGCTGTGCATATTTTTCCTCTAACTCTAGAGAAGTCAATGAGCCCTCCCCCTCGATTCCTCTTGCTAAACAGATGCCACTATACCCACCTAGTGCACCAATTTCTAAAATAGTCTTAGCCCCTGTAATCGATACGAGCATCGTCAGTAACTTTCCAGAGGAAGGTGATACTGAAATGGCGGGCATGACATTAGCCGCAATGGAGGCAAGAACATCCTCCAATATACTATCTTGCTGATAATATACCTCATCCATATAGTTATTCAGTTGTTTCATGTACGTTTTCTCCCTCTTGCTCCTGTGAGCCATCAGATGTATCTGTCGTTTCGCTTTCATGAATGTCAAAGAGCTGACTAAATTCCTGAATGACCATATCAATAGCCTTTAATTCGCCAATTAATATTTGTTGAATCGATTGAAACTCTGGCTGCTCCAATTGCTGTTTAATTGTTGCCCGTTTGACCTGTAGCATTTCTAAAAAGGATACTGCTTTTCCACGTCGGAATGTTTTAG
The DNA here is from genome assembly GCF_028877475.1 of Lysinibacillus irui. Taxonomy (NCBI): domain Bacteria; kingdom Bacillati; phylum Bacillota; class Bacilli; order Caryophanales; family Bacillaceae; genus Lysinibacillus; species Lysinibacillus irui. The sequence continues at coordinate 1,896,925 of NZ_CP113527.1, read as the reverse complement.
CTCCTCGCTGTGCTGTACCATCCATGCCTCTGTGACGCCCCCCACGGTGATGTCCTTCTCTCATATGTTCTCTAAATCCTGTACCTCTCATCTCGTAAAAGCCCTCCTTTGTATACATTTGTATACACTTAATTAGAACTTATTGTATACAAATGTATACATAGTGTCAATCAAACATAATCCTTTGTTGATTGAACATATGCTAAAGAAGAGCAATGACGTAAGAAGATGGGGGTAAGATGATTGAAAAGAATTATAAAATATGTTTTGGCGGTCGGTACTTTAGTCATATTGTCGGGCATATTTTTAATTGGTGTGCAATCCCACTATAATCAAAAGGAAATTAAAATCGCTAGTAAGCTATGTCTTGAAAATGGAGGACAGCCAAAAATCGTACGAGATTATTTGGCATTGAATTATTCTTTTTCATGTCAAAAGGACTGAGGTTGTACATAATGTATATGGGGATGGGGCAAATGCTTATGCTAGAAATATAAGAAATTTTAATCTACCACTGGGGCAAATGGCTAGCAAACGACTCTACTTTCACATATGTATAGTAGTGTAAAGCATTTCTAACCTTTCCTCTCCTGTTTTTGAGGTCACTTTCCCCAGGAAGGTGACTTTTTTCATTTTAGTGAACAAAAAAAGACGTCATATAGACGCCTTTAATGTTTGATCGATATCCTCTATCAACCTATCCACTTGTTCCTTTGTTATCTTGATGACATATAATTCTGTCGTTTCGATTCCATCTTGGTTTGTTAGGTGTTTAGGATATTGACAGTTATTTGATATCTCATTGTCCAAACAATCACCTCTTATAAGATATATTCAATATAAAGTATAGCAAACCTTCTATAAAAAGGAAAATATACATATATTTTTTCATACTTTTCGTCCACTTTGGCAATCTAAATTTCAGAACACTGTCATCACATTAAATCATTCGACCTATATCCAAGTAAAAAGGCTATTGTTTACCAAATTTCGCGATTTTTTTGAGATAAAATGTACCAACGAACACAATCACTATTCCATAGACTTTTAGCATGATATTTCTAATAGGTGCATCATCAATGGTTGTACAGAGAAAGGCAAGTCCAACAAGAGTAATCATCATCCCAATAATAGAATGAATCACTTTCATTTCCTTCGCCCCTCTTAGTATGCAATCCCAACGCGCGTTTTTAGAAATTCCTGACTAAAAATTTGCTTGTAGGCAAAGTCCGCTGTATCTGCAACCGAAATTTGTGTGCCCTCTTCAGGCAAAAAATCTCGCTCTACCCGATAGCTCCCGGTCAAAGCGCCATCAGGCAAATAGGTAGGACAAACGATGGTCCAATCCAATTCCGATTGCTGTAATTGTTCAAAAACACGTTGATGCTCCTGAGCCGCAAAGGTAGATTTTCGTTTTGATTCCGTCGATTGATAACGATAAATAGACGGGGTTACTCGACTTTGTAAGATTCCTGCAGTTCCTATCGTAATGATTCGTTTGACTTGTTGCTGTGTCATAACCTTTAAAATCAACGGTAAACTAGTAGATAATGTATCGCTTCCATCCGTGTTTAACGCGCTCACAACGACATCCACATTGGCCATCGCTCGCTCCACATCCTGCTTGTGTAAAACATTTCCTTGGATGATATGCAGATGTTGATTGTCCAGCTGTAATTTATTAGGATCACGAACCAATGCTGTCACAGTATGTTGATCCTGTATGGCTCGTGCAACAATATGACGACCTACACGCCCACTAGCACCTAACACTAACATATTCATTTGTCTCACCTCCCTGTCATTATAGCACGCCATTATATGTTAAAAGGGTTTTGACCTTCACAGGAGGTTGGACAAACTACACCGTCCTAATTCTTATTTCTCTAGCAACTCAACATTGACAATAAATAGATGCAAATTATTCTTTTTAGCCAGCTCGTCGATAATAGATTGAATTTCACTCTCTGTACTGATATCAATCTCTTCCCCATCATGTAATTGAATCGTAATGACTTGATGATCAGGAGAATCTATTAAATAACCAACTGTACTATCAGGAGAATAACCAGCCTCTCGTATTGCTTGTAACACCTTTTTTGTAAAATTAGTAGCCTGTAATTTTTCGCCAAATTCTACTGCATAAGGAGATGAGTTAACGGGGCTCGTGGTTGAAGTTACAGGCTTCTTTTCTTCTATTAGAAACGGGATTACCACCATCAGACATATAAATAAACAGAAGATTTGAAGTAAGCTCTTCATTCATTCACTCCATTTCTCCACGAAATTAAAAGGCGGAATTCTAGTAAATTGTAGCCCTGAAGCTGTTATTTTTATTACTCATTTAAATAGTTAGTTCTCTCATTGTTTTTCAAAAAATAATTTTAATCTGTTTCAGGGGGCAAATTACTAAGGTGTAATGTTTATTACTTCATAGATTATGAATGTAAAGGTTAGCGCTACCCTTACTAAAACTAACAAAAAGGGAGATTAAAAGATGCAAGATAGTAGATTTAATCATTATATGAATTGGAATAAAAAGAAAGAAAAATCCTGCGAACACAATGTAAAATGCAATTGTCATGTAGAAAAGAAATGTGAAGAAAAGCAGGACAAATGTAAGTGTGAGCATAAGTGGGAACGAAAACATGAGAAATGTAAATGTGAGTGGGAACATAAGGAAGATAAATGCCCTTGTAAAAAAGAGGAGAAATGTTGTTGCGAAGAAGAGCAAGATCACCGCTGTAAAGGCTGTATCTGTCATCAATTAAGATGCTTATCTACTGGCGCTTTTGTTGACGTTATTTTAGCAGGTGGGGGTAGCTTCACTGGTGTTTATTTCGTTAGCTTAGATCCTAAAACTTGCTGTGCTACGTTCTTTGAGGTAGAGAATGCTGCAGCGTCCCCACTCATTATTGATTGCCAACAAATTGTTGCGATTAGAAGCGCAAATCCTGCGTAATAGAAGCTTTTGATACCAGTTCATATACTATAAATCGTATAACTACTCGCACATTTTATCTTCTGCCAGGTTCTAGTCATCGCACCTGGCAGAATTAGATTTTGATTTTTATTCATTCACAATCACTTTAACAATAGGCTCTAGTTTCCCTATATTCACATCGCCAAGATAATCAACGTCCACTACGACAGCTCGTGGCTCAAATCGTTGGATACATTCTATGAGGCGTTTTGTGTTTATTTTCTTCATACGTTGGAAGGGTTTACGAATATCAGACCTTGTCACATATTCTCGAAGCGGACAAGGGATCGTAAACGTCGATAAAATAAAGGCTACATTTTGTAAAATACTTTCTACTCCTGTAGCTTTCCCATTAACATTACTTAAAGCCGTTACTTGATGTGTCATTCTATCAACCTTTCTTCGTTCATACCGATCTGTTTGTTCTTTGGAAAAAGAGCACTTTGTTATTTATGCGAACTAATCATCATTTATGATTGGTTAGTTTTTATGTACCCAAAGTTATTTTTATTCAAACAAGTTGATAGTTTGACATGCAAGCTTAGCGAATAATGGCATAATAAATGACATACAACCAGCTAAAGCAGCCATGGATGATTGCCCAAATAATAGAATGATTGACACTCCATGAAATCGTAATCGCCAAAACCGAACCAAAGCCAATACCATTTTTAACGACCGTTTTATGCTCCACTTTTTTCACCCTCTTTACTCTTTTCACCCCTCCATCTTGCCACCTCAACGCTTTTCCCTCCTAACGTGATCTTTTGTTTATGCACAAGCAAACAAGGGCAACCTACAAGAAAAGGATGTGATAGGATGACCATCTCCATGCTGGCTGTCCTTATTGTAATACCATGCTTCATGGTTTATCTTCAGCAAAAATGGACTAGCTTTCACCATTCTCTCAACATTTTAGCGGTTATTGCCGCTACCTCTATTACGCAAATTATTCTTGAGGATGCGGTCTTTATGACAACAATTCACGCTGTTTTCTTACACCCCATTTTCCTCATCACAGGTGCTTATCTCGGGTTAGATGTTATTTATCAACTAATCAATTTTACAATTCAAGAAAGAGTGAGACCCTAACTTTTAGTAGAAATCGCAATAAACGTGCCAAGACCTTGTTGTTTCATGATAGAAAAAATAAAAATTGCCGTTATCCACAATGTTCAGCTGTGCCTTGGCATCTGAGGCAATTTGAAGGACAAATGGAGAACCCTCTCCAAAATCAATGCCACTTTGGCAAAAGGTTGGGTAGCCACCGATTTTATGAAGCGGATACAGTTCTTCAACGATATCATCAAAATAATCCAGCGTTCCTTCCTGCTCCAAGGTCAAAATCTTCTCCTCCAATTGAGCAGGCATACCCCCACCATCCCATAGTGGATAGTCATTCGTGATAAGCTTTGGCATTAGCGGGAAGGCTCGTAGTTGATCATGCTGCCATTCACGTTTTACCAAGCCTTCCAATGTTGTGTACGCTCTAATATCAAAATAAGGACGAAGATCATCCTCATTTAAATGGTCGTATACGTGGTCATGGACAAATATAGTTAGTAATTGAAAGGATTTGAGTGCTGTAGGTACATATGGTAGGTCTTGAAGAAAGAATGTAGCAAGTGGCTGATAGCCGGATGGTTGCTGCTCCTCTGGGAAAGACCAACCTACATACCCTATCCAGCTTTCCATCAAATGATGTGTAGGTCGAACGCCACCCGTTTGAAAAACCGTAGCGGGCCTTGCCAGTTGAGCCCTAATTTCTTCAATTGTCATGTGCTAACTCCTGTTGTCGGCAGCAGCAATCCATTATATGATCATTCACCATACCCACTGCCTGCATAAAGGAATAACAAATGGTACTACCAACAAATTTGAAGCCATCCTTCTTCAATTGCTTGCTCATACGATCACTACTATCTGTCGTCACGGGGACTTCTGAAATAGAAGCCCATTCATTGATGAGGGGCTTATGATCAACAAATCCCCAAATATAATTAGAGAATGAACCATGTTTTTCTTGAATTTGCAAATATGCCTTGGCATTCGTTACAACGCTCGCTATTTTTAATTTATTGCGCACAATTCGCGTATCTTGCTGTAAGTCCTGCAGCTTGTCCTCTGTATAAAGGATAATTTTTTCCACATCAAATCCATCAAACGCCTCGCGGTAGCCTTCACGCTTTTGTAAAATTGTCCACCAGCTTAGCCCTGCCTGTGCCCCCTCTAAACAAAGCATCTCAAATAAATGCCGATCATCATAGACTGGTACACCCCATTCCTTGTCATGGTATTCCACATACAACGGCTCATCAAGCTTGACCCAATCACATCTTTTCATTTTTTGATCCTCCATTTTTATGTATAGATTACTTAATGGCTGTAATACAGAGCCATCCTTTACTCGATTTTTCCGTAACATAGACTGTTTGAAAACCGGTACGTTCTAATAATTCCTTCATGGTAGCTGGTGTTTGATAAGCTTCCATATGGTAGTTCATTTTGTAAAGCTCTGCGATGATAATCAATTTCCCTCCGCTTTTTAGCACACGCCATACTTCCGTAACGTCCTGCTCTAACGATGGCCAAAAATAATGTGTTTGAAAGGCAGTGATGGCATCAAAAAATTGGTCCTCGTATGGAATACTCGATACACTTGCCTCCTTGACAATAACCGTGCCATTTTTGACTTGTGCTTCATTCATTTTAATCGATTCCTTTACGGCTTGTGAGGAGATATCGATACCATAGATTATACCATTTGGATTCAATTTTGATAAAATTTGGAGTGTTTTTCCTCCACCACACCCTATATCCAACACACGATCTCCATCATTAATAGCCCCTTGTCTAATAAACCATGCATTCATACCTCGATGCGTGATATTCATAATCCGTAGCATCCAGGAGCCGATCCATCCATTTGGTGTTTTCGCCTGTTCAATCAACCTTTGTAAGAGTGACATTCATAGGTACCCCCTCTGTAGATCCTGATGTTACAATAAGCATAACATCAAGAGCTCTTATTACTTTGTACGTGCTAAAATTCATTTCGTTTCATTTTTTACCATAAAACAACAAGGAGAGGTTCCAGATGATACAACAAGCGAAACAACAGGACGCGCTAGCAGCAGCTACATTGGCCTTATTGCTTTGGCCGAATCATACGATCGAGGAATTTACAGAAGAAATGGAAAAGCTACTAACGGAAGATAGCGCAGCTATTTTTCTCGCATACGACCATGACAACGCAATTGGATTTGCCCAATGTCAATTACGAACGGATTATGTAGAGGGTACCGATTCTAGTCCAGTTGGCTATCTTGAAGGACTTTTCGTTAAGGAGGGGTATCGACAGCAAGGCTATGCAAGACAACTGGTCGAACGTTGTGAACAGTGGGCCAAGGAGAAAGGCTGTTTAGAATTTGCCAGCGACTGTGAAATGCACAACGAAGAAAGTTTACAGGTCCATCTGCAGCTAGGCTTTACGGAAGCTAATCGTATCATTTGCTTCACGAAAAAATTATAAAATAAAAAAACACAAGTGTCTTACGTGGCACTTGTGTTTTTACACATTATTTAATTTAGATATGTATTGTTGGAAATAGTTCGTTCGCGCTCTTCTATAATTAATTGAATCATTAATACCAGTTGTTGTTCGATTCGCATATTGTTTAGATGTAAGATATCAGCAATCACATTTTTTTGCTTTTCTGCTAATTCAATCTCCTCTAACAGTAACATAATTTCTTCTTTTGTCAGCCCAAACATCTCATCTCACCCCAATATCTCTCTCAATTTATTATTGTAAAATTATGACACACATTTCGCAATTAACGTATTATTATCTTAACCTATGAACCATTTTTACTAATTATAGGCTAATCCAGGGAAAATAATCAATCTATTCTCCATCATTACTTAATAATTTTTTTACATTTAATAAAAATTTTATTATTTTATTCATAACTTACATACGGGACTGTAGCATTTTTCGAATGATATTTCAAAAGATTGCCTTAACTGCTGTAAAGACATCTATACCATTATAAAAACAAACTGTCATTTTGTCGAATCTTAGCACTATTTAGTAAATTTAAAAGGAGATATAATTGCGCAAACATATTCCTATACCCACTTTTTGTGAGAATGAAACTTATACTCATTTATGCATAAAAAAAGTAATTTCAAAATTGAAACTACTTATCTTATGTGTATAATCGGCTTTTAAATTATTTTCTTAATATCATGTTTCAGTATTTCTTTCATCTCCCCATTTAACGACATGCTCTCAATACGAGTGACCTTGGATGCTGTATCCTTCTGCCATGACGCGCAATGCACATGCCCTTGAATAAATATTTGACTATTCTCCTGTACTACAGCTGGTGCTTTAACGGTACTAATATCTGTATGGCGCATCTCCATTAATGATTTATTGGACAAGGCTAAAAACGGACGAGCTGCCCCATCCACCGTACAATGTTCAATACGCCCCATCGATTGATCCGACCAAATCATAGCATAGGGACTTTCTTGACCATCTTTAAAATAGCTGTTTGCTACTTCGAAAATAGCATCAATGCAAGTAATCCCATTTCCTATCATTTGTTCAAACGTGCAATGCTGTGTAAACAAACGAGCATTATTAATGTAGACATGGTGACTTGTCAGCTCTCGAATGATGGTATGCTGCATCATAATTTTGGCATGGTCATTACCATAGATGCCACCCGATTGACCAAATTGAATAGTGGATTGCTGGAGCTGAAGTCCACTGGCATCGACAATAATATGAAATTGCTGATGGTTTTGAATTTGACATTCAACCATCGAAACATCCGCTTCGTCCACAATTGTGACACCAACAGCCATACCATTTCTCACCTGACATTTGCGAAGCTCCACCTTACTATTTTCGATGAAAACCTGTGCCTTCACATGTCTAGAAAATTGGCAATCATAAAACTTAGCTTCCGTCTTCTCGCCAAGAAAAACCCCATGACCTTGACCGTCTGAAAATATTGAATCAGATACCATTAACTCACTGCGGTGTACGACCATGTTCGAGTCGAGGTGTTCCTTAATTTCACAGCCATCCATCCTAAAAGTCGTGCTATCAAATAGTTGAACACCTACCCCCTGCCCCTGATGAACGAGGCAATTGGTCATCGAAATCTCACTAGACGCTGCAATCAGTTGTGCCTTTTCATGCCCATGAATTTCACAATCCTCCAACGTCATCTTGACATGTCGAATCGCAAAAATTCCATGCTTCTTCCCTTCTAGCAACATACAATTAGCCAAGGTAAGCTCACAGTTTTGCGCAATCACCTGTGCCTTCACATGATGCTCAAAGGTCGTGTCAACAAGAATAACACTTGAACCATTCGCCACACGCAAACCGAAATGATTAAGCGGTGTAGCAAGAACAGCACAATTTTTCATCAATAAACTACCATAGCTCACCATAATCTGTGTCCGAATTAACTGCTCCTCAATAATACAGTTTTCTAGCTGTACATCACCCTTCACATACAGCCCCTGGCCTTGTCGAAACCTTAAATTTCGCATATCCACATGGGTTTGATAGCGAATAAACACGCCACCCTTGATCGTCACATTGCCAACCCCATATAGCGTCAGGCGCTTGCCAATATCCAAGCTCTCCTCATAAATACCATCCCGTATTTCAATCATATCCCCCGGCGCAGCCTCTTCAATGGCCTGCCCGATACTTTGATAACGATGCATAATACTCCGCTTCACCACAAGTACTGCCATTTACACACTCCTCAACAAAAAAATGATCGTACCCTATTTATATACCGAACAGGCTTAAGGTTATTCAATTTTGAGTAAAATTGCTGGAATATGCATGAGTTTACAGTGAAATGTTTGAAGATTTTATGAATGGGTGTGTGTTTAGAAGGTCTCTATAAAAAAACCAACAATGATCCTTTTTCAGATCATTGCTGGTTGCATGAAATTATTTTATTTTTTTCGCTTTACAAAAACAAAGGCAAAAATGGCTGCTATGACTACTAGGATCGCAACCATCCACATCGTGCTTGCGTTGGATGTTGTGTCATCTGTAGCAGTTTGTTGTTCCCTTGGTGTTGCGTCTGCTGACTTTACTTCTTTTGCGTCTTCATTTGCTACTTGTGAGGAGCTGATTTGCACATATTGAAGTGTGGCTGTATTGGTTGGGGCTGCTTCGTGCTCTTGGCTGTCTCCGTGACCATCCGCATGCTCACCATGCCCTTCCTCCTGTCCACCGTCGTGACCATGATGGTGATCGCCAGCTGTTGTAAAGATAGAGCGTTCAAGTTGCTGACCTACCCAGCTTTTGGCATCTGTTGAATCAGCATAGATACGAGGATGTCCTGACAGCATATATGTTTTACCGTCAATCGTGATCCCAGTTTCGTCCCCTGTTACGACATCTTCAATGGTACCAGTTGGACCTTCTGCAAAGCCGCCCATTTGAATGAGCGTATGCCCACCCATGTCAAATGTAAGATGCTCTGTTAAAAACGCAATGTACTCATCTTTCGTCATCGTTGCATCAGGATTTGCTAGCTCTAATTTATGATGAAAAAGTGCTGTATTGATTTCCTTGTACGTAATGTCTCCTTCTAACGAAGACACGTAATCCTCTTGTTGTGCTGCTTGTGCCAGCTCATCCACTGTTGCTCCCTCTAATCCAAAGAAGCCACCTACCCAGCCTGCAAAATCCTTGCGTGATAAGTTGTCTGTTGGGTTTAAGGCCATATCTTTGCCATTGTACCCAAGTAGCCCAATACTATGTAATACCATAATGTCCTGAATATTTTCTGCTGTTTCAGGCACGTCTGTAAATAGTGTACTTTTATCCATCGTATGGGCGTAGGCAACAGGTGCCATGAATAAAGTACTCATGAGTAATAAAAGTAAATATTTTCTCAATATGATTCCACCTTCCAATTCCATAGTATACAGATGAAATGTGATGGAAGTTTGAAATTCAACGTTAATTTTTATAGCTTAAATTGACGAATCAGGGCATTTAATTGTTCGGCCATTTCCGCTAAATGCTCTGCACTATGTTTAATTTCGTCCATGGAGCTTGCGGTTTGTTCAATTGTAGCCGATGTTTCCTGAATACCTGCTGCTGATTGTTCGGAGACGGCAGCAATTTCATCCACCGATTTATTAATCGTGGCAGTATTGTGAACAACCTCTTCTAAGCTAGATGACATGTCATCAATGTTTAACGCAATAGCATCGATTGCGTCTGCAATTCGAGAAAATGTGGTATTCGTTTTAGCAATTTGCGTTGCCCCTTTTTCAACTTCCTCATAGCCTTGCTCTAGCGAGAAAGTTACTGTATGTGATTCTTCCTGAATTTTTCTTACAATAGCTGTAATATCATCTACTGAAAAAGCTACCTGCTCGGCCAATTTTCGAACCTCATCGGCCACCACAGCAAAGCCTTTGCCATGCTCCCCAGCTCTGGCCGCCTCAATCGCCGCATTCAGTGCTAGTAAATTCGTTTGGGCTGCAATATTTTGAATGATTGCTACAAGTTGAGAGATTTCTTGTGCTTGATTACTTAAACCTTCTACTTGTTTTACCGCACCCTTCACCATATGCTGGATTTCTTCCATTTGCTTTGTGGAAGTCGACATTAAGTCTCTACCTTCTGTTGATAAAGTTTTAACGTTCTGTGAATACTGTTGAACGTCTTTACTGCTGGCATGAACAGTTGATACTTTGCCAATAAAATCGTTCATGGAGGAAGCGACATCTGAAGCATTACTTGCCTGTAGCTCTGTACCACTCGCAATTTCTGTAACAGTATCAACAATTTGTTCTGTGCCTGTCTTTACCTCTGACGTTGATTGCAATAGCTCCTCACTATGTGCAGCCACATCATGGGAGACCGTTTGAATATGCTTCAATAGACGATTCAAAATATCAGACATCGTATTCGTTGCTTCCATTAGCTGTCCAACCTCATCCTTTGATTGAATTGTTAAAGGAGGGTGACTCAAATCTCCATTTGTTATTCGTCGCATACGCTCGGTTAATGTAATAATGGGTCTCGAAATACCACGAGCACTTAAGAGTTCAATCATCACTGCTAGAAGGACAATAACAATACCTACGATAATAGCGATTAGTTGTTCATTTTCACCAGCGGAAACGATATCGGTGCTTACCTCATTAATGGCTTGCTTCCGTTGCTCTGCTAAGCCTTCATAGCCCTCACGAATAGTCGTTGCTGTCTCATCCATTTTCGTTAAGTTTTCAATGGCGAGTTCGGTATTCCCTTGGTCATATATGGCAAATACTTCTTGTTCAATATAACGATTCCACTCTTTGGCCATCTCCATAAACTTACCGAAATCGCCGGTGGTTGTTAAGGCTAATCGTTTTTCCTCATTTTTAGCTTCTCGTGCTACATTGTCATGGAAAATCGTTTTATATTTTTCATTACCAGACAATACATAGCCTCTTGCCGCAGCTATTCTTAAATCGATGGTTTGTGCTTGCTCGTAGTCGATCATTAATAATTGTAATTCATTTTGAACGATTTGTTCTGTTGCATTGTTGCTTTGTGTGATGGCATAGTAATTGTACACAATGTAGCCGATCATGATGGCGATTACCACACTAAAGGAAAAAACAATGCGTCTACTGATTGTTTTGAACTTCATCTGCAAAAACTCCTTATTTTCCAAATCTATTCCATAAGTAGTAATTTACCACTTAATAAAAAAGATTGGTGTCTTTGGGAATTTTTACTAGATATCCAGATATAACTTCGTCAATATCATGTTTTTTATAGCTACTTTTTTCTTATCTAGGGTGTACTGCATTAATCCCAAGCATTAAACATAACGTCTCCAATCGTTTGGCTATTGAAGTAAGAAATGTATTTCCATTCGGTAGCAGATAAGTGATGCAATGCTTGATCCTTTGAAAGTAATGTATTGAGGGTAGCCGCTTCCAAGCATTTGCGCATGGGAAAATATTTGTGTAGTCCGGCCTTTGAAAGAAAAGTAAAGCTAAGCTCCTCATCATGCATTGCAAAGGCAATATACGGCATGAAGCGATGATGAAGAATCGTCAGCATCTCCCTATCTATTTCTACAACTGCCTGCATATAAACTAAGTGCGGTTGATCAATAAATTCCGATACCTTCACCTGTTTTTCACTCGTAGCTAAATGATACACCATTGACTGAAACATGCGCATATCCTGCTCGATTAAATGCTCTGCATCAAAGCCTGAAATACCTTTCGTTAAACGCACCCAATCACTCCTTTTGATATGTTCCTATAAGGACCTTCTCTTTGTGACCGGAAATCCCCTGCCTAGTCTGCTGATTTTTTTGGATATGGTAGTCAATATGTAAAAAAGGTATACCAAATAGTGTCATCTTATGTACTGCTGTAAGTGTCTGATCATTTACTGCAGCAATTCGAAAATGCTCCTGTAATGGTAGCTTCATCACATAGTTCCCTATCGCCAAATAAATCCCCGCATCTTCTCCCTGTTGACTTGTTAGGTGTAGCTGACCTTGTTCTTCGTAGGCATACAGGATGCCGACCATTGTTGAAAATGGTAGTGGTAACGCTATATTCATATAGGTTATTTGATTACTTGTGTGCCTCGAATAAATCGCGACAAAAACAGTTTGCTGCTTGATTGTCCGAATCCATGCACGCGGAGATTGACGGCTATCTTGTTCTTCATCGACCTTAACAATTCTTCCCGTCATCTCTATTTGTTGATTGGAAAAAGGCAAATTGAGTTGTTGTAGCAAACGACTCATACCTTGATAAAGAAAGGCGAAAGGCTTAAACCATGTTTTCCACTGGACAGTTGCCAACAAACGATAGCTAGTCGTTTGCTCATAGAAATCAGAAATGACCGGGTGTAGCTTCGTTGTATCCACAAAATCTTGTAGAGCATCAACCAAGCCTGGGTGTGGTTGATGTTCATGACGTAGTTTGCCGCGGATTTGGCTCACTGGAAAATTGAAGGTGCGCTGATTTGTTGCTGGCACAGCGATTGCCCATGCGACTACCCCTATTCCCCCAAAGAAAAGACCATTCATGACACCGTGAAAGCGTAGCATCTCTGGTATTCCGACATAATAAGTCCCGCTTAAACGGCTGTAAACATACAAACAGGAACCTATAATCGTTAGACACAGTGCCCCGTAAGAAATCCGTAGCAATATACCTTGTCCTAGCAGCAGCTTTGTTTTGAACGTCAGGACAAACAAACCATAGATGGCAAGGATATAAAGGACTACGGCTATAATTTCAATGATGATTGAAAAGGTAATGCCAATCGCCACAAGGAGCGGACCAGCCAGCAAAATAAACACAATGACACGATACCAGCTACTATCATGTAAGCGTCCAAAAAGCCCGACAGAAAGGGGTAATAAACAGGCTGAATAATGAAAATGGATGGCTGTTAACCATGTTATTAAGGATGAAAAGCCGGTATTTATATTTGCCGTAAAGGCAAAAAACCAGAAGCCACCCAGAGCAAGATATATTAGCCCCATATCAATTGAAAACTCAGCACAATTGGTGAACCCTCGTTGCAAGAACCGTTTCACGCCCTTTATCGCAATATAAAAGGTATACAGTAAATATAAAAAGGCCAGCGCGATAGCATATAGACCATCTGTCCAAAAATGTAACAGCGTGACGACTAGCATCATCCCGACGATGATAATCTTCCCTACAGATTGAAAGTCAACGACCATCATGACCATTGCAGGTACAAAAATAAGCTGGGCCACTGTCAATAACCATGAATATTGTGGTTGCTCACCAAACGACAAGCAAATCGCCGTTAGGGTAATCCCAAGTAATAAAATAAGGCTACATTGATTGTTGCGTAAATTCACCAGCATACATCATGAGCCTCCCTATTAATGGATTATGGATCGAAACATAAATGGTAAAGACATTTTTCGATTCATCATAGCCCTCCTCTACAATGACGCGACCTTCTAGTAGTTGCGGTATCGGACATTCGAGTTTGGATAGAACAAAGCGCTGTTTGCCTGAGCGAATAACTAACGTTCCCTCTTTCGTCACGGCAAAGTGCAAGTCTGAATAAAAAAGGGCAGGCTTACCTAAATAATCTCTAACGATTGTTCTAGTAGGATCAATGGTCATCCTTGCATCAAAATGTCTTGTTTTATGTGGAAAATAAAAGGTTCGCTCCCACAACACTTCTAATTCGCCATTTGGCAAAGCATGACAGGTATTGGCGATGGTGAATGGTATTTGCTCCCCTGACTCTGGAAACAAAAATCGAGTGTTCGCTGCTACGGTATAAAATGGACGCAGCCATTTGGCACCTGATTTTATTTGGTACATTACGCCCTGTGCAAAAAATGGCTCATTTACTTGTAATGCATAGCGTTGCTGTAGCATCGGATGAAGTCTAGCAAAATCATCTCCTAATAAAGTCTGATAAATGGTCATACCTATCACCCTCGCTTTCTCTTACAGTTTTTTGCACTCGGTAAATTCTTACTTAAGACAAATCCAATAATGGACAATATCCATAAGGAGAGATTAAAGGTCACGGGATTAAATGGTGCTATGATACTTGTTGGATCGGCAACGATGGCAGCTAGCGTCAATATCGGAAAAAAGATGATTTGTAAGCCAAATAATCGACGCTTTCCTCGTGGATAAAGCCAACACAGACCCAAGAGGATTTCAGCTACGCCTATCCACACGACCATTTGCTCTGCACTTTTCATAAAGGGAGCCGTCATCATAATTTCCTGAGGATGTACAGCTAAAATTTTTGGTACAAGTCCGTGATAGATCCATATAAAACTAAAAAGAACGCTCATCAGCATTGTTAAAAAAAATCGTCTATACTGAGCAGTAGCATTTTCTCGTGTTTCTAGCCATCTTTTTAAAACATCAAAGCTAAGAGCAGTAGCCCATCCTATTAATGGTCGAAAAAATAGATCCATGAAGACGCCAAGCTTGCCATAGCGCGTCACATAATCATACTGCGTTAAAAACGTTAGACCACAATCATTCGGAATATACTGCCAAAAGCCTTTCCCCTCTGCGATAGGTGAAATTTTTTGTGGTGTACCAAAATGGAGGGAGGATGTTTTCGTGCCATTTTCCTTCTGATGCTCCCCTTTACTTTCTCCCCAGCCACTTACTTGTAAGCCTGGCATGAGCTTCGTTACATAGGTAAAACGCTGTGGTTCCTCTGGGGCTTTTTTAGGTATATATGTAATCGAGGTAAAACGTAAATCCCACTGTTCATGCAATGTCGGGTTTTGCGTATAGGTCCACGCATCCTCTATAGAAGCTTGGATTTCGACTTCAACATAAATAGGCTTCCGCTTCATACGTTCACTCCTTCTCTTTATCAAGCTAATGTTATTATAGCAGTAAATTGATAGTCTACTATAAATTGGGTATGATTCGTACAATCATAAATATTTTTTCGAAAGAAAGAAAAAACTTGAATCGAAATGTCGACTTGCTGAGTCTAATAGTCGAAAAGGAGGCGATTTTCATTACAACAACGCAACATTCACTTGTAGTCCTAGCGCAAAATGGCGATGAACAAGCATTTTATCAGCTGATTGAGCGAGAGCAGCACAAGCTTTATCGTATGGCCTATGTCTACGTACAAAATGAAAACGACGCCGTAGAAGTTTTTCAGCAGACGATTATCCGAGCCTATGAAGGTTTACCGCAATTAAAGGAGCCTTACTATTTTGCCACTTGGCTAACTCGCATTATGATTAATTGCTGTAAAACCTATATTGCTAAGAAAAAAACAATGGAGCTTGTCGAACCACATACATTAGAGGATTTGAACAGTACCTCCCCTACATATATCGAGGAAGAGCTGGATTTATGGCAGGCCCTTTGCCAGCTTGAAGAAAAGTATAAAACAGTGTTATTACTACGATTTTATCAAGACTACTCGGTCAAGGATATTGCGGCGATATTGCAATGTCCTGAAGGCACTGTGAAAACACATATTCGCCGTGGTTTACAGGCAATACGACAACAATTAAAGGGGGCATATCTTGATGAATGGGTTCAATCCGTTGAAGGAAGTCATTAATGCGATCCCCATCCCAGAAGGCCGTTTAACAGAGGTCTTACGTGTGGAAGGGATGTCTAAAATTTATCAGCAAAAGCATCATACTGTCGATGCTTTAAAAAATATCCATTGTACGATTTATCAAGGAGAAATGGTGGCGATTATGGGCACTAGCGGCTCTGGTAAAAGTACCCTACTGAATATGATCAGTGCCCTTGATGAACCGACAGACGGGGCATTATTTTTATTTGGTAAGGAAGCACGTGATATTTACAAGGAGCCAAAAGCTTCTCAA
Source organism: Lysinibacillus irui (assembly GCF_028877475.1). NCBI lineage: Bacteria > Bacillati > Bacillota > Bacilli > Caryophanales > Bacillaceae > Lysinibacillus > Lysinibacillus irui. The sequence goes on along the minus strand of NZ_CP113527.1, from coordinate 1,880,530 downwards.
TTCCGTAAAGAAAACATCGGCTTTATCTTCCAATCGTTTCACCTATTAAAAGATTTATCAGTGGAGGATAATATCGCACTCCCGCTCATTTTAAATGATGTTCCGAGTAAAGAGATCAAGGTGCGTGTCCAGCAAATGATGGAAAAATTACATATTGCCGCATGGGCAAAGCATCGACCACATGAGCTCTCGGGTGGACAAAAGCAACGTGTTGCCATTGCTCGGGCAATTATCGCGAATCCTCCTATTTTATTGGCAGATGAACCTACAGGGGCGTTGGATGTGAACACAACAGATGAAATCTTAGAGCTGCTCGTTGATTTACAAAAAAATAGCCAACAAACGATTTTACTTGTTACGCATGACCCATATGTCGCTACGTATGCCAATCGTGTGCTGTTCTTCCATGATGGAGCTATTGTAGATTCCTACCAAAATCAGCAAAGTGAAGAGGATTTAGATTGTATTTTAACGAAATTCAAGCAAATTACTAGGGGTGATCGATAATGTTTACGATGCGTACCATTGCCCTGAAGCTTTTTCGTGCTGCATGGGCGAATGTTCTAACGAGTATTAGTATTATTACGATCTCGATTTGCCTTGTGATGACAATGAGCGTTTACATTTGGAATGCCAACAGCCAAATGAAGGCAGACATACAAGCACTCTACGGAGATATGGATTTAATGGTCGGCTATAACCCCGATCAACAACAACTGTTAACGACACAGCAAATCGAGGATTTTTCAGCACTCCCAGGCGTCACGCAAATATCCAGTGTATCGATAGCTCAGACAACGGTGGAGCAAGAAAAGAACACCACTTTTTATACGGTTGGCGTTGAAAATGACGACTTAGTCAAAAGTCGATACCATTTTGCCGTAAATCTTGGTCTGAACGATGCCGTACTTTCTGAAAATGTTGCGCGTATTTTCAAGAAGAGCGTTGGGGACTCCATTGAAATTCAATCGAAAAATTTTGTGGTCCAAGAAATTTTACCAACGATGAAGGGCACTGATAGCCCAAATATTATTTTGCTGCCAAATACTATTGTAAAAACTTGGATGAACAATAGTCAGCCGCAAACTGTTGGAATGTTTGCCCTTATTAAAACAAAAGATGACCTTGCTAAGGCAATTGGTACAGAGTTGAAGCAACTTGATACAACATTGCGGGTTGATATCATGAGTGATGATGATCTGTTTAAACAAAATTTTCAGAGCCTAATGGTTTTTATGGTTGTGCTATCCGTCTTTATTTTACTTATTTCAAGCGTCTTGTTGCTGTCCACATTCCAGCTATTATTCTATAAAATCAAGGAACAGCTGATGATTTTGCGCGCGCTCGGGGCATCTGTGAAACAAGTTAGGCGTATTGTTAAGCTCCAATTATCACTGATTATTAGCTTTGGCGTTTTGCTGGGGACAACGATGAGCTTACTCGTGATTAAAATCTGGCTACCACAATTAATTCACGTCTTACATTTACCAGATGCAAGAACAGAGCTTCCGATTGTATTTGTCCTATTAATTGCAGTTGTAAGCTTCTTCATCCTGCAGATCATGACACAATGGCAGGTAGCTAAAAGTTCCAGATTACTGCCATTACAAATCGCCACAGACAACGAAGATTTGGGACTTCAATGGACAAAGTGGAAAACGATTATGGTCAGTGTTTTAGCTGTGATTGCTAGTTTATTGTTACTACAAGCCAATTTAACTGGAACAGGAAGCAATCAAGGTGCTTTATTTATTTTAATGGGTACGCTACTTGTTTGTGGGATAATCCTTTTAGTAATCCCTTACCTGTTTACCGCTGTTCTCCAAATGGCCCTAAAGCCCATTCGGAAGGTACTTGGCAAGGAAGCCTTTTTAGCCTGTCAGCAGCTCATGCCACAAGTGCGCAAAAATATGCCGATTGTGCTCAGTATTATAGGCTTAATGGTCATTTTAACTTTCGGCAGTTCGTTAATGAAAACCTTGCAGCACAATGACCTTGCCTTCACAGAATCACAATACGAAACAGCAGTCAAAATTCAAAACGAATTAAACGATCCCTCTCTTACACCAGCAGTTATAGAGGAAATGGAAGCATTGCCTAGCGTGCAATATGCCTATGCACAAAGTAATAATGCATACATTGCCCTGAAGCTCGGTCAAGAGTGGCTACCAGAAAACTATACAACGATTGATATAAAGAAATATGTACAAATAGAAAAGCTACCCAAAATCGAGGGCAATTTGCAGGATGGTCTCCTCGTAACAAAGAGCTTTGCCCAACGTCACAAGCTAATGCTTGGCGATCATATCACGGTTGGAACCTATAATTTTGAGGCACAGCAGGATATGCCTACAGGTGAATTACAGATCATCGGAATAGTCGATGCACCTATTCACCATGCTGATTTAATCGTTGATTGGTCATCGTTCCTTACATCTCAAGATCAAACAATCATCGAAGACATCATGGTTGAAACTGCTCATACGCAACAAACCATAGCGGACCTCGCCTTTTTAGAAGAACGCTGGCCTGCCTTGAAATTTACGGACAAAGCAACGATGATTGAGCAATCCAACGAAATGTTCCTGCAACGCTGGAGCCTATTTGTGGGCGTCTTTATTATTTTAATTGTCGCTACCTGCCTCGGCGTGATTCAAACACTGCTTCATACCATTTATTCAAAACGTGGAGATTATGCGATTCAACGACTCATTGGCCTATCACCCAACGGATTAATGAAGCTCATCTTGACACAAGTCCTATCATTCGTGCTATATGGTCTAACTATTGGCACGTTTATAGGCTTAATTCTAACAAGAATGCTAGCCTTTATCGACGACGGCTCCCCCATGTCCTATGACCTCTTAACAATAGGCATCACCAGCATCACTCTATTAAGTGCCACACTCATAGTGTTTGCTCTACAAGGCTATTGGATTAGCCGCCAAAAACTAGCCAATGAAATAGTAGACATATAAGAAACAACAGCCCCCTCAAATTAAGGAGGGGGCTGTTGTTCGCTTTGGAGCGGAGGTGGCCTCGGGTTGAGCGGTTTTACTCTACTTGCGAGCGGAGTGACCATGGATTGAGCGGTTTCAGTCCACTTTGGAGCGGCTTTACTCTCCTTTCGAGCGGAAATGACCCCGGATTGAGCGCTTTCCGTCCACTTTCGAGCGGTTTTACTCTCCTTTCGAGCGGTGTTGACCATAGATTGAGCGCTTTCCGTCCACTTTGGAGCGGAGTGACCCGGGATTGAGCGCTTTCAATCCACTTTGGAGCGCTTTTACTCTCGGGTTGAGCGAGCGGAAATGACCCCGGATTGAGCGCTTTCCGTCCACTATGGAGCGGGGCTGCACTTTCTTTGATCACTTTCACCACACTTTGGAACGGGGCTGCACGTTCTTTGATCACTTCAACCACACTTTGGAGCGGCGTTGCACCTTCTTTGATCACTTTCACTACACTTTTGAGCGGGGCTGCACTTTCTTTGATCACTTCTACTACACTTTTGAGCGGCGTTGCACCTTCTTTGATCACTTCCACTACACTTTTGAGCGGCGTTGCACCTTCTTTGATCACTTTCACTCACTCTCGAGTGACATTTTCTTCATATATTGAGCATCGTCCCTCACTGTGGCATTTTCATCTCCAAATCGAACGCATTCTCCCATAAAAAAATGCACTCCAGAGTATCTTTGGAGTGCAAAACAATCTATTATCCTAATAATTCTTGATATTCAGGATGTTTTTCGAATTCGGCTTTGGCGAAAGGACATAGAGGGATGACTTGTAAGTTTTCTTTTTTCGCATAGTCGACTGCGGCTTTGACTAATTGCTGGCCGACATTTTGTCCTCTTAGATGTTCGGAAACATGTGTATGATCAAGGATGATTCGACTCTCTCCGACACGCACAAAATGAACCTCTGCTTCGCTTTCTTCTTCGTTCCCAATATAGAATGATTGGCTACCTTGTTTAATTTCCAAAACGTGTTCTCCCTCTTTTCGTTTATATTTTAGTGCACCGCTTGGACAGCGATTGATAACTTCTTCTACTTTTGCGACTTCTGCTTGATCTGCTTTGATCCAAGGTTTCGCTTTGACATTGAATACCTCTGGTAAGCCTTTTACACATTCAGCTGCATGCTGACACATATCTTTATCAAAATAAACAGTTATTTTTTCTCCTTCATATGCACGATACCCCATATGTTTGCCCCCTCGTTTTATCTTCTTAGTTGCAACTCTATTATAATCTATTTATAAAGTGCATAACTATCTCTTTTTTTTAGCGGTATATAATGCTTGAATCAAAGTTTTCACATTATCTTCGTCTTTCGGAAAAGTAGAAATCCTAATATTTGTAATAACTCACCATTCATAGTGGCTAATTGGATAAGACTCTTTCAATTTAACATGGAGTCGCAATAATCATAGCCAATTGTAAAAATGGTATTATTCGTATTGTTCAAAACTAGTTCCAGCAGCTGCCCATCCATCTCTACCATATACTTGTTAGTCAATCGGTGTTAATTTCTCTTCAATTTCACGTCGGCGGCCTTCCAAAAATGGTGGTAAATCTAAGTCTTTGCCCAAATCTTCAACAGTCGTATCCACTGTAAAGCCTGGTCCATCTGTTGCAAGTTCAAATATAATTCCGTGTGATTCCTTCATATAAATACTAGAGAAATAATAGCGATCCGCTTTTTTTATGATGCTAAAGCCAAAATCTTTAATTTTTTGTTCCCATTGTTCTAGCTCTTCCTTATTTTTCACACGAATGGCTAAATGGTGAACACTTCCTCTTCCAGGCTTTTCTTTAGGACCATCCTGTTCTACGACGACAATTTGACCTTGTAACTGACCTTCTTCAGCCTGAAAAACAGCTTGGGATGTTGATCGTGTTAGCTCTGTATAGCCAAACAGTTGGACCAAAGTTTGTTCAGCCTCTGCTAATGAGCTAACTGTTAATTCCACTGGCCCCATTCCTAAAATTTGATGCGCCATCTCAACAGGTGAATCTCCCCACTTTGTCCATTCTTGTGGAATTTGCTTATCTTGATTATTTAAAAATACAAGGCGTAGACCATCCGGATCTGCAAAGTGAATCGCGTCCGTTTCACCGTATTTTGTTAAGCCACTGTGCTCAATCGCAAATTCATTTAAGCGATTTTCCCAATAGAGTAAGCTATCGTAAGAAGGAACAAGTAAACCAATTCTCGTGATGGCATCTGTCCCACGATGTGTACGACCTGCGTGCGATAATTCAAAAAATGTGAGGCCTGTCCCTGGGCTACCTGTTAAATCACCGTAAAATAGATGATACATACTTGGGTCGTCTTGATTGACGGTCTTCTTCACTCGACGAAGCCCTAAAATTTGATGATAAAATTGATGATTTTCCTGTGCATTTTTTGTAATCATTGAAATATGATGGTGTCCTGTGATTGTTAGCATGTAAAATCTCTCCCTGTACTTCATGTTGATTCCCTATAGGGTTTGTCAAAACGTCAAAACCATTCTTGTTATTTGCCTCGAATTCGAGATATACTTTAAAATTATCTCGAATTAAAATATCTTTAATTCGAGATAATAATATCATGATTTTGAGTGGTAGTCAATACTCTCTATTGGGTAAGATTCCCATTATTCATCCGTAAAAATTCCATCATTTCCTTCATAATGTCCTCTTGATCTCGACCTAAAGTCATTAAATGTTTGGAGTTTGCAAAGCCCTTTAGTTTCTTTTTAGAGGATTGGACTTGCTGATAAATTGTTTCAGCGCTTTGGGCGTATACATCTTCATCTCGTTCACCATAGAAGATAGCGATTGGGATTGTAATTTTATTGAGATGTAGCATTGTATCTTTGATAAAATGTTGGAATGCAATAAAAGAATCTAACGGCATGTTCGTAAATGGCTCGATTTCGTTAGAAATTTGAAGTGCTGATTTGCCCTCTATATTTTTATAATTATAAGCATAGTCCATGATTCTTTGCTTTAGTTGTTCGGGTTCCTTCTCAACCGGTACAGATAAAACGATGATTTGTTCGAGCTGTTCTAATTGTGCAAGCTTCAACGTGAAAATACCTCCAATGGAGATACCGATAACAGAAATCTTTTGATAGCCTTCATCGAGTAAAAACTGATAGGCATTCATGACATCTTGCCACCAGTCGTTTACATTATATTGTAATAATTGTTCTGGTGCATTGCCATGTCCACGGTATAGCGGGGCATAGCATGTATAACCCTCTTCATGTAGCTTAGCAGCAACCTTCTTCATATCTCTTGTATGACTTGTAAAGGAATGTAATAGCAATAGGGCATGCTCATTTCCTTGTAAGTAAATTTCTTTAGCTGGAAGTATGTTTACCATAGTCTAAGCACCTTTCCTTGATCGATTAAAAATATTGAATGACATGTCTCACCTTTTTGATTTGTCATTGCAGCAAATTATATTATCTCGAATTCGAGATAATTATAGCATCGCGTTGCACATACGTCAATTAATAACGGAGGTGACGACCACTCATTTATTGGTACTTTCTTTCCCCACTGAACAGGCAAATGAAACCAGCCTGAAAGCTGATCTCATTTGCATTTATGCCCCAACAAACAACACAGCCTGTCCAATGGCAATGAAGAAGGCTTCATGCTGAATCGGACTACTGTCTTCCACCTGCAACGTGATGTCAAAATGAGTGTCACAGAAAGTAGCTTGCCAGCGTGCAATGGGCTGCTCATTCACAGTAAAAACAGACCAGTCCTCCATTTCTTTGCTGAGCTTGATTTGTTGTTCTCCATCCGTAATTAGAAGATCAGGTATCATGATTTGCCAGCCATCGTATGCAATCATATAGTCTTTTCCTGTTACTAAATCCTTGCCTCGAAAATGCACACGACCACGTCGAGATACTTTTTTACATGTAAAAAGAGGCTGCTCCTTTGTATCATGGACATCAAAACGGACAAAATAACGATAGTCCATTGTTCGATCAAAGGCCTTCTTTAGCGCATTGGTATACACACGTTGCACAGTGGACGACACCTCTCCCGCTTCATTGAAAATGTTAATGACCTCTGTTGATTCGATGGCTGCTGGTTGCTTGTATGTATAAGTTTTCACTACGTTCGCTCCTTCAACAATTGCTTTCTTAAAGCTACCATACAATCAGCATCAAATACAATTGACCTTTGACACAAAAAAGTAGACTACTTCATAAAGTAGCCTACGAACTGTTTATTTATCTAGTTTAAACGTAATGTCTCCAACGCCTAATTCTGAATTGATTTCTAGCACGACATCCGATTTATCATAGGCGTCATTGACATAAACACCATTACCCTTGGACACAAGACCTTCAACATTTGAAGAACCAATGCCCTTTTCTGTTGTTAATTTGACTCCAACCTTTGAAGGTAAAATAACAGTTGTTTGACCTACTCCCGTTTCAATGTTTGTGGTAAAGCTTTTTTTCCAATCGCCACCTAAATTCACTGTCAGATCCCCGACACCTGCTTCAATATCTAATTGTTCAAGCTGGAGCCCCTGTAAGTCGAGATTAGCAATGGCTGCACCTGTTTCCACAGATAAATCCATTGGAATATCGTCATTTAGCTGAATCGCCCATGTGTTCTTAATTTTAGAAAGACCTAGCTTTGTAGAGCCTTTATGCTTGATTTCGATTTCCCCTGTATCACCATGTTTATCATAGCTTACGTGAGGGGCAAGCTTTTTAATATTATAGTCAGCCTTGCCTTCAACCCATTCCTTGGCGCCACTTGATACATTCATTTCACCAACACCTAATTCGATGTCTACCTCTAATGCTTTCGCTTTATCCTTTTCCACCAAAATTGTTTCCTCACGCATTTTGCTTGGAAAAACGGAAAAGCACCCTGATAATAGCAATGCAGATGTGCCCATCACGACACCTAACCCAACTAATTTTTTCAACATTATTTCCTCCCGCTATATAATCTGCCAATAATTTCATTATATAGGAGTAAATAATTTAAAATACGACCTTACGCTTGAAATTTTCCTAAGACCTGAGACTTAGAAACTGCTATGGATAAGGGATGGCGCGCCCCTCCAGCAAAGCTTTCAAATTAGCGAGTGAGGCATCATAGCCTGACGAATTGAAGCTAACATTAGTGCCACTGTGTTGTTTTGCTAACGTAATGGCTATTAACGTTTCAGGAACCTCTAAGTAAAATGAAAATGTCTCATTCTTTTTTACCTGTTGAATGGTTAGCTCCATAGGTAGTTGTTCAGATAATTGGTTATGGGCATTCGGCATTAACGTAAACGTCATCTTCTCCCCCGCTGCCAATTTTGGTATGTCCCATGTCGAGCCTGGCGCATACCATTTGGAGAGGGATTGCTCCTCTGTAATGGCCTGCCAGACGTCATCAATCCCCGCATTAATCCAAATTGAACTTGTCATTCCAACACCCTCCAATTTCTATTTTCCATTATTTTACCGAATTTTCAGGTGTTAGACTACTGTTGGTTGATCTATATAAATTAAACGCTCCAATGATGACCATCATCGCTATTAAATCCATGGCCAGTTGATGACTGGAGAAAAGGGCAACCAATAACCCATAGCATGTTGGTGCTAAGACAATAAAGAATTGATTGATCGTTAGCGCCGCGCTAACAGTCAGTCCCACTGATTGAGAATCTGATTGCTCTGTTACACAAGCGATATATAAGGAATACCAGCCAAGAGCAAAAAATCCAAGGATCGAACAAAAAATGATCATCAAGCTCTTCGCAGACATGACAAAAGGCAGACAGCCTATCATAATAAAGGTGGCTACCATGACGAGCACTAATAATGATTCACGTTTTTGAGAGAAATAACAGTCACTTATCCACGCAAGCACAATTCTTCCTACCATTCCACCAAGCAAAATGATACTTAAATACTTTCCAGCCTCCGTTAATGAATAACCACCTTCTTGATGCAAATAGCTCATCAAATGGGCAATGATCACCATTTGTAAGGACATCATGACAATGCCTACAAAATAAATAGGATAGAGCGCGCGATTGTTCTTAATGGCATGCACCTTCTCTTTAAAGGTGACAGGATTTGCTGCAACGGTTACACGCTGTTTAGGTTCCTGATACAGCAGTAAAAATAACAGTCCTCCCGCAATTGCTACCAAGCCCTGTGTTATATGCACAGAGGTTAGGTGGATGTGTTGGTACAGATAGGTTAGAATGCTTGAGGCCAACGCACCGCCGATTGGAATTCCTGTCTGACGAATACCGATAGCAAGCCCTCGATGCTTATCTGGAAACCACTTGACGATAGCTGAACTACCACCAGTTTGTGCACTGCCATACCAAATCCCAACAACTATTAATACGAGTAGCAATGTCGTATAATGGTGCACAGGAATTAATAATAAGCTAGAAAGTCCAAGTAAAATGGAGCCCCATCCGATTAGTTGTTTTTCTCCTTTTTTATCCATGAAATAGCCGAATACAAGCATGGAGAAAATCGGCCCTATATTAACAGCTGAGACAATCAGACCAGTTTGAAATGAAGATAGACCCCATTCTATTTGATAAAACGAAGCAACGGGCCCCATGCCGTATGTGACAAAGGTTGCTGCTGTCTGCGAAAGTGTAGCCACAAGCAAAATAATCCATTTATAATATGTATGCATATGTTCCCTCCATAAGTGCTATACTGCTTTATTTGTGCAGTATAATGTTCGTTATCTAGAGTTTACGTTGACCGATCCACTACGTAAAATGGAGGAAAATGATAGCGACTATCAAAAAATTTAATAGGTGTGTGACAAACAACATGAACATTGAAGAAATCGCCTTAAAAATGGAGCTTTTAGAAAGGCAAAACTTGAGTAAATCCGCTGAAATCACCAATTATACACAATCAGCCCTCACATCCAAGGTTAAAAAAATGGAGAGTGAGATTGGACAAGAGGTTTTTAAACGAACGCCCCAAGGCTTAAAGCTAACGGAGGTAGGCGATCACTACTTACAATTTCTAAAAAAGGTCGCTCACGACTATGAGGAATTTTTACATAGGATTGGATCGACTCAAACGAGTATCCATTTTGGTACTTCTCATACAACCATTAAAATATATGGGGCAGCGATTATGAATGCGCTCCAAACGAGTCATAGTCCGATTGATGTGGATTTCACAGTAGAGTCTAGTACATCGTTAAATCATAGAGTACACCATGCCGAGCTGGATTGTGCCTTGACCAGCAATCCACTGAAGCACTATGCCGATTTGCACTATGATTTGATCGCTACTGAAACATTTGAAGTGATCTCAAGCCCTGCTCATGTTATTGATTTTGAACAGCGAACGCCTGTTACCTTACTCGTGCTAAGTAAAGGGTGTATGTATTCGAAGGCATTAGCACAGTGGCTTACAAACAAACAAATACCCTTTACGATGAAAGAAATAAAATCCGTGAGTAGCATTCTTGATTTTCTTGAAATCGAGCATACGTTGGCAGTGTTAAACACAAAATTACTCTCACTCTATCCTTGCCCTGATTTGCATCATTATCACTTGGACAATCTTCACAATGTCATTGAAACCGTCTTTATTTATAAAAAAAACGACAGTAAGCTAGCCCCTATTATGCAATTAAAACAGGTGATTGAGTCATTGCTTGAGAGGAACTAACGTTGAGCCTTATTTTGTGCTACTATTCTAAAAAAATATATTATTCATGCTGTGACTGCTCTATAATAGGTTTGTCTTTATTATTCTAGTAAAAGCATAGGAGTACATCATGTTTTATTACATCTCGTTGTTTTTTGCAGTATTTGCGTTATCGACCTCAGCTATTTTTGTTAAATTAGCTGATGCACCCCCTGCCATTACGGCCTTTTATCGACTATTCTTTGCGATGCTCGTGTTACTTCCCTTTTTATTAGCGCAAAAGGGCTTGCGTCAGGAACTTACGAGCCTCTCCAAAAAGCAGTGGGGGCTTGGCATTCTATCAGGTTTATTTTTATCGTGCCATTATGTCTTATGGTTTGAATCATTGAACTACACATCCGTGGCAAGTTCAACGGTTATTGTGACATTACAGCCATTATTCTCTTTAGTAGGAAGCTATTTTTTATTTAAGGAGCGTTTTTCAAAAGGGGCCATTGTTGGCTGTTTCGTTGCCATCATCGGCTGTTTCATTATCGGCTGGCAGGATTTCCAAATTAGTGGACAAGCCCTCTATGGCGATATTCTGGCCTTTATTGCAGCGGGCATTATTACCGCCTACTTTTTTATTGGGCAATCTGTGCGCAAAGATTTATCACTCATTCCCTATTCAGTTATCGGCTATGGCAGTAGCTCCATTTTCTTAGCCATTTATGCACTCTTTATGAAGGAATCGTTTTTCGATTATTCAGCTTCGACATGGTGGGCCCTTGTAGGATTAGCCGTCATTGCCACGATTTTCGGCCAAACTATTTTTAATTGGCTATTAAAATGGTTAAGTACCACGGTCATCTCCATGAGTATTTTAGGAGAAACGATTGGCACATGTATACTAGCCTATTTCATATTAGATGAGATGATTTCGGTGCAACAAGGTGTTGGTATTCTGATCATTTTACTAGGCCTCGCCCTCTTTTTATTGCAACAACGTAAATCAGCTTAAATGGAAAAACAACGGCAAAGGCTGCCGTTGTTTTTTATTCGTGTGTGAAGCGGAAGGTAGTACCATCCTTGTTTGATTGTAAGAATGCTTCAATATGTAACGTCTTGGCAATATCTTGAATGATTTTCAGTCCAAGTCCGTCATGCGCATCGTTAGGCGTAAAGCCGATGCCATCATCAGACATGATGACTTGCCCATCTTTTATAATTACCTCTAGCTTGGATGCTTGAGCATGCTTTAACGTATTTTGAAAAACATTATCAAATAAACGCTGGAGCCATAATTCATTGCTTATCCAGATTACATGCGCATCTTCAGGATGAAAATGAAGGGCAATATTTTGCATGCGATATAAATAACGCCATTTCTTTATCATCGTTGTTAATAGCTGTGCAAGCTGTACTTCTTCCTGCATAACATAGGCATTTTCGCTTGTGTCAAAGGACTGAAGCTGAAATTCATTCGTTAAATTTGTTATATAGTGAATTTGTTCAGTTAACGATTCCACCAATTTAGGCTGCTCCTGCAATTGATCTTCTAGATAAAACAATTGCAAACGAATAGCTGTTAGTGGTGTATGGATGTCATGTCGTAATTTTTGTAGTAGCTCTTTTTGCAGCTCCTGCTGTTGTGCTAGCTCTAATTCTCGGTATGTTGTACGCTCAATTAGGAGATTAACTGATTGAATCAGCTGGCCGATCTCATCTTCACTTGTGACAGCTAACGTTTCTGGAATGCGCTCATTACTTGCCAGCTCCCGGATTGTGTTGTTGAGCATGGTGATTTTTTTCAGTAAGGAATGTATCGATGTTGAAAACAACAAAGCTAATAAGGCAAAAGAAATGACAAACGCAAATAGCATAAGCGGATAGGCAAATGACTCATGAAAGGGAGTCCCATCATTTTTCATTTTAAAAGCTTTATCGTAAAGAATAGACATTGTCACACTAATACCTAGTATCACCAACGGTACACTTACAATTGCTAAAAATAATAAAGTACGGTATTTGTTTTTTAAGGTCATTTTTTGATGTAGGTATTCAGCCGATACCCTTCCCCATAAATATTTTGTAAGATAGTACCTGCTGGATCGTGTAGCTTTGTTCGTATTTTTTTAATATGGACATTGAGAAGATTATGATTGCGTTCATCTAGTGGCCACAAATAGTCGAAAAAATGGTCCTTTGTTAATACTCTATCGCGGTGATCAAATAAATAAAAGAAAATTTTGCGCTCAATTGCTGTCAAGGCGATCTCCTCATGGAGACTCTGATAAAACACTTTCCGCCGTTCCCCATCAATAAATAAATGCTGAATATGTGTAAATGTACCATAATGCTGAGTCAGCATTTTTTTCATCCTTAGCAAAAGCTCTCTTGGGTCAAACGGCTTTGTCATATAATCCTCTCCAACCGTTAAGCCCTCTAGCTTACTTTCAATATCATTCCGTGCCGAGAGAAAAATGATAGGAATGTTTAAGCCTAATCGTTTAATAGTTTTGCTTATTTGATAGCCATCCTCTCCTGGCAGCATAATATCCATAATGACTAAATCTACTTGCTGAATCAGCGCCATTACATCTTTGCCATCTGTTTTCCAGACAGCTTCATAGCCCTCACGCTGCACTATTTTTTGTAGTAAATCACCAATCATCGCATCGTCTTCCACAATTAAAATCCTAAATCCTTGCATCTTATCGACCTTTCCTGTTAGCATTCGTTGTCATAAATTCCATCGTTAGTTGATAGATTTCATCAGGCTGATAAAGATAAATGCTATGTGTACCACTTACCTCTTTTACCTCTGCATGAGTGAATTGCTTCGCAAAATCAGTATAATCCTGCCTATTTTGCTTCGTATATATTGAATCTTTCTTTTCTTCCGCAATGGCATCAATTAGTAATACCGGCGTATTTTTCGGCTTTGGAAGCTGTTCTGATTGTAAACTATTTTCATAGACCTGTAACAGCTCATTTTTCATAGCTTCATTAAAAAATTGCTTAAAGGACAATGCCTGATATATTTTCTTTTCCTCGGCAGTTAAAAAAGACATGTTCAGCACTTGTGGATTATACACCTGTGAGGGCATAAGTCGATGGAAGCCAATTTTAGTGGCTAGGTGCATGCCCTTTATCATCCATCTATCGACAGTCCCCATTTGATGCTTGATATATTGACTAGGTAAGCTAATATCAAGTGCGATGATGCCCTTTACTTCCTCTGGATATTTTTGTGCCCAGTAAATAGCTTCAAGCCCAGAGATCGAATGAGGGACGAGTGTATAAGGAGGCTGAAGACCACTTTGCAGGAGGGCTTCTCTTGTTTGCGCTAGAATCGTATCAATGTCTCTTTCATCATGGGCTATATCGCTATAGCCATACCCTGCACGATCCACAACAGCAATTTGATTGTGCTGTGAAAACTTGCGATAAAGCCCTTTGAATTCATAAACAGGTGCTGCAATGCCTGATCCAGCCATAAAGACATACGTATCCTCGCCTGAACCCTCCTGATAAACATGGATGTTTTGCCCATCGACGTTCACTAGTGTGCCGTTAGGTTGTAATATGGCAGATTCCTTCTGTACTAAAGTATAGTGGTAAATGCATACGATCGCGATGCCAAGCACGAGCAATGCCCCAAAGTAAACAAACCATTTCTTTACTTTCTTTTTCATACGCTTCTCCTTTCCGTTGATACTTGCAAGGATACACGTTAAAAATAAATTTCTAATTAATTTTTGCGGGAAATCCGTAAAAAAACTCAACCCTTTGGCACTTATTCACCAAATGATTGAGCTGTTATTCTTACTTTTCGATTAATTGGATCGTAGTTGCAGTACCCTGCGCTGGGTATGACTCAAGATAAGTACCAGTAGTCCAAATGGCTACTCGATCACCAATGGTAAAATCACTCGTATCTGAATAAGACACAATAAAAGCATTTGGCATGGCCAATTCTAAAATTTCGCGTTTACTTAATGCAAGGTCTTTTTCCGCAACATTCCAAACAACTGTAATAGACTTCTCTGTTTTGTCGATTATAATTCCTTCTATATCTGCAACCCTTTCCCTATCATTTGATGATGCTTCATCTACTATATTAGGTTCATTATTTTTCCCTGCACAACCCCATAAACTTAAGGATAAGAATAACAAAAGGATCATAGAACTTAGTTTACGCAAATGAATTTCACCCGCTTTCTACTCTCTATCCTTTTAGACGTACTCAATTTAGTATCGTTACACATGTTGATACAAAAAAGCTGCCTACATAGTGATAGGCAGCTTTCTTTGTGCTAGGCTTCTGGATAGGTTTTTCGTAAAAAAGCAATGGATTGTTGTATGAGTGCTTTTAAGATAGCTTCATCCACGTCAGCAAGTTTATTAATATAAACACAGGCTTTTCCCGTTGTATGCTTACCAAATTGCTGCAATAGCTGCTCTCGCTCAGAATCACCTGGAGCAAAATATAGACTAATTTTTGCTTTGCGAGGAGAGTATCCAACAAGTGGTGCATCGCCTTCATGGCCTGTTTGATATTTGTAGTGATAATGACCAAACCCGATAATACTCGGTCCCCACATTTTAGCATCGTAGCCTGTGACCTCTGTAAAAATATCTAATAGTCGAAAGGCATCCTCCCGCTTTTTCGGGTGGTCTACACTCTCGATAAATTCAATGACACTTGCATCCGTTTCTTTCGTCTTTAATTCGTACATCCTAATCCCTCGCTTTCAGAAAGAATATCTCTATTATTCCCTATTCTACCTGCTCTAACAATAGCTTTTGCTGTAGATGACGATAAATCCCCTGTTGTTGCATGAGCTCATGGTGACTGCCTTGCTCGACAATTTCACCCTGCTGAATTACAAGTATTTGATCCGCATTCTCGATTGTTTTTAAACGGTGCGCTATAACAAAGCTTGTGCGACCCCGCATTAAATGCTGTAAGCCCTTTTGAATATCGACCTCCGTTTGTGTATCCACACTCGATGTCGCTTCATCCAAAATTAAAATATCAGCATTTTCTAAAATAGCCCGAGCGATCGCAATTAACTGTCGTTGTCCCTGACTTAAATTAGCACCGCCTGCCTGGACTGGAGTATCGTACTGTGCTGGTAAATATTTAATAAAATGATGGGCATTGGCGATTTTCGCCGCTTCGACGACTTCTTCATCTGTCGCATCGAGCTTCCCAAAGCGAATGTTTTCTCGGATGGTGCCGGAGAACAAATATGTGTCCTGTAAGACGACACCGACTCTTTGACGAATGCCCGCCATTTGATAGTGCTCGATATTGTGCCCATCAATCAGAATTTCACCTTGATCCACGTCATAAAAACGTGTCAGTAAGTTGATAATCGTTGTTTTTCCAGAGCCTGTTGGACCAACAAGCGCGATCGTCTCCCCTGCCTTCGCATGGAAGTGAATGTTTTTTAGAACAGGCTTATCTGGCACGTAGCTAAATGACACTTGCTTGAAAACAACATCTCCTTTTAACGACGACGCCTCGATAGCATTTGGTACATCACTTACTTCTGATGGTTCATCCATAATCTCAAAGACACGCTCTGCTCCAGCAATGGCAGATTGAAAAGTATTTAATAGATTGGATAACTGATTCAGCGGACGGAAAAATTGCCTTGTATAAGTAACAAACGCTGCAATGATGCCAACCGTCACAACACCTTTTACAGCTAAGAAGGCTCCTGTTCCAATGACGACAGCTAAGCCTAAATTATTCATAAAGTTATTAATAGGTCCAAGTAAGCCCGAGGTAATTTCTGCTCGCTGGGCTGAGTTTCGTAGGTTTTCATTTTGCTGATGGAAGGTGTCAATTGTTTGCTGCTCCTTACCAAAAAGCGTGAGCACCTCTGCTCCTGTAATCATTTCCTCGATATAGCCGTTGAGCTTACCAAGATCTCGCTGACGTGCTGCATAGTTTTTACTACTGCGTTTAATAATCTGCTTGGTCGTGAAAACAATTAGCGGAATAATAATTAATGTCACGATCGCTAATTGCCAGCTTAATGTGAACATAGCGATACTCACACCAATCACCGTTAAGATGGATGATACGATTTGTGTGACACTTTGAGCCAGTGCCGTGTTTAAATTATCAATATCATTTGTGACACGGCTCATTAAGTCGCCAAGCGCACGTTGATCAAAAAATCGTAATGTCAGCGTTTGAAGCTTTTGAAATAGGTCCAGACGTAATGTCCGAATGGTTTTCATGGCCACTTGAATCATGACATACGTTTGTAGCCATGTCAGAATAGACGCAATCGTAAATATGACAGCCAACACGATGCCAAGACGAATCGTTCCATCAATATCCTTTTTTATAATATAGTCATCAATAATATGGCCAATCATGTAAGGTCCTGCAAGACTTAAAAATGTAGAAGCCATGACAAAGAAGATTGATAAAAACAGCCCTAATTTTTGCTGTTTTACATAGTGCCATACTCGTGCTAGTGTTGCTTTTTGATTTTTTGCTTTCTCAGCTGGCGCTCCCATGCGTGGACCACGTCCAAAAGTCATTTGCTTTGGTTGACTTTGACTCATCCTTGTTCACCAGCCTTTTGCTGTGACGCGTAAATTGCTTGATAATGTGTATTTGATTGTAGTAGTTGCTGATGGGTTCCTTGCCCAACAATGCCGCCATCCTCTAGAACCAAAATGACATCTGCTTGCTGAATAGAGGCAATTTTCGAAGCCACAATGATCGTCGTTGTATCTTGATACTGTGTGGCAATTGCCTGCTGAACATGTTGCTCTGAAGCACTATCGAGCGCAGAGGTTGTATCATCAAGCACTAAAATGGCAGGCTTGCGAATGAACGCACGACTTAAAGCAAGGCGCTGCTTTTGCCCCCCTGATAAATTCGTAGCCCCCTGTGACAATTCATGGGCTAAGCCTTGATCAAGACGCTCCACAAACTCACTGGCACACGCCGCCTCTAAGGCCTGTTGAATCTCCTCCGTAGTCGCATCGTCCTTGCCGAGTCGTATATTTTTCTCAATCGCACCTGAAAACAGCAGGGCTTTTTGTGAGGTAAAGCCAATATGCTCTCGTAGCGTTGATAAGGAGTAGGCTTTTAGTGGTTTACCATCTAAGCGAATTTCCCCAGCTGTTGGATCAAACAAGCGAGGCAACAGCTTTACCAGTGTTGATTTACCACTACCTGTTTTCCCAATAATTCCTACCGTTTGCCCCGGCTTAACAGAAAACGAAATGTTTTTAAGGACATCCTCTGCTGTCTCATAGTAACGATAGCTTACATGATCAAAGTCAATCGCTCCTTTAATGGGGTCTGTCAGAGGCTGTTGTGCTTCCTTAACAGCAATGTCTTTGTTTAACACATCGACAATCCGTTCTCCAGATGGCAATGCTCGCGCAATTTGCATGAGTACCATACTTGAGGACATCAGCCCATTTAAAATAATCGTTAAATAGTTAATAAAAGCGAGAATAACCCCAACTTGTACAGTACCTGCTTCTACCTTGATTGCGCCAAGCCAAAGCGCTGCAACGATTCCCAGATTGACAACGAACATCGTAAAGGGCACCAGTACCCCAACAATTTGCTCAGCGGTAATAAATCGTTTCGTTAGCGTATGATTTAAATCACCAAACTGCGCCACCTGTTGCGTCTCACGGCGAAAGGCTTTGACCACCCGGATACCAGCCAAATTTTCCTGCAGCTTTGTATTGACCGCATCAATAGCCTCCTGCACACGACGATATAGCCCGCCCGAATACTTTGTGAAAAAATACATGGCGATAATCAGCAATGGCACAATAATAAGGAGGATGGAAAAAAGCTCCCGCGCTGTTACAAACACAATAATGACTGCCCCAATAAACAACAGCGGCCCTCGCACAAAAATACGCAGCGTCATCATAAACGCCCGCTGCATACTTTCCACATCACTCGTTAAAATAGTGATAAGCTTCCCTGTCGTAAACGCATCTCGCTCCTTAGCCGAATACGTCATCATCTTCTCATACAGAGCCTGCCGAACATCCGACGCAAAATGAATAGCCGCCTTCGAGCTATAGTAGGAGCAACCAACCCCACCAACAAGCCCAAATACTGCACTGCCGAGCATTAACACAAACATATTCAATACATACTGATGATCACCTTGGACAATCCCCGTATCAATCATATGCTGCATAATGGTCGGCTGAATTAAATCCATCGTCACCTCCAACACCATCAAAAGAGGTGCAACCAACGTGAAAAATTTATAGGGCCCCAAATACTGCCCTAACTGTTTAACTGCCTGCATACCTTCGTCTCCGTTCTTTTTAAATCCCATTCGTTCCTCATTATAACTGAAAATCATTCCCATTTGGCAATAATTTTTCGAGTCACGTAATATTCTGGCCTCGTCGAAATGGATGAGTGGGTTCTGACTTTTGAGCTGGGGCCATTCACTTTCGGGCGGAGCCAAGCCTTTGATGAGCGGGGTTCTCTCGCTTTGAGCGGATTCATCCTTTCTTTGAGCGGCTGTTTCACATTTTTGAGCGGGTTTACACTACTTTGGAGCGGGGACAACCCTTTTATGAGCGGTTGCTTCACACTTTCGAGCGGGTTCACCCTTCCTTTGAGCGGTTGCTTCTCACTTATGAGCGGAGTCACCCTTTCTTTGAGCGGGGGCCTTTCACTTTCGAGCGGGTTTACCCTTCCTTTGAGCGGTTGCTTCTCACTTATGAGCGGGGTTACCCTTTCTTTGAGCGGGGGCCTCTCACTTTCGAGCGGGTTTACCCTTCCTTTGAGCGGTTTCCTCTCACTTATGAGCGGGTTCATCCTTCCTTTGAGCGGCTTCCTCCCATTTTCGAGCGGGGACAACCCTTTTTTGAGCGGGGTTACCCTTCCTTTGAGCGGTTTCCTCTCTCTTTCGAGCGGGTTCATCCTTTCTTTGAGCGGTTTCCTCTCATTTTCGAGCGGGGACAACCCTTTTATGAGCGGTTGCTTCACATTTTGAGCGGGGTTACCCTTCCTTTGAGCGGTTTCTTCTCTCTTATGAGCGGGTTCATCCTTCCTTTGAGCGGTTTCCTCTCATTTTCGAGCGGGGACAACCTTTTTATGAGCGGTTGCTTCACATTTTGAGCGGGGTTACCCTTCCTTTGAGCGGTTGCTTCTCACTTATGAGCGGATTCACCCTTTCTTTGAGCGGCTTCCTCTCTCTTTCGAGCGGGTTTACCCTTCCTTTGAGCGGGTTGCTCTCTCTTTCGAGCGGGTTCACACTATTTTCGAGCGGATTCACCGTTCCTTTGAGCGGTTGCTTCACACTTTCGAGCGGAGTCCCCACCTATCATGTAAGCTGCTTCCTTCAAAGAGAAGGCTCCCCTTCCACCGAGCCAATCAACCAATATCGAGCGAACACTTCTCAACCTCGTAGCGATTCCACCCAAGTAAAACACCCCCATGCAAGTGGGCATGGGGGTGGTGTGACACGATGATTACAAATCATCAAAGCCGTTATCTTCGACGTTGACTTTGACATATTGGCGGGAGCGTTGCTCGAAGAAGTCGGTTTTGCCAAGGTCTACATCTTCATAGGCTTTAATCCATTTTAATGGATTTTTGCGGTAGCCCTCGAATGGACGGTCTACGCCAAGCTGATTACAGCGAACATTGGCATAGAAGTGGACATAATCATGGACGTCCTCAACATCAAGGCCTTCAATTTTATCGCCGATGACTTCATTGGCCCAATCGATTTCTAGTTGAACGGCTTCGCGGAAGATTTCCTGAACACGAGCCTGACGTTCAGGTGTATCGTATTCTGGATATTCCTCTAATAATTCTTGATAAATTTTCACAAATAAATCGACATGGAGCTGCTCGTCACGATTAATATAATTGATCATTGTAGACGTAGCGACCATTTTTTGATTGCGTGCTAAATGATAGAAGAAGGCAAAGCCCGAATAGAAGAATAAACCCTCTAAAATGACATCATAAATAATGGCCTCAAGCATATTTTCGACAGTCGGCTCCTCTGAGAAAGCCTGGTAGCCTTTTATAACAAAATCATTGCGTCGTTCTAGAACGGGCTCTGTACGCCAAAAATCAAAGGTACGATCCTGCTCATCCTTGTTGACGATACTGGAAAGCACATACGAATAGGAATGATTATGAATAACCTCTTGCTGCGCTAAGATAATCATTAACGCATTTAAACTAGAATCTGTTAAATAATCGGCTACCTTGCCTGCAAAATCAGTTTGCACACTATCTAATAGCGCTAATAAACCGATAATTTTTAAAAATGATTCTTGTTCATCTTTCGTCAGCTCAGGGAAATGCTTAACATCATTGCTCATATTAATTTCAAATGGTGTCCAGAAGTTTCCTAGCATTTTTTTATATTTAGGGTACGCCCAGCTAAAGCGGACATCATCCCAGTTTAAAATATTGGAGGAGCGCCCATTAACGATACCTGTAGAACGGTTAGGTGCTTCCTTATCCATAATTTGTCGTTTCGTAATCGTTGTCATTGTTTTTTCCTCCTAGCTTGCACAAGACTCACATTCTAATAATTCTACTGATGTGGAGCGTACATAATAGGTCGTTTTCACACCACTTGCCCAAGCATTCATATGCAGTGCCAGTAAATCCTTTGCTTTAATCGTATTTTGAACATATAAATTTAGTGAAATGCCTTGGTCAATGTGGCGAGCACGGGCTGCATTTTGTTTGATTGTCCAATTTTGATCGATGAAATAAGCTGATTTATAGTACCAAGTCGTTACGGGTGATAAATCTGGTACCGTTACAGGAATTTTGTAATCCTTCTTCTCTTCTGAGTAGCTCTTTTGGAAAATCGGATCAATTGACGCCGTACTTCCTGCTAGAATCGATGTCGATGAGTTAGGGGCTACTGCCATAACATAGCCATTTCGCATTCCCTCTTTCGCCACTGCCTCACGTAAAGCATTCCATTTGTCGCTATCATAGCCGCGCTTTTCAAAATAGGCACCTGTTTGCCAATCAGAGCCCTCGAATAATGGATACGCTCCTTTTTCGCTTGCTAAAGCGTTAGAGGCACGAATTGTTAGGTAGGCGATGTCCTCATAAAGCTTGTCCGCAAATTCTACAGCTTCATCTGATTCCCACTGAATTTCCTTTAAGGCTAATAAATGATGCCAGCCAAATGTGCCAAGTCCAATACCACGGTAGCGTAGGTTCGTACGCTCTGCTTGTTTCACAGGGATAGTATTTAACGCAATAACATTATCAAGCATACGTACCTGAATCGGAATTAACCGCTCTAAGACATTAGCAGGCACGGCTCTTCCTAGATTAATAGAGGACAAGTTACAAACCACAAAATCTCCAGGCTTGCGACGAGTCACGATAACATCGTCTTCTAATGTAATGGATTCAAACTCCGTTGCTGACATATTCTGGAATATTTCTGTACACAAATTCGAACTATAAATCATTCCTTCATGCTTATTCGGATTCATGCGGTTCACTTCATCTCGGTAAAACATGAATGGAACGCCAGTTTCGAGTTGTGAGCGCATAATACGCTTCATAATATCGATGGCTGGTACTACTTCACGGCTTAATAACGGATTAGCAATACATGCTGCATATTTCGTGCGGAAGGAGCCATTGCCCTTTGTTTCATCGTAGAAATCCTCTAAAGAGAAGCCCATCACTTCACGTACTTCATGTGGATCAAATAGGTGCCATTCTCCACGGGCTTCTACTGTTTCCATAAATAGATCTGGTAAACATAGCCCTGTGAAAATATCATGGGCACGTAGTCGTTCATCACCATTGTTTAAGCGTAAATCTAAAAACGTAAAGACGTCCTTATGCCAAACATCAAGATAAACCGCGATGGCTCCTTGACGTTGCCCTAGCTGATCGACAGAGACAGCCGTATTATTGAGCTGCTTAATCCACGGTAGCACACCACTTGATGCACCTTTGAAGCCTTTAATGGACGAGCCACGGCTACGAATTTTGCCCATGTAAACGCCTATACCACCACCATATTTAGACAATGTTGCGACATCCGTATTCGTATCGTAAATGCTTTGTAGGCTGTCATCCACTGTATCGATGAAGCAACTTGAAAGCTGACCATGTGTCTTACCAGCATTTGATAGTGTCGGTGTTGCAACAGTCATATATAAATTACTCATCGCCCAGTAAGCTTCTCGCACTTTTTCTAGACGATCTTCTGTTTCATCCTGCATTAATGTCATGGCAATGACCATCCAACGCTCTTGTGGGAGCTCTACAGGTGTTTTTGTATAATCACGTACAACATAACGATCCATTAATGTCTTCAAGCCAATATACGTGAATAGCTCGTCACGACTAGGTTCTAAATAGCTGGCTAATTGTTGAAGCTCCTGCTCACTATATTTTGTTGTTAAGCTTTCATGATATAAGCCCGCTTCAGTGTATTGTGCAAGATGAGCTGGAAATTTTTGATAAACATCCTTTGGTGAAACGCCACGTCGCGTTGCAAATTGATCGTATAATTTTTCTAAATAAATGTGTGCAGCCACAAATGTCCAATAGGGCTCTTCCTCATCAATTAGGCTAAGTGTTTGTAAAATCATCGCATCCGCCCATGCTTCAAATGTGGCATTGTCGTTTTTTCGTAGCCAACGATCCGATAACCTTACAAAGCTTTCAAGCTCATCCTCCGTGTAACTATTTTTTAACTTAGCTAGTTGCTGTTCGATTTGAATTGTCATGTACACATTCTCTCCCTTTCTTTCTCCAAGCAACACAAAAAGCGATCACGCAACATCTATCGGTTACGTGATCGCTGTAAAATCGGAAATGGAAATGAAGGACGTGCACACAAAGAAGTGAACAAATCTCTCGCCTCCACTTCTCAATCCCCGAAGAATGTGTTGCTGTCTTGAACATCTCGGCAGGTCTCCTGGCTCATGCTTCCTCCAAATAATCACCTTCCCGTTTTTTCAACAGTGGTCTCTTGATTATTTGTCAGCACTTACAGTTGCGGGGACAGCTTCGGCTTAAGATGACTCTTGTTCCGAATTCCCTTTTAAACCATATTGGTACCGCTTGTCCAAATACTATATATTGTGTTTTAACTCCTAAACAAATCTAACATATTGTGTTTCGTGTTGCAATAGGTGTTTCGTACCTTGCGATTTTTAAGGCAGCCCTTTTGCTCGAAACAAGCCCTAATACGGTGCAGTTTTGCGTAGTTTTTCAAAATTTCTTTGGAAAAAATTTTGTGCCTGCTGCTCTTTTTTAGGATCGATGCCAAGCAAAATGACCGAACAAGGACCTGCTGATTTGGTCAGATCAAGCGAACTTTCAACTTGTTGCTGTCCAAAAAGACGCGCTAATTCGCCTTGTAGCCCCTTTGACCCGACTGGCCAAACTTGCTGCACGATATCCGCCTGCCATGCCTGAAAAATGGGCTGAAGCTGTGCAACGTCTTCTGGATGCGCTAACACTTCTTCCCCTACAAGCGGCAAGCCATAAGTGTACCAGCTGAGCTGTTCATGGTCAAATGGTTGACGTTGTTGTATTTCCCCAAGCATCGTAATGGCTACACCTGACTGTAGCGTGGGCATATTCGATTCCGTACTTCCTGCGATTGCAGGACAGGCTATACCAGTTTCCTCAAACACCTGTTGAATACCTCTTTCATAACGTGTCCATGCCGTATCACCAGAGAAATTAGCGAGTAAAACTTGGCAAGGTAATGCCTGTGCCGCAAGCTGCTCTAAAAATGTCACACGTGCTGTCATGTAAGCTGTTAGTTGGTCAGATGCTGACACTACATCTTGTGGCTTTTCCCCAATGGCTGCCGCATTATCCATTGTCACAATGAACGTGCCCACTTTCATAGCATTTCTCATTGAACGCGACCTTCCTTACGCAAAAAGACCTTTGATAAAACAGGCATCACTACTGCAACAATGACTAGGTTAATAACAGTTGCCATAAGAATGCTACCTAATGCACCCCAGAAAAAGGCAGGGCTAATTAAAAAATAAAACGGTAATGGTGCCACAATGCCATTCAATACGAGTGCAACTGGCCATTTCCAAACATGTAGACCTTTTCTATGCATCACACCAAAGATCCATACGACGATGAACATTTCGACCGCGATGATAAGATGTAGTGGTCCTAATGGAAATCCAGCAGTCAACGCTGTAATAAAATGACCGATAAATCCAGCAAGCCCTGCTAAAAATGGGGATAAAAAGACTACGCCCAAAAAGGCAGGAGCCGAGTCGAGTGCAGCAGTCGAAATAAATGCCGGCACCTTAATGACTGCCCCTACTGCACAAATGGCAGCAACCATTGCCGTCAATATCCAATTCCTTAATCTTTGTCGATCCATTCCATTTCCTCTTTTCTGTAGTATGTCTACCTTACTTCAGCTGTTCGGCAAGTCCGTACCAAATACGTACAACTTGCTCGGCTTCAATGAATAAAGCCTGATATAAACGACCACATGTATCGCGTAAGAGTCGCGCTTGTTTGTCTATTGGCACAACACCGCGCCCCATATCGTTAACAATGAGCGCTAGCATACAGTGCTGTTCAAGCCTCCTGAAGGTTGCAAGTACCGCTTGAACCACTTGGTCATCGTCCTCTAGATTTTGAGTCATCAACCAGTTTTCTAAATTTCTAATCACTAGCACTTCACAGGCTGGTGCGATCTCTGGTAGATTGCCATCGACAAGGGCGACCTGTCGCTCTTTATACAAGCCCATCACATAGTCGGTTTTACCGTTATAGGCTCCTCCAATAAAGACGTGCATCTTGCTCCCTCCTCCCAAGCCTTTCTTGTAAACGTTAAAATAAATTGTTTGTCATGTGGTACATCATACGACCAAAAAGGCTGTTCTGTTGGGGCATAGGCCACGAGTAAGGCACGAATGACCCCGCCATGCACCACTAAAGCATACTGATCCTCATCCTCCGGTAAATGGCTAAAGCCTTCCACAGCACGTGCCACAAAGTCATGAAAAGCCTCTCCTTGTGGTGGTGGCGTCTTAATCGGATCATCTAGCCATGCACGATAGTGAGCATTCGATTTTAATTCATCATATGTTTTCCCTTCAAATGCACCAAAGTTCGTCTCACGAAAGCGAGCATCTGCATGATAGCTTGCGTTCGGAAAATAATGAGCAGCGGTTTCTCGACAGCGCCGTAAATCACTCCCATATACGTTTGTTACAGCATCATCCACCATAGAAAGCGTGGTTGGATTAGCTAATGGGGCATCTGTCCAACCAAGATAGCGTTTTTCTAGATTCTCCTTTGTTGGCGCATGCCGCATCAAGCGCACAGTAACAATGTCACCCATAGCACAACCTCCATCCCTTCAATAGATGCACCAAGTAAATCCCCTGATACACCACCAAAATTACGTAGCGTAAATTGTCTAAAAATCAACAGTGCGAATGCTAAAATAATAACTAATACAATGGGCAGCAGAGAGAATTGAGTAAAAATGACAACAACCGCCAGAGCTATGCCCAGTGATAACAGCATGAACACTTTTAAGAGACTTGCGTGAATATGGGATTTAAAAAAATACGCGAGACCTTTTTCTTTCGAACAGTCCAGGGACAGAAAATAAAAGCTCATCCCAACTCTAGTGAGAAAAGGTACAAACAGCACCATCCATAAGGCGAATTTGTGTTGGACGAAAAGCTCATGGAGGACAACAAATTTCCCCATTAGTAAAAACAGCACAGACAATACACCGAAAGCGCCAACACGTGGGTCGTCTAAAATTTCTAATCGCTTGTCCCGATCTCGGTAGGAAAAATAAGCATCACCCATATCAATAAAGCCATCTAAATGCAAACCACCAGTCCATAAGGCAAAAAGCGCTATGATTATAAAAGCTAGCATGACCTCACTGCTCGCTGTCCACTGTGTGAGACCGTAGAGTACTGCTGCCACAGTTGTTCCCATTAACGCTCCTATCCAAGGTAAACAGGCAAACATCCCTGTAATCGTTGGCCTAGTTAACGGTAGCTCTTTATGTACTGGCAAAACCGTAAAAAATTGAAATGCCAATTGTAGGCTATGCCAAACAGTTTTCATCGTCTTGCCTTCTTTCTCGATTATTTCCATCTCTTTACAATACCATAATTCATTTCATAGGCCTCCTGTGCAATGGCAACGAACCATTGATGCCATTGCCCGAGTGTTTGTCGGTATAACTCTACTTCATCACTATCATATGGTGGCTCATCAAACAGTTCATTGGAGACAACTAAAAAAGTCACATCCTTATTTAGTAATGAAAGGATGGCCTGTTTGATGTTCAGTAGCTTGTTTTCTAAACAGCCTGGCTGATCTATACATGGCGTACCACTGTCAAAGCCCTCATAAAAAGCATTTGTTAGCCACGTTGTCACGCAGTCCCACAGCACCACATCCCCATCTTGGAGTGTTGCTAAAACCTCTGCCATGTCATAGGGTACCTCCACCGTTAGCCACTGCACAGGTTGTGCCTGCCGATCTGCCTGATGTCGGTCAATCCGCTTAGCCATTTCTCGATCTAAGGCGATGCCAGAAGCCAGATAAATTAAACGTTTTGTGGGACCTAGCTGTACTTGGTAATGCTGAATCGCTGTTCGCTCAGCAAAATGGGATTTCCCACTACGAACACCACCTGTAATAAAAATGAGTGGCATCAGGACACCTCCTATTGTAAATGATGAAGATTGCCAATTTCTTTCACAGCCCATTGTTGCTCTTGTCGTTCAATCACTGTCACACTTGTTCCATGAATGTATGGGGCTGTCCATAGCTCACTTATACTTCGCTGTAAAATAGCGTTAACGATACATTTAATGGTTACTGCATGAGAGACAATGAGAACCGTTTCATCGGGATGTTGATCCGCTATTTTCTTTAATGTAAACATGGCTCTTTCTGTCACAGCACCAAAGCTTTCCGTATGTGTTGCAACAAACTGTGCTGGGTAATTAGTATAGAGCTCATAATCAAGCTTATGATTGGCGAGAATGTCTTCAATTGTTTGGCCTTGCCAATCCCCTAAATAGATTTCACGTAAATCATCCTCATAAATAATCGGAAGCTTGCGCTTAGTGGTCAAAATGTCCATCGTCTCCCTTGCACGTCCACTTGAGCTACAATAAGCAGCTGCAAACTGAATAGGCTGGAGTTGCTTGTGAAGTCTTTGTGCTGCTGCTCTACCATTTTCCGTTAATGGAGAGTCCAGCCAGCCCTGTAGTCGTTGCTCTTGATTCCATTGTGTTTCCCCATGTCTTACTAGATAAAAAGTTGTCACTTTTCTCTCCCCTTATTTGCGTTAAACCAAGCTTGCAGACAATTATGTAAAGAAGTCATGGCCGCAATATCTTTTATCCCTATACGGAACCATTCACCCTGTAACCCTTGAAAGTTTTTTGTATGACGTAAGACAACCCCTTGTCCAAGGCAATACGTGAAAAAGGGATCGGCCTGCTGTCCTTGTGGTAACGTGAAGCACACATAATTCGTCACACTGTTCGTTACTTGACAGCCGTTTTCTTGTAAATACTGATGTAATCGCCCTCTTTGTGTTGTCGCATAGGCAATCGCCTGCTGACAATACTGCTGTTCATCTAAACAGCCTGCACCAATCACAAGTGCAAAGGCATTTAAATTCCAATGAGGCAGCATGTCCTTTAAAGTGCTTACAATGGAAGAATGCGCGACTAAATAACCAAGTCGTAAACCTGGAATCGCATACATTTTGGTCATCGAACGCACCACTATCACATGTGGATTTTGCGCGCAATGATGAATCATAGAATACGCTTCACCCACCCAATCCATAAAGGCCTCGTCGATCACAAGCTCACAGCTAACACTTCTTCCGTGCTCCACTAAAGCGAGTAAATCTTCTTTTTTCGGTAATACCCCTGTTGGATTATTTGGCGTACAAATATAAAGAGCGTCCGCCTTCTCCATTTCCTCCTTGAGCACATCCATTGGCAATGTGTAATGAATAAAATCAGTCACCAAAATAGGCACAATATCCGCACCTGCAGCCCGCAATGTTCGCTCATATTCAGAAAAAGTTGGATGTACGATAATGACACGCTTGCCCACATAGCGTCTTGCTACTACACTAAAGAGCTCTGATGCCCCATTGCCTAGTAAAATCGTCTCCTTTGCGACCTGATGAAAAGCAGCAACCTTCGTTAAAAAAGGCTCGCCATCAGGATCTGGGTAGCGCTGAATAAGCGAATAAAGTGTTCGCCAACGAGCCTCTACAAAGGCTGGTGGTCCCTCAGCATTGACATTTTCGCTAAAATCATAAACTACTTCTGGCATCGTTAAGCCTAATTGCTGATAGACATTGTGCGGATTTGCTCCGTGATTAGGTAATGGCATAAATAAGCACCTCCACAGCTAACATCACAAGCGTAAAGAGTATTGTGGCAATACGCATATGAATAATAGATGTTGCAATATGTTCCTTCGTCAAAGGGACTAATTTTTCTCCCATAATAGCCCTATGAGAGACAACCCCCTGATACGTATTTTTCCCACCAAGCTGCACACCTAGCTGAACGGCCGTCGCTGCCTCTAAATAGCCACTGTTTGGACTTGGATGCTTTTTAGCGTCCTGTGCCCAAATCTTTAGCCGCTTGCCAAGCGTTCGATCCGTTTCATTTTTCGTGCCAAGGACAATAAGGAAGCCTGTCATTCGACTTGGAATAAAATTCAATACATCATCGAGCTTTGCCGAGAACATTCCAAAGTCTTTGTATTTGTCATTTTTATAGCCAACCATTGAATCTAATGTATTGACAGCCTTATAGCCCCATAAACCAATTGCACCAAATAAGAAGGCATAAAAAAGTGGAGCTGTCACACCATCGCTTGTATTTTCAGACACCGTTTCTACTACACCACGCACAATCTCATCTTCTCCCAGCTTATCGGTGTCACGACCGACAATCCACGACAGCTTGACACGTGCCTCTGCAAAGTCACCTTTAACAAGTGGCTCATATACAGCCATCGCAGCCTCCTTCAAGCTCCGCTGAGCGAGGCCAATCCCAATGAGAAGTCCCTCTACAAGGATGCCAAAAATAATACTTACCTGATAGCTAAGAAGCAAAATCAATGTCACCACAAACATGGTCGTGCCTACGACTGCAAGAGCCATCACCATGCCACGCAGCTTTCGCCATTTGCCCTTATTCCAGAGCGCCGTTTGCGATTGAATCAAGTGTCCAATCCAGCGTACAGGATGAGGGAGTTTAGGAGGGTCTCCTACGAGTAAATCAAACAAAAGCCCAATGATACAGGCAATTACGATAGCCATCATAAAGCCCTCTCCTCTTTATCTTTTTTGTATTTGCTGATCGCCTCACGCATTGTCTCATAGACACCGTAACCGATGACCTTACCAAGCATGGTAATAGGACCAGCATATTGATGAAAGTCTCCCTCTTCTGTTGAAGCAATCAACAAGCTATCAGTAGAAGTACCTGTAGCTTGTGTGCCTGTTGTTGGGTCTGTAATCCCTTCATCCATTAACGCTTTGACCTTGGCTTCCGTTGTTGAAATCATGGCTTGAAATAACGCTTCATCAGATAGTTTTCCATTAATGACTAGCCATGTATTAATGGTGCCTGCATGGTACTGCTCTTCCCGATGAAAAGCCCGCGTAATATCCACCGCATTTCCTAATCCCGCAGTAATCATAACGACAAGCTGAATACCTTCATATGTAAAGTCACGAATGGTCGCAAACTTGGCCTGGACTGCCGTCATCATCGCCACCGTGTTGTCTAATGGAAAGTGTTGTGCCTGCAAATACTGCTGTAATTCAAGATGTGGCTGTCGCTCATCATAGGTAATAGGCACCGTTCGATTCAGTAGATGGGTATAATGACCAAAGCCAGGATTATGCATGGCTGAGGATACAACCTTCATAGGTGAATCGGTTTGTAGGGCCACATATTGGTCAAAAATTTGAATGCAATCCTTTGTCAGTATAGGCAATCGATCGCCTCCTCGCGATAAATATGGAATAGAACAAAAAAAAACAAATTCTTACAAAGAAGAATTTGTACTGTCGATTCTTTATTAAAATTTGAACCTTCTGAACGTTTGTACAGAATAACAACTTCATAATACTCAAATTATTTATTTTCTTTGAAATTGTATCATAACTTTGCCTATTGCCACAATTCCATTTTCAAAGCGTTATTGTTGCTTCTGTTTCAGATTTTTAAAGCGGATCACAGAGCCAATAATAATAAAGACCCAACCAATGCCTATGTAAACAATTTTCATTGTTTTTGTCGACGACGGTAAAATATCCATAATCGTTAAACAGACAAAAAGTATCCCAATAATCGAAAAAAGCATACCAATTGTTAAATTCTTCACGAAAAACCCCTCCCAACTATGTACGCCCTCGATTTTACCGTATTCTCAGCAAAAAGAAAACACTAATCCAAGCTAGAAAGTCTTGGATTAGTGATGATTGTGTCATTATGCATTCGCATGCGCAAAAAATTCTTCATAAAGCGCTTGTAAAATGCGGTTTTCATATTCCTGAAGGACACCGAACACGAGGCTCACTTCAGAAGAACCTTGATTGATCATTTCAATATTTGCGCCAGTTCTTGAAATCGCTGTGGCAGCACGGGCAGCTAATCCTGTATTATGACGCATCCCTTCGCCAACAATCACGATCATTGAAAAACCGTGACGCATTTCTACATACTCTGCATGTAGCTCTTCTTTTACACGACTAATAATACGTGCTTCATTTTCTGGTGTTAGTTGATTTGAACGCATGATGACAGAAATATCGTCTAAACCAGATGGTGTGTGTTCATAAGAAATATTTTCATCTTCTAAAATTTGGAGTAGCTTTCGTCCAAAGCCTACTTCACGATTCATCAAATATTTAGAGACATATAAAGTTGAAAAGCCACTGTCTGCCGAGATACCTGTAACTGGACGACCTGTTGCAGGACGGCTTGGTACAATACGTGTACCTGGGGCTGATGGATTATTTGTATTTTTTATGTTAACTGGCACCCCAATCTTGTAGACAGGCATTAACGCTTCATCATGGAACACTGAAAAGCCTGCATATGATAATTCGCGCATTTCGCGATACGTAATTTCTTTAATTTCCACTGGATCATTGACGACTTTCGGATTCGCAGAGAACACACAATCCACATCCGTAAAGTTTTCATAGAGCTCCGCTTCAACAGCTGCTGCTAAGATGGAGCCTGTAATATCAGAGCCACCGCGGTCAAATGTTCGCAATACGCCCGCTCTAGTGTAACCGAAGAAACCTGGGAAAACAATAATTTCTTTTGTATCTTTTAAAGGGGCTAAATTAGCATACGCTTCTGGTAAAGCAAATGTTCGTTCAGGTAAATCATTTACCACTAGCCCATCTTTAGGACTGACATAGCGTGCGGGCATACCAATCGCGTTAAAATAGGCAGCAATGAGCTTGGCGTTATTATCTTCACCTGCCGCTTTAATGCTATCAATGAATAATTCCACGTTTGTTTTGTCACCTTGTACACGTTCACGTAAATCTTCCGCAATCACGTCACAAATGGCATAATCTATCCCCAAACCATCCGCAATCGCTCTAAATCGATCCACAACAGTCTGCAATTTTTCTTCCGTATTCTCTTGTTGTAACGCTGCATTTGCTAATTGTATTAATAGGTCTGTTACTTTTATATCGTCACCAGAACGTTTCCCTGGTGCTGAAACGGCAACGATCTTACGTGCCGGATTAGATTTCACAATGTTTGCCACTTTTTGAATTTGTTCTGCGCTTGCTACAGATGTTCCACCAAATTTACACACGATCATATCTATCAAATCCTAACTTTTTCAAATTAATTGTATGCCTCCAAAAAACAATTGAATGTACACAGTGTACAAATTATCGTTTCCTACGTCAATACAATTTAAAAAATTCACGCAATTTATCGAGAAATATGGACATTTTTCGTACTGTTTGATTTATTATACGGATTTCATATGAAATAGTTAAGGTTTTTGTGAATTTTTTTTCGTGACGTTCACATAATCGTGAAATTTTCCGTTCTGACTTTCTTCTATATAAATGAAGAAAACGCTTTCTCCCCCTATGATATGCACAATTATCCACTATGTTTGTGCTCTTTTGCCTGTTCACAACGTTGATTTGAATGGGATTTTACTTCTAGCGTGTGGATCTGATTTCGTGGGTATTTGCTTCGCTTCCGCGGGTATTCGCTTCCCTTCCGCGGGTATTCACTTCTCTTCCGCGGATATTCACTTCTCTTCCGCGGGTATTCACTTCTCTTCCGCGGGTATTCGCTTCCCTTCGCGGGGATTAGCCTCTCTTCCGCGGATATTCACTTCGCTTCCGCGGGTATTCACTTCCCTTCCGCGGGTATTCGCTTCTCTTCCGCGGGTATTCGCTTCGCTTCCGCGGGTATTCACTTCCCTTCCGCGGGTATTCGCTTCGCTTCGCGGGTATTCGCTTCTCTTCCGCGGGTGTTTACTTCTCTCCCGCGGTATTCGCTTCCCTTCGCGAGTAATAGCCTCTCTTCCGCGGGGATTAGCCTCTCTTCCGCGGGGATTCACTTCTCTCCCGCGGGTATTCGCTTCCCTTCGCGGGGATTAGCCTCTCTTCCGCGGGGATTCACTTCTCTTCCGCGAGTATTAGCCTCGCTTCCGCGGGTATTCGCCTCGCTTCCGCGGGTATTAGCCTCGCTTCCGCGGATATTCACTTCGCTTCCGCGGGTATTCGCTTCCCTTCCGCGGGGATTCACTTCTCTTCCGCGGATATTCACTTCTCTTCCGCGGGTATTCGCTTCCCTTCCGCGGGTATTCGCTTCGCTTCCGCGGGTATTCGCTTCGCTTCCGCGGGTATTCACTTAATTCAACAAAAAAACTAGGCTCACGTTGCGTGTCGCCTAGTTTTTCTTGTACTCTATTAAATTGCTGTCCAGCCGCCGTCGATGACTAGCTCTGCGCCTGTCATGAAGCGGGATTCGTCTGATGCTAGGAAGACTACGCCATACGCTACATCTTCAGGTTCACCGAAGTATGGTAGTTGTGTGTAAGTTTGATAGAATGGCAGTGCACCGCCCTCTTCCATGGTAGGTGCTACCATTGGTGTAACGATAATACCTGGGTGCACAGAATTTACGCGAATTTTATCTTTGCCGTATTCGATCGCAGCCGATTTAGAAAGAACGCGTAGTGCGCCTTTTGCTGCGGTATAGGGGCTTGTCCCAGCCATTCCTACGATACCACCGATCGAAGAAATATTGATGATGGAGCCGCCACCAGCTTTTTGCATTTCAGGAATGACATATTTCATACCGATGATACAGCCATTAAGGTTAATGTCCATGACTTTATTCCATTCATCCATTTCCATATTAGCAATTGTTTTTGGTGATGAAACGCCTGCATTGTTTACAAGAACATCCACCTTACCATAAGCCTTTACAGCCTCTGCGATTACTGCCTTCCACTCATCTTCAGAAGTCACATTATGTTGAAGACCAATAATCTCTCCGCCGTTTTCTTTAATTTCTTTAACTAAGTTGTTCAATGGCTCGATTTGTACATCTGTTGCAATCACCTTTGCCCCTTCTTGAGCAAATAATTTTGCCTCTGATGCGCCCATTCCCATTGCCGCTCCTGTAATAATTGCTACTTTCCCATTTAAACGACCCATATTAAAACTTCCTTTCCTTTATCTATAAATGAACAATTCGTGAACATGTTAACAACTAGTTGTATTATCGACACCGTGTCGTTAATATAATTATAACGTGCTATTTGAAAAGGGCAAACAACAGTGATCGCGAATGTGACGCTTTCGCAACAACAGAATTTAAAACGTTGATTAAATCGATCATTTAATACAAGGAGCTTAAAAATGTCGAAAAAAATGGATCCACGCGTAATAAGAACACGCCAATTATTGAGAGATGCACTGGTGGAATTAATCGATGAACAAGGCTATGAGAAAATTACAGTACAAGATATTACAAAACGAGCCACTTTAAACCGAGCTACTTTTTATTTACATTTTCGCGATAAATTAGACCTTCTCTATCAAAGCTCTATGGAAACTTTACAGCAATTAGTTCGTTGTATTCACCCAAATTTTGAAGAGAAAAAGGAGTTTGATTTATTACCTAATTACGATCAGCCACATGACACATTTATGCGTTTGTTTGAGCAAATTGCATCAAATAGTAAGCTTTATAAAGTGTATCTTACGGAAAAAAATATCCCTTATTTTTCTGATGGCCTAAAAGACATTATTATTAATTTTGTCTCAAGTGGTATTCAATTTATGGAGCCTGACGATCAAAAGCTGACAGTGCCCCGTGAGATGGCTGAACGTTTTTATGCTGCTGCCTTTCTCGAGGTGATTGTTTGGTGGTTAGAAAATGACATGCCGTATACGCCCAAATTTATGGCAACGCAGTTAATGCGTATTACTATTAAAGGCCCTTACATCAACAATCCCTTTGAAAAGTAAAATATTGTATTTTAATTCCGATTGGGTCTTCGATAATGCCATGAGCATTACTAAGAATGTTAAAATAAAAGGTAATCACAAGCGTGCATGTGATTACCTTTTTGTTATTCAACCAAACTATTACCATTTCAGCTTTAATTCTCTATTAGGGTTATGGCATTGTAACCATCAGCTTCACTGACCATCCACGACCCAAATTCATTTAAAAACAATAACAATTCGTTTGTATCTTTGATGGGTGTTATCGCATATTCAAGTGCCTTTCTCATGTCACTTTCCTTTTCAGGGAAACATTCCGAAAACAATCTGTAAGCGGGGTATAAATCCCTTGTATATGTGTTTTCCTTAGCTATGGTAAGTGCAAGTCCTGCTCTTACAATAATTTTCATAATCCATTTACAACAATCTTTAATATCCTCTACATCAGAATTGTCTTGAAGGTCATCATAGGCAATTTTAATTTGTCCCTGTAAATGAATAAGGTGGTCATTCGCTAAAGCTTCGTTCGCTTTATATCTTGGTAATAGAGGTATTAAATCCTCTCCAAACACACATATACTATGGGTTTGGAGTATGAAACTAATGATTGAAAAAGATGTCGTATTTAAAATATCTTCTTTGCAGTAAACACTTAGTTCAATCCCATCGACACAAGTATGGTTCTGAGTTAATGCATCTTCCACTTCTTTTATCCGCTTTAACTGCAGTTTATTAGGTTTTTGCTTCGTAACCGCTATCGTGTCTAAGTCAGCTACTCCTTCAATACCTATCCCTTTTGGAATCGATCCCCTTATATACGCTATGTAAGTCATCTTGAAGAAGGGTGCAATACGTATGAACCACATCGTTTATTACAGGATGAAAAATTGAGTTGATTTTATTCCAATCTGAATGATTAATAATGTGTCCATCACTATCCGTAACACAGAAGCTTCCAATCTCTTTAATTGTAGTCATCACATTACTCCTTTTTTCCATATCACATAAAAATAGGATAGCATGTTCTATAGTGAACGAGCTATCCTACTTTCAAAATTGAAATAACCTTCAAAAACTACCCTTCAGCAAACTCATTCTTCAAAGCAAACATCAGCGTTTATTTTTCATTAAACTCAAATTCAATCTTTCCTTCTACCAAGCGGAGTGCCGCATTAAATGGTTTACCATTTTTTGATTTAAAGCCTTTCATCACGGCAGTTTTACCCATCTTGCATAAATCATGTATGTTCTTTTCCGTTAGTTTTTTGCCTAGTAGCCTTTCTGGGAACGTTTGCTTACAGCCATTTTTATAATTCGAACAGCCATAAAAGCTTTTGCGCAAACCTATTTTTCCTACTTTACATGTTGGACACGTCACAATCTCTTTCGCAGCAGCTGGTTTAAAGTGCTCAGCTTCAATTGTAAGTGACTCTAGCTGTTGAGGCACATCCTGTATTAATTGATTAATAAACTTGCCAATACTATCAATAAAATGCTTTGCAGAGCCTTCGCCACGTCCAATTTTATGTAAGTAAATTTCCCATTTTGCTGTCATCGATGGACTGGACAGCAATGTTCCTTCAATGGCCCGACATAAAAGCTCTCCTTTTGGCATTATGCTCACGATGTTTTTTCGTACTTCAATAAATCCATGCTTTTTAATCGTCTCAATTATGCCGCTCCGAGTTGCTTCTGTCCCAATACCTTCAATCGATTTGAGTACCTCGATTTCTTCTTCATTCTCCACGGATTTACCACATGTTTTCATCATCGTAATGAGTTGCCCTTCTGTATAGGGCTTAGGAGGGGTTGTTGTGCCTTCTAAAATAGCGACCTGACATTGTACCATTTCATCTTTGCTTACGACAGGTAATGACTCGTCACGAGCCTGCACGTCTTTATCACTTGAAAACAACTCTTTCCAGCCTTTTACAAGCTCCGTTTTCCCTACCGTTTTAAATTCTACATTTTTGACATTTGTGATAATCGTTTTTTCATCGTATTCATAATCATGGTGAAACATGGCCAGTGTCGTATTGATGATTTCGAAATAAACATTGCGTTCATCCGTATTCATCGATTGTAGCGCTTTTTCTGTCGGTACCTTTCTCGTTGGAATTATGGCATAATGCTCCCCAACGTTGGCATTGTCGACGTAACGTTTGTTTGACCCTCGATTGATCGTATGAAAGGACTTCCCTACAAGCTTTTGATAGTTACCCAGAGATTCATTTAAATAGGCAAACTCATTTTGCGTAATGAGCTGTGAATCGGTACGTGGGTAAGAAACAAGCTTTTTCTCATAAAGTGATTGCGTAAGTTTCAACACATAGGACGGACTATATTTCCAACGTTTATTGGCAGCTGCTTGTAATGTGGATAGTGCATGTAGTTTGGGCGGTGCAATCCGTTTCGTTTTGTTCGTGACACTCGTAATTTGACCTATATCCATTGGTTCAATCCCATGTTGTTGCAGGAATTGCACGGCCTCTGCACGCTCTTTTGTTTTTAACTTGGCTTTCCCCTTGTACACACCATTCTGCGCTTTAAAAACCCCTTCAATTTCATAAAAATGTTCAGGCTTGAACTGTTCAATTTCCTGCTGTCTTTTATAAATTAGATAGACAGTTGGCGATTGCACACGTCCAATGGAGATACTCCCCTTAAAGCCTTTCTTCTGTAAAAGTAGTGTATAGAGGCGACTACAGTTCATCCCTACGAGCCAATCGCTAATTTGACGCGTTTTTGCTTCTTGATACATCAGCAAATCACGCTCATTACTCTGCATATTATTAAAGCCTTTCCGAATTTCCTCCACCTCTAATGAATTGATCCATAATCGTTTCACAGGCTTATTTACTTTCGTCATTTTTAAAAGGGAGTAAAAGATATTTGAACCCTCACGCTCACTATCACAGCAGTTATAGATCATCGTCACTTGCGGATCATGAAAGATTTTTTTTACAGCATTGAACTGTGTATACATTTTAGAAACGACTTTATCTTCAAATTTCTGCGGAATGATCGGTAATGAGGACAGCGACCATTTCTCCCATTCCTTTTGATATTCTTTCGGTTCCTTTAACTCAACAAGATGACCAACTGCCCAGGTAATGATGGCTCCTTCAGGAAAAGTAGAACACGGTTCCAATTCAATAAATACTTTCTCTTTTTGTTTAATTTTAAATGCATCGGCATAGGCTCTTGCTTGAGAAGGTTTCTCTGCCAAAATGGCGATTTTCCCCATTGATCATCACATCTTCTTTTAAAAGTTTAGTAGATTTTTCTAGAAAAACACAAAACCCAACTAATCAGATTAGTTGAGTTTAAAGTGAAATACTCTACTATTATTTTACTGTAAACAATATAAAATATCACTTACTAAAATCTTTGAAAGAAGACCCTTCAAAATTTTTAATTTCCAATCGGGGGAGAAATATGCTTCGCCAAGAAATCAATCTGAAAGGATTAAACAAAACCAGCTAAACACTTTTTTTCTGTAATAACTGGTTTTGTTAAGTATGCTAGTTAGTTCAGCGTGATGGTAAATTCCGAGTTAGCTGCGCCGGCAAATACAACCGTTCCGTTCTTCGGCAGTTTTACTTTGTTTTTGCCACTCACAACGGTAAAATTGACACATACTCCTGCCTCATCATATACCGCGAATGAACTTTTGGAAGGCAACGACACAGTCATCGTTTTTCCTGCTGCCGCTTGTGGTATTGTAAACCATTTAGCTTGACCATTTGCATGCAGTGTAACTTTGGATGATTGACCTGAATCAAGTGGTTTTAAATTTGACCCACTAACGTATAACAATCCGGCCATCTCCATATATTCAACACCGTCTTCACTATAGAAACGAGCTTCTGTCATATCACGACCATTCATCACAGGAATCTGGAGTTGATGTCCCGCAGAGTTTGGGCCAGTAATTTTTCTGCTCTCCCAATAACCTTCAAAATTGTCATCGCGATTAATTTGTTTGATAAGCATCATTGGTAGAAGATATTGAGCCGAACTGAATTTCTCATTCACGAGATAAAACTTAACGCCCTCTCGCTTCGCCCATGCAGCAGCTGTTTCCTTCGACAGTACATTGTCTTCTAGTTTCTCAGCTAAATAGTGAGTCACCGCAACTTCCCCAAAACCTGGTGTTGTTTGATAGGTACTCTCTTTCAAATAAGTTCTTCCATTCTTCTCACTGACAAAGTTAAGCTTGGAGGTACCCTCCTCATTCATAAAGCTACCATCTGCGGTATATACAAATTTTTCTTCTGTATAATTTGGTAATAATAGTTCCCCATTCTGTAATTTCTATTTTGAAATGACCGTAACTATTACCATATAAGCCCGCTTTCTTTGCTACATCTTGAGGCATCTTTGCCTTGTTCGGCTTGCCAAAGGATTTGTTTGGCTTAATCTCGTTAATTGTACCCTTCTCTTTTAGGGCTGTGAGCAATAAATCATTAGCCATCATTTGATTTGTCACGCTGCTGCCACCTGATGATAATACAGCCACCGCCATTTTCTGTTCTGGAAGCACCACTAGTGAAGCATGTTGTAACCCGTGTCGCCGCCTTTAGCCAAGCCCTTTATCCCATATTCACTGAATGGATAAAGCTTCACACTATCCCATCCAAGT
The DNA here is from genome assembly GCF_028877475.1 of Lysinibacillus irui. NCBI lineage: Bacteria > Bacillati > Bacillota > Bacilli > Caryophanales > Bacillaceae > Lysinibacillus > Lysinibacillus irui. Next base: position 1,840,665 of record NZ_CP113527.1, on the reverse strand, counting down.
CCATAGTTGATACTATTATCTCCATCGCCTGGCCACATACCTTTTTTATATTCCTCTTGCTCCATCGCTTTGACTGCTTTATCAGAGAGGATTCCTTTTCCCTGTCCCATAAATAATTGTGAGAATCGCACCACATCCTCCGCAGTTGAAGAAATCCCTCCTGTGCCAATTACATTTACGGATTCAGCAGGAAGCTGCCCCTTGTATGTTGGAAAATAAAGGCCAGCCCATTTTGCATCTTCCCAATTATCCTGTGGCGTTTTTGTATGATGGAGCTTTAATGGTTCTGTAAACTGCTCGTGTAGAAATTCTGTAAAGCTTAAACCGCTAACTCTTTCAACTAAAATTTCGGCCAAAGTAAAGCCATCATTACAGTATACTGAAAATGCACCAGGATCTGCTTTTAAGGTCTTGTCGGATAATTGTCGCAACAAGTTATCATGGGCATAGGTATCATTATCCTCAAATAAAAATGCATTAGTAAACATAGTACCTTGTATGCCGGAAGAGTGGTTCAATAACATACGCGGCGTAATTTTTTTATACCGCTCATCCTTCATCTTGAAATCAGAAACATAGTGGAAAACAGGCGTATCCAAATCGACTTTTCCTTCGTCAACCAATCTCATTACAGCTGCCGCTGTATATACTTTACTAACTGAGCCAATCCCATATAGCGTATCTTTGGTTAACGGCTGCTTCCCTTTTATATCGTTCTTGCCGGTTTGACCCGACAAAACGATTTTGCCATTATCAATTAGCGCATACTGTACACTAATTGTCTCATAGGATTTCATGAGTAATGCAGCCTTCTCTGCTGCAATCTTTTTCAATTCTTGGCTAGCCACTACTTCTTGACTAGCTACAATGGTAGTCTGACTGCTACTAGAAAACGCCACCGCGTTAGTTGGGAGGAATATCGTTAGCGCTAATGAAGCCGCTAACACCCCAGATAGTTTTCTTTTCATGACAGAATTGCCTCCTTGTTAGGTTTGCTTAAGATTATTAGGAACAACGAAAACTCTTTGTCGCCCTTATTAATCATTATATGTAACGAAAACCAATTACAGGAAAAAATAAAGTAAACAGAAGGTAAAATTTTATATCAAAGATAAATTCACAATCTATAAAAAACAACAGATTATACAAACAAACGTTTGTATAATCTGTATTCTTACTAATCAAAGTTTAACTTTTTTCTAAAATGCTACAAATAATTATTACCTCCTTGTATGGATCAATTACTTTTGTATTCAATTACATGTAACACTTTTACTTTTAAATCTTCTATCATTTCTTCTGTTGCTTCTTTTTCTTCTCCTTCAAACTGTCGTTTTAATTGTTCTTTTGCTATAACTTCTATTACATCTTGTGTAGATATATTCTTAGATGCTGCGATTTCTACAACCGATTTACCAGTATCCAAATTTTGTTTCAATTCTCCTGGAGTCATATCTAATAAAGAAAATAGGTCTGAATTATTTAAAAAATCATTAGCAAAGTAATCAGGCTGACTATTTGTTGTAAAGAAGGCCTCATCAGTAAAACTAAATTGCGTTGGTTGCTCGTTACTTTTTTGTTTTATTGTTTCGTCGGTTTGTGTGCTAACTATTTGAGCGGATTTTACTGATGCATCTGCATCTTTCTGAATTTGTTTAGCGTAAGTATGCCCACTACCTAATAAAAATGCTGAAATACCAAAAGCCATGATTAAATTTTTTTTACTCATCTTATTCCCTCTTTTCAGTTATTTTGTATTACATAAACTATTATTGCTGAACTATGTAAAGATAAAATCAAGATGAGGTGGATTCGAAATGAAAATTCATTTAAATTGAAGTTGCTTTTGGCCAGCTGATGGAAAAGTGACCATAAGTAGAAAATTTCACACAATTAATTTTCAATGTAATGCCTTTGCTACAATTAAAAAAGCTCATACAAAAGGTTTATAAAACCGTTTGTATGAGCTTGTCTCACTCTTTTATTGGTAAATAAAAATAAAATTCTACTCCATCGGATGTATTGCAAACACCGTATTCAACTCCATGGAGCATTAATATATTTTTTGAAATTGCCAGTCCCAAGCCAGTTCCACCTTCAGATCTTTTTCTAGAAGCATCAATTCTGTAAAAGCGCTCCCAAATTTTCTCTAAATGATCTTTTTCAATTTGAGCCCCCTTATTCTCAACACTAATTCTTACCTGTTTCCCTTCTGCCTCAATCGCCACAATTATACTTTCTTGCGCAGGCGAGTACCGAATAGCATTCGTCAAAAAATTCATAAGAACCTGCTCGATACGGCGTTGGTTAGCAACTACTTCAATCTGTAATAGGTGGGTCTCAACTCGTAATTGTTTTTGCTCAATTTCAGGCATAAGTTTTTGGCAAATTTCTTCTAACAGCGAATGGATATAAAAAGCATCCATTTGCATTTTATACGTACCCGATTCATACTTTGCTAATTCAAGCATATCGATAATCAATAAATCCATCTTATCCACTTCTTGTTCCAATGCATCGAAGTAATATTCTTTCTTATGATTTGCAACATTTCCTCTCAATATTGTTATGCAGCTTTTCATAATACTTAAGGGTGTTTTTAACTCATGTGATACACCAGAAATAAATTCTTTTCGCGTATTCTCTAGCTTTTTTTCCTTTTCAATATCTTGCTGTAGCTGGTCAATATACATACTTAATCTGTTCGAAAGTACATTGATATTCCTTGATAAATCTCCAATCTCATCCTGTGAATGAACAGCAATTGTCTCAGAAAAATCTAAATTTGCTATTTTCTCTGTAGTACGGTTGATTCTCAATAACGGCTTGGCTATTTTCACTGAATAGTAAAAAGATGCCAATAATATCAATATAAAAACAAAAGCAACAATGTAAATATAATATTCCTCAATCATTTGAACAGCTTCATCCACTGGCTGAAGTGAAGCCATTGAAAATATATAGGAGTTTGTTTCATCAGATTTTGTTATTAAAATTTTGTATTTAATGTCGTTTTGTACATAATTACTTTGTTGAGTAGTAAAATTCTGAAAATCCAGTTCATTTAATAATATCTTATTTTGAAAATCTTTAATTTGCTCTAAAAATAGTAAATTAGAATAAATTATGGATAAATTATTACTTCGTGGAAATTGAAAATTAATAATTTTACCCTCCAGATGAACCATATCAGAATTTTCATTAGAGGCATATAACTCCTTTAGCTTTTCCCTCGGTCTCCCTATTTTTTTATAAAGTAAGTTATTCCTGTAGGTTAAAGATTTTTCCAATAGATTAGGGTTTGTATATGTTTCATTTTCTATTATCATTTCAATTGGAGTTAATTGCGACTCTTTTAGTATTCCGATTAAATTTACTTGACTATTCTTCAACAATGATTCCGATAACTGGACCGGATTTTCTCCATCAATGACATATAAAGGAACTTTTATTGTTTTCAATCCAACCATAGTTTGATAATCCTCATGCAATTGCACTTCAATATAGAAATCATCCTCATGCTTTAAATGACCGGACTGATCCAATATTGTAATCCAAGCATTATTTTCATCAGTAAAATCCCTCACTAGCTGTTGAATTTTCGTCATGTCATGACTATTTTTTTGATACTCTTTTTCAAATACAGTTAAATTGGATTCTAAATCTCCTACTTTTTTATTGATATAAAATTGTTTGAAGAATATGGTTTGCCCTACAAAAATGGTAGCCAAGATAAGTACACACAGCATAGTGGTTAGTAAAAACAACTTATATACAATTCCTCGCTTCATTGTATATCCTCGAATTTATATCCTGTTCGAACGATCGTTTTTATACAAGTAGAATGGTCTCCTAATTTGTTTCGCAAATTTCGCATGTGACTATTAAGTGTTCGGTCATCTCCAAAATATTCATAGCCCCATATTTTGGTTATAATCTGATCTCTCGTTATAACAATCCCTTTATTTTCCATTAAATATAAAAGCATTTCATATTCTGTATGCGTCAAAGAAATCTCTTTATTATTCACTTGTACAGTCCTAGAAGGTATATGAATTTTGATGCCACCACTTTCCATACAGTCACCTGCTACATCATTTTTTTGCTCCCGATGATGTAACAGTCTTTTAGAACGTGCCAATAAAACGAGTGGATTGTATGGTTTCGTCACATAATCATCGGCTCCCAATTCAAAGCCTAGTAATGTGTCATCTTCATCTGCACGAGCAGTCAACATGATAATCGGGATATTTGAAGTTTTCCGTATGCGACGGCATATCGTCCATCCATCCAATTTTGGTAGCATAATATCTAAAATAATTAAACTCAGCTCATTTTCTTGAAAAACCTGCAGTGCCTCTTCACCATCTTTAGCTTCTAACACTGAATAACCTGCATTCAAGAAATAATCTTTAAGAATCTCTCTTAAAATATCCTCATCTTCTATAATTAATATTGGACCAACCATTTTTATCCCCTGCTTAATTATTAAATGTTCTATTTACATATTCATATTAAGCGAGTGAGTAATTAGAATCAACGACATTGCTAGGATCTTTATTTAATCTTCATATCGGGATTATCGAAAAATAAAAGAGACATACATATTTACAGGTATGTCCCTCCCTATCTTTATTTCATATACATATTCAATACTTTTTCAATGTCTGTATTAAGACTGTTGATATCGACAGCTTTCACAGGTTGATTGGCAAGCTGATACTTTTGCTTCAGCGCTATGATTCTTCGGACGCTGTCATCAATGCGATCCTCTGTTATCTCTCCCTTGTTGACGGCTGCCTTCACAGCTTGGATCGCTGCTGTCACATTTGCATACTCATGGGCAATTAAAATAACATCACTACCCGCCTTCACAGAATCTACGGCTGCCCGTCCGATATCAAAATGGTTGGTAATGGCTTTCATGGTCATATCATCCGTCATTACTACACCGTCAAAGTCGAGCTGCTCTCTTAACATACCTGTAATAACGTCCTTCGACATCGATGAAGGATACTGTGGATCAATCTTAGGTAATAAGATATGAGCAACCATCACGACATCAGCACCGTTATCAATGGCTGCTTTAAATGGCACAAGTTCTAATTGATTCAAATCGTCCAAACTTTTTGTGACCTTAGGCAATTCTAAATGGGAATCTACCGCCGTATCCCCATGACCGGGAAAATGCTTGACAACAGGAATGACCTGCTTGGATTCTAGCCCTTTCATGGTTTCTATGCCTAATTTGCTGACGATATCAGGATCATTGGAAAACGAGCGATCACCGATAATGGGATTGTTCGGATTGCTATTGACGTCCAGTACAGGCGCAAAATCAAGGTTAAAGCCGAACGCCTTTAGTTGTTCCCCTAGTAATTGACCCACCGCAAATGACAATGATGATTGATTGATGTCACCAATTCTTTGGTTCGTTGGGAAATTTTTTAAAGGTCCAGGTAAACGGACAACCTTTCCACCCTCTTGATCTGTTCCTAGAAAAAGTGGTAGCTGATTATTTACATTTGCAGCCATTAAGGCATTCATGAGTGTGACAGTTTGCTGTGGTGTGTCAAGATTATTGCCATACAGTATTAAACCGCCCACTTTGTAGTCGTGAATGAGACTTGTCGTCTCCTGCTGGAGCGTCGTACCTGAAACGCCTGCAAACATCATTTGCCCGATTTTTTCATCCAATGTCATTTGTTCTACTGTATCTGTTACTTGTTCAGTTAGTTCTGTATAGACCGAAATATGATGCACGACAGGATTAGCATCGCTGTCAGTCGGTTTTGGTAAGATCCATTTTAACTGATACTTGTCATTCACTTGATAGACAAAAATAATTTGTTTGGTCGTTGGGTCCTGATAGTAGCGAACCTCATCCGGTTCCCCTAACTTGTTTTTAATATCTGTAAGATGAATTTTCTTCATATCTTCTTTGAATGAACGAATATCAAAGGCCTTTGAACCTTGATAGCCGATGGTCACATCCTGATACTCTTCGTATTGTCCATTCGCTGACTCCGTTACTTGCAGAGGTTTTCCCCATTTCGCATGCACCGCCTGTTGATCAGCTTCTCCCGCTGCAAAGGGGATATCAGGCGCTCTTCCCTCTTGGGCTAAATGGGCTATATCCTGTACGATGTCCCCCACATTTTCAGACATTTCTTCTTGGACTGCGCTGGACTCTGAATTTCTTGTCGTTGTTTGTGTAGCTGGCCTTAATTTCATGCCGAAAAAAAGGAACAGACCCATTAACATGATCACGAGAACTAGGAGCAAACCGCGTCTTCTTTTATGCATAAAAAACCTCCTTCACCCATCAAAATGACCATCTCGAAAAAAATCTACTAGCTAACGTTAACATAACCACTCTATGAATTCAAAACATGTGAAATCAACAAAATCGTTGCCCCCATTAGAAAATATTATCGTAAGCTAGCAAAAATACAAAGGAAGATGTTAAAATATTCTCATAAAGGGGGATGCAACGCATGGGGAAATTAAGCAAAAGAAATATATTGTGGATTGTGCCTATTGGTATTTTAGGGGTATTCTGGTACTTTTATGGTCCACAAAAGGATATTACTGACAATGAATATATTACATACGTAAAAAACTATTCCTATGAAAATAGTACAAAAACATTAGAGAGCGCCTTTGCCTCTGCCTGCGACAATCCATATTGGGTTTATTTCGAAACCCAAAAGGGCCAAGACGTGGTAGAGTTCGAGGGAAATTGCCCCGTTAACAATGAAGTAGCCAAAGTGAATATGCAATTTCTTGTAGACAACGCCATCACCAACGTCCAATCAGGTGCAATGCTGGTCGATAGTAAAATGCAAGAGGAAACAGATCGCGATCAATTTCTGCTAGCCCTTGTTCAATAAAAGATAGACGCCCTTATAGTGAGACTATAAGGGTCTTTTTGTGTACCGAGGATGGCAAGTGATGGATAGCTCAGGTAATGTGGCGGATAGAACGGGCAAAGTGGTGGATAGAATCCTGAAAGTGACGGATAGAACACTCAATGTGATGGATAACCCTGCGCAATCGCAATCAAACATGCAAAGTGACGGATAGAACACTCAATGTGGCGGATAGATCGGCGAAAGTAGCGGATAGAACACTTAATGTGACGGTTAGCTTGGGGAATCTGGCGGATAGAATGCTTAATGTGACGGTTAGCTTGGGGAATCTGGCGGATAGAGCGTCCAATTTAACGATAGCTCGGGCAGAACGATAGATTGCGCTAAGGAACCGGAGAAGGTAAGCGAATTAGTGGATAGAATCCTGAAAGTGACGGATAGCTCGGCGAAACTAGCGGATAGAACACTTAATGTGGCGGATAGCTTGGGGAATCTGGCGGATAGAGCGCTCAATTTAATCGATAGCTCAGCGAATGTGACGGATAGCATGCTCAGATTACTGGATAGCGCATAAAAAGAAGTATTCTTCTCAAAATAAAAACCCATGTATTGAACATACATGGGTTGAGCTGCTATTAACAATTTTCTGTGGAATAGGAGGACTTTAAAATAGTCCGTTCAATTAGTCTTATTTCGTTATTTAGCTTCGCAATCGCCGCTTCAATTTGTTGATAGCGCTCCATTTGGTTGATCTTCTCGGTTGGTATTGTCTCTTTTAAAGCGGCCTGCCCTGCGTATAAGCTTGCTAGTAAATCTAGCTTCTGAAAATAAGCTGTGCTGTATTGCTCCATAACACCTAGCTCCTCTTCTGTTACATTTTCAAGAACGAATGAATTATTGTTCATATAAGCACTATAACCGAAAATCTCAACCTCAAAACTCACCCTAAATCATTATTTATTATCCACAATTCAGTAAAAAAGTATTCTTTCACTTTACCAAAGCTAAACTATTCATCTTTTTTTAACAAAGAATAGATAAACGTATCATAAGCTTGTCCGTTTTGATATATATAATCCCTCAATATACCTTCTTCCTGAAACCCTAGTTTCCTGAGTAGCTGATTGGATGCTTCATTTGCTAAAAAGACAACAGCTCCGATGCGATTCAAATTCATCGTCTCAAAGCCATAGGTAATTACTTTTTGCACAGCTTCTTTTGTATAGCCTTGTCGCCAGTAATCAGGATGAGTTTCATAGCCTATTTCTGCTCGTTGATGCGCCGCCGACCATAAATGAAACCCAATTGTCCCAATAATTTCATTTGAATCCTTATGTTCAATGCCCCAACGAATCCCACGTTTTTCTTCAAAGTTTTTGGCAAAATGCTTGATTAATTCATCAGCCTGTTGCTTATCGACAAATGGCTCCTGCCCATAATAGCGTGTGACCTCCTGATTTGAAAAGCAACGAAAAATCGCACCTACATCGTCCTCTTTGAGTTCTCTTAATCTAAGTCTGTCTGTTTCTAAAATTGGAAACATCATGTCCTCCCCCTCCTCTACCCTCCATACCATTCTCTACCATTCCTTTAAAATCCTTTATTGACAACAAAAAAAAGCGCAGCCTGCAATTAGGCTCGCACTTTTTATTAACCGAATGCTTGTGCTGCAAGAGCAAATAATGTTTGATTGCGAGTAGGCATTTTTTTGGCATTGCAGATCATGACAGGTGGTGTTGCAGCCAATGTAAAACCACTTTGTTGTAAAAATGGCCAAAGCTCCTTTTGGATAGACGGACAGTCGATACGTAATTTCCCGTTATGACCCTTAGCCAATTCTTTAATAATATTCTGCGCTATTTCCTTATTTGGCGCTACGATGGGTCCTAATAGAAGATAAATGGGTCCTTGAATCGTTAGACCGTACCCAATCAATTGGTTGTGCTCATTTTTCACAACAACACAGTGCTGGGACTGCCGAATTCTTTCCCGCAAAAAGAGTTCTCTACGATCCCCAAATGCTCCTGCATCAAGCTTGACCAGCTGTTCAAATTCCGCTTCTTGAAATTCTTTAATCATGACAAAAGAATCAACGTCCCTTGTCGTCTCTACAAAGTTGTCTGCTAAATATTTATGTACATGCTCAACCGTCCTAAAGCCCATTTTTTCATATAAAGGCTCTCCCTCTTTTGTTGCTACAAGGATAATGGTTGTTTCCTTTGAAACATGATCGATACAAGCTTGTGTAACAACTCTACCTAAGCCAAAACCTCTGCATTGCTCATGCACAATTACCATGCCAATGGAAGCTACATTTGTATCATAGTTCGTTATAGCTGCACATGAAACAATTTTTCCTTCCTTATTTTTATGACCGACTATTCGACCAGCTGCCATGATTGTCTTAATTTCGTGAGCATCATAGTCCCACCCAACAGAAGCCGATAGCTCGATTAATCCTTGAATATCCTTAGCCGTCAATTCTGTGAGCTGAAATACATCTTCACTTTGTAATGTCAATTTTGTTCCTCCTCTACATTTAAAGAACGTTTGTTCTATTTTACATAATTCCCCTTCCATGTACAAGCAATTTCTTTTAGGTTTAGCAATTATTCCTATTTAAATATTGTAAAATGGCTTATAATAGGGACCAGACTATGCACTCCTACTTCAAGCATATAAAGGTGATTTCAACATGACATCCTATGAACGTATACTGATAATGGTCCCGCCGTTTCCCTAGCTACGCAATCTACTTGTAATAGCACAAAGTAGAATTTGCTTGTAGGAGGGCAATATGTTGAAAAAACAGGCAGTACCATCTTTATTGTTAATGATTGTTCTTGTGGCTTTTCCACAAATTAGTGAAACTATTTATACACCATCTCTACCGGATATTGCAGCTGCACTTGGTGTCTCCAATAGCGCTGTCCAATTCACCTTAAGCATCTATTTTATTGGCTTTGCATTAGGAGTTTTTGGCTGGGGATGGATTTCTGATATCATTGGTCGCCGCCCTGCCATGTTAGGCGGTCTCCTTTTTTATGGAATTGGGAGCTTACTTTGTTTTTATGCAGAGACACTTCCCTTTCTAATAGGAAGTCGATTTATTCAAGCGTTCGGGGCTGCTACTGGCTCTATTATTACGCAGACCATTTTGCGTGAAAGTGTAACGGGTAGTCAACGACACGCCATGTTTGCACAAATTTCAGCCGTCATAGCCTTTACCCCTGCGGTAGGGCCACTGATTGGTGGATGGGTGGATCAAGCATTAGGCTTTCGGGCTGTGTTTTTTGTTCTTGTTGTGATGAGTATGTTGTTGTTCATCTATGCTTATTGCAGGCTACCTGAAACAACAAATCCTGCAGCAAGACAAAGAATAGCGATTTGGCCTGTCGTCAAACGCCTTTGCGCTTCACCAACCGTTCTTGTTTATGGATTACTCATCGGAGGCATCAATGGTGTGCTATTTAGCTACTATGCTGAAGCACCTTTTATCTTCATCGAGCATTTCAAGATAACGCCTGGCCTATATGGGTTTCTGGGCATCATCGTTGCACTGGCTTCGATCATTGGAGCCATGATCTCAAAGCGACTTGTCAAAAATCATCCACCACAATGGATCATTCACGTTGGTTGTTTGGTGATGCTAATAGGTGCACTTCTTTTAACAATTATCTGTAGTGTACCAATGCACGTAACAATACTGGCGATAGGCATAATGCTAACCGTTTTTCTAATGCTACTCGGTGCTGGCATTGCACTTCCTAATTGTCTAAGTCTTGCATTAGTAGACTTTCAGGATGTTATCGGTACAGCCGGTGCTATTTTTAGTCTTGGCTATTACCTATTAGTCAGTGCCATTACATCGGGCATGAGTTTACTACACAACGGTTCTTTACTGACAATGCCACTTTACTTCTTGGGTCTATCCCTGACGATGTGGCTTTGTGGGAGAAAATATATTCAATAGCAACTTCAATCCATAATGGATGATAGCGGGCATCCAATGACGATAACACAAATGAGCCACCTTAAATTATTTTAAGGTGGCTTCTCCTTCGATCGCATTACTGAAAATAATAATCCACTACTTGTTGTGCGGAATGGAAAACTTTATTGCTTTGCGTTTTATAGAGAAATGTTGGTTGATTACAGGCTTTCTCGAGGCTTTTTGCTTGCTTTAGTTTATCGGTCATTTGCTCAATAATATCGGTATAGCCATCGAGCTGATTGGATATTTTAGGTAGCATTATTGGTGAAATGTCCAAAACAATGGATACTTGATCCTCTGCATAGCTATTTAAATTGATAAAAAAGCACTCTTCCAAATTCTTTGAATGTTTATCCACATTAATAACAGCTTCTTGAAAATTAGCAATTAAGCCTGTTGACGTTTTTTTAATCGTAAAGCCTTGCTGCGTTAAATGCTGTTCAACGAGACTTAAAAACTGTTCTACCTCTGCATCAAGCTTCGGTCTAACAGTTGATTGAATTAAGTCATCGCATTTCTGATAAATTGTATCGATTTCAGCCTGTTTGTCTACAAGAATTTTAAAATTGGACATTGAATACACGCTTTATCTCCCCTTTTTACTAAGGTAGACATTCATGAAGCGTTTTAGTCATGATCCATGTAAAAATAACATTAAAAGGAGAATCCTATGATAAGAAATTCGGTTAAAGCCATCATTATTGTGAACGGGGAAATCTTACTAACAAAAAATCAAGATCCGGAGGGCTTTTTTTATCTTTTCCCGGGAGGCGGACAAGAGCATGGAGAGACCTTTCATGAAGCACTGCAAAGAGAATGTCTTGAAGAAATTGGCTCCTCTGTTCAGATTGGAGAGCTTCTATTTATCCGAGAATATATCGGAAAAAACCATGAACATGCTGCCTTTGATGCTGATGCACACCAAGTAGAATACTATTTTTTATGCCAGTTAAATGGGGTCTCCTGTCAGCCAACGAATCCCGATAGCCATCAAATCGGAACAGAATGGCTACCCATCGAAATGCTACATACGAAGAGACTTTATCCAAAAGCATTCATCGAACCATTACAACAATTTATCCGTGGACAAAAAACAACAATTTACTTGGGTGACATCAATTAAATAGGCTGCCTATTGAAATAGACAGCCCTTTCTTATGTCAGTAGCTTTACCATCGTATAATAGCTGCTACCTGGCGGATAATCTTTAATTTCTCCTACAACACGATAGCCTTGTGTTTCATAAAATGTTCGCGCTTGGAATTCAAAGGTTGTCAACAGTGCTTTCGTTGCTCCCATATCCTTAGCAATTCCCTCAGCCTGTGCCAGTAGCTTTTTGCCCAAACCTTTCCCTCGATATTCTTCACAAAACCAAAATTTATGTATTTCCAGCCAACCCCAGTAGACCTCAGCTGTTATCCCACCAATCCATTGTTGCTGGTCATCAGTGACGATCAGGTGTAAAGGCTGAACTGCACCCTTCTGCCTACTTTCTCGGTGATAAGAGGAATGCTCATTGTTAAATGTTCGAATCTTTTCTGCTAAAAAGTTTGTAAACTCATCATGCTCTTCACGTAGAATTTCCACTTGATACTCCATTGCTCTCCTCCTAATCCTGATAGCGTTTTAACAGCTTGTCTTGATGAGCAGCAAATATGTCCTCTAGGGGAATATCATATTGATTTGCAATGACAATAATATTCCCTATCACATCGCCAAGCTCTTCCTTTAGCTCTTGTTTATTTTCCTCATAGGATGCTATTTTTTCATCTGGTCGGTCTCTACCAATTTCTAATGCTCGAATAGCTCTTGCAACTTCGCCTGTTTCTTCTGCCAAAAACCCAATACGTGTAAAAATATTGAGCTCAGACCAACCCCGTTCTTCATAATAATCCTTCACCCAACGTTGAAACTCATTTAATTGCATGTTCTTTTCCTCCATTCCTTTCCACTTCAAAATAAATTATACTATTAATTGCGGCTCGGCGTAATGATTGTCCAGATTTTTCAAGCTTGCTCAAAGCTCCTCTACTAAATCTGTGACATCCGCTTGAGACCTATCTTATTTCAGTAGTTTTTTCATTGAGCAGATCAAGGATGCTTCGCTTTCGCTCGAAAAACCGTGCTGAACCAAGATAATCGAATGATTAGATATGGAGGAATCAACTATGAAAAGTATCGCAGTATTTTGTGGGTCCAGTATCGGCGCTTCTGATGCCTATCGTGAAGGGGCTATCCGCCTAGGTAAAGAATTAGCAAAGCGCCACATTACTCTCGTATATGGAGGTGCTAGTGTCGGAATTATGGCTACAGTAGCAAATACGGTTCTACAAGAAGGTGGAAAGGTCATTGGGGTGATTCCGACATTATTAGAGGAACGTGAGATTGCTCATCAGCAGCTATCCGAGTTAATCGTTGTCAATACGATGCATGAACGAAAGAGTAAAATGATGGAACTAGCGGATGGTTTTATCGCCCTACCTGGAGGCCCTGGAACATTAGAGGAATTTTTTGAAGTGTTTACTTGGAATCAAATCGGCTTGCATCAAAAGCCTTGTGCTATTTTCAATATCGAGGGCTATTTCGATTTATTAATTTCATTTTTTGACCATATGCAACAGGAACAATTTTTAAAAGCGCAATATCGAGAGGCACTTATTGTTGACGAGGACACGGCAGCACTATTAGATAAATGTGAAAGCTTTGTTCCAACCGCTATAAAAACCTATGAACTTAGCAAATAATTACGAAGTGGTAAGATTCGTTCCTTTTGGACGGAGCTTACCACTTTTTAGTTCCCGATTAAGCATCCCAATAGGTTAAAGACCTGCCCTCTTTTGTCGTTTTTTCACTGCTACTACACCAATCAACACAGCGACGAGCTTCACCACCAATAGTAGTACATACAAACTAATTGAGATAATGGCAGGTAATAAGACTAGCCACCATGACCATGCTATGACATCTGTCCATTTTAAAACAACCAAAACGATGGTCAACACTTCTGCAATGCCCATCTTTTCACCACCTTAACAACCTTTCTTGACTATGTAGTTACTATATAGCTTAGGATAAGGACACAACGGAGAATATAGTTCACTCTTTTTCTCCATCATACAACAGGAGGAAGTACGATGACGAATATTTTTGTAAAAAGTGAGTTTGCTCCTTTAAAGAGAGTGGTAATGGCTCAATCAGAATTTGCTTTTCCCTCAAAAGACGAGTTAACAGATGATGAATTTTTAACTGAAGAAACGTTAGCACTCTATGCTGGTGTCGATACGAAAGGTAAAAATTATAAAGATGTTTTTCCAGAAAGACAGCAGCAATGGGAATTGGAACGTCTTAATTTAAAGAAAGTTTTAGAAAAGTATGGGGTTGAAGTCCATTCTCCAAGACTTTTAACAGACTATGAAAAGGAATTAGGAAAAGAGGATGGCTATAGCAATTTCTTTGTCCGAGATCCGTTTTTCACCATTGGTCCATTGTTAATCGAAGGCTCACTTCGATTTCCCCATAGACGCAATGAAATTTTGCCTGTGCGTCATCTTTTAGCACAGGAGGCAAATGAAAATCAATGTTACTATGTCTCTATTCCAAAGCCAGATATGGCAGAAGGACAAGCGTCAGAAGCGGGTCCCTTTTTAGAGGGAGGCGATGTCTTAGTTTTAGATAAAATAATTTTCGTTGGAAATTCAGGACTAGCTTCCAATCAAAATGGCGTTCAATGGCTACGTAATTTAGCGAGTAACTTCGATTATACGGTAGTTGAAGTTCCGCTTCATCCAACTATTCTTCATTTAGACTGTGCTCTTAGCTTGGTAAGAAACGGACTTATGATTGTTTGTGAGGAAGCCTTTTTAGATGGTATTCCTGAACAGCTAAAGGATTGGGATAAAATTTACGTTTCCTTAGAAGATGCGGCACGCCTTGCTACCAATGGTTTACCTGTTAATGAACAGGTTTATATTACAGATAAAGAATTTACATGGATTGGTGAACAATTAGAACAAAAAGGGATCACAGTCGAATATGTTGATTTTAAAATTTCACGAAGCTTCGGAGGTTCTTTTAGATGTAGTACACAGCCACTATTAAGAACAGAGCGCTAAACTCATGTTGTGAAGAAAGCAGGAAATTATCCATCTTCCTTTAAAAAATAATATGAATAATGAGCAACCTGAAATGGCACATTATTTATAGGAGGTGGACGAAAAATGTCTAGAATTATTGGTGTGGAACAATCATTATCTAATATTGAGGATGCTTTAAAAGCAAAAGGCTATGAAGTGATCCAGCTTCGCAATGAAGAGGATGCCAAAAAATGTGATGCCTGTATCATTACAGGTCAGGATCGAGACGTGATGGGAATTAGTGATCCAGTCATGGCAGGTCCAGTCATCGACGCGGATGGGCTTTCAGCAAACGAAGTTGTTCAACGCGTTGAGAAATACTTTCATTAACTGAGTAAGTCAGTGCTGCCACAGCATCTTGTTGACTGTAGGCAGCACTCTTCTATTCCATTCTCCTACATACTATCTTACTTATAATATACTCATTTTTTGTCCAAACTAATGTACACGACCTTTAAAAAGTAGGGAGACATATGAGTCAAAAAAATATAGTAGTGGCTATGTTCATATTTACTATTACACTCCTGTTATCAGGCTGTTGGGATGTCACAGAGCCACAACGAATGTACTATGTGCAAGGTGTTGGAGTAGATTATAAGGACAATGAATATACTGTATACTTACAAATTATTAACTTTGCCACTGTAGCTAAAACAGAAACAGCAAATCCTCAAGCAGCGCCTACCGAGATAGGGAAAGCTACGGGCAAAACTATTGAAGAGGCTATTTATAAATTATATCGTTCGATGGACCAAGAAGTGTTTTGGGGGCATATGACCTTTCTTCTTTTCTCAGATAATGCTATGCGTGATGAGCATGCCATTTCTGTTATCGACACATTTTTGCGTTTTCGAGAAACCCGATATCATATTTGGGTCTACTGTACAGATGACTCGATTGAGGATGTGTTATTAGTTTCTCCATTATTAGAGAAATCACCAACCTCTGCTAAACTAAGTAACCCTAAAAATACAGCGAAGCAAGAGTCATTTGTAGAGCCTGTCAATTTAAGGCAGCTAGTGATCGGTTTAAATGAGCCAAACCATGAAATGAAGGTTCCTTACATTACCATTAATGAAAGCTGGGAAACAATAGATGGGCAAGAAAAAGAAACTTATTTTGCAGGTGTGGGTATTCTCTCAAAGGACAGCTTCAAAGGCTATTTAAAAGGGACATCTGCTCGAGGGATCGAATGGATGAATGATGCAACAAAACAAGGCGAAATTACCTTTGAATTAGCAAATAACGAAAAAGATGATTACCTAACTGTTGATATAAAAAAATTAGATGTCAGAGTTAAACCAATCGTCACTAATAGCCAAGTACGGTTTGAAGTCGTTTTAAAATTTGATACAGTCTTAAATGGCTTTAAAGGCAAGCTAGATCCAGATCAGGTAAGAAAAAAGGTTTCAGAGGAAGTCAAAAAAGAAATTATGGGTACCTTTGAGGAAGGCCTAAAAATGGATGCAGATGTCTTTCGTTTATCGGAATATTTATACCGTGATAACGTGAAAGCATGGAAAAAACTAGAGAAGAATGGCAAAATTCCATTAAATAAAGATTCCATTAGTAAAATCGATATTCATATCAATAAAGTAAGCCCTGGCCGTAAAACATTCCAAGAGACCATTACAGAATAATCAAAAATGACCAGCCTTTTGAAAAGTTAAGGCTGGTCTTTATACTATATCAGGATCTTTGTCAGCTGATGGTCAATATCTCCCCTACTAGCTCCACCGTGATAGCAAACAACCGTTTCAATATCTAGATCTACATATTTCTGTAAAGAAAGACGCGCTTCCTCTAAATGTAACACAGTTGGCTCGTGTATACCCTCAAGGTGGCCATCTACACTATACATTGAATCCCCTGCAACTAATGTTTTACTTTGTGTTAAATAGAGGCTAATATGACCAGGCGTATGTCCTGGTGTATGAATAACGCGAATTCCACCGCAAAACGGTAATTCTTCCCCATCATTCAACTCTACATCGACCCTACCCTTTGGGGGATTCACTAGTTGACCATCTTTCAATAGTGGCAACTCCCCTTGAATATAAGGCTTATCAAGGGCATGAGCATAAACATGTATATGCTGTCCACACTCCTGCAAAATATCAGGAAGACAACCGATATGATCCACATCCTGATGTGTTAAAATAACCGCTTTCAGTTGATCCAAAGACACGCCCACCTGTGCCATTGCCTCACGTAACGCATCCATTTGCCCTGGAAAGCCTGCATCCATTAACACAGCCATATTCTGATCCCACACCAACATCGGATGAATGATGAACCCTTGATAGTTCAGCTCTAGCATTTTGACACCCTTTGCAATTAGCATAGCTACCACCTACCTCGCCTTGTCATTTAATTTAAAATGTTACATAGCTAGTGTTCTGTGTTCTACACTCAATTTCCTGCCTCATATGTCGTTTATGTAATAAAAGGACCAGACACTCTTTTCGATGTGGCTGGTCCTTATGATTACATGTTCTTGTTTCTTTTATAATCTCTATATACTAATAAGACGACTAAAAGGAAGCTTAAGCTAACAAGACGGAAAATCGTTTCTAAACTCATCCATTCTGCTAGAATCCCTAGTACAAAGGCACTCATGCCAACTCCAACATCGAAGCTTGAAAGAAAAGTAGCATTGGCTGCTCCGCTTTTTGCTTCACTTACTTTTTGAACAGTCCATGTTTGTAAACACGGCATAATGGTTCCATAACCTGCACCAAATAAAATTGCCGCGATCAGAAGACTTCCATTATTTGTTGTATAAGACAGCACAATCAATGATAAAAATCCTAGCGTTGCTGACACAATGATGATCGACCATGGTCCGTTCCGATCAAACCATTTTCCTGTAAATGGGCGTAGTAAAGTGGAAACAATTGCATTGATGAGAAAGAATAAAAAGATATGATTTAATCCTTTTTGTTCTCCGTACAGCACTAAAAAGGTAATGATCGCGCCAAATCCAAGTGTCGTCACTATAGTTAGTAATGCTTGAAACCATACATCTTTTTCAAAAATCGCTTCCATAAAACGAAATGGCTGCTTTTCATGTTGAATAGGTATCACTGATTGAACAAATGGAAGTACGATGACAGCTAATACACAAAGTAAGGCGGAAGACCAAATGAGTGTATGGAAGGAAAAAGAATGGTAGATAAGAATCCCAAGACTCGGTGCAACAATTGCTCCGACTGTTGTTGAAATGGAGAAATACCCCATACCTTCTCCTAATTTAGCTTTAGGAATACTATCGACAGCCATTGTACTATTAGTTGTAGTGGAAACCCCCCAAGCCGTTCCATGGACTAGCCGTAACAGAAGGAAAAGCCAAATATTATTAAGAAAAGGATACAACGTCGTAATGATTAATAACGATATACATGCACCTATCGCTAGATTTTTTCGCTGATGATCGATTAAATAGTAACCGATAAAAGGTCTGATAATAATTGCGCCTATTGTAAACACAGTCGTTACCAACCCTACTTGCATCGGGTTGGCGTTTAAACTTACTAAATAGGCCGGTAAAATTGGCAGTAACATTTCAAATCCTATAAAAATCAAAAAATTACTTATAAATAGAAAAAGAAATGACGGTGTAAAAATTTGTTGTTTATTCATTTTTAAATTCCTCGCTTCTAATTATTTTGCTAAATTAGAAGCGTTTGGAACACTGAAACATTCCTAAATTGCCTTAGTTTTTTCAGCAATCAACTCACCCTTTCTAAACGTTAATCCCAACAAAAAAAGACGCCATAAAAACCGGCGTCTAGGAATTTCTATCGATCATCCATTTTTTCACTTTTTTCATCTATGATAATAGACAGGCAAAAAGCTTCCGGTTACTATGTTTAATATGGCATTTACTTAAAAAACCACAGACTGGTCCCTTTGACAAAAAATCATCTAATTGTAAAAATGTCTTTACTTCAATTGCCATTGTTCTGTACACCATTTCCATCACTTTTTGCCTCCTCTCTTAAAATTCACATTCCTTATAATTTAATACAAGTTTAGCATAAAAGCAAATTTAACTTTAATGCACAACGGTTGCATATGATTGCGGTACAATATATCCCACCTTACGAGGTGCTACTACATTTTTCTTTTCAACATTTTTTATTTCACCCTCTACAGACTTTTTCACGGGTGTTTCCAAAAGCTCAAACATCGACATTTGTTTACTCATAGACATCCCCCCTCTATGAACTTAAAAGGTACTGAACGTTCGCAATTTGCTGCTTATCATATATATGTGGAACAAGCTGAATTTATACTATGAAATTTGTTGTTGTATAAGTTTAGTCAAACATAAAGCGAGTGACATTGTTCATCACCCGCTTTTGGTTACTTACTTATTAGTACATTATTTACGATCATCTATAAATTTCGTTCAGTTTCCCCGTTCCATAATTTAAAGTGAACTTCATACGAAGCTCCACCCTCCATATGATTTGAAACATCTGTTACATCAAGTATTTCTTTCAGGTGAATTGACTTTATCCTCTAAATTCATAAGTGTCGTCATACGCATGTCATCTTCCAAGTAACTAGATTCTAAAAACTCTAAATCAAATGATACAGCTTCATTGCTTCGATTATGTAATGCAAGCTCACATTCACCCATCATTAAGTCTTTACCCAACATTTCAAAATCACAGGTACCATCTCCATTGTAGGATATGGCCATTATGCCACTAGCAAAGGTTTCTTGATAGGCCGTAATGAGTAAATAAGGTAAACATGCATAGAGGATCACGACCAAACCAATTGTTCGAAAAAAATATTTGGTTATGCTCCTACCAAGTAAAATGATAGCAACTATAAACAAAACCGAACCGATGATACCTAGCATCCTAAATCCATCTTTCGTTTGGATTGGAAATGACATGAATGAAGATTGAGCATAGATCATTTCGCTGTTAGGATATGGGAAAAACAGACACATACATATACCTAAAATAACAATCCCGCTAATGAACGCTATTTTATTTTTAATCATTCTCTATCTCCTCGACCAAGAAGACAGAGAATTTGTTTGTTGATTCTGCACAATTTCCACCTATCACCAGATGGCTAGGTGATTTCATATAGACCATTTTCTCGCTCCCTTTTATACACATACATACCTATTTTACCATATATATCCTTAATAATAAATCATGCCTAATATGTTGAGCGTAGCTATAGTCTTAAGGTTGAAAGATAACACTGTCCAGAAATTTTTTTCGATAAGTGGAATTTTTACTAAATTTGTATGTACTTTTACCATCAAATTACCTAAAATGTAAAATAGGGGGAGGATGATAAAGATGGATGATTTATTTTTGATAATCTCGATAATGAGTTTTGTGGCAATTTTTATTTTCGTGATTTTATCAATTGTTAAATTTGCCAAAAAAGATAGTATAAAAGGTAAAAAACAAATCAAATTTGCTGGTATTTCAGTAGCCGTCATGATTGCTTCATTTATTGGGTTTGTCTCAACAACTGATTCAACTGAAACTTCCAAAGATAAGGGTAATGAAACAATTGAAACTACAGCAAAACCTAAGGAAGAAACACCTGAAGAAAAAGCTACACGAGAAGCCAAAGAAGCTGAAGAAAAAGTAGTAGCTGAACAGAAAGCTAAAGAGAATGCGGAGGCAAAGGCTAAAGCAGATGCAGAAGCCAAAGCTAAAGCAGAAGCTAAGGCTAAAGAGGAAAGTGTCCCACGAGAATATAAATCT
Organism: Lysinibacillus irui; assembly: GCF_028877475.1. Classification (NCBI taxonomy): domain Bacteria; kingdom Bacillati; phylum Bacillota; class Bacilli; order Caryophanales; family Bacillaceae; genus Lysinibacillus; species Lysinibacillus irui. The sequence goes on along the minus strand of NZ_CP113527.1, from coordinate 1,819,916 downwards.
GCCTTAAAGAAAGCAGAACAATATGCGAAAAATATGCAAATGTCAAAGGCAGGTATTTATGACCAATTAACATCGGAATACGGGGAGAAATTCCCAGCAGAAGCCGCTCAATATGCTATTGATAACATTGTTTTTGATTGGAAAGAAAACGCATTGAAAAAAGCCCAAACATACGCAAAAATGATGAGTATGTCAAATTCGGCAATTTACGAGCAGTTGATTTCTGAATATGGAGAAAAATTCACTCCTGAAGAAGCGCAGTATGCAATAGATAATTTAAAATAAATACAAACCTTATAATATGTAGTGAACCTAAAAAGTGAGACTTTAACCAGAATGGAATTTTCCATTCTGGTTTTTTCTTTTATTCAATACACATCCAAGATTACTTTTTATTGTAGTATTAATCTGACTTTCACCATTTTTAAGACCTTGCTTTACTAGTATTTTTTATCATACTGGCTTTAGTAAGCTATTGGCGGTCCATACTTTATGTAAAAAAACCATCGATCATCGAGTGGTCGAAAATGAAATTAACGTGTTTAGTTGAAATTAACAGGGATATTTTATTGGATAAGTTAAATACTATCTGTAGGAGGTGTCGAAATGAAAAGAGATAAAAAAAATACAGAATTTGCAACAGACGAGCCAACAAAACAAACATTTTCAAGAGATGCAGACCCAGGTACTAGTAAAAAACGTAATGAGCGTGAAGGACAATCTGACACTGCTCACCCACATGAAGACCTTATTATTAACGAGAAAAAGGGCAAATCAACTTCATTATAATCCAAGATTAATTCGCGTTTTATCTATTTTGACCACCCATCATGAGTGGTCTTTTTCTTTTTATCTGAGTATTACTTGGCTTATTAAGACCTGGCATCAACTTTTTTGACTAAAAGATTATTGTACGGAAATGAAAATCTCGAAATGATATCTATATTTTTATTTGGAGCGGGTTCCTCACTTTATGGAGCGCTTTCCACCCTTTTTGGAGCGGGTCTCCTGCTGTTTGGATCATCTCGCGCTCTAGTTGGAGCAGGTTCCTCACTTTATGGAGCGCTTTCCACCCTTTTTGGAGCGGGTCTCCTGCTGTTTGGATCATCTCGCGCTCTAGTTGGAGCGGGTTTCACACTTCATGGAGCGCCTTTCATTCATTTTGGAGCGCCACACCTGCTGTTTGGATCATCTCACGCTCTAGTTGGAGCGGGTTTCACACTTCATGGAGCGCTTTTCATTCATTTTGGAGCGCCACAACTGCTGTTTGGATCACCTTGCTCCCTAGATGGAGCGGGTTCCTCACTTTATGGAGCGCCTTCAATCGAATTTGGAGCGCCACACCTGCTGTTTGGATCACCTCGCACCTTATTAGGAGCGGGTTTCACACTTTATCTGAGCGTTTCCTTTTATTTTGGAGCTTCTACACGTTTTCTTGCAGTTTGAAGTATTCCAATACTATTTTAGTCACTTGCTTCATTTCTCCGCACATAACTCTCTAAAATTACAGCCTCGACAATGCCATTTATCTTGTGTTTGTTCAAAATCCTCGATGTCTACGGGCTCATTGGAGAAAATATCGGCCTGATACTTTTTCATTTCTAAAACACTGCGCTGGAAGGTATACAAAATATTCTCCATATCGACGTCTGTAAAACTATATTTCTTTCGTTTTCCTGATAATAAATATTCGTTATAGACCTCGATTTGTTCAAGTGATACACGGTATTTTTGCTGAACATAGTAGGCATAGAGCGCTAATTGCTGACGATCATCATCAGACTCCCCACCCGTCTTCCAGTCAACAATAACCCATTTATCCCTCAACTCGTCATAATAATGAAAGTCCATTACGACGAATACTTGGATGTCGTTGATTTTCATGGAGCGGAATTGCTCTGGTTCACCGATTCGGAGAGAACCTTTTTGTGCCGTAATCTGCTGGAATGTTTCACTCCTCAAAAAATGGTCAAAGACAATTTGTAAACGTTCTTTATAGTCCTGTATTAGTTCAGGAGGAAGTGTGCCATGATAGTAAATTTCCTGCATCATATAATATTTATTGGGCTTTTGCCGCCACCACTCTAGATGGCGTGTAGAATCAATAAAGGCCGCATTGAGCTGCCCTCGTGCGGATTGGATCAGCTCCTCTACCGTGGGAGCTTTGCCTGTTTGTAGATAATCATTAATGGCCTGCTCAATAAATCGGTGGACAATTTGCCCAAATAAAATAGGCATGGACTGTAGCTTTTTTAAACGATAAACATATTGATGAGAGGGCTCAACTTGATAGCTAAGCCATCCATTATGGGAAAAATAATATTCATAGCCATACTTGCGTGCACAGCTTGTGAGCGTTTTATGACGCGATAACGACCATGAAAAGGTTGGGTACGGTGTAATTTCAAACATGACTATCGCCTCCTATAGCTGGTGGATAAAATCATAGACAAGCTGGACGATCAGCACAATCGTAACGATACGCAATAAAAGCTTCACTTGATTGGCTTTAACTTTTCTTGCAAGGACAATCCCAATTTGTGCACCTATTGTAGAGCCGACCATTAAAATAAGTGTTAACGGCCACTCTATTTTTCCTGTAGCAATATACGTAATCGCTGCTCCAGAACACATGGCAAAAACGCCCACCCGTGAAAGACCTACCGCTTTGATATAGGAAATCTTCTCATGTGCATATGTATAAAGGGCCAATGTGCTACTCCCTGGGCCAAACATCCCATCATAAAAACCAACTCCAAGAAGAATTGGACCATTTTTTCGATTCATTGTAAAGCGCTCTTTTTCACCAAAATCAGCACCACCCATAAAGGACATAATCAGAGCAAAGCCTAATAAAATAATGGCGATGAGCGTTAAAGTTTGACTACTCATTAACGAAGCAAAAAGTCCACCAAGTGTACCTCCTACTAGGGATACAAGTAAGACCGAACGCATTTCTATCCAAGCCAATTCTTTTCGTTTGTAAATTGAATAAAAACTTGAAAAGGCACTCACCATATTGGACACTTTATTAGCGCCAATTGCTGAATGAACGGGAACTCCCATGAGCATCATCGTTGGTAATGTAATTAAACCGCCGCCACCAACTAATGTTCCAATGATATTCCCGATGATGCCAATTAGTAAAAACAACAAGTATTCCATAGTATCCTTCTTTCTCTAACCCATAAGCAATCATTCTATGATACAGTATAACAGATTGTTATTTTGAATGACGTTGGAAATGGGGGGCACGGATGCACACACAACAAAAAACACCAACACCACGCTTTTGTCACCAGCTGACAATCATGGTGACTACTATTTTTATAGCGGGGATTACGGCTACATTGATCCAATATCATAAGCTTCCTGCAACAATCCCTGTATTACAAAGCTTTACAAGTGAGCAAGCCCAGTTCGGACCAAAAATTGCTATTTTTTATTTACCCTTTATCGCACTGATGCTGTTTTTACTTTTACATTATTTAGAAATGAAAGCTGCTTATCCCGTTATGCGGAAAAAGAAAGCGCCGCTGTCACATCAACAACGGCAAAATGGTATCATCACTTTTTGTCTCATAAAAAATAGTATTTTATTGTATTTTACCTATTCCCTTTTCAATGACCTAATGGTGGCATTGGGACACGAACGAATTTTACAGCAGTGGCATGCTTACCTATTTTTATTGTTATTAAGCGGGATCTTTATTGCAGGGATCTTACGAGGCTTTTTGCTAGATAAATAGAGAGCATGTTTTCAAAAAATAACATGCTCCTCTTCAACTAGTCGTTATTCAATGGATGTCATTAGTTCATAAAAGTATGTTTTCTCCCTCGTTTCATAAAGCTTATACCAAGCGTGTAAGGTTTCCGTTGTAAAAACATCAAGTTGCCTCAAAACATGGTAGGCAAATTCCAACGGAGCAATTCCCGATGCCGTTACTAAGTTCCTTTCCGTTACGGCTGGCTCCTGGTTAAAATGTTCATCCCCGATATATTGTGGACAAAGCATCTTCAAGTATTCGAGATCGTTACTCGTATGTTGTCTTGTATCAAGCAAACCAGCCTTTGCGAGACCGATCGTTGCACCACAAATTGCAGCTACAAAAACTTCCTCATTCAACGCTTTTGAAACCATGTGCAACATAGGATCATGAATAGACTCTAGCCATGTATTACCTCCAGGAAGTATCAAGAGATCCATGCGATTCAAGTGACATTCAGCAATAGTAATAGTCGGGAGTATCGTGATGCCTCCCATTGTCGTAACAGGACTTCTATCAATTCCTATCGTCATCACCTCTAAAGGCTCTAACCCCTTTTTAAAATACCTACCTGAATTTAATTCCGCCATCAAATACCCGATCTCCCAATCTGCCATCGTATCAAAAACATAAAGATATACTTTTCTTGTTTGCATACTAAACACTCCTTCTATTGAATGAAACTATGCTAAGTATAAAAAAACTTTACTGACATTCTCCGTCAGTAAAGTTTTCGTTTTCATAAAAATCTATCAGCTCCTTTAGAACGTCAATCATTTTTTGCTTTAGACTTATCGGTTCTATTACTTGGATCGATTTTCCATAGGGGAATAGTAAATTAGGTACATATGTATGTAACGCTTCTTCATCTAATAAAAATATCGCTTTCTTCGAGGTGCGTTCTTCGAGGTGATACCTTAAAAACCAATGCTGACAGATAGCATCCACCGCACTTGTCTTTCCACAAATGATGAAAGACACATGGTTCCGTTTGTCTTCTGCTTGTGGAAGAAGACTTTTCATAAAAAAATCACTGGCCGAGAACGCTTGTGGTCGTTGAAAGGGTATGACTGTTTGATGAAGACTAGTAATTCGGCCAACTTTAAAATTACGAATTTCATTTCTTACATGACAAAATGCAACAACATACCAGTTTTGATTCCAATAAACCAAACCATATGGATTAATCATCCTATGTTTAGGTTGTTTTTCATTATTTGTATGGTATTCCATTTTAATCGATGTTTCGTTCACTATACTGTCTTCTAATTTTTTTAATAGCGGCTCCAATGAAGATTCAACGGGACCAATTATCTCGAAACCTTGTAAATGTTGCTGAATCATTTTTTCCTGCTCTTGATTTGAATGCATCGTAAGTTTTGTTGTTGCACTATTTAACGCTTCCTCTAAAAAGTAGCCAGCTTCTTTTGCAAAGATAGCAGCATGAAGTAATGCCGCTTTCTCATCAACATCAAAAATAAGAGGGCTTTTAATAAAATTATTCAACAGGGTATATCCCCCATGATGACCTGTTTCAGCTATAATCGGCACACCACTGGCAGAGAGTGAATTAATATAGCGGTAAACGGATCTGATATTCATCTCTAATTTTTCAGCTATTTCTTTCGCGGTTATTTTCCTGCCTGAATTCAACATCCATAAAATCTGCATCATATGATCCATTTTAGACAAACATTTTCACCTCATCGAACTATTTATTATTCATGGTGGTTCCTGACACAAAAACAGGCTACCCGATACCGTCATCAAGTAGCCCTTGGAATTATGCCTTCATTCACCCATTCTTCTTCCATATGTTTAAAATTATGTAGTAAGCCATATTTCTGTATGCCACGTGCCTGATCAATACTAGCATCGGCCAATTGGCGAAACTTTGCACGATCATTTATTGTGTAGGCATAGACCGCTTCCACAGCAGGTTGCATCCAAGGCTGTGTTAATTGATCACTTCTCATATCGGCTGTTCGCCCTTCAAGAGCAGCAATATAGCATTGGGCATAGCTTGTTAAAGGCTCCTTCTCTATTTTCGCTGCTGCTACTTTTGCGGCACCCAAATTGTCCTCCATGATCGCCTTAATAAATAGATAATTATATTTAATAGCTGGTTGCTTATAATGATGGATGATGACATCGATGGCATCAAGCTGTTCCTGTTTCGTCCCATAAGCAGATGCATAGAGCGCAGCAAAGATAGGTTCCTTTCTATGATTTTTCACCCATTTATCCACCTGCTCCATATTATTTGTTCGATATAAAATATGTATATGACGGTAAATCATTGCCATTGCAATCAAAGCAAATAGCCCGAGTGAGATAGATAAGCGCACACCAGCTAATGACAAAGTGATCGCTAAAACAATAATCACTAGATAAAACAATGTTAGTTTAGCTATTTTCATAAGACCTCCTACTGTAATTTCTTGCGCATTTTCCGAGAAAAAATAAAGCCAGCCCCCACAAAAAAGATAAGAGCCATCACTTTCATGATAGGAATAATAAACAGCTTGCTAATAAGGAATACAACGACTACATAATAGACCACCATTGCCAACAAAAATAACGTTAGCTTATTCACGCGATCCCCTACTTTCCTTTAGTGCCGCCTCAATCGCAGCTAATGCTTTCGGCCCCATCCCATGTAAATGAGCTAACGTTGAAAGGTCGACTTTATCTAGCTGCTGCCATTCTGTATAGCCTGCTGCTTGTAAGGCACGAATTGCTGGTTTTGCAACACCCTTCGGCCACTCTGTCATATTTGCACGTCCCTTCACGACATTTTCTTCTCTGCCTATTATGCAAGTGACAGCCAAGAAATGCAAATAAGTCAAAATAGGAACATAAAGAAGCCTGCCGCTAATAGATTCCCAATAGCATGAATCGTCCAGCTAGCTACGATGGAGCCTCCAGCTAGCCGTTCATTCATCAACCCCATCACATAGCCCGCGAGTCCTGTACATCCTACTACTAGCAGAATAATATGGACAGGAAGCACCGACCAAAGCATAGCCCCATGAACACTACCAAAAACGATGCTTTGAACTATATTCCCAGCATGAAAACCAAACGAATTAGCTAGCCTTTTTAATAAAAAGCCACGGAACAATAGCTCCTCTGACAGAGCAGTTTGAATTACGGCGTATAAAAGTGCTGGTATGACCGCTGCAAATCCAAGTCCAGCAAATTGATTGGGCGCTAGCAAAGAGCTATCAATATAAAAATAGACGAGCGCAGAGTTAGGCACTAGTAACACAACAATGGATAGGACAAAGAACATGGCGTACCTTCTCTTATTCTCAATAATAGGCTTTCGCAATCCTAGCCACGTAAGAAAGGACTGTTTCTTTTTCGCTGTGCAAAACCACCAAATAAATGGAATAATGGAAAACAACATCACTTGTAGAATTGCACTAATCAAGTTTTCGAAAATCATATGATTTCTCCCCCTGTCTACTACAAGGATAGGATAAAATCCCATTATTTTCAATCTAATATTACTCATAAAGTTATTCATTAAAGAAGCCTTCCCTTTTGTTCTTTTGCTCATTTTCAGTTATACTCAATTACGGATAATAAAGATCTATAATATATACAATAAACATTGGAGGCCATAACGATGAATAAATTATCGACACATTTATTGGAGAAGGCACAAACCTATGAGCAAAGCACTCGTATTTCGGTACCTGCCTATGACACATTATTTGCCGTGACACAAGCCTACTTCCGTGCTCAGCTAGGTGAACAAGAAGCATCCCTGCTTGTCATAGGAGCTGGCGGTGGCAATGAGCTTTCAGCTTGGGGACCTACAAACCCTCATTGGACATTTACAGGGATTGATCCAGCTGAGGAAATGCTTCAAATCGCGCAACATAAAGCCGCACAACTCGGACTCGAAGACCGTGTCCAATTATTACAAGGAACCATTGACAACCTGCCATCCAATACGTCGAAATTCGATGCGGCCAGTTGTATCCTCGTCCTTCATTTTATAGAAGATCGACAGGAAAAACTGAACCTACTAAAAAACATACACACCCGATTAAAACCAGGAAAACCCTTTGTCCTCGCCTGTGCCTACGGTGAACGTGAAAGTGAAGAACTACAAGATCGCATCAAAATATGGCAAAGCTTCTTTTTAGAGGCAGGTTACAAAAAAGAAAAGGTAGAAAGTATGGGCAAAATCATCATGAATATTTCCTTCATTTCCGCTCAAGAAATCGAGCAACTACTACAAGAAGCCGGATTCACACATATTACCCGCTTTTTCTCCTCCGGCCTTTTCGCAGGATGGATGAGCCAAGCCTAAACAAAAGAACCCGCTTTTATAGCGGGTCCTTTTTTGGGATGCCGAAGTAACTTTATTGTGGAGGGATTTCCTTTGAATTGTGTTGGATGGGTCGCTTTGCTAGGTTTGTGAGCGGTGGCCTTACTTTTATGATCACTTCTCTCTCTTCGGAGCGGGTACCTCACTTCTATGGTCACTTCTCTCTCTTCGGAGCGGACTCCCCGCTTTTATGATCACTTCCGACTCACTTATGAGCGGACTCCCCGCTTTTATGATCACTTCCGACTCACTTATGAGCGGGTTCCTCGCTTCTTTGATCACTTCCGACTCACTTTGGAGCGGACTCCCCGCTTTTATGATCACTTCCGACTCCTTATGAGCGGGTTCCTCGCTTTTATGATCACTTCCGACTCATTTATGAGCGGACTCCTCGCTTCTTTGATCACTTCCGACTCATTTATGAGCGGACTCCCCGCTTTTATGATCACTTCCGACTCCTTATGAGCGGGTTCCTCGCTTTTATGATCACTTCTGAATCAATTTATGAGCGGACTCCCCGCCTCTTTGATCACTTCCGACTCACTTTGGAGCGGTAGCCTCCCATTTTGATCACTTCCGATTCATTTATGAGCGGACTCCTCGCTTCTTTGATCACTTCCGACTCACTTTGGATCGGTAGCCTCCCATTTTGGATCACTTCCGACTCATTTATGAGCGGACCCTTCGCTTCTTTGATCACTTCCGACTCATTTATGAGCGGGTTCCTCGCTTTTATGATCACTTCCGACTCATTTATGAGCGGACCCTTCGCTTCTCTGATCACTTCCGACTCATTTATGAGCGGACTCCTCGCTTCTTTGATCACTTCTCTCTCACTTTGGAGCGGAGTCCTCGCATTTTTTGAATACTTCCCCAACATTTATAAGGAATACCCCACTCTAATTGAACAACCCCTATATCACCAGTAAATACTGTAATAATAAACACTTTCATCAATCGTCATACCTAGTTTTTCATAGAGCTTCTGGGCATTGACATTATCTTTCGCTGTTTCGAGCATCATGTATCGGGCAGCTTCCTGTTGGCAATAGGCGGAGCATTGTTCCATTAAAGCTTGAGCGACGCCTTGCTTCCTGGCATGTTGCGCCACAAATAAATCATTTAGTATAAATGCTCTTTTCATAGCTACAGATGAAAAAATAGGGAATAATTGCGCAAACCCTACTGGCTCCTGCTCCTGGTACGCGAGAAAAATAATGGACTCCCCATTTTCCACACGTTCTTGAATAAATTGCTCGGCCTTCGTTATATCAGATGGCTGGCCATAAAATTCTCGATAGGCATTAAATAATGGTACAACTTCCCCTATTGTTGATTTTGTTACGATACTAATTTTCATGCTTCTATTCCCCATTTCTTTTTCATTGACGTTCTTGTATGATAGTAATAAAAAATCTGACATTTCAAAAGAAACAGTTTCTAAAATTTCAACATGTCAAGGCGGTGCACAATTGGACGACTTTATCTTTTTATTAACAGAGAATGAGGCAAAGTATAAGCAGGTTTATCAGCAAATTAAAGCACTTATTACACAAGGGGCACTGAAAACAAACGACTCTCTACCATCCATTCGTAAACTAGCAGAAACTTTACACGTTAGTCGTAATACCACGCTAACTGCATATGAACAGCTTGTGGCAGAAGGCTATATTCGCGGCGAGGGGCGGAAGGGCTATTTTGTGAATGCGTTGGAGCAGGTTTTCTTACAGGAGCAGATAGACCCGATTATTTCGCAGACCAAATACCATCTCCCCTCCATCGTTGTAGATTTTCGAGCAGGAGCTGTTGATCAGCAACATTTTCCTTTGAAAACATGGCGCCAAATAGCCAATCAAGTATTATTGGATTCATCATGCTATCAATATGGGGAATTGTTTGGAGATTCATTGTTAAAGGAGCAGCTTGTTCAATACCTCCTACAAGCAAGGGGCGTTTCGACAACGATTGAAAATATCATTATTGGCAGTAGCACGCAGCAAATGCTCCTGCATCTTGGCTTTTTATTAAAAGACCATTTCCCAAGTATCCTTCTGGAGGACCCAGGCTACAACGGGGCACGAGAGGCTTTCCAATTACATAATTTTCATATAGAGGCATTGCCGGTAACAGAGTCTGGTGCACAGCTCAACCTATTAGCTGACAGTCCATCCCGTCTACTCTATGTCACCCCGTCACATCATTTCCCGTACGGTGTTTCTATGAATATTCAACAGCGACAGACTCTAATACAGTGGGCCCAACAAGTCGATGGCTTTATTCTAGAGGACGATTATGATGGTGAATTTCGTTATGCGCAACAGCCATTTCCTGCACTGGCATCGATCGACCCTTCTCGGGTAATTTATTTAGGCACTTTCTCCAAATCGTTTCTGCCAGGAGTTCGATTAAGCTATATGGTGCTACCGAATATGCTTGTTCAGCCATTTAAAGAACGCTTTGCTCATTTTGAACAAAATGCTTCGTCCCTCCATCAACGCACAATGGCACATTTTATGGCACAAGGGGAATGGACACGCCATATTAAAAGGATGCGCCTGACCTACAAACAAAAAATGCAGCGCCTTGTTCAGGAGCTACAACAACAATTGGGTGAGCAAGTCACGATAATAGGCGAGCAATCAGGGCTCTATGTTTTGGTGAAAATAAAGTCTGCACTTTCGGAGCAACAGCTCATCGAACAAGCAGAATCCTGCGGTGTTAAAGTATACCCAACCAGTCCGTTTTTTCATCAACAAGCAAAGGAGACACCGATGCTGCAATTAGGTTTTAGTAAGTTAACGATGGAAGAAATCAAGCTTGGTGTTGAACTGTTGAAAGAGGCCTGGCAGCCATAACAATCCACGTTATGGCTCCTCCTCTACACATGATACGGCTTAAAAATAATCAATAAATGTCGGAATACCAACGGGTAATACGGCCTCTAGTAGGTCAATTTCCTCGGGACGTCCTTGTAAACGTTCGATTTTCTCTAAATAACGTGGACGTTTATAGCCTAACAGCATAGTAGCCAACGTTTGCACTGTTAAATGAACAGCACTATCATTCAAAGTCTCACTCACTTTTTGGACAGAAACCTTACCATCCGCCATTTTAATGATGTATGTTCCATTATTCCAAGCCACAATGCGATCAGTGACCGCAAGCTGAAGCTCAAAATCATGACCGACAAATGGATAACGCAACAAAAACTCTTTGACATCGACAATTCTCGCCATGAAATAAGGAGAGACCTTTTGAATAATTTCACTGTCCTCTAATAAAAAGGCAACCGCTTCATTTCCCGTTGTTTTCCCGTAGACATTATAAACCATCGAACTATGAGCCGAGACGAAATTCCATAAGCCTTTACGAGCCTCTTCCTGCAAATAAACGATTTCATCAATGTAATAGTTTTCTTCCATAATACGATAAAACATGTAGCCTTGTGCTTCATCGTCTTCATCATAATAGACAGCTGCCTGAAGATTGACATCACTGTCAATGAATTTCTCCTCCCAGAAATCCTCCTGAAACTTCTCATTCCAGGCAATACTATTGCGCACCATCACCCCATGCGTTTTCTGGGCATAGCGTGCATAGATATCCACAACATCCTCATGCTTCGGATCCACACGACGAATTTTCCCGTTAAGCCCAGCATAATGAGGAAGCTGCGTATCCTTCACCTGAAATTCCACAATATCACTCATAATTTCCCACCCCTTTTTACGGTAATACGGGATAGAATATGGAAATAAATAGGATATGCATTGACCTTCATTACGCATTCTTTGTAAACTTTCAATAATTAAGCTCTCCATTAAGCCATGACCTGAGTATTCTGGGTATGTCCCAACTGCTGTGATGCCACCCATTTCGTAAATCTTGCCATGTACATTAACCTCAAAAGGCAAACTTAAAATTTGCGAAACCAAGTGGGACCCATCAAACCATCCGATGGCATGCCCCTCATTAAACTGCTTACTCTTAGCATTTACAAAACGGCGATCCTTGTGAATGGACATAGACATTTGAAAAACATAATTCAGTAAATCAATGGACTGTGCCATTTCGTCTAATCGAATTTCTCGCATGACTAAGCCTTTTCGTTGATTCATGATTCCCTCTCCTCATCAAATAACTCACTTAAAATGGTTTGTGGTGCATCTAAAAAACGTTTGGTAACAATGTAATGAATGGTATCTTCATAGCGTATCGGTTCAATTGCCTCATCATCAAAACTATAAATCGTCGCATTCGGATAGCCCAGTAAAATTGGTGAGTGCGTAGCGATGATAAATTGTGCCTCATGCTCTAAGTCCTTCATAATTTTCAGCAGGCTTAATTGTCTTGTTGGAGATAAGGCTGCCTCAGGCTCATCCAATAAATAGATCGCTTTCCCCTTAAACCGATTCATAAATAATGCCAGAAAAGATTCACCATGGGATTGGTGGTGTAGGGATTTGCCCCCAAAAGCGGCATATTTATTCGGATGGTATTCTAACAAATCAATATGGCTGGCAAATTGATAAAATGTTTCCGATCGAAGAAAAAAACCATTCGAAATCTTCGGCAACCACGACAAACGAATATAGTCCCCCAGTGAGGATTCTGCCTTATGTACTTCATATAAATTTTGACGACCACCACCCGCCGTATTAAAATCACAGCGATCCGCAATCGCCTCCAATAATGTTGATTTCCCCGACCCATTTTCCCCAACAAAGAACGTTACATTTGTCGGAAACTCCAGCTCTTGTAAATCCTGCAAGCTTGGAATGTTAAAAGGATACATCTGTTTATTCGGAATGGTATCCTGTAACACCTTACATGATTTTAAATACATCTTATTTCCTCCTTTCTCTTATTATAACGAACAATATCAAAGCTGAAACGTCATCACGCTGCCTCTTAGATAAAAAAGAAGTAAGAATAGTTAAACAAGTCATAAAGTCACTATTTTTCCTATAGATGCCCCTTAGAAGTTGCGGTAACAAAGGTGCTCGTTTTCACCATTCCGTAAGAGATATTTCCCGAGAAATAAATAAAAAATATGTCGAAAGTTGCAATTACAAAACGTAAAAACATGTCATATTTTTGATTTTCATATAAATTAATTTACGGCTAACCTTCTTTGACTTGATTACCCGGCAATTTATAAAGGCGTTAATGATCTGATTCAAAAAAAGGTTCAATACCAATTTCTATTAATAAATATTTTCGATGGCTACGTTTACCTAGAAGGAGCTGTTTGGGAATCAAAACTTCCTCTCGTAAGCGCTGAAAAATAGTCGGATTATGTTCAGGAAACCATTCCTCATAGCTGATCCCCTTATTGAGCTCAATGGTTGTTAAAAATAAAACAATATCTTTAAACATATAAGGAAATTCTTTTTCTATCTGTTCGTGATGTTCTAATAGGGCATAAAGATAATCTTTAAAGCGATAATAACGCTTTTGATCGAAGGGATTCGCACTCCATTTTTTATTTTCCTCCCACTCTTTTACCGGCTGAAAAACTTGACAGTAACCCGTTTCCCAAGTCCCCAACATACAAGTAAATGCGGCAATCGCATATTTCCTAGTTTCGAAATCATGATGTCCAAAATATTTATAATACTCCTCCTGATACTTGCTATAATTTCCGCTAGTATGATAGCCACCTATAGCAAAACCTTTTAATCCTCGTTTTGCTTGTTCGATAATATTAGGCACCATGCACCTTCCTCCTTCATTTCTTTATTGTACCATTGTAGTATTAACATAAATATCCAAATAAAAAATCAACTCAGCTAATTGATAAGTTGAAACATGACTTCGAGCGTGGGCTCTCGATTTATGACCAGCAGGCTCTCCTGTTTGAGCCGATTCACTAACTTTACGATCACCTTGGCCCACTGTTCGAGCGGGTTCCTTCACTTTATGATCACCTTGGCCTCCTGTTCGAGCGGTTACCTTCACTTTGTGATCACCTTGGCCTACTGTTCGAGCGGGTTCTCTCACTTTATGATCACCTTGGCCTCCTGTTCGAGCGGTTACCTTCACTTTAGGATCACCTTGGCCTCCTGTTCGAGCGGGTACCTTCACTTTAGGATCACCTTGGCGCTCTGTTCGAGCTGGTTCCCTCACTTTAGGATCACTTTGACTCCCTGTTCGAGCGGTTGCCTTCACTTTAGGATCACTTCAACCTCCTTTTCGAGCGGGTTCTCTCACTTTAGGATCACCTTGGCCTCCTGTTCGAGCGGTTACCTTCACTTTAGGATCACCTTGGCCTCCTGTTCGAGCGGTTACTTTCACTTTAGGATCACTTCAACTTCCTTTCTGAGCGGGTTCTCCCACTTTATGATCACTTCGACTCCCTGTTCGAGCGGTTACCTTCACTTTAGGATCACCTTGACCTCCTTTTCGAGCGGTTACCACCACTTTAGGATCACTTTGACCTCCTGTTGGTGCGGCCCTCACTTTTTGATCTCCGTGGCCGCCATTGCAAACGGATTCCCTCAGCTTATGATCAACCTGGCCGCTATTCCAGCGGTGATTCATTTGACCACCTTAACAAAAGTTCTATATCGACTCCGTCGTTCATAAAGTGAGTAACAATCAAATGTTAGAAGGAGAATCGTGATGTTTGTGACTCATTTTTATGAAAACAAGACGTCCGTTTTAAGTCAGTTGCTCGTCAAACTCCCTGCTGCGGAAGAGGATATTCGGATTAAAGGGCGCAAGGCAAAGGTAGTTGAGGTGCTTCAGGTTGATGATAACAATTTTCATGTGAAGATTATTTTCGAAAAAATTCCTAAAAAGCAACCTGTTAAAGAACTTGGAAAGAAAAAGAGATAATACTTCACAATAGGTTTATTTCCTTTACAATCGGGAATATCAATAATACGATTGCGAATGATTCTCACCTTTAAAATTCCTTAAGCAAAAATATTGACTTTTTAATTGATAACAATTATCATTATCACTAGATTATTTCTTTCTCCAAATTGCTTTATTCAGAATCCCCCTCTTTTTTGAATAAGCATGTATCAAACGGATATTCTTACATCAGACTAAGAGTATCCGTTTTTATCTATATAAATGGAGAAATTTACATAATAAAGGAGCTGTTTTGACATGGATTACCGTATTGAAAAAGACACTATGGGTGAAATTAAAGTACCTGCTGATAAAATTTGGGGTGCGCAAACACAGCGCAGTAAAGAGAATTTCCAAATTGGTACGGAGCAAATGCCAATTGAGCTTGTGCAGGCCATGGCTATCTTAAAGAAAAGTGCAGCAATTGCCAACAACAAACTAGGCAAGCTTTCGGATCTTAAGACGAATGTGATTGTACAGGCAGCTGATGAAATTTTAAATGGGCAATGGGACGATCAATTCCCACTCGTTGTATGGCAAACAGGTAGTGGTACACAATCAAACATGAACGTTAACGAAGTAATTGCTCACCGCGCGAACCAACTATTACAGGATGCTGGTGAGACTGATCGCATTCATCCGAATGATGATGTCAATAAATCACAAAGCTCGAATGATACCTTCCCAACGGCATTGCATATTGCAGCTGTGTTAAAAGTGGAAGATTATTTATTACCACGTCTACGACTATTAAAGTCAACACTAGAAGATAAAGCAGCTCAATTTAAAGATATTATAAAAATTGGACGTACACATTTACAGGATGCAACACCTCTAACATTAGGTCAAGAAATTAGCGGCTGGGCAGCTATGCTGGCAAAATCGGAGCGGATGATTATCCAAAATATTGATTATATGAAGGAACTTGCTATTGGTGGAACAGCGGTAGGTACTGGTATTAACGCTCACCCTGAATTTGGTGATCGTGTTGCTGCGGAAATAAGTGAACTAACAGGTAAACAATTCACTTCAGCAGCGAATAAATTCCACGCTTTAACAAGCCATGATGAAGCCGTTGTCGCACACGGTGCACTAAAAGCATTAGCGGCCGATTTAATGAAAATTGCCAATGACGTTCGCTGGCTTGCTAGTGGCCCTCGTTCTGGTATTGGTGAAATCACCATCCCAGAAAACGAGCCAGGCTCATCGATTATGCCTGGTAAAGTAAACCCTACACAAAGTGAAGCTATGACAATGGTTGTCACTCAAGTAGTTGGAAATGATGCAACCATTGCGTTCGCCGCTTCCCAAGGTAACTTTGAGCTGAACGTCTTTAAACCAGTAATCATTTATAACTTCTTACAATCAACTCGCCTATTAGCTGATACAATGCAATCATTTAACGACCATTGTGCTGTAGGGATTGAACCGAATAAAGAAGTGCTCGATCATAATTTAAGAAATTCTTTAATGCTTGTAACGGCATTAAATCCATATATCGGCTACGAAAACGCAGCAAAAATAGCGAAAAAAGCTCACAAAGAAGGCACAACCTTAAAAGAAGCAGCCATCGCCAGTGGTTTACTAACAGAAGAACAATTCGACGAATATGTAGATCCAGCAACAATGATTTATCCAAATGTGAAATAGAAATAATTAGTAGAATTAAATCCCTCTAAAAATATAGACCACCCATCAGGTCCTGCACCTCATGGAGTGGTCTTTTTCCATTTAACATACAAACTTCAATTATCATTCCTTATTTATAGTGTTCCAAGTATTTTCCTTCTTCAAAAATTTCTTGTGCACTTATTGCAGTCTACCTTGGATAAAAGTTGCTTTAATACACAGAACCCCAAATGTTAGATCGAAATTCTAACCTTTGGGGTTCACTAAATTAGATGAAACTTAACATATCTTTTTAATCAAATTCCACAATTTTTTGCACTACCGATACCTTATAAACATCTTTCGTATTGAGTAATATCGTCTGATAATGTTCCGTTTCAGTAAATGAATACCATGACTTCTCATTGAACCCATTAGTAATTTCTTCGGCAAATGATTCTTGTCCAATATTCGTCTTGATTTTATATTCCTCTTCTCGACTTTCGCCAAAGTAAAATTTCACCGTATATTCATAATCCATTAACCAACACCCCCCATCTATCCCTATCATGGGACAAATGGGATGGAAGTAATCATGAAGGATAATAAAAAGCCACAGTTTGTTAGTTGTGCCTCGTTCTGTGCATTTTCATGATGATTCATCTTTGAATTAGCCATCTGAGACGATTGCAACAATAGATGGCTCCTATTTAAATCACGTTATATGATTATCTTTACTTACCTTTTTTGAACAAGCCTGCTGCAACTGCTGCATCGAAACTATTTTTTGCAAATTGGGTTGGATTCCCGACATTCTCCCAATGCATATACATTAATCTAGGATTATCGAATAGCCAATGGTTGTGCACCGCCGTAACAGTAAGTCCTCTCTTACGAAGTTCTGTTAAAAATGGATTAATTTCCTCTTGAAGCACCACCGATTCACCAAGGTTTAGTGTGTTAGCGCCAATTCCTTCAAACGAAAGAGCGAATGGAAGGGCAAGTGGAGATCGAGTAGTTCGTCCAAGAATAGTAGCTTTAATGTCACGAAGGCGCTGAACAACACAAACTGGTGTTGCAGTTATAACTACCCCACCAATAATATTTGCAAGTTCTTGACATTTTATCGGACCTACACAACCACAAAATTTTTCTGTTTGTTTTTGTTGATGAGCATGATTATGCTGTTCCAATCTATTCACCTCCTTTTTATTTTCTAGTAATAATATATTCTCAAGGAAGCGACTTGACTGGGAAATTGAAGGACTAGCGCCTTTTAATCATAAATTTTTCTATCAATCTGTATTCATCTACCTAGCATTTAAGCCAATTGTCTATATAACCCCTCCTATTATGAAAGTAGCTAAACTAGAAAAATAGGTACTAGATGGTTTTATAATATTTGCTAAATACGACCGAAAAAAATATCCATCCTATAAAGGATAGACAGGAAGATTACGGTAAATTTAATTAATTGTTTTATATTAACGTTTGAATGCGCATAGTGAGGAATTACTGCTTAGACACCGCCATTCATAACAAGGCTAGAATCTCCAAAATTAAAATATCTGAGTCCAGTGAACTCAGATAGTAGAAGCTTTAATATGCCTAACTTTCCTTTAAACAATGATTACTGTTTATTCTTATTCGTAATATTTACTTTCCAATTTCTACTGCCTCTGAATAAAGGAACTTTTCGAGTTCGTCAACCCTATTTCCGTCTAATTGGTGTGTGAGCCCGAATGTTTCACCTTGGCTATTGTCATTTATAATACTATTGAGGTCTTGAAGTAATTCAGTGAAATACTTGAAACTGACTTTTAATTCTTCATATGCTTCAGCCGTGTCAATTCCTTGCTCTTCTTCTACCGATATCACATAATCAAGATGGCCCATGAAAGTTTGAAGTACATTTAAATTTTCAAAATCCTTTTCAAGATCTTCCCCTTGTACTCGAAAATATGACAATTCCTTAGTAAGACGATTTGCCCTTGAATAATATTCGTTCACATCGGTTGTTTTAGTAATATCTTCGGCATGATAGGCAATCCATGCCTTCAATGTTGGTTCGATTCCATAATCGTTAAATCCATCGGGTTTTGAAACGTCCTTCCAAACCTTTGAGGAGTTGACTTCAGTTTTAGTCTCAATTGTTACAACTTCATTTTCAGCTTCTTTTGCTTTTACTTGCTCAACTTTCTTTTCTTCTTCCGTACACCCCATTAATAAGCCACTAAGCAATAGACCCGTAAAAACTAATTTTATTTGCTTCATTTATATGACCCCTATAATCAAAAATATTTTATATATTTTACCATAAAAACCATTTTTGATAAAAATATTAGAATCTCCAAGAATAAAAATAACCTCTGAAATGAATGTAAAACTCCATTAGAAATCAGCTACCTAACAATCTTTTACTTTCATTAGGCCTTAGTTTTTCAATGTAATCAAACACTTCTCATATATTTCAATCTGTTCTATAGGAATTTGCTCTAACTTAAGATCTAATTTTTTCTTACTATCCTCCGCCTCTTCCCCGTTCCAGCAAATATAGATTTCGCAATAATCGCCTTTTGGAAAGTTATGAGGGGAATGGATTTTATTATCGTTATGCATGTCCCAAATGAAATCTCCTTTTGTTTGCAGTTCATAGACAAATAGTGTTGTAAAATGTTGATTCTTTACTATTTGGCGATCTTCACTTTCAGAGAAAACATAAGTAATGTTAACGTCTTCTTCTGTATAGTCGTCAATTGAGTCCTATATAGGTTACCATGCTCATTTTCTTGATCCTCCTAAATAAAAAAACACCCTGTAAATGTACAGGGCGTCAGCAACGTAGCTGTTGATAGCGTAAAAAGAGACGCATATGTAATGAAATGTCTACTTCACTTGCTGGCTTCACCAGTTCATTGAACACCTTCAGCAAAAAATGCGGAATGGAACGGGGCTTCAAGCGACGGGTTGTCCGCTTCCTTTTATAAGGCTTGCTACCGCAGTTGGTCCACTGTAATGGCTGATGCTTTAATCGTTTGGTATTGCGGCGGATTTTTTGGTTCAATATAGAGTGTTGTGTAATACGCGTCCGCAATAACAATCAAGTAAATAATGAATAGTAATCGTTTTGTTCAATAGTTCAAAAAATCATTTCTCCCTTTTTTAAATAAAACTTGTCTATTTATCATACGACCAACATAAAAAAAGGTTTCATTATTTTTGAAGGGAGACAAATTTTTGCCTCCCTTATGCCTCTAGACTTCTTCCACCATCATTTTCCCAACGATCAATGTCCCAATGGTCCTCATCTTTTTCTCTGTTTCTTGCTAATGCACTCGATTGAACGAATGACATATTGTCCCTCACCCTTTTCACACGTTCTTATCTAGTTTATGAAAGATGATGGGTTTTCGTTCATCGTAAGATTGGTTTTAATTTAAAACCTAAGGCAATCGCAGCACCGATACAGCTAGAGAGACAGCCAATCACTAAATACATACTAACCGTTGATTCCCCAATGACCACAGAGGCAATACCGCCAATCACGGGAAATAAAGCAACCATATAGCCACTCTTTGCCCCGCCAATTCTTTCCACCAGTTTTAAATAAAATAACCAGGCCAGAAAGGATGCGATGATGGTTAAATACAGTAGAGCCGATAAATAGGTGATGGATGTTGGTATCATGATGGTTTGTCCCTGCATCCAGACAATGCCACACATCACGGCACTTCCAACAGCGAAACCAATGGCATTGGCGTAAATAGGGTTTATATGCTGCTTAGCATTTCTTGCAGAGCTAGCATCCCCAATAGCTGTCAGTACCGTACCTAATAAAGCAATCAGGACACCTTTTAAATCTGCCAAGCCTGAAAAACTATGTAGAGTTGGATAGATTAAAACCCCAACACCCATGACCCCTAAAATACCACCAATTAAAACACGTCGATGTAATGGTTCTTTCAGAAAAATCCGTAGGGCAATGGGCGTTAAGATGACTTTTAATGAAAATATTAACGTTACAATTGCAGCTGAGCTCCACATTGTAGCATAGTAAAGTGCTAAATAACTAAATGCAAAATTACAAACACCAAAAACGATGATATAAGGGATATCTTGCTGTTGTGGCTTACCCTGTGGTTTCATGAACCAAGCAAGCATTAAAAATAACAGTGCTGTTATCACTAAACGATACGTTAAAGATAATTCTAAACTGACTGGCGTTCCTTGAATTTTGACTGCAATAAAATTCAGTCCCCAAACAATTAAACAAAAAATATACATAAAATTCGTCATACATGTTTCCTTCTTCGTTACAGTTGCCATCTTCCCATCATGATCGTGTGATAGTACTGATCATCTGCAAGACACTTCTCATTTTTCAAAATACCTTCCACTGAAAAGCCTACTTGTTGATAGAGCTGAATGGCTTTGTTATTTGTTTCTAACACCTCAGGTGCCATCTTCTTTATTCCATTGGCATCTGCCCAATCAAAGGATACTTGAAGCAGCTTTTCCAATGCCATAGCCCCAAAATACCTTACTGACTCCTACCCCAAATGTTACTTTATGAGCAAGTCTCTTTAGACTAGAGCCCTGACATCTGGAGAACCCTACAATTCGGTTACCAACGATCGCTACTAAGCATAGATTTTTGGGACTTTCTGTATCCTCTTTAATGAGCCGCTCAAAGCCAGCCTGATCGATAAACACCTCATCTTGTTCTCGGTCAAAATTTTCTGTTTCACCGTCTAATTGCCAGCGTAGCTCAGATAAGGCTTGTGCATCCTTTAAATCGAGCACTGCGGATAGTATAGGACAACTCTTTTCTATGAAACTCCTTGTCATCAATCAACATTTTGGAACTCGATAATCGGCTGAATTTCTACAAAGCGATGATGCCAAATGGATTCATGATGCTGGATGATTTGTGGTGCTGTTAATACCGAACCGTCTAAAGTGCTATGGGCATCCGCTATTAAAAGATTACGATGATAGCCATGACTAAATGCACTGCGGATCGTTGTATCAAGACAGAACTCTGTTTGAGCACCAGCAAAAATCAATTGCTCAATGGACTGTTGCTGTAAATAGGTGCCGAGCTCAGTTTGATAAAAAGCATCCCACGTTGTTTTTTGAATCACTTTATCCTCTGCTTGTCTAGAAAGTCCATGATACAGCTCCCATCCTGGCTGACCGAAGGCGAAATCATCGTCTTTATTGGCATCCGTGTGCTGTATAAAAATTATAGGTACAGCGTTATGACGTGCCCATGTAATCAGTGTATTGATATGTTTGATAAGGACTTCATTATTCCAAAGATGTGGTTGTCCTTCTAAAAAGAAAGCTTCTTGTATATCGATAATGATCAATGCTTGTTTCATAGAATTCTCCTTTTGCTTCCATATTAACTTATTTATTGTACAGAAAAATAACTTCCATTAAAAGAAAGTTTTGATAAAAAAGCACCTCAACAAGATAAAATGTTGAGGTGTAACTACATCTAATACACTCACAAAAACCCCCTTCATGGTAAAAACCACAAAGGGGGGATGATGTGCTTATTTCATTAATTCTTCTACGAACTCAACAGGTACATATGTTTTGCCTGATTCTAATAGAGCTGGGGCTACTTTAAATTGGCGAAGCGCTTTATTGTAGCCATATTCTTTTTGCCCTCGAGTAATTGTATAAGATAGTGCGCCTTTAGAAATGATGGCACCTTTTGATGTTACTTCTACTTTAAAGCCAAGTTCTTCTGCAATTAATCGTAGAGGTACCATTTTTGTTCCTTCTACTTCATAAAAGTCCTTATTGATTATGTCTTCAACAGCTGATTTATTTGGTGCTGGTTCCGGTGTTGGCTTTGGGTCCACTTCCACTGGCTCTTCTTTCTCGATTGTGTCTAACACGATCACTTTTGAAGGTGGTGTTTGAGCAGGAATGCTCATAGTGGCAATCGTGTAGAATACTACTAAATGCTGCTCTTTTAAATCATCCATTTTCACATCTCTACCGGAAGCACTCACTAGTTTCATGTCTTCCCCAACATTTAATTTTAAGTTGTTTTCAGTATCAACTAAATCTTTGTTAAAGAAATCAACTTCCACGCTACCCATTTCTTCTGTTTCGACAATAATTACTTCCGGGTTGTATTGCGGCGGATAAATAGCTAGCATAGGCTTTTTCGCATAAGAATACGCTGACACTTTATCCCCCTTTTGTAGCTTCACTTCTTTCCCCGTATTATCGAAAACAAGTGAATCCTTATTGGCGATCATAATATTCGTATTGTCACCATCAATCACTGTATAGTAAGTGCCATTTTCACGTACTTCTACTTTGTCAATTGTCCCTGTCACTTTAATAAAGACCGGCTGTACTTGTTGCTCCGAATTGTCCGTGTTCGTTACAACTGCCTCCACTTCGCTCGCTGATGCAGTTGGAGCTCCAAACGCGCCCCCTAATAATAATGCTGACATAGCAAATGGTACGACTTTCGTCATTTTCATACAAAAAGCATCTCCTTCATATCACGATTCATAAAAGTAGTCGTGTTTCCATGAAAAAGGTTACAATTTGGCCAAAATTTTTATGAAGTCTAATATTTTCAGAGATGCCTTCTTGTTTTTGGGTTCTTTTTCGCGGGTATTCACCTCTGCTTCGCGGGTATTCGCCTCTGCTTCGCGGGTATTCGCTTCTCTTCCGCGGGTATTCACTTCTGCTCCGCGGGTATTCACCTCTGCTTCGGGGTATTCACCTCTGCTTCGCGGGTATTCGCCTCTGCTTCGCGGGTATTCGCTTCCCTTCCGCGGGTATTCACCTTCGCTACAGGGATTCACATTCCTTCCGTGGCTATTCGCCTTCGCTCACAGGGATTCACTTCGTTCCGCGGGTATTCGCTTCCCTTCCGCGGGTATTCACCTCTGCTTCGCAGGTATTCGCCTCTGCTTCGCGGGTATCCACTTCCCTTCCGTGGGTATTCGCTTCTGCTTCGCGGGTATTCACCTCTGCTTCGCAGGTATTCGCCTCTGCTCCGCTGGGATTCACCTTCGCTAACAGGTATTAGCTTCTGCTCCGCGGGTATTCGCCTTCGCTCACAGGGATTCACTTCGTTCCGCGGGTATTCACTTCCCTTCCGCGGGTATTCGCCTCTGCTTCGCGGGTATCCACTTCCCTTCCGCGGGTATTCGCTTCCCTTCCGCGGGTATTCACCTCTGCTTCGCGAGTATTCGCTCCTCTTCCGCGGGTATTCACCTTCGCTCACAGGGATTCACCTACACTTCGCGGGTATTCGCCCCGCTTAAAAGATAAAGCGGAGGCGATTGAGGACTCGTTGGAGGAAGTATTGATGTTCGCTTTGCTGTGTTCTTAGCTCGCGGGCGACGTCGGGGTGGTCGGTGATGACGCCACTGACATTTTTCTCGATAAAGGTTTGTAGTGAACGATCGTCATTGAGGGTCCAGACAAATAAATCGGTTGGATGCTGCTTTAACTCCTCGATGAGCTGCTCGGTTACCCAGGATTCCTCTAATGCGATGAAATCAACATTTTCTTCCATCGGTCCGATATTGAGGGCATAGACAATGCCGACACGTAGATTGGGTACTATTTTTTTTAATTGCGTCATTTTCTGCCCATCCGCAGATTGCACATAGTAGGAATCAAGCACCTTATAGTTTCGAAGCTTTTCTACCAATTTAGGAAGAACATCTTCTGTTTCTTTGCCATGGACCTTTAATTCAATTAATAGCGACACATCTAAAGCTTTGGCAATTTCGATACAATCATCTAGCGAGGAAATTTTATCGCTAAAGCCATTTTGATGAATGGTTAACGATTTTAGTTCATTCAAGGTCATATTCGCTATCACGCCGTTTTTACCAGCTAATCGTCGTAAAGTTCGATCATGAAAAACGACAAATTCACCATCGACGGTTTGCTGAATATCGATTTCTATCAAATCAGCCCCTGCATTGGCTGCGCTCACCAACCCACTAATCGTATTTTCTACATTGCCTGCTACATAGCCTCGATGGGCAATAATTTTGGTATCAGGCGCATAAACACTTTTCTCTAAAGAATTCATGTTCATCATACTTAATACGATAAACACGATGAAACTAATGAATAGCAATGGTTTATAGCGTCGCTTCCTATATGAAGCAACGTTAAATTTGCCTAGCACAGACGTATTATAGGTGATGGCAACCATGACTTGTGAAAACATGGCCTGTAATAAACTAAAAAGCACCACAAAGACCATTTCTAGAAAAGCGAGTGTCAACCCGGCAGTAACGAGTGCAGCACTTGGCATTAACCGTTCTATAATATAAAGTGGAAACGTACTAATGACCGTTATCCCTAGCATCATTAGCAAATGACCTGTTAAAAGCATTGCCAGTAACACTAACAATTCAAATAAACCTCGCTTCGAAAATCGCCAGCTTTGCTTGAATGAGCGTAAAATGGAGATGTTCGGTTGGATTGTAAAAATAGGTAAGGTCAAAATACTTCGGATACCGATCATTACTAAAATGCTTGCCACTGCAGCATATGCTAGTCTACCTGCTCGAGTACTCATTATTTCTTCGGTTAAAAAATGTGGAAGTGAGATGGATTGGGTTAAGGTGAGTGGTAGCATAAAAGAAGCGAGTGGCAATAATAGGGCAAGATAGACGATTAAAAATAAGATTTGGACACTAAAAAAATAAACAACCTTACGATTCAACTGCTGCCATAAAGGAAAAAATCGATAGCGCATTCCTCTTTGCTGATGAAAAGCCATTAAGAACAATAAGCCCATTTCATAATAGACAAATAATAAAAACAGTAACATTAATAGACAAATCATCATGATGACAAAGGGATGCGCCACAAAACTTTGCCAATTTTGCTCTGTAATATGTGTAAATCCCGTTACTCGTAGCGTGAGCTTAAAGACGATAGAGGTAACAGGGATTATCAATAAAAATTGAAAGATTCTAATCAATGCGAAAACCTGTACATAATCTAAACGATAAGCATAAATATTGTAGACAGCCTGTCGCATTACTTGTCCTGCCTTGTGCACATACTCACCCCTGTCATGCTGTTAAAATAGCTCTCTACTAACGTATGTTCATACTGCTATGGCCCATTACTCAAAGCATGGAAAATAGCTATTTGTTCAAGTATTCTATGCGCCAAAGTAGGAGAAGAATTGTGTTGTTCTCTTGATTATCATGCAACAAATAATCTGAAACCCCATTTGTTGGCTCGTTCTTTTCTATTTTCTTGAAACTTTTTCGAAGGCTATCCAGTATATAACTAGATACCCACTAGAGAAAGGAGCGCAAACATGAAATTCAACCTTGGCGATGTCATTAGTACGATCGTTCTGTTATGTATGTTTCTCGCAATCTTTTTCGTGATGATTCATATGATTAAAAAAATGAAATCAACTACCCCTGTGCCTCCTCCCCCAACCACACAACAGCAAGTAGAGGACTTAACAATTCGTGTCGCAAACCTAGAACAACAAGTTAAACAATTAGCCGACAGAAAATAGCCACATCAAAAAATCGCTGCAAAGGTTATCCTTTACAGCGATTTTCATAGACAATTTTGCCATCCACAACCGTACAGGCTACTTGAATTTGAGGGAGGTGCTCGATCTCCACATGAAAAAGGTCCTCTTGTAAAATTGTAAAGTCAGCTGCATAGCCCGCTGCAATTTTGCCCCTAGTATTTTGCTGACCAATAATTTCTGCAGCCCCTACTGTATAGAGTCGAACTGCCTCAAAACGAGAGACTTTTTCCTGTGAATTATAGCCATAATGAGTTTCCCCAACATTTCTCCTTGTGACAGCAGCATAGATTCCGACTAACGGATTCGGTACTTCAATCGGCGCGTCACTGCCCCCTGCTACAATAAGCCCTCGGTCAAGCAGTGACTTTAAAGGATGTAAGCCCTGCGCTCGTTTCGTCCCGAGTCTAGACAGTTCTGCTTGATATTCCCCTTGCACAAACTGCGGCTGCATATCAACGGCAACTGGTAAGTCAGCTAGCTTGGATAAAATGTCATCATCCACTAAACTACAATGAATGACTCGATCAAGCTGACCTTCTTGTGGTGGGTTTGCTGCAAAGATTGCTAAAATCGTCTCTATAGCTAAATCACCGATGGCATGCACTGCAACAGTTTGTCCGTAGTGACGAGCCAATTGAACATACTTCGTTAATTGCTCCGTAGAATGAATCAGCATCCCTGCATTGCTTGGATCATCGCAATATGGTTGACGTAGCGCAGCTGTGCGACCTCCAAAGGCTCCATCGATAAAAATTTTCATGGCGCCAAACTCCAAGTATGGTGAAGAAAGTAGATCCATTTTCACGACTTCTTCAAAGACCGTATGATGCTGTAGTAAATGCACTTTAAAGGATTGCTGTGCCTCCACTATTTTGCGATAGGCCTGAATCGGCTGACTTGGTGGCCCGTAATAGCTTAAATCCTCAGAATGACCACCTACTAAACCATAGGATTGGAGTGAGACAATCGCTTTTGCCAGAGCATCCTCAATATAAGCTGGTGTAATGTGGGGCATATGATTAACAATTAAATACAAGGCCGCATCCTTTAGCACACCAGTAAGCTGACCATCAACTTTGTCAATGACACCGCCCTCTGGTGATGGAGTAGTGCTAGTAATCCCTGCAAATGCAAGTGCCTTGGAATTGGCTAAAATTAAATGATGGCAGCTACGTTTTACAATTAAATGGGCTTCTCCTAGTGCATCTAGCTCCGCTAATGTCGGAAAAATGGGTTCATCAAATTGGTTTTCATTTAATCCAATTGCAATGACCCATTCCTGTGCGGAAGCATGGGACATTCGCTCTTGTAGCTTCTCGAGTAGCATATCCTTACTTGTCACCATGGAGACATCAATATGCTTTAGTTTTTCACCGTAACCGATAATATGTAAATGGCTATCAACAAAGCCTGGGTACATCACACTGCCTTGTAAATGTTGGATAGAAGCAGCTAGTGGCGACAAGCTCTCTACTGAGCCTGTCGCCACAATTTTTCCATCTTCTTCAAGGACTGCTTCCACTGTTTCACCAACTTGAGCCATCGTGTAAATCTTTCCACCTGTCCATAATGTTGCCAAAACAATTCCTCCTATGTCCTATGCTGTTGCTTCAATTAAATGTGCACTTGCTAAGCGGCGGCGAACAATAACACCAATCCACGCTGCAAGCACCGCTTTAACGATTCCTACTACGATAAATGGAGCAACACCGCCCATAAAGGCAGCTGTCCATGTATAGTCCGCTACAATTTTTAACCATACAGTACCGAACGCCAATGTTACACACATCCCAATAATATTTGCAATAATTGCTTGTACGAATGAAATACCAAATTTATCTAAGTATAAGCCCATAATAATCGCTGTAGCAAGGAAACCAACGATATATCCACCAGTTGGACCAACTAAAATTGCCAGCCCACCTGACATACCGCTAAATACAGGTAACCCTACTGCTCCTAATAGCATATAAAGCAGCACAGATAATGTCCCAAGTCTTGTCCCTAATATCGTCACCACGATGCCAACCGCTAATGTTTGTCCTGTAATCGGAATGAGTGGTAGCGGGATCGTCACCTGTGCAAGAACTGCAATAATGGCTGCACCAAATGCCGCTAACACGTATTGATATGTACTTCCTTTTTTCAATGTAAAAAGCCTCCCCTTGTGCGTTAACTAATTATAAAAATAAGTTAACACAAAGATAATGCAAATGAAAACGGTTGTCAATCTATTTTAGAATAAAAAAAGAAATTGCTAGATAAGCATAGCAATTTCCTTGCAAAATTATTACCATAGAGGTTCATTCATTGGATCTTTTTCTTGTAGCTTATACACATAGGGCACTAATTGATGATAAAAAATGAGCATCCCTAATAAAAAGAAAATAATACCGATAAAATAATGATGGAAAACATGCTGCAGCATAATAAATAATGGGATTGGCATCGTGAGAACGCCCCCTATTTGTATCGATTTTTTCGTACGATACTGTTTTTGTCCACAATGAGGGCACACAATTTCACTATTTTTGCGGTACAATTTACGGGCTTCCTTCTCAGACCAGCTCTCCCCACATTCAATACAAACCGGTAAACCATAGCCTTTTTTCACTAAAAAACGTTTGACAATATAGGTTGCACCTATAAATATGCCTAGTAAAAGAATGCCTCTTACATAATCTGATTCAAATAATGACCACCAGCTCGACGTATCCTCTTGTAATCTCGCTGCCTGATGACCTGTTGTATGCTGTTCCTTCTGCTGCGTTAGTAAATAGCTAAAACCAATGACGAAAATAGTAAAGGTCGCTAACACAATACGATATGTCCATTGACCACCTGCTTTGCGTTGAACTTTTCGTTGTGCTTGACCCGCGATTATTTGTTTCCGGTTCTTTGAAAGCTTGACATCTTGTAGCTCTTTTAATAGATTTTCTTTAAATCGATTCATTGTGTAGCACCTCCCAATCAAAGTCACCCATTGCTATTGCCAATTGTTTGCGAGCTCGCTGTAATCTTGTGCGAATCGTTGCTTCTGGACAATTAACAAGCTGTGCGATCTCCACTGTCGACATCTCCTCAAAATAATACAATATCAAAACCTCTCGATAGGAAACGGATAAGGTAAACAACGCTTCTGTTAGCTCTTTTTTAACGGATTTTTCAAGTATCTCCTTTTCAGGTGTAACAGTTGTTGTGCGACCCGTGATCTTTTCAAATAATGTCAGCCGTTTGCTTTTCCAGCTCCGTAAATAATCATGACTGCGATTGACCGTCATTTTCACTAAATATGTACGCAATGATGCTTCCTGTCGAAATTGTTCCTGCTTTTGATAAAAAGCAATGAACACATCTTGGACGATGTCCTCCGCCGTTGTTATATTTTTCACATATAGATAGGCGACCTTTAGTAAGTAATCACCATGCTCCTCGATGATCTGCTCAATATCCATCATTGCTCTCACCTTCTTTCTACACTACTGACGGACGCCACTATCATTACGATTCATTTTTTTACAAAAAAAAATAAAAAATCCGTAATGGCCGCTTTTTAAGCAATTACGGATTCAACCCATCTATTAAATACCTATTTCTCGCATTGTTGCTACCACTTTGGCCAATCTATCGGCTACATTCGAGCCAACGAATTTTGGCAAGCGCATTTCACTGACGATTGCGCCATCACACATAAAGAGGATACGCTCCGTTCTCGCAGCAATTTTAGGATCATGTGTGACAAGCATAATCGTTGTACCTTCCCTATTTATAGAGACTAGTATATCCATAATTGCCTGGGCAGATGTTGAATTTAAAGCACCTGTTGGCTCATCCCCAAAAATCATTTGTGGATTGTTGATTAAAGCCCGACAAATGCCCGCCCGCTGAAGCTGACCACCGGAAACCTGGGTGATATCTCGCTTTGCCAAGTCTTCAATCTCCATTTTGTTCATGAGCTGTAGCGCCCTTTCTGTCAAGGCCTTCACATTTTTCCGCTGATCACGCATGGCTGGTAGCAGGATATTATCCAGGATATTCAAGCTTTTTAGAAAGGTTGGCTGCTGGAACACAAAGCCCATCCTTGTTCTACGCAGATTGGCAAGTTCCTTGTCATCTAAGGAGGTTACATCTAGACCATCAAAAATAACACGGCCATGATCAATGCTATCCATCCCACTTAGTGCATACAAGAGCGTGGACTTTCCACAGCCTGACGGTCCCATAATGGAAACGAACTCCCCTTCAGCTATTGCAACGGATACGTCTAATAAAACGGGGTGCTGTTCATTGCCTATTAGAAATGATTTTACGATGTGCTCACCACTCACTAAGGTCTTCATCTCATTCTACCCCCTTATATGATCCATTATTTTTATTTGCCCCGCCCTTGATGTACCAATAATCGTTGCAAGTAAAACGACGCTTATGAGTACTAATGGGCAAAAAACATAAATAGCTAGTGAATTAATCGTAAAATTAAATGAAGCTGCACCAAATGAGGCAATGACCTTGCTTGTGAGAAATTCTCCTAGCGTATTTGCGAGTAAGTTCCCTATTAAAACAGCTACTAATACAACAAGGATCGAACGTGCGACATATTGTGTGGCGACATCTCCATTTGTAAAGCCCAATGATTTCATAATAGCGATAGATGATCGATCCTTCGTCATCAACATCTTCATAAATAAGCATGTCACGAGCACAGACAGCAGTAGGGCAATGATGAGTGATGCATTAGAAGCTTTTTCTATAGAGTGGATCGTTGCCCCAAATGTTTGGTTAATATAATCATCAATGCCTGATACCTTGGCAAAATAAAATGCATCCGTATATTCCTTCACCTTTTCTTCGACCTGTGACGGATTTGACATCGTTCCATAAATGACACGCCATACGCTTTCTGTTGAATGGTCAGAGAAGGCAGCCTTAGCTGTTTTGCCACCATTAGTTATATCTGAATAAATACCACTCACTACTAGGTTTTTCTTTTCACCATTGATGACTAGTGACATAACATCACCAACCTTTTTATGAAGCTCCTCTGCATTCAAAACTGAAAGCGCCATTTCATTTTGTGCAACAGGCGCCCTACCTTGGGCATACGTTAGAGGAAAGATTGTATGGTCGCCAAGCTCAATTTTTAGATTTTCTTCCGTCCCATCATCTGTAATGGCTTTGAATTTTTTTGTCGTCAAAACGGTATATTCCTTGATGGCTGT
Organism: Lysinibacillus irui; assembly: GCF_028877475.1. Lineage (NCBI taxonomy): Bacteria > Bacillati > Bacillota > Bacilli > Caryophanales > Bacillaceae > Lysinibacillus > Lysinibacillus irui. The sequence continues at coordinate 1,788,545 of NZ_CP113527.1, read as the reverse complement.
ATCCTTTTCTAGCGTTTTTATGATGGTAGCTACAGCCTTTTGGTGACCTTGTGGGATATCTATTCGAATGTCACTATCGCCAATCCCCATATGTGTTATAAAGCTTTTGCTAGAAATTGTGTTCGATACATTTTGAGGAACAATGATCATAAATGTCGCCAACAGTAGGACGGCAAGCATAGTGGCATACAACCTTTTGCGTGAGAGCACGTCATTTATGCCTAAAAAGAGATTAATAGGAAGCCTTTTGTTAGAGCTGAGGTTCAAATAAGATGCATGACCAGCTTTTCCTTGCATTGTACCGAAGCGAATAGCTTGCGTGGCAGATAGCTTGCGAAATTGTCTAAGAACGGATTGTACATAACCTATGATGGCAAGAAACACGAGCAGTAATCCGATGATAGTAAACAACCATACGAAAGGGGTATTGTTTGTTTCTCCCATATACAAACGGATATTTTCAAGCAGTGTATCCCGTAGCAGGAAAGAGCAGGCAAAGCCAAGCATACAGCCAAGTCCCGCAATGGCGGCATATTTAGCTAGATACATTCTTTGAATATCCGTAACTTGTATGCCAATCGCTTTCATCACACCAATTTCACGATAATCCTCTTCAATTTTAGCTAGTAATGTAAAACGAATACACATAAATGCAATCGCTACAACGAGGATACTAATTAGTAGAATGACCGCAATCATCAACCCGTCCGTTAGGGCATTTAGCATTTTGAAAAGTGGAAACGTAATGGTCGGACCGTTCGCTTCTAGTCCTGCAAACGCATAGGCTTCTTCAAAGTCTTTTAAATCAGCTAAATGGTTAAGCCGAAATTCAATTAAATATTCCATCGTACCTGCCCTTTGAATCGCCGCGAAATCCTGCTCACTGACAAGAAAACGTTTAGAAGATGCTAACATAGAATTCATTTGTGAATCCCGTAAAAACCCTGCAACCGTCAACGACTGATCATGTACTGTTACGGTATCCCCCACTTTGGCTGTGCCATCCTTCCAGTAGCTAACCGGAAGATAAATATCACCATTTGCTACTTCAATTACACGGCCATCAATGTCCAGTAAATAATCGAAATGCTCACTTTGTATACTAAACCCATGGTCCTGTACGCTTTGTGCTAGTGTTTTACCAGCTATGTTAATGTTGGAACCATCTACATTCAGAAATTTATTGATCTGAAATTCTTCTACACGTTTATCCTGTTCCGCAAAAAGAGCAAGCCTTTCCGTATCGATTTCTCCTGCATGCATCTGTAAAAAATGAGCTGTTTCTGCCTGTTTCATTAGAGAATCAATAGCACTAGATAAGTGGACGATGAGCACAGCCGATAGCGTGACAAGCATTGCTGCAGCTACCACAAATAGCGTGGTCATACCTGTAATTAGCTTGCTATTTGCCATATCATTTCGCACAATTTTATAATACATAGGTCACCTCTTAGTAAGTTTTTTACTTTCATTCAACCTAACAAGACCCAAGAATAGTATTATTTCGTACCGCTTTCGCCTTCATTGCCAAACATTTGCATCATGTACAGCAAGCTACCACTTTCAACACCAAGCATTCGTTCCACATTAAAAATAAATGCTGGGATACGGGCAGCCCGTTCTTCTTCCGACATTACCACCAGATCATCATCAAATACCGTATTGGTATAAGCGATAATCATTTCCATACATTCATACGGATACGGTGTGTGATAAATACCCTGCTCAATACCTTCACGGATTATGGACGTAAGAATAGGTGGTACTTGATTAAGAATCACTTGCTGTATTTTTCGATGCATCAATGCATTTTGTGGTTTATGAACATGCTCCATGATCTGCTGACCACTGTGTTCATTTTGCACATTCAGTGCCATCACCACACGCAGTATGCGCTCATTTACAGCTATATTCTTGTCTGCTGCAATGGTTTTTGCCTTTGCTAGCATCGTACTTGTATAGCGCTCAATAAGGGCGTCCATAATATCTTCCTTCGACTTAAAGTGATAATATAATGTGCCTCGTGCAATGCCCACTTTTTCAAGAATTGCACTCGTGCTTGTGCCGTCAAAACCCTTCTGGGCAAATAATTCATCTGCTGCATCTAAAATTTCATTTCTGCGTTCTTCTGCTTTCTTCATTTCCCTCATCAAGATAACCCCCTCATTTGACCGACTGCCTGTCGATATATCTTTTTTACATCGTAGCATAGGACAACTCCTATTGGCAATAATTTCAACAAAAAAGAATCTGCATCATGCAGACTCTTATTTTTGTATTTCTTCATTTTTTCGATATTCCAAAATATCACCGGGCTGACAATCTAACGCCTCACAAATTGCCTCTAATGTTGAAAAGCGAATGGCTTTGGCCTTGCCATTTTTTAAAATAGATAGGTTTGCCATTGTGATGCCAACTTTTTCTGATAGCTCTGTTACACTCATTTTCCGTTTCGCCAGCATTACATCAATATTGATGATCATCGCCATAATATTCACCTCAAACCGTTAAATCATTTTCTGATTTGATATCGATGGCATTTTTTAGAAGCTTTTGAAGCACAGCAGCAAAAACTGCAACGACAAAGGAAGCAAAAACAATGACCATTCCGATAAGTATAAGACCAGGGGCATCATCTACTTCCGCAGCATAGTATATCAGTGGCATGCCAACCACGTAAACACTACTAATGATAATTGCACAATATTTAATCTTAATTAAAGCCTTCACTGATAGCTCTGAAAATGCAATGTTTTGGTCAATATAGCTTAGCAGTTTAATCGTCGTATAAAGAGCAACAAAATATGCGATTGCCGTTGCATAGACCCCAAGTAAAGCAAAAATGGTTAAAACTGGAGAATGCTCCCCTGTATTCAAAGCAACACGTGGTACCACCCATATACATAAGGCGAGAACGGGCAATCCCATAAGAAAAACAGCGATCTTTAAAAAGAGCGTTTCTCGTTTCATCTTACGCACCTCTTTTATTTATTGTCCTGTTCAATTTATCATAAAATTTATCGTTTTTCAATAAATTTTTATCTCATATCAAGATGTTTTTATCAAATATCCATTATTTGGTTTGTTTTTCTTGCCTTTGTGCTATAATCGGTTTTATCCATTTATGAAGGGGGTATTTCAATGATTTACAGAGCAGCAGAAAAAACAATAGAAACAGAACGTCTTATGCTCCGACTTTTTACAGAGGCAGATGCACCTGAAGTCAGTCTATTATGTAACAATTATGCTCTTTATAAAAGCACCCTGAATTTACCTTATCCCTATACATTAGAATGTGCATTGTCATGGATTTCCACACATCCACAAAACTTTGAGGATAATCGACTATACGAATTTGCTATAACAGACAAAATTAGTGGACAATTATATGGGGCAATAGGCTTGTCAAATCGTTCACAACATCAAAATGGAGAAATGGCTTATTGGATTGGGGAGCCGTATTGGGGAAATGGCTATGGAACAGAGGCAGCGCAAGCTATCATCGAGTTTGCCTTTCAAGAGAAAAACTATCATCGTGTCTATGCCCAATATTTTTTATCCAATCCCGCTTCAGGAAAAATCATGGAGAAATGTGGCATGAGCTATGAGGGAACGTTGAAGAATCATGTTAATAAAAATGGTACATTTGAAGATATTATTTTTTACGGCCTAATCAATCCACAACATTAACAAACCTTTCACGAAAGAGGCACTTCCACTGTAGATATGCCTCTCTCTCATTTAAATACCATTTCCAACATCATAATATTGGTTATAGTGTGTAATTTGGTTGCGACCATTACGCTTTGACTTATAAAGCGCTTCATCCGCATGTTTAATTAGTTCGTCCACCTTCTGAATTTCACCATGCTGGTTCGTACTCACGCCAATACTAAACTCTAATTGAACCGTTTTATGCTCCACCGTAAGAGATAGCGAGGCTAGTGTTTGATAAAGGTTATCTGCCAATGCTTGAACAGATTCGCCTTCCTTTACTTGACTTAGTACAATAAATTCATCTCCGCCAAAGCGTGCGACAATGGATTCAAAGGGCTTAAAATAATCCTGTAATGTTTTAGCAGTACTTGTTAATGCATCATCTCCAAATAAATGACCATTCATATCATTGATTTCCTTAAAATGGTCTAAATCCACCATCATTAATGCTAATTGCTGATTTCTTTCGGCTGCTTTTTCAACCATTTTTGCTGCCTGTTCATCAAAATAACGACGGTTGTAGATATTCGTTAGCGGATCGATATAGGCATTTTTTTCAAATTGCTTCTTATGATCGTTGTATTCCATTTCAAATAATACATGTGAGTAGTTTTCACGTTGTATTTCTAACAATATATTAATATATTCTTTTTGAACGGCACATAGCACCACTTTATTGCCTTGGTCCTCAATGAGCTTCACTAAAGAATTATAAATAAGCTGAAGCAAGGATAGATCATTGTTTTGCAAAGCATAGTGTTTTGTCTTTTGGTATAAATCAATGGCTTCACTTATCCGTCCCTGCTTTTCGCATAAAAATGCATATGCATTAAAAACCTCCAGCTGCACTTTTGAGTATGGTGGATGGTGAATTGTTGCCAACAATTCTTGTAATATCGTATTCGCTTCCTCAAATTCCTCAAGCCAAATAAGCGCTACAGCTAGATTTGTTTTCGGATAAATCATAGTTGTATACGGCTCTTTATGCTGCACTTCAAAAGCATTCGAATAATACAGACTTTTTAAAGCAAATTCCTTTGCTTTCCTATAACTCCCCATAGATATTTCTAAATCGCTTAGGTTATTGTAAATTTTACCCATGCTCTCCACATGCTGAATCGATTCAGCAATCTTTAGCCCCTTCAGCATTAACTCCTCGGATTTTTTTAAATGCCCAAATGTTCCCCAATAAATGGCGGCTATATTGTAATATTGAATTAAATCAATATCAGTGCCATATTGAAAAGTTAACTCACGATATTGTTCAAGGATACTTATGGAAAGCTGTAGATCACCCGTTTGAAAATAGCTGGCACAACTATAGCGCAGTAGCAGGATAGCCTTATCATACATACCAAGCTCAATAGCACTTTCAATTGCTGTACTACTTATTTCTATATATTCTAAAAAGCGATCAGCATTATATAATTCATTGAGCGTAATCCATAATTCTTCAAATTCTTGTGTATTCATACGGCCCCCCCTTATCTTCCCTTACTTCTTTAATACTACATTTACACACAAAATATTACAATTCTTTGGTCTCATTTATTTTTCCGTTATTAAGCAATTCATCCTAGCGATAAAAAATACTGTGTATTTTATCCTAAATTTTAAAGAAAGGTTATTTTAACATGGTATTTTTACTATAATTTTCCTCCAAATAAAAAACAAGCCTCTTTTAAAGAGACTTGTTAAGATTCATCTATACCTAAAAGGACTTTTAACTGCTTTGCTCTATTGGCACTCAGCTGAATTTCTCCGCTCCCTACTTTTTGAATGTAGAGGGACCCACCATAGCCATTCCATATTTCAATCCGTACACCTTCTACTTGAAAAGAATATTCAGGTGGTCTTTTCATCACATCTGCAGGTTGCCACGGGATATCCCGTAAAAACTGAGCGACCTCTTGCTCATTGTCTAGCTCAAGCTTCTTTGTAATGGCTGGTTCTAGTACCTCCAATTTATTTAATAACCCATATTTTCTTACGACTCCGTTTTCCTCCATGCTCCCTGTACCTATTGATGTTAATGTAATATAATCCCCCTGCTTGACAGGAAAATCATCCAACACCGGATACCAATCGGCTTGTTCATATTTTTCAGCAAGCTGTTCCTTCGTCATGTGATTCAGATCATCAGGAATCACCCCTTCTACAAACAAGAAAACATTTGATTCAACTTTTGCAACGGTCCCAACCTTGGAAGAACCATATGAGCTGGAACGAATTTTAATGTTATGCTCCTTTTGAAAGGTTGTTGCTTGCTCAGCAAAATTCGCTTGGAAATACCGTTTGGCGTCAATAGTGGCTACTTCCTGATAGGCATAAAAGGTTGGATATTTTTCCTTATACTTGTCATACAGCTTCGCCCGAACAGTATACATTGGCAGAAGGGGTTCGAGATAAGTTTCAACATACTGTTTAGGTGTTAATCCTTGAAAAAAATCTTCATATCCAGGTGATTGATGAAGCATTTCCAATTGGTCCACTTGCTTCTTTCTCTCGACTTCTAGGTCATTCTTTGAATAGTCAATACCTAGAGACTCTGCAAAATAGTAGGAGGCAATAAGTTTCTCATAAGAAAGATAGGCCTCCTCCTTATAAAATTCCTGTTCTTTCCCTGGCCACATATTTTGACTAATACGTTCGAAGTGCTGTAGCTGCCTTTCATGAAATAGTGAGGACGTTTGATTTGTTTCATTCGTAAGAAGCTGCACCATAACAAATCCCGCCACACAAAGTGTCAGTACTACTGTTAACAGGGTGAATCGAAGAGGCTTCCTTCTATTAATATGCGCCTGTTTTAGTACTTGTTTTTTGACTCGCTCTTTGCTCGCTGTCAAATCACCCGCTACTTTGACTAATTCATTGTGTATTTCACTCATGCCTTAACACCTCCCATTCCCCCTGCTTCAGATGGGGCTTTAATGCCTCTCTTGCCCGTTTCAGCCTTGTCTTGACCGTATTTTCTGCCACACCAAGCAGCTGGGCAATATCACGAATCTTCATTTCTTCAAAATAATATAAAATGATGGGCTCTCGATAGGTTAATGATAGTTTTAAGATAGCCGCCCCAATTTGGGATCGTTCTTCTGCTGCCACGAGTTCATCCCGCTGTTTACCGCCCTGCATAGGAAATAATTTTTCTTGTATCAGTATTTTTTTATAATGCCAGCTTTTCAAATAATCCTTGCTTTGATTAATTGTTAACGTGGATAAATACGCACGGAGCTGCCCTCTTTCCTCATAGCCACGCTGTGAAAATTTAATGAAGACCTCTTGCACAATATCCTCTGCTGTTTGCCGGTTTTTGACGTAAAAATAGGCGAGACGTAATAAATGTTCTGCATGCTCATCAATTATTTGTTCAAGTATGCCGTCCACCTCCCCTTCCTACACTATAAACGACTGCCACTGGATGACCGTTTCATTTATTTTAATTATTTTCATTAATAACCTTGACCTTGGAGCATACTCCAATGTTAGGATGATTTTAGGAGGTACTTACATGAAAATAAAACAATTCGCTGAGACATTTCATTTAACAACTGATACAATTCGCTACTACGAAAAAGAGGGATTACTACATCCCCAAAAACAGGAAAATGGCTACCGTGTGTATGATGCCTCGTGTGAACAGACCATGAAATTTATTATCGTCTTACGCCAGCTAGGCTTTACACTCCAAGAAATTAAGCACTTACTAACATTAGAACAAAAGCCTGTATCACCAACGTGCAATGAAGAAACGGTACAGCTGTTTTCTACAAAAATCACCCGTATTGAACAACAACTTCATTTCTATCAACATGCACTTCAATCCTTACAGTTGACGAAAACATTAATGGCTGATGGACAATATGAAAAAAATCAAGAAAAAATTGCCTCTCTCATAGAGGATATGTATCAAAATTTATTGGAAGGTGATGGATGATGAAATTACGTAAAATTATTTCTTTAGAATATGTTATTGCTTTTATGATCACGGTCTTTTTCTATGGGCACTTAAATTTTTCATGGCTTTATTTTATCGTTTTTTTACTACTGCCTGACATTACTATGGTCGGCTATGTCTTGAATACAAAAATAGGTGCTCTCTTTTATAATATTGGGCATAGCTTTGCGTTACCTGCAGTGCTTCTTATTATTGGCTTTATGGTGGCATCCCCATCACTTCTTGCAGCTGCTCTGATATGGCTCTCACATATTTTTTTAGATCGAGCTCTCGGTTATGGGCTCAAATATGAGGAAGCTTTTACGAAAACACATTTACAGCAAATTGCGTAACTAGCAAGGAGTCAAATAAAAAAGGGAGTTTGGGAATCCAAGCTCCTTTTTGAAAATCTAGTGTCCAATATCTAATCGCCATGTACTCGTATGCCCTGCCAGCCACTTACATCGCATTGGCCATACTCATTATCCCCTACTGCAACCACTGTGCCATCTGCTCGAAGTCCAACAGTATGTGCGCAACCCGCCGCAACTGCCACAATATCATGCCAGTCATTTACATTACATTGACCATGTTTATTCAAACCAACAGCTATTACCGTGCCATCAGCTTGAAGTCCAATGGTATGGTAACTACCCGCTGCTACCGACACCATCCCTTGCCAGCCCATTACATCGCATTGCTTATGTTTATTCGACCCCACGGCTGATACAGTGCCGTCTGAATGAAGACCAATTGTATGAAGATAACCTGCAGCAACCGACACCATATTGCGCCAATCATGGACGTTACATTGGTGGTAGCGATTATTCCCTGCAGCGGTTACCGAGCCGTCCGATTGAAGACCAATAGTGTGCCAGTCACCTGCAGCGATTGCTACAATGTTACGCCAGTCGTTTACTTGGCACTCTCCTTCATGATTTCGGCCCACTGCGAGCACCATACCATTCGATTGAAGGCCAATGGTATGACACCAGCCGGCTGCAACCGAGACTATATCACACCACTCGTTTACATGACATTGATTATGCTTATTCCAACCAACAGCTTCCACCGTACCGTTTGAGTGAAGACCAATTGTATGCGTATTTCCTGTATTCCTCGCCATATGAACATTACCAGCCGCCACCGCTACTATATCACGCCAACCGCTTACATGACATTGCCCATATTTATTATCTCCTGTAGCCACCACAGTTCCATCAGCTTGAAGCCCAACGGAATGTCGCCGACCCGCTGCTATCGTCTGCCGAGGCCATCTGTTCATCTTTAACATGGCTTTGTTCGGTGTAATATAATTCATGTTTTACCTCCTTGAGTAGCAATAACTTCAACTTAAAAAGCGTTAATCCTTTTTTGATTAACGCTCTCCAACATATAGTTAGCCAATTAAACTAATAATGGTATGTGGTTCATTTTTTATATCGTCATATTTATTGACCATATCTAACACGATATCTCCATCTGAGGTCATGGCATAGATCATGACGGCATTTGGGTTTTGTTCTAGATAATCTTTCACTGTAAATACTTCAGTAATTTTCGTTTGCCGTAGTTGCGCACCTTGTTCGATAAGCGCATTTAATTGATGAATATCGTGCTCTGCATCGACTAATAACTGTCCCCCGTATTTTCGAGAATAATTTTTAGGGTCAGTAGAATGTAGGGCTGTCTGATAAATATTGAGACGCCCGAGCTCTGGCACAAAGTCAGCACAAACAAGAACATTATAGGCATCCTGCTTTGTAGCGACAATTAGCTGATCATAAGGGGTTAGGTCGACATAGAACTCGGTATGCTCGCTTAAAATATCACCCGTTTCCGTCTTCAAGCCATTGTGGCGAGCAGCAGATAAATCTTCCCATGAGCGATCCATCACTAATACATCAATTCCATTACTTTGAAGTGATGTCGCTAATTGAGTTGTGAATGGTGATGCGCCTACAATGACGATACCTTTACCAGTGGAAGCCTGTAAATGAAGCTTTTTGGCAAGCCAGCCAATACTAAAACCATGGGCAACTACTGTCGCAAAAACAAGTGCTAATGTCAGCGCTGTTAATAACTGTGCACTTTGAAACCCTACATCCTGCAGTGCCGTTGTAAAGTAACCCGATACAGTTAACGCAACAATGCCTCTCGGTGCAATCCACCCGATTAATGCCCGTTCTTCCAACGTTAAGCCTGTATTTATCGTCGCAATCCAAATCGATAACGGTCGAACGATAAACATCATTGCCAGCACGAATAATAGCATACGCCAATCAACAATCTGCCATAAAGTTTCAACTGTAAGGGAGGCGGTTAGCATTATAAAAACACTGGAAATTAAAATTACCGACATATTTTCTTTAAAATGAAGCAGTTCATGATGACTTGTTAAATGCATATTTGCCATGACTAGCCCCATAACCGTCACCGCTAGCAAGCCCGTTTCATGCATAATGGCATCACTTAAGGCAAAAACGAGTAAAATCGTTGCGAGCAGCAAAGGGGATTTTAAAAATTCAGGAATCAATCCTCGCTCCAAGCATTGACCCATTAAATAGCCTACAATTCCTCCTAAAAGGGCAGCTAAAAATGCTGAAATAAAGAAGACAGGAAGAGATGTCCCACCTTCTAACTGATACAAACCTAAAACCACTTGATACGCAAAAAGCGCTAATAAGGCTCCAAAGGGATCGACAACAATTCCTTCCCATTTTAAGATCGCCGCTGGTCGCTCCTTCAATTTTGCCTGTCTTAATAAAGGTAAAATGACGGTTGGGCCTGTTACAATAAACAAGCCACCAATCACAAAGGCGACTGGCCATGATAGACCTGCTACATAATGAGCAGCAGTCGAGCCTGCTAGCCAAGCGATGGCTGCCCCTACGGTGGAAATGCGTAAAATTGATTTACGAAAGCCACGTATTTCTCGAAAATCAAGACTTAAACTTCCCTCAAATAAAATAACGGCAACTGCCAAAGAAATAATTGTATGAAAAATAGGGCCAAATGTCTCTTTTGGAGATACTAGGCCTGTAAAAGGACCAATCATCAGTCCAGCTATACTCATAATTACAATGGCTGGCATGCGAAAACGCCAAGCTAACCATTGCGAAAATAAACCAATAAAAATGATAAAAGGTAACTGGAATAATAATTGATCAAACATATGTATCACCTACGTTTGCTTAGGATAAATGTATATTCCCCATTTTTAGTATGACTAAACCCGTTACCCTTCATTATGTACAAATTGCTTGTAAATTATCACCTTATCGCCACATCATCATCAACATCATTACATTATAAAGAGCTGGGACAACCAAAGCGAGTCCTAAAGACAGCACCGCTGCCCACTTTGTTTTCTTAATCGCCCTATCATCATCCATTTTTAAATGATGTAAATAAGTTAATGTAAAGTAAAAGCAAAGGACCAATAACAATGGGGACAAACAATTGTAGGGCGAAGCTATAGAAAAAAATAGCCATTTTAAAATCTCCTTTAAAAATCCTTTTTATAGTAATAGATACCTACCATAAAAAAAGCAGGACCATCCTTAAGTGATCCTGCCTCTAAATTATTTAGATAAATCGTTTTAATAGTGATTCATATAGCCCCACCATTACTAGTCCAATCAAGATTGGAATTAGGGAAGTAAAGCTAAAATAAAAACCGACATCATTATATTGGCCTGTCAAGTGAAATTGGAGCCAAGACACATCATATGTTTCTCCTACCCCATAGAAGAAAATAGTGGTAAATAAAAACAATGCTAGACATTTTAATCCGTGTGCTTTTTTCATAGCATCACCTCATTGTACAACTATCATTTTTTGTGCATAGCTTACAAGATCCTCAGCCGTTAACTCTGGATTTTGCCCAACAATACTATATTGGTAGCCGTTTTCTTGCCAAGCAATCGAACGGAAATGTTGATCATCCATAACGGTTCCTTTTTGTCCTCGAATATCCATCTCTTTTTCGTTTAGGATGGGACCAATATCTGCCATACTAGCATCAGCTTTAAATACCGTGACAAAAAATGCGAGCTCTCCGTCTAATCCATAATCAAAAGAATATTCTGATCGATCTTCTATCCCTTTAACAACTGAAATTTTATCTAACGTAAGACCATTTCCTTCTGGAACCATTAAAAACGTTTCTAGCTGCTGCTTGGCGTCTTCCAATGAAATGGATTCAGAAGGATCTTCTCCGCTAATTTCTTGAATCGTTACATCCTTTGGTAGATCTAGTGTAAATTGTTGATCTTCGATTTTTTCAGCAAAATTGATCTTTGAATATTCGGTAATCATTTTATTTCCTGCATTATCTGACTTCATTTTTAACGTCAACCAAGTTTTTTTGTCAATCCATGCTTCCATATCCCCAAATAATGATTCCGTTTTCTTCGTTTTCGCTACAATTTTATACGTATCTCTACCAGCAACCTTCTCTTCTCCAGCTATCTTAATATCATGCGTATCTTTAACCATATTAAAAATAAGCTGTACCTGATCTTTCGGTGATTGTAGGCCGTCAAGTTCATCCTGCGAATAAGCCATTGTATAGGCTGTATGTTCAGTAACATCATAGCTAATCACTTTAGCATCCTTTGTGACCGTAATCACATGCTCACCATTGTCACCTGTCATCTCTATCCGTCTATTTCGATCCTTTACCCATTCCTTCACATAAGCTTTGCCACCTAGCTCTCCCATATCTAACGTATATTCGCCATAATACGTAAGTGGCTCCTTCGATTCGTGAAGGGCCTGCTCTATTATTTCCTGTGGTGTATACGATGCTTCCGTATTACAGCCTACTAAACTAAATGTCATTACAGCAATTAAGCCTGCTGCTCGGCATGATTGTTTCCACTTCATCATGTATTTACTCCTTTATAAGGTGGTAGCCAGCAAATAACTGCTGTTCCAACGCTCTCCCTTGAAAGTAGCTCGACAGTTCCACCATGTTTTTCAATAATTTGTTTCGTAATATTTAAGCCAAGCCCTGTTCCTCGTTCTCCAGCCTTTGATCTTGCACGATCAGCTTGATACATGGGCTCAAATAATTTTGCAATGTCCTGTTGTGGTATGCCTAATCCAACATTTTGCACGATGATATACATACCTTCTTGCTCGGTTAAAGCAGACTTCAAGAAATCAAAACCCCATTGCGGATTGTTCCCAGCATTGACTGCTGCTAAGCCGATTGTTGTCCCCTTTTCCCCATAACGCCATGCGTTGCTCAATAAATTATCAATGACACGCTGAAGTTGTTTAGGATGCACAGCATAGAGCCCATCCACAGCACAGAAGACTTCTAATGTAAATCCTTCTTCCACACATAACGGTTCATAATCAGATAAGGCCATGTCAAAAAATTCTTCCCCATCTACAGCTATCAGCTCTAATTCGTAGTCCGTAGATTGAAGTAATGTAAACATCAATAAATCCTCTAGCATATGCTTCATTCGATCTGCCTTCGTGACGATGACCTGCTGATATTCCACCTGTTGCTGTTCTGATAAGCCTTTGTTTTGTAAAGATTCAGCATAGGCTTGAATGGCTGTAAGGGGCGTTTTCAAATCATGGGAAATGCTTGCAATCATCATTTCTTTTTGCTGTTGCTCCACTTTTAACGAAGCCCGAGTTTGTTCTATTTCATCCTGCATTGCCTCAAACGTTTGGGCGAGTGCCCCAATCTCATCTTTTCTGACACCGAGAGTTGATTTACCATGCTGACCTTTCGCAAAATTACGCATTTGCTGCATCAGTTCACGTAATGGCCGATTTAGTTTCCGATGTAGCAACAAGATGACAGTTAAATAAATGATAAGAAACAGCAGAATCGTGCTTGTCATAACAAGCCAAGAACGCTTCTCTACACCCTTAACCCAATCTGTTCGTATTAATTGAATTTCATAGATGCCCAACAAATCACCTTTTTGATAAACAGGCTCCTTATAGGTAAAAGCGTTGTAGGATTGCTGTAAATCATATAAGCCTTTCAACATACGCTCTTTCCCTACATAGCCCGTTAGCAAAGGGTTGGAGGAATATAAAACATAGCCAGATTTTGTATAGAGGGTAATCGCCAGCTGCTCATTGGTAAGATCCTCTACCTCCTCAAAATTGGCATTTTTTCGATAAAGTACTGGATTGTCAACGACATCTTTTACCTGATTCAGCTCAGTCCACTTGTCAAAGAACTCCGCCACATTTTTATCTTGATAATAAGCATTAATCCACACATAAAGGCTATAAGCACCTGCTATGGGTAATACCATTACAATAAAAAACATGATCAGTAACCACGCTTTTATTTTCATAATGGTTCACCAATAAAGCGGTAGCCCTTCCCCCACACGGTTTGAATGAAATTTGGATTTTTCACTGAATCCTTGAGCTTTTCTCGCAGTGCCTTTATATGTACGGTGACAGTATGAGTGTCCTCTAAAGTCGCTTGCTGCCAAATATGCTGATACAGTTCCTCTTTCGTGAAAGTTTGACTCGGATTTTTTGCTAGCAGCCTGACAAGAGCAAATTCTTTTTGAGTTAACGCAATTTCTTGCTGATTAACCCTGACAATTTCCCGTTGCCAATCTATTGTTAAGCCATTCGCATAGGCAGTTTGCTCCTCTAACGGCTCTTGCTTATGATAGCGTCGCCAGCGCCTAAGATGGGAGGCAACCCGTGCCTTTAACTCCTCTAAACTAAATGGCTTTGCAATATAATCATCTGCCCCCTGCAAGCCCTCCACCTTATCCTCCTCTTCCTTACGCGCACTCATCATAAGGATGGGCACATCACTCTCCCAGCGAATATTTTGACAAACCGTCAGACCATCCATTTCTGGCAACATCCAATCCACCAACACTAAATCAAAAGGTTGCGCTTGAAAATCTGCTAATCCCTCAAGGCCTGTAGTAGCCCATGTCACACAATAGCCCTCCTGCTCCAACGTATCCTTCACAATGCGACCAATAGCTGCATCATCCTCTATCAGTAATAACTTTTCCTTCATCATTCTCCTCCTGCATTAACCTTACTACGGAAAAAACATTTTTCTCCGAACTTTACACTTTCTTTATAATTACCTTAGAGCCTATGCGCACTTTACACAAGGGGGCAGAGACTACCGATTTCGTCGAAGCTGTTTTTCTTTCTACGCGGGCTTTCCGCTAGTTTTGTGGGGCTATCCACTAGTTTTGTGGGGCTATCCTTCACTTTGCTGGTTCTATCCGCTACTTTTCCCTCGCTATCCTTCACTTTTGCAGTTGTATCCGCTACTTTGTCCGGGCTATCCTTCATTTTGCCGGTTCTATCCGCTACTTTGCCATCGCTTCACTTTTGCAGTTCTATCCACTACTTTGTCCGGGCTATCCTTCACTTTGACGGTTCTATCCGCTACTTGATCGGGCTATCCTTCACTTTTGCCGTACTATCCGCTACTTTGCCATCGTTATCCGCAACTTTTTCAGTTCTATCCACTACTTCGCCCTCGCTATCCGCCACTTTTGCCGTTCTATCCACTACTTTGTCCGGGCTATCCTCCATTTGCCGGGTCTATCCGCTACTTTTCCCTCTCTATCCTTCACTTTGACGGTTCTATCCGCTACTTTGCCCTCGCTATCCGCCACTTTTGCCGTGCTATCCGCTACTTTGCCCTCGCTATCCTCATTTTGCCGCTCCTAGCACCAAACAAAAAAGGAATGCACAGTGATTGTGCATTCCTTAGCGAACTAGAAAAATAGACTTAAAATATAGTAAATTAATGCGGCCATGACAGCTGATATTGGCATGGTGATGACCCATGTTGTGACGATTTTACGTGCCATTCCCCATTTAACGCCTTTGACACGGTGTGCGGTACCTACACCCATGATAGAAGAAGAAATAACATGTGTTGTAGAAACTGGTAAGTGAATTAATGTCGCACCGAAGATGATCGAAGCAGAAGCTAAGTCAGCCGCTACCCCATTCACTGGGCGAATTTTCATAATCTTACCACCAACGGTTTTGATGATTTTATAACCACCTACAGATGTACCAAGACCCATTGCTGTGGCCGCTGCAAAACGTACCCAGAATGGAATATCATCTCCTTGGTGTAGACCACCCGCAATTAAAGCGAGTGTAATAATCCCCATGGCTTTTTGCGCATCGTTTGTTCCGTGTGTGAATGATTGTAAGGCTGCCGTCCCGATTTGCATTGTTCGGAAGCCTTTATTCGTACGGTATAAATTCATATCCTTAAAGATGACCTTCAATATTGTCATCATCAGGAAACCAGCTGCAAAAGCTAGTAGTGGTGAAAAAATTAATGCTTGGATAATTTTAATAAACCCAGCATAGTTCAAAATATCAAATCCGGCTGCCGCAATGGCTGCACCTGCAACAGAACCAATTAACGTATGAGAAGAACTTGATGGAATCCCAAAATACCATGTAAGTAAATTCCATGTTATGGCTGATAATAAGGCCGCTAAAATAACGACCGAACCCGTAATATCGCCATCATAAGCATTTAAGGTAAATGGGTCTACAATATCTTTTGTTAACGCTTTTGCTACCCCAACGAATGTAATCGCTCCGACGAAGTTCATTACCGCAGCCATGTATACGGCTGTACGTGGCTTTAATGCACGTGTTGATACAGAAGTGGCAATGGCATTTGCTGTATCATGGAAGCCGTTAATAAAGTCGAATACAAGCGCGAATATAACGACTAGTATGGTGATTAATAAGATCGTATCCATTTCGTACACTCCATCTTACGCATTACGCATAATTATTGTTTCAATTGTGTTTGCTACTGTTTGGCAGCTATCCGCAATATCCTCAAATTGCTCGTAAATATCTTTGAAGACAATTAAGCGCATTGGATCTTTTTCCTGGATAAATAACTGCTTCATCGAAGAACGGAAAATTTCATCACATTCACGCTCATTATCCTTAATTTGAATAGCATGTTTACGCATTTCTACAAGCTTTTTACTATTTAAAAGTTCCATGGCTTGTACCATTTCATCTGTACTCTTGGCAATATATGAAAGGAATTGGCGCATAGGCTCTGTTACTTCTGTTAAGTTATACATATTGAAATGAGCAATACAGCCTTCCATTCCATCAATGACATCATCAAGTTTATTCGCTAATGCTAAAATATCCTCACGCTCGATTGGCGTCATAAAAGATTTATTTAGCATCACAATGAGTTCATGAATTAATTTATCTCCACTTGTTTCATACTGCTTCATTGTATCTGCAATTTCTTTTAAAGAATCTATATCATCTTGAATGCGGGCATTGTGTGCATAATAAATACCTTCATTCACATTTTTTGCGATTTTTAATAAAGACTGAAAAAATGGATCTTGCTTATTTGAGTTGAACATCCTGTTCCTCCTGTTAAGTAAAAATTAATTTGTGGATTTCTGAATCATCATAACAAAACATTTACACAATTCTACAAAATTTTAAACACAAAGATATTGATTTTACAAAAATGTAATATAAAATTTGCCACATTTATTTTTAAGCTGTTTTTCAAGTTGAAAACGCTGGAAATCTGTTAATAAAAATCAGTGTTTTTTCTTTAAATATGACCATTTTTTCTTTTGTTTTTACAAAAACACTTGAAATGAACTTTTTTCTGCTTTTTTGTTTATGATGTGAAATGTTAAGGAATTGTAAACGAAATTTACATGAAAATGATGGAATTTCATTGTTATTTTTTGTCTTTTATCAGAGTATTATTCGCTCTTATGCTTGTTATGCTCGACGTTCTAACTGCTTATACACAATCGCTGCAAATATCGAGATGATAAGACCTCCAAATTTCTGTCAATTGACAAAAATTATTAGCGTGCTATAATACTTTTGGGCTTCACCGCATTGAAGCGTAAAAGTTTATTAGGAGGATTCACATGTTTCGAATAGAAGCTAAGAGTAACCCTCGATTTATTGAGGCAGGCTTTATTATACTTATCATTATAGCCACAATGGCTTTTAGTATCGGCTATTTAAAAGCAACACCCCACATTCCCATTTTTCTAGTCATTTCACTTTTACTAGCCTATGGACTACTAAAAAAAGTACCCTTTCGTGATCTTGAAGGCGGTATGATTGCAGGTGCTAGTGCTGGACTTGGCGCTGTATTTATCTTTTTCTTTATTGGCATCTTGATTTCGAGCTGGATTATGGGAGGAACGATTCCTACCCTTATCTATTATGGTTTTTTAACCGTTTCACCTAACTTTTTCTTTGCTATTGTCTTTTTAATTTGTAGCATTGTCGGTGTGTCTGTCGGTAGCTCCTTAACAACAGTAGCCACTGTCGGTGTAGCCTTTATGGGCATTGCAGGTGCTATGGACATCTCGTTAACTATCACAGCTGGAGCAATTGTTTCTGGTGCCTTCTTTGGTGATAAAATGTCACCTTTATCAGATACAACTAATCTTGCCTCTGGTACGGTTGGAGTAGATTTATTTGAGCATATTAAAAATATGGGTTGGACTACGATTCCTGCTTTCCTGATTTCCTTTGTGCTGTACGCTATTTTATCACCAACAGGAGCAGCTACTTCGTTTGATACAGTGGAGCAATTTAAAGAAGGATTACTCTCTACAGGACTTATTCATTGGTATACATTATTACCTATTGCCGTACTCGTTATTATGACTTTTTATAAAGCACCAGCTATCATTACACTGGCAGTCGTGTCTATTCTGGGAGTAGGACTTGCCTATATTCATGAACCATTGCCTGCTGCAGATGTCTTCAAGATGCTTTTTGATGGCTATGTCTCTCAAACTGGTAATAAAGAAATAGATGCTCTGCTAACTCGCGGTGGAATGAATAGTATGCTATTTACCATTGCTCTTGTTTTACTTGCCTTAACAATGGGTGGCTTACTATTTACACTAGGCATTATTCAAAGCATCTTAACGAAAGTTGAAAGCTTGTTTAAAAGTGCTGGCTCTGTTATTACAGGTGCAGCGATTACGGGCATCGGTGTCAATACATTGATCGGTGAGCAGTACCTATCCATTTTATTAACGGGTGAGGCATTTAAAGCACAATTTGCGAAGGTCGGCTTGGCCCCAAAAAATCTTTCTCGCGTGATGGAGGATGCAGGTACGGTAGTCAATCCTCTTGTCCCTTGGAGTGTTTGTGGTATTTTCATAGCAAGTGTTCTTGATATATCTACGTTAGCTTATCTTCCCTTTACCTTCTTCTGTCTACTAGGGCCTATTCTAACCGTTATTTTTGGTTGGAGTGGCAAAACGTTAACAAGGCTTGATTAATAACAAAAGGTAGCTGATTCAAACATCAGCTACCTTTTTTCCTCATTATTGCATCGCTTATTGAAAAACTTACAGTACGATCACATTACATAGTCAATTTGGCCAAAAACAGTAATGCCCATTTTAATGTAACTCCAATAAAGCATGTCCTTTCTTCTGTTTACCAGGTAAGCTTTGCATATTCCATGAGTAGCCCTTGTTACATTAAATTAGATTGGGTTATTACCATCCTCTTTTTGAGTACACATCATTTAAATTCCTTTTTAACAAAGTCAATGAGTCGCGTCTTTAATACGTCACCGTCCTGCCCCCTATGGTACATATCTGTTCCGTGATAACCGCTCTCGTCCACAATTAGCTCTTTATCAGTTGCTCCAGATTCTTGATATAATTGGCGCACATGTTTTTCAATACTGCCTCCATAATCACCAGGTGAAAAAACAAACAAGGATGGCGCTTTAATCTTTTTGACACTTGGAATTGCATCAAGGTTTGAACATTGTGCAGGAGAAGAAAGAATAATTAGTCCCTCAATAGGAAGCTCTTGACGGACGCCTGCAACGATTGCTGTTGTACCACCACATGATGCTCCTGCCAAAAATACTCTTTTTGCACCCATTCGTTTTAGTTCGTTTAAGGCTACATCTGCATCAAGCTCTATATGATCATTTAGTTCGATTTTCTGTGAGGCACCGTGATTACGATATTCAGGAATAATAACTAAATAACCGTTGTCTGCCAGTTCCGTTCCCATGTCAAGAAAAGAGCAAATGGAATAACCTTGCTCATGTGCTAGTAGGACTCCTTTATTTCCGCTACCAAGCACAAGTGCCGAAAGATATACCCCATCACTGGTAGTCAGTGTCGTTGCTTGATCGCGTAGCTCATCTGGAACACAACTATTCACAAGATGTCCTCTAGAAGACTTTACCGCTCGATCTGGCCAGGCAGGTTCATACTCAACCGCTGGGTTTGATGGTATATTTGTCACTTCAGCAGGTAACGTTTCATTTATGGTCTCGGTTTTAGGAGCAGTACCTTGGTGTTGATTAGATAAAGATTGATCGGCATTTGAAGACACAGGCTTTGTGGTGCAGCCTGTAATTGTTACTAACAAAATGAGCAATGCAAGTAACTTTATTGTCTTTTTAAGAGAGATGTTCATAGATTTTCTATTCCTCCAACTTTTGAACTTAGAACTGAGAGTCCAACAAATAGTTTTACGTACTGTGTAAAACACTTCCTTTTGACACAGACAACCTTTAGTATCTCCACAATCGACTAAGCGCTCCATTCATCATAATGAGGCTACTTTTTGGAATAGTAATCCAATTAATTAATTCCTTACCATTATAGTATCCAAGGTATTAGGTGGAAACAAGGCATATTTTGAACAATATCCATACCTAGTGTAGATTGAAAAAAATGTGTTTTCATTACCGATGAAATAGTAGCTCTACTATCGATACATCTCCTTGGTAAAACTAAAATGTGGATAATTATAACTTACTTTTAATAAAAGCAAACATCAGCTACCTTTTTGTTATTAGATAATTCATAATATTGGAATTTATGTTATTCTATATATAACCACTCTCAGGAACGGAATCTTTTATTAGAACCATAAAATAAAGACAATTCTACGGGAGGTATTTTCATGCCAGCTACAGATACATTACTCAAAGAGTTTGAACACTTTTTCCAACACTATCAAGATGTTTGGAATGGCTGTAATGCCGAAGAAATGAATGCCTTTTTGTCAAAGGAAATCGCCATACGCTGGGCGGGACCAGAAGCCAATATTTCGGATTGGGGCTACGAGGAGGCAAAAATGGGCTGGGAACAAGCGTATCAACAATATGAAGGTCGTCAACCAAAATGGCATTTTAAAGTACTGCATATCACCCCTGCAACTGAAAATGAAGTGATTGCAACGTTTTGGGTCACGTTTGAAATCGAAGGAAAACTACTTGATGTTGTCAAATTATTTATTCAACGATTCCGCAAAGAGCAAAATGACTGGACTTTAATCAGAGAGTATTGTGAGCATCTCCATGCTGACAGCTTTATCTCAAACTAAACAATATTTTACTTAAATAGAAAAAGGGGATTATATGAATATTATACTAGAAAAATTAGAACACGCTGATCTTGAGCGTTTATATGAATTTGAGCTTAAAAATAGGACATATTTCGAAAAAATGGTACCTAGTCGTGGACATGATTATTATGAGTATAAAATTTTTAAAGAGAAAAATGAGCTATTAATAGAAGAACAAGCCCAAGACATATCTTATTTTTATTTAATAAAAAATGACAATGGACAAATTGTTGGAAGAATAAATTTAGTTGACATTGATAAAAGTCAACAGCTTGGCCATGTTGGTTATAGAGTTGGCGAAGAGCATATAGGTAAAGGATTGGCGAATAAGGCGTTAAAGTTATTATTGGCAATGGTAAGCAATCTAGGAATCAAACATATTGCAGCGAAAACAACGACGAATAATATTGCCTCTCAAAAAATATTAGAGAAAAATGGATTTAAATACATTGGCACGAGTGATGATGAATTTGACATGAATGGACAAAGCCAAAAATTTGTTTACTATAAATGGAGCGATTCAGAGGCAAATGTTGAATGATTAGCTATTCTTTTTCTATTTATTTTGATAAAAACCACTTATCAATCTGCTTGGTAAGTGGTTTTGGATTTTACATCCCCCAATAGGTGATCGTATCTGTCATACCAATGAATACTAACAATATTCCTGCCACTATTTGTATTCCCCTCCCTAGCTTTATGCTTGTCCGCATTATAAGACGCTTTGCATCAAATAGATAAATAAAGACGAGTAGCAAAATGAGTGGTATAGAAGTTGCCACCCCAAATACACTGGGCAAAATTAAGCCATAGGGGGTGCTTGCAACAATTGGCATTAACCACCCAAAAAATAGCACAAACATGGTTGGACAAAAGGCAATGGCAAAACTAGCGCCCATGAGGAAGGAGCCCAATTTCCCTGCTTTTACAACTGGCGGTAATAGAGAGGATAGGCGATATAAAAACTTTAATTTGAATAGACCTATTAGCACGAGGCCTGTTATCAGCATGATTGGTCCAATAGCTTGACGAAAGATGGGAAAGTATTGAGTCATCTTTGTTTCAAAGGATTGACCAAAAAGCCAAGCGAAGAGTCCAAGACCGCTAAATACAAGCACTTTCCCAAGCATAAAGAGCACAATCTCCTGCCAGTTACTTTTCAGTTGCAATGTTCGATTGCCATAATACGTTATTGCACTCATATTACCCGTTAACTGACACGGAGCAAGTGCACCAAGAAGGCCCAGAAGAACGGTCATAGCAAATGCAGAATGCTCATAGCCATTTAAAAATTGTGAAATAGGGTCGCTTATAAACTGACTGACAGCTGACATCATACGATACATACAAACACACCTTCTATCTAGTACTACTTTTACCATTATAAAACGAAAATGTGAATAAATGGTGCAGCCATGAACAAAAAAACCTAAAGTTCTCCGTCTTTGACTGCTACCTTCCATTCCTTTCCCTGTTTCGCTTTTCAAATAGTATAGCGAAAAATTGGCTAGCCTTGAAACCTTTTTTCCATCTGTGCGTATGTATAGCTAAACATGTCAGTAGGAGGAATGAAAGATGTCTTTTTTTCATAAAGCATTAGCAAGTATTGGAATCGGTTCAGCAACAGTGGATACTCGATTAGAAAAGGATACTTATCGCGCTGGTGAGGTCATGCAAGGCGAAATTATCGTGCGTGGTGGTCAAGTTGAGCAGCAAGTCGATACGATCTATCTATCAGTTAATACAACTTATATTCGAGAGTCGAATGACCATAAACATACAGAGGTTGCCACACTGCAAAAATTGAAAGTGTCAGAGCCGTTCTTACTAGGTGCTGGTGAGGAAAAGATCTTTCCAATTTCGCTCACACTGCCATTTGAAACACCCATTACTGCAGGTAAAACACAGGTCTGGATTCAAACAGGTCTTGATATAAAGAACGCTGTCGATCCAAGTGATAAGGATTATATTCGAGTGGAGCCAACAATGCTGGCAGACCACATCCTAGATGCTATTCGTGGGTTAGGTTTTCGTTTACGTGAAGCGGAATGCCAACAAGCCCCTTCCCGCTTCCGAGGCTATTACCCATTTGTGCAGGAGTTTGAATTTGTGCCAACAGGTCCATTTAGAGGACATTTAGATGAGCTTGAAATCGTCTTCCTTTCGCAATCCAACCACTCAGCAGAAATTTACATGCAAATTGATCGTAAAGTAAGAGGCATTGGTAGCTTCTTTGCGGAGGCATTAGATATGGATGAAAGCTATGTTCGAACAACCATTACTATGCATGACGTACCTGCACTCCAGGCGAAGCTTCAGCAAATCATCTCCAAACATATCTAGATCCTAGAAAAAATAGTTGAGGAAATCTTCAACTATTTTTTTATATAAAAAGGAGTGTAGGTCATGGGAATAAAAGCAGCATTATTTGATTTAGATGGAACGTTATTAAATAGAGATGCCTCCGTAAAAAAATTCATAGCGAAGCAATATGACCGCCTAGGCGAATTAGTAAAACATATTCCAAAAGAGCGCTATATGTCTCGTTTTATCCAATTAGATCAGCTGGGATATGTATGGAAGGATACAGTCTATCAGCAACTTGTTGCTGAATTTAATATAGACACACTATCATGGGAAGAACTTCTTCAAGATTACATTAATAATTTCAACAATCACTGTGTTCCTTTTCCTCATCTTCTTCATATGTTAGAAAAATTGAAAAGCGACCATATCGCCTTGGGCATCATTACCAATGGCTATGGGCAATTCCAAATGGAAAATATGAAAGCGTTAGGAATAGACAAGTATGTTGATGTCATATTTGTATCCGAGTGGGAAGGGATTAAAAAACCAAACCCCGAGATATTTAATAGAGCATTAGAAAAGCTACATGTGCTCCCAAATGAATGTATTTTTATTGGAGATCATCCTGAAAATGATGTGAAAGGTGCACAGCGTGTTGGAATGAAAGGCATTTGGAAAAGGGATTCTCAATGGGATCATGTTAAGGCCGATGCCATCATCGATGACTTGTTAGAGGTATCTTTAATCATCAACAGTTTAAATAAATCGTTGAAGTAAAGCCAAAAACCATCTACCACAATTATTTCGGTAGATGGTTTTTAAGATCATTTATTTCACAGCTTGCTTAACTTTCTCGATAACCTCTTCGGCTGTCGCTAGCTGTAAAGCCTCTGCCGCTAAAGCTTGCATCTCTGAAACAGATAATTGCTTTAGCAAGGAGCGTGTTTTTAAAATGGAGGTTGCACTCATTGAGAATTCATCTAAGCCTAAGCCGAGTAACAATGGAACAGCAAGCTCATCGCCTGCCATTTCACCACACATCCCTACCCATTTTTGCTCTTTATGTGCTGCCTCAATGACCATTTGAATCAAGCGTAAAATGGCTGGATTATATGGTTGATATAAATACGCAACTTTTTCATTCATGCGATCTGCCGCCATCGTATATTGAATTAAATCATTGGTGCCGATGGAGAAGAAGTCCACTTCTTTCGCAAAGATATCGGCCATCACGGCTGTCGCTGGAATTTCCACCATCATCCCAATTTCAATGTCCGAGCTGACCGCAATTCCTGATGATACAAGCTTTTCTTGTTCTTCTAATAAAATCGCTTTAGCATCACGGAACTCTCGAATAGTTGCAATCATCGGAAACATGATTTTTAAGCTGCCATATACAGATGCACGAAGTAATGCACGCAATTTTGTACGGAATAGCTCTTGTTGATCTAAACAAAGTCGAATGGCACGATGACCTAGGAATGGATTCATTTCTTCTTGTAAAGGTAAGTACGGTAAATGTTTATCTCCACCGATATCCAGTGTTCGAATAACAACTGGTCTACCGTTCATTCCTTCAATGACCGTTTTATAAGCGCTAAATTGTTCTTCCTCTGATGGCAGGTTTTCTCGGCCCATATATAAAAACTCTGTACGATATAGGCCAATTCCTTCTGCCCCATGGCGTAACACACTATCTAAATCACTCGGCGATCCGATGTTGGCTGCCAGTTCTACATGTACACCATCTTTGGACAGCGTTTGCTCGTTCACTAATGTTGACCACTCCGCTTGCTGCGTACGATAGTTTTGTGCCTTTTCTTCGTATTCAGCCATAACATCTGCCGTTGGGTTGACAATCACTTGACCTGATAAACCATCCACAATTAATAGATCACCATCTTGAATCGTTGATGTTGCTGTCCCTGCCCCTACTACTGCCGGAATTTCTAATGAACGTGCCATGATTGCAGAATGAGAAGTACGGCCACCAATATCTGTAATAAAGCCAAGGACAAAGTTTCGGTCCAATTGGGCAGTCTCTGAAGGTGTCAAATCATTGGCGACAATAATAACCTGTTCATTAATATGACTTGGATTTGGAATATGTACACCGAGTAAATGCGCTAAAATACGGTTTGTCACATCTTTAATATCTGATGCACGCGCACTCATGTATTCGTCATCCATACTTTCAAATAATGTTACAAACATCGTTGAAACGTCATGTAACGCATATTCTGCGTTTACCGCTTCATCTGCCATTTTTTGTTTGATTGGCCCAATTAATTCTGGATCTTTCAGCACTAATAAATGGGCTTCAAAAATGGCCGCTTCTTCTGCACTAAATTTTTCTATTGTTTGCTGTTGAATCGCCACTAATTCTTGCTCTGATTTGGCAAGAGCGGCTGCTAAACGTTGCTGCTCTGCCTCGATATCCTGAACAGTTGTTTTCGTGAAGGTTAAGTCTGGTTGGACAAAACGATATGCTTTCGCAATGGCAATGCCGTCTGAAGCGGCAATACCAGAGAGTTGTGTCATTGTGCAAGCCCCATTTCTGTCATGAGTGTCGCTAATGCTGCAAATGCTTGCTCTTCATCTTCCCCCTCTACAACAAGTGTAAATTGTGAACCTTGTTTTAGGGCTAACCCCATAACACCTAAAATGGATTTTAAATTAGCTGCTTTTTCTTCTGTACGTACTTCAATTGAAGAAGCAAACGGTGTAGCTTTTGCTACAAGCTGACTTGCCGGACGTGCATGAATTCCTAAAGGATCGACTACTGTAAATTGTTGTGTTTTCATAATTTATTCTCCTCTTCTTGTAAGTCTGTTAAAATGATAACATTTGGATGTTTGGACAAAGCACTTGCTGGTACATCCTCTGTATAATCTAATGCCAGCACACGCTGTAAAACGTCTCGCTTAGTTTCTCCCACTGCAATTAACAAAATGCACTTTGCTCGCATAATGGACTGAATCCCCATTGTGTATGCATGTGTGGGCACCTCATCAATCGATGAAAAGAAGCGTGCATTGGCTTGGCGAGTAGATTCCTCCAGTGTCACTAAATGTGTCAAGGAATCAAAGGGTGTACCTGGCTCATTGAAGCCGATATGACCATTTTGACCAATACCAAGCAATTGGAAATCTAAGGAATGCTGTTGCAACAATGCTTCATAGCGTGCTGCTTCCTCTAAAGGATCGGCTGCTAAACCATTCGGTAAATAGGATGCTTGAAATGGTTTTTGGTGAAATAAATGCTTGTTCATGTAATAGGCATAGCTTTGCTCGTGCGTTGCCTCAAGTCCAACATATTCATCCAAATTAAAGCTCGTGCAATCTGAAAAATCAATATCCGTTTTACAGATTTTAGCATACAACGGTTCCATTGTTCCACCAGTAGCTAACCCGAACGTTGTCGCTCCATTTTGTTTCGCTTCCACGATTGTCGCTACTGCCTGAGCGTATAACTCATCAACTGAGGAAAACCTTTTTATTATCACCAAATATCCTCCTTTTTGCCTTAGAAATGAATACGTTGACCATATTGATCAATGAGCGCATCGTTATTGTTTTTCCCAATATTGCTGCTACCAAACACGGGTAGATTTGCACCCTGTTCATGCAAAAGCTCAATAATTTCAGCAAATAAAGCATTTAATAAAGTTGCACCTAAGATCGTTGATACAGGTGCATACTGCAACTGATCCACTGTTAAAACACCATCTCCTAATGGAACATGTGTATTTAAAATTTCATCTACAATGTGCTCTAAACGCTTGCCTGAAGGATGGCGTGATGGCTGCTGTTGATATTCCAGCGATTGCAATGATATGGTCAAAGCGCCCGCTTCCTTGGCATAGATGGCCATATCAATGGGCGCTGGATTATTAGCGGATGTTGAAATGATAATACAAACATCTTGGTCATCAAACTGGAGCTGATCCTTATAGGAGGCTAAAAAAGCCTGTTTTTTTTCATTTTGCGAGGATTGCCGTGCACCCTGATGCAGCATTAACGATTCAATGTGTATCGGTTTGACAGGCACTAGGCCACCTGCTCTGTAGTAACATTCCTGCGCTAATAACATGGAATGCCCAGAGCCAAACAGCTGGATAATACCCCCCTGTGTGAGACGTTTAACAATTTGCTTGGCTACATGCATGACTTGCTCACTTTCCTGTTGAGCCACCATTGTTAAATATCGATTAACTTGTTGAAAATAGGTATTCATGATCTATCACCTTTTCATTTCCATCGTTTCATGCTGGATGTTTGTATGTCAAAGAGACATTAACGACCTTCGCTATCTTTCATCACATCAAATAAAATGTGGCCACCCTTAATTGTTTGCTGAAGATTTAAATGCGCATCTATAATGACTGCATCTGCATCATAGCCTTGCACAAGCTGTCCCTTCGTGCTTAATTTCAATTGTTGAGCAGCATTAAAGCTCGACATTTTCACAAGCTCCTCAAGCGTACAATTTGTTACGAGGTGCATGTTTCGTACAGCTTGATCCATTTTCAAAATACTACCTGCTAAGGAACCGTTTGCTAGATGGGCTCCTGCCTCAGTCACATGAACGATTTGACCACCTAAGTCATATTCACCAAATGGCATACCCTTCGCTCGCATGGCATCAGTAATTAAAATAATGCCATCTGCGCCTTTCACGCGGTAGGCCATTTCCACTGCACCCTTGTGCATATGAATAAAATCAACAATCATCTCGGCCTTTATGCCTTCTAGCAATAAAACACCGCCAACAACACCTGGGTCTCGGTGGTGGAATGGACGCATTTGATTGTATAAATGTGTCCCCTGTGTTGCACCCAATTGCGCCGCCTCTTGCATTTGCTCAAAGGTTGCATCCGAGTGACCAATCGATACAATCACACCACTAGCAGCAATACTCTGCACAGCTGACATACCATTAGGCTCTTCGGGTGCCAGCGTAATTTGCTTAATTTTATTACCACTTAGTTCCTGCCATTTGGTGAATACATTTAGATCTGGCTGCACAATAAAATCAAGAGGTTGAGCACCAGCACGCTGTTTCGAAACAAATGGTCCTTCAATATGAATGCCCAACACTTCCGCTTCATCGGGCTGTGGCTGGAACTGTGCGATATTGGCAATAGCACGCTCAATATTGTCATAGCTTTGTGTCATCGTTGTAGCTAAAAAGCTGGTCGTACCTTCTTTTAAAAGCGATTGCGCCATAGTGTGGAGTCCTTCATCAGATGCATCCATTGCATCCATTTGAGCAGAGCCATGGATATGCATATCAATAAATCCTGGCAATAAAAATTTCCCTGAACCATCTAACCGATCCCCACCACTGACTTCAATGTGCTGGGCGATTTGAGCGATTTTGCCATCCCTCATCCACACATCCATTTGCTCATCTCGACCATTTGCGTTAACCACTGTGATGTTACGAATTAATAAACTCAAGAATAGCATCTCCTTCTTGAACAAGGGCTGTTGAAAAGGCGTCCATTCACAATTTTCACATTGCTTGTGTTACCTTAGCAAACAGCCCCATTTATTGTTACTTTTTCATTGCAATAATATTTGTTGAGCCTGCTCGCTGGTAGCCCGATTTTCCAAGTGAAATCTCTTGCCCCATTAAACTTGTGAATACAACTGGTGTAATCACGGAAGGTACTTGATCTTTAATGTGAGCAATGTCTGCTTTTAACAGCGCCTCTCCTCGTTTAATTGTTTGACCATCTGTTACAAACAGTTCAAAGCCTTCACCATTCAGCTTGACTGTATCTAATCCAACATGGATTAATACTTCAACGCCTGTATCTGATTTCAAACCAATGGCGTGTTTTGTTGGGAAGATCATGACCACTTGACCATCAAATGGTGCATAAACTGTCCCGTCAGTTGGACGAATCCCAAAGCCAGGTCCCATCAAGCCTGCAGAAAATGCCTCATCTGGTACTTCTGATAATGGTAGCAAATCACCTGTCATCGGCATCTCAAAATCATTGAATGTCGTTGTTTCATTATGTGCTGTTTTTTCCACTACAGGCTGTGCTGTTGGCAGTTTTGCATTTTTAGGTGCTGGGTTGCCTTTTTTCAGACGTTCTTTCATGGCCTCAGCTAAAAACTCAACAGATGTACCAATGATTACTTGAACATTCGTTTTACTGATACGCATAACACCTCTTGCACCAGTCTGCTTTAATGTTTTTTCATCCACCATATTGGCATCCTGCACAGACATACGTAAGCGTGTCGTACAGTAGTCAATTTGTTTAATATTTTCTTCTCCACCTAAGGCTTCAATTGTATAGTATGCACGTACATCGACATCGTCGGAAATAGAAGCATCGACTTCCACTTCCTCTTCATCATCGTCTTCACGTCCAGGTGTTTTTAAGTCTAATTTTTTGATTAAGAAATAGAATACAACAAAGTAAATGGCACCAAAGCCTAAGCCTAAAGGAATTAATAGTAATGGTTTATCTGCCAGACCAAGGTTCAGCAAGTAATCAATTAAACCTGCTGAGAATCCAAAACCGTCACGGAAACCAACGATATAGGCAACCGCAAGAGAAATACCTGTTAATACAGCATGAATACCATAAAGAACTGGTGATAAGAACATAAATGAAAATTCAATCGGCTCTGTCACACCTGTTAAAAAGGCTGTTAAAGCGATAGAAACGAACATCCCACCTACTATAGGACGTTTTTCCTTTTTCGCTGTAAAGTACATCGCAAGACAGGCTGCTGGTAAACCAAACATCATGATTGGGAAGAAGCCAGCTTGGAAATGTCCAGCTGATGTATCCCCTGCTAAGAAGCGGTTGATATCCCCTTTCACTATTTCGCCTGCAGCATTGGTAAATTCACCGAAGTCAAACCAAATAATTGTATTGATAACGTGGTGTAGACCAACTGGAATTAAAAGTCGGTTAAAGAACCCGTACATCCCAACACCAAGTGATCCAGCGCCAATCATCCAATTGCCGACCGCATCAATACCACCTTGAATAGGTCCCCAAACGATTGCTAAAATACTACCTAAAATCGCCATCGTTATCGATGTGATAATCGGTACAAAGCGCCGTCCGCCAAAGAATGATAACCATTCTGGAAATTTCACATTATAATATTTGTTATATAATAAGCCTGCCGTAATACCGGCAATAATTCCACCAAACACACCCATATTTAAATCTTCATTAACTGTTCCTAAAACGGCTATTAACACAAGATGAGCAATCGCCCCTGCAAGAGCTGCGCCCCCACTGCTATCATGAGCTAATCCCATGGCAATACCGATAGCAAAAATAATAGGTAAATTGCCAAGTATAGCATTCCCCGAAGCAGCCATAATACTAGCAATGTACTGGATCGCTTCATTCGGTACTGCCCCAAGCATATCCCCTGACCCTAAACGTAATAATAAGGCCGCTGCTGGTAAAGTAGCGATTGGAAACATGAGTGACTTACCGATTTTTTGTAAGAAAGCAAACATTCATTATCCCCCTTTGGTATAGTTGTCTAGACCACTTTAGTAAAAAAAAAGCGTTTTCACTAAGTTGCTATTATTATAGGCGCAATTCGAAAAAAAATAAATACTTTTTTAATATTTCGTGTTGTGCAAAAAAAAAACCGCACCCCAATGAGAATTAGGGCACAGTTCTTATTTAACTTATGCAGTGACATCACGCTTCATAAAGGATGTATAACTAATAATAAGGAAAATGACTGCATAAATAGCAAGTACGGTTAAAGAGAATGGCATCGTCACATCAGCAATCATCGAGCCACCACCATTTTCATACTGTGTTAAGTCTGAATGTGTTAGCCAAATGTATTTGACAATGTCGTAGCGGCTTAAGAACATCACAATCATGCCACCTGTGAAGGAAAGGAACATCGTTAAACCAATCGCTAATGAACTTGAACGGAACACAGAGCCTACTAAAAAGGCAAACAATGTAGACATCACAAAATCTCCACCAGACAGTAGATAATGATACGCTAAATCACTCCATACGGCCTTCTCGGCTACTTGCCCATTGACGATTTCTAATTCAACACCTGTTCCTATGCCGAACAATACGAAGCCAACAATGCCACTTACCACTACGTTGACTACAAATAATAAAAAACCAAATAGGAAGGTCGTCAGTAATTTAGACGTTAGCACCTTTGCACGAGACATCGGTCGTGTTAACAGCATTTTAATGGTACCTGTTGAAAATTCGCTCGACACAATACTTGCGGCTGTAATGACTGTAAATAAAGTGACAAGTATAATCATATTGCTTGTAAAGGACATAAAGCTGGCAAGGCTACTATCCGTTTGGCTCGGTGCATCATGGGCTAAGCGATATTCTGAAAGAGCAATCTGCTCCTCAAAATAAACCTTATCTTCCGCCGTTAATTCCTCATTGGCAAGCATCTCTTTATTTGATTGAATGGCCTGCTGCTCCATATCCTGCCATGAGCCTTCATCTGTCGATTTTACTTCATAATATTTAGTGATCCCTGCTGGAACGAGAATGACAAGAATTAGCATCGCAACCATTGCCCATGTTCCTTTTTTATGCCATAATTTCATCCACTCATTTTGAATTAGCTTCAGCAATTTGTCCGCCTCCAGTCATTTCTAAGAATTGATCCTCTAATGTTTTTTGATGTGGCTGTATTGCAAATAGTTGAATACCTTCTTGCACTAGTTGTGTAATTAAGGCTGGAACATTTTCCTTCGTCATTTCCACTACATAGCCACCATTTTCAGCAGCGAATTGGTAATCATGCTCTTTAAGATAAGCAGATACCTGCTCTTTTGGCTGTGCCTCCACATAATAAAAGGATGAGCTTTCATTATGGATATCACGTAGATCAATGAGCTTACCATTTTGAATGACTGCTACGCGGTCACACATTAGCTCAATTTCAGATAATAAGTGACTAGATACAAATACAGAAACGCCCTCTTCTGAGGCAATCTTGCGAAGATACATGCGAAACTCTCGAATTCCAGCAGGATCTAAGCCATTCGTTGGTTCATCTAAGATTAAAAACTTTGGTCGATGCAATAGTGCCTGTGCTAAACCTAGTCGTTGACGCATACCAAGAGAATACGTGGATACCTTTTCATGTATACGATGTTCGAGCCCGACTTGTTGAACGACCTCTTGAATTCGTTCCTTCGTTACATTTTTATGCATACGTGCAAAATGTAGTAAATTTTTATAGCCTGACATAAATTTATACATTTCGGGGTTTTCGACAATAACGCCAACCTTACTAATCGCTTCCTCATAATGCTCCTGTAAGGAAAGCCCATCAATCAATACCTTGCCCTCTGTTGGCTTCATAAGGCCCGTCATCATTCGAATGGTTGTTGTTTTCCCCGCACCATTTGGTCCTAAAAACCCTGTAATTTGTCCTGGATATAAATCAATATTTAACTGCTGTATTAATTGCTTCCCACGAATGGTCTTCGATAAATTTTGCAATTGTACAATTGGTTCTGTCATATTTTTTCACCCTTTCTAATCCATTTCACCTGAGCATAAAAAGTGTCAATTTTCATCTTTAGCAGTAGTTTCATTTGTTGAAAGGTCGATAAAAGCCTTTCATCCACTCGACCGCATCCTTATTGGTCACATCACGTAATGTTTCGACATCTTCATAAGCCGTGATAGACCCTGCTTGCAACAATATAATTTGATCTAAAATCGGCTCTACCTCATATAATTCATGTGTTGACAACAAGATGGTTTGATTCTCGATATCAGTAAATTGCAATAAGCCTTTAATCAGTTGCTCTCGAACGATAGGGTCTAGCCCTGCAAAGGGTTCATCCATTACATAATAAGGAACCTCTCGCCCAAGCGTTGCAGCCATTTTCATCCGACCACGATTGCCCTTTGATAATTGGCGTAGCTTAGCCTGTTTATCAACCTGTAAAAATTCCGCTACTATACAGGCTTTGTCATAGGAAAAATCCTCGAACTGTGAGGCATAATGCTGAAATAGCTGCTCACCTGTAAAGTACTCAAAAAACAAATCCGTATCTGGTAAATAAGCAATTCGGTCCGCACTTCTACGCGTGACGGGCTCTGCATTGAGTGTCACTTCACCTGCAGAAGGTCGTAGTAAACCAGCTAATACTTTCATTAATGTGGATTTCCCACTACCATTTTCCCCCACAAGTCCGATGATTTGTCCAATAGGGAAAGAAAAGGTTATATCCTGTAAAATTGGCTTATTCTTATATTGAAAAGACACATTAGATAGCTGTAGCATACCCTTCACCTCACCCTTTATTTTTCAAAACAATGAGCATTTCTTCCTTAGAAAATCCTAATGCTTCTATCGACAGTAAAAAATGTTCAGCTAACTGATTCTTCATATCTTCCCGTAACAACTCAATACGTTTCTCATTCGTGGTAATAAATGTACCCTGTCCTCGTTTGGTTTCCGTAATATTCATTGCCTCTAACTCCTTATAAACACGTTGCACCGTATTGACATTGACCCCTGCTTCAACCGCGTATTCTCGAACAGAAGGAAGCCGATCCCCAAGCTCTAGCTTCCCTTTTAAAATATCTCCACAAATTCGATCGACAAGCTGGCTATAAATAGGTTTATCACGCGAAAAATCTATCGTCATCGTAAAACCACCTTTTCAAGCCATCTGGATGCCACTATAAAGAGCACTACCATCAACAAGGTAAAGGCTATTTCTTCTACGGCATACAATGAACCGAGCTTCCATTCCATTGTCGAAACTTTTAATTGTGGTAAAAAAGGTTCTATCTTACGTAAAGGAATAGCTCCATGCTGGAAAATCGTTTGGTACAATGAGCTTTCCGTTATATGAACCCAGGCAGTGGATGTTAAATAAAACGCAAGCATGGTCAACACGATGGAAAAACGGCCAATCACATGCTTCATTTGCAAATAAAAAGCTAAGAAGAATAAGAGAAGAATAAATAGCATTAATTGGAATAAAGTAAATATAATAACAATTAATACTAATACAAACAAAATTTGTCCAATATTTGCAATAAGCTCTTCTTTTATATTAAAGATGGCGATACTCACAAAGATCGTATTAAACAATGAATAGCCTATAAGCGAACAGACCATCTTTGCCCCGATTAACTTCGTGATGGAACTAGTGGAATGAAGCCAGCTCTCCCTAGCTTTAATATCCAACCGTACACTCGCTAAAAATTGCCATATAGAATAAAATCCACCAACGAATAGTACGATAAGCGTAAAAGCAAATGCGAGCTGATGCGCATGGGCAAAAATATCAACGAATTGATGTAATACATAGGGAACAATCCAAGTGAGCATGATGCCAGTAAAAACTGCCACTAGAAACCATGATCGATAAAGTACCCATTCTTTTTTCAAAAGTCCTGCAAAACTCTTCAACCTCAACACCTCGTGTCATAGTGTACTAGTTAGATATTACACTATGACATTTTTCTTCGCAAGTGCCAACTACAAGAAAAAGGAAAATTAGATTAATTTGCAACGTTAGAAGTAGAAAAAGAGAAAATTTTAAAATTTGACCTTAACCAAAATCCACTGTCTCTATTGCTGTTATTAAATGAAATGAGGACGATTCAAATGAAATTGTAGAAATGGAAGATGATCCATGCCAACGAAAGAGGATTATTATCTGTATGAGGTCAAAGCAACGTGAAGCAAGGAAAACAATCTTTTATTTTTGATGTAGAGATAGAATAAAGGAATTTTAATCATTGGACTTAATAAACCCCAACATGTCTAACTGTTGGGGCTCCTCGAAAAAAGCACTTCTCCTATTCTTGCCGTTTTTCTAAAAACCAAAAAACGACTGTCAACATGAATAAGATAAGAGGGGTTAAACCAGTATACTTCCAAGCATTAGTTGCTCCGATAAAATAACTTGTAGCGGGTATGGACGTAATGGTACTAACCATCATATACATCCATGAAAGCATAACTACTGCTAAAACAAAGGCAAAAATCGCGATCACCAAGGATGCACTCCACAGTACTAGCATTCCACCCCTCCTTTCATTATTTAATGACCTGTTTTCGTTCACTAGCTATGAGTTTAATATACAACATATAGTTTAGCAGGATGCTACCTTCTATTGATTCCCTAGAGACATATACTCTTTCAACGTCATTTATCTATTTATTCTCAATCCAAAGATTGGATATTTATGTTAATATAAACATACGTAAAAAAATAACTTATGAAAACCGTTTACTGGAGGTAATGATGAAACTTATTCTTATCTTTGGACCCCAAGCAGTGGGAAAGATGACTGTTGGGCAGGAATTGGCAAAAATTACTGATTTGAAGCTTTTTCATAATCATATGACGATTGATTTAGTTGGTCATTTTTTTGATTACAGCACGAAAGAAGGAAAAAGATTAGTCCATTTGTTTCGTCAGGAGATATTTGAAGAAGCCTCAAAAAGCGATATGTATGGCATGATTTTTACGTATGTTTGGGCATTTAATCTACAAGATGACTGGGATTATGTAAATCAAGTTTCCCAGTTGTTTGAATCCCGAGGTGGTACTGTCTACTATGTGGAGCTTGAGGCTGATCTTGAAGAACGACTTGAACGAAATAAAAGCGATAATCGACTGAAGCATAAGCCATCTAAAAGAGATATTGAATGGTCTGAAGCTGACTTAAAAAATTCAATGGATTCATACAGGTTGAATTCATTAGATGGTGAAATTCAGTATTCGAACTATATTAAAATAAACAATACAAAGTTGGATGCACAAGAAGTAGCCAAAATCATCAAACAAACGTTTCATTTCTAGTAAAGTTTAAGGGTGTGAAAACAGTTGAGAGGCTTTCAAGCGATGCTATTTGATTTAGATGATACCTTACTGAATCGAGATCAGGCCGTCGATCATCTATTTTTCTTGATTTTAGATAGATTTTATCAGGATCTTCAGCATTCTGTAAAAAACGACATGTTAGAAAAATTTAAAGCATACGATAAAAAAGACTATGGCATTTCTGATAAAACAACTGTTTTACAATCGTTTTTTGATGAATTTCCACCAAGCTTTCGACTGCCCCACCATGACATGCAAGATTTTTGGAATGATCATTTTCCTCATTGTTTTTCGATCAACCCACAAACGTTGAAAATCATTCAAACAATTAAAATGCATGTAAAAGTTGGTATTATCACAAATGGCACAGTTCAAAGACAAAAAGCTAAAATCATAAATACACAGTTAAATAGTTGCTTTGATGACATCATCATTTCTGAAGAAGTGGGTTACAGCAAGCCAGACAAACGAATATTTGACTACGCCTTACATCAGCTTCATGTTCAGCCTGAAGTTACATTATTCGTTGGAGATGATATAGAAAAGGATATTGGAGGTTGTCAACGGGCTAACATCAAGGGTATTTGGTTCAATCCCCATCAATTCACAAATGAAACGGACATCAAACCATATGCTGAGATTCAATCGTTGGACCAATTACTGATGAGATAAAAAATAACAATAGGTAAGGCAAGAGGATAGTCCATTTCAGAGGATATTTTATTTCAACACGATGAAAGGAAGAGCCTTATTTACCTAAGACTCTTCCTTTTAACGTTATACCATTTTCCCTACTACTTTTACTTTTAATCTTGTTGCATTTTCTGGATGGTAGGCTAGTGGCGTTTCTTCCACTTCTACTAGCTCAATCGTATCTGCAAGGGCCCCTGCTAACATGGCTTGTTTTACTGCTTTATTTTCGGCGTCCCTCAGTGATTCCTCACGAGGCTCTTTGGAATAAATATAAATTTGCTCATATTGGCCACTAATTTGTGCGATGGAGGCACCAATGGCATTCGCAACACCACCATTTTCATTTTTTACAATTTTGGAAACACCGCGAATGCTGTCAGGTACAATGATACTGCCACCACCGACTAAGACTAGTGATACATCCTCAGATGAGGTTTTCATTTTATCAATGGCTTGCTCCAATAACAAAGAAATTTCTTCTTGAACAGCTTTAGCAAATGCCTCATCAATATGAGCCACTAAATTACGATCGCCTACATTGGCTAAACCAAGACGTACAGCAATATCGGTTGTTGTCAAAGTGGAGCCTCCAAATACGAGTGCTTCTTCACTAATTTTATAGCCTACACTATCTGGTCCTACAGTAATTTTGTCGTCCTCCACCCGAACAATACTACCACCACCGAGTCCGACCGAAATAATATCTGGCATTCTAAAGTTCGTACGGATGTCCCCTACTTCCACGGCAACGGACGATTCACGCGGGAATCCATCCTGTAACACACCTATATCGGAAGTTGTTCCACCCACGTCCAACACCATTGTATTTTGAATTTGGGATAGATACGAAGCGCCTCGAATACTGTTTGTTGGCCCACAAGCAATCGTCAGGATTGGGAATTGCTTCGCGTAATCTATCGACATTAACGTCCCATCATTCTGACATAAGTAAACATCCACGTTAAAAATACCTTCCGCTTGAAGTGCCTGAATAAAGCCCTGGGTTGTCGTTTCGATGACCTTACATAAAGCAGCATTGAGAATCGTTGCATTTTCACGTTCAATTAATCCAACCGAACCAATTAGGGATGAGCAGGAAATGGGGAAATCCTCTCCATAGGCTTCTTGAATCCATTGACGAACCTGTAATTCTTGGTCATTTTTAATTGAAGAAAAGACACCTACAATCGCAATCGATTCTACTTCATCCTGCCATTCTTTTAATAGCTTCTGAATTTCTTCCTGATCAAGTGCACTTAGTAATTGGCCATCGTATTCATAGCCACCATGAGCAATCGCATAATTACCTGATAATTTATCAATCATATCTGTTGGCCAAGCTGTGTAAGGTAACACTGAGGCTGTTGCTGGATAGCCTAATCGAATGACGCCGACCTTCGCGAGCTTTTTACGTTCCACAATGGCATTTGTACATTGCGTTGTCCCTAACATCGCATGGGTAATTTTTGTTTTATCAATGTTGGCACCTTGTAGTAATTGTTGCAAGGACTTTTCAATACCCGTTTTAATATCTAAACTTGTTGGTGATTTCACACTATAAATTAGCTGACTATTATGGTCTAAAAGGATCGCATCTGTGTTTGTTCCACCTACATCAATTCCAATTTTATACATGTTCTGCAACCTCCTTTTTCACCATTTCTTCAATTGGCACGTAATCGTAATCATAGCCAAAGTATTTTGGTCCAGCCGTTTCAATCCCTTTAGCGGTACGCCACTTTTCATGAGCTGGTAGGCCAATTACGCGCACTCGTTTGCCGTATTTTAGACTTTCTGTTGTCACAGGCAGCAATGTTTCATAATCAACCAGACAGATAAGATCTGGCGTCATCGCTACCACTTTATCATTCTTCTCTGCTAATAGATTTTCATTTTGGAAATGAACTTTCATTTGATCATTTTTATAATGAGCAATGCCTTCAAGATTCATTTTACCTAGGTTAAAGCCACCCTTTGTTTCACGAATAACATCTACAATTTTCCCTTGGAATAGCTCAAAGCCCTTCACAAGCTCTAAAAGATGTTGTAGCTTATCGTTTACCTCTTGATTTTTCGAGGCAATAATTTCACCGATTTTTTCTGAAAGTGTCACGATATGATGCACACCGCTTTGCTTGATTTGCGCACCCGTTGTTGGATACAAGCTTACTAATGAGCTAGCTCCCATTTCGACAGTTGCCGACCGTGCGATACGCTCTGTCCATTTATTATCAATCGTTTCAAAAATACCAATATTCCCTTTTTCATCTGTAATGGCCATAGGTGTTGCCGAAATTCCATCAAGGTTAAATGTCACCATTTGTAACTCAGGAAATGCACGACCCATTCCATCACAATCAATTAACGGTAACCCTAGCTGTGCAGCAACTACAATCGGAATCATCGAGTTGACCCCACCCGCTTCCATCGGGTATGTTCCAGCAATTTTTTCTTTACCCAAATACTGCGCAAGCTTTTGGAAAACTTTTACAAATTCATCACCACGTGGAAATTTCTCTACTAACACAGATGGTGCACCCATCATAGCTGCTGGAATGAAAAAGTCATCGTCTGCAATTTCATCCACTGAATACAATTTTACAGGCCCATTTTTTTCGATGGCAGAAAGGGCCATTAGCTTCCCAATATAAGGATCTCCTCCTCCACCTGTTCCTAGAAATGCTGCCCCAATGGCAATATGTTCAATTGCTGCTTGATCTAAATATCTCATCTATGTTCCTCCAGTATGACAGTTTTTTGTACGGATACTCGATAGCCAATATAATAAATAAGGAAAGAAATAAGGATGCCGATCATCGGTTGGTTTGGTAATGGTGGCAATTCAGGGAATAAGGAGAAGACTACTGGCATACAGGCAATCACTGCGCCAACAAGCCAAGAAAACACCCCTAATCGATTCACACCTTCAATCTCATGCCAGCTATCTATCTTCCCTCGATGAATGACCCAATAAGAAGCAATCATCACACCTGCAACAGGTGGAATCATAGCTGATAAGATGGACATGATGGGTGTAAAATAATTTAAAATTCCTACCACGGCCAGTACCGTACCAATTGTTCCCGCGACACCAATCGCTAATCGTTCTTTGTTTTTAGCAATATCGAATACATTTATTAAAGCAATACCGCCTGAAATCGCATTTACCAAGTTGGTTTTCCATGTCGCTAAAATTAAACCAACCCCACCAATAAACGGTGTAGCGATATGCAGAAAGACAGCTGTAATATCACTTGTTTGGTAGGCAATGGTTAAAATAGCCCCAACTGCAATCATCAGCACACCTGTTGGAATAATCCCCAATGTAGCTGCTTTGACAACATCTGAACGTTTTTCGGAAAATTGTGAATAATCACCCGCTATGACGGCCCCTAAGGCAAACGATCCAATGGTAACGGCTAAACCATCCATAAAGCTCATATTGCCTTGTGGCTGATAATCGCGTATGAGCTGAAGCTGATCGCCTGATAATGTTTGACCTAAACCGTAAAGACAAATGATTACGAGTAAAGGTACTGCAATATAGCTTAAAATACGCAACACTTTCATTCCATAAAGCGCTGAAACAACCATCACCATTCCACTTATGAATGAAGCAAGCGGAATCGGTATATTCACATGATAAATGGCTAACAAATTGGCTAAGGCGACCCCACAAACATTGGCCTGAATACCAAACCATCCTAAGCAGGCAATGGCTAAAATGATGGACAAGATTGTTCGGGAGCCTTTTTTACCAAACACTTGCCCAGCAACATGGACAGTTGGTTTTCCTAAATCACTGCTTTGCATTCCTTGTAAAACCATAATGAACACGACAATTGCGTAGCCTACAAAAGCAACCGCAAGTGCCTTTGATAAACTCATATTGGTAATGAGTGCGTTACCTACTAATAAACTTGGAATACAAATCATGGCGCCCGCCCAAATAATACCCAAGCTATACCAAGACTGACTTTTATTATTATTTTGCATGTGACTCCCTCCTTCTACTTAGGTGATGGATTAATGTTTTTTATTATAAAAGAAAGGTAGGCGTCACGTCTTTTGCGTAAATGAAAAAAATAATCTGAAATTTTGTTCAAATTGACAAAATTTCAGATTATTCTAATCATTAATCAAGCGATACAGCATACAAGCCATATACACATCGTAAAATTCTGAGTACACTGTCACATCTGTGCCAATCTGCTCACTAATTTTTTTAATACGATATTTCACTGTATTTTTATGAATATAAAGGAGCTCCGCACAGCGCTCCACACTAGCATTCGCATCCAATAAAAAGGTAATCAATGTTTGCAGGGAATCACGCTCCCGCAAAATGGGTTCTATGACAGACAGATGTTCTTCAATGATTTCTTCTCCCTGCCTACTAACATCTATAGCCCTTTTCATCGAACGTACCTCTGCTGCCGTAAACAACGTTCGCATGGGATAAATGGTATGCGCCTTAGCCCCTACCTGATTAACCAATTGATACATTTGGCGCACAGACTTTGTATTTTTCATTTTAGGTGCATAAACGATTTCCGCAATTTGATCATCAAAATTGGTGGTTTCACAATATTCGACTGCAATGTCAAACTCATGGTGCTTATAAAGACAATTCCCTAACAGCACAATAACACATTGATCCATGCACTGTATTACTCTTGTTTGGTAATATGTTGACAGTTGCTCATCTAATTCATCTCGAATTCTTTTTTCATCGGCAAGATCATGCATGTACACTAACCACATCATCTGAATGGCAGAAACATCAATATGAAGGAGATTTGCTAATCTT
The DNA here is from genome assembly GCF_028877475.1 of Lysinibacillus irui. Taxonomy (NCBI): domain Bacteria; kingdom Bacillati; phylum Bacillota; class Bacilli; order Caryophanales; family Bacillaceae; genus Lysinibacillus; species Lysinibacillus irui. The sequence goes on along the minus strand of NZ_CP113527.1, from coordinate 1,746,804 downwards.
CTCATTTTCTCACTTTCATCATTGATAATAGCTTTGACTAAGGCATATTCACTTACCTCATCATGCTTATCCCCCCATAAATTAATCGCAACTTGCACCACTTCACTTACTTTATCAATCGTTTTAGTTGGCAGTTTTGTATTTTCTTTTATCAGAAATAGATAAAGAGGCTCGCCATTTTTTTGGTGTACTTTTTTATATTCAACAACACAGGAGACAGTACTTCGTTGGAACTCGAATGTTCCTGCTTCTCGATGGAAATTCGATTGGCTACATTCCGCAATGACCTTCGCCACATCTAATGTTGAATTTCGTGGCCACATCACTTGGTTCACAATATCAAAATGACTATTCGTTAGCAGAATATTGGCTTTCAAACGATCCGAAAGCATTTTTAACGTAATTTCTACACTTCTTAAATGCTCTGGCAGTAAGGATACCTTTTCTAACGTCTCTTTGACAAAATGATCATTGACTCCTTGATGACTAATAATGGCTTCCATAACCTCATAAATAACCTCATTATAGCGCAGGGAATAATCATTTCTTGGCATACAGATGATAATAAAGCCCTGTGATTCTGCTAGTGTCAGAACCTCCTCTGGAATATCAGGCAACACAATCCCTACATAATATAAAATAAGACCTAGCTCGCCTAAATCATGTAAATGCTGAATCGTTTCACATTGCTGTTCCACACTATTTCGAATGGAATAAAATGAGCTAATAACAAGCTCCTCTGCATACCATTCCTCTTGTACACGGTTAATAATTCTGGAATAAAAATCAACATTCGATACTTCTAACACGGATAAAGAAGATACAGTACGATGAAGATTATCTCGACCCGTTAAAACCTCTGCCCCTCGAAAGGATGGCAAATGTAATAATTCATTGACCGTTACCCCCATGTTCAACCACCACTTTTCTCTACAACATCTTTTGAAGAAGAATACCATATCCCCTATAATCTTTCAAAAACCATTTTCTCTCTTGTTCAACTTCAAGTGTGTAAGTGATAAAATAAAAACTAAGTTTAGAAGGTAAGAGAGGAATTTAACCATGTCAAATCTGACAAATAGAGATTCATCAGTGGGCATAAACATCCGCGAGAGCTTACTGGCTGATTGTCAAAGCTGTTTTGGCTTATGCTGTACGGCTTTAAATATTGTTGCTTCAAGTGACTTTGCGATCAATAAACCAGCAGGCTCACCATGCCCCAATTTGCAGGATAATTATAGCTGTACATTCATAGTGAACTAAGAGAAACAGGCTTCAAAGGCTGTACGGTTTTTGATTGCTTAGGTGCAGGACAGCAGGTTTCACAAGTCACGTTTCAGGGGCAAGATTGGCGACAATCCCGTGAGCATGCTGACAAGATGTTTCGAGTATTTCCAATGATGGAACAGCTTTACGAAATGATTGCGTATGTGGCAGAGGCATTATCCTATCCAGTGAATAACGACCTTTACGAGCAGCTTCTAGCTCAATTGGAATTGCTCCAACAAACAACAGAATTAGATGCAGATGCCTTATTAGCACTGGATATGGTAGCTATACGTGTGCCTGTCAATGCACTATTGCTCAAAACAAGCGAACAAATTCGTCTACATAGCCTAAAGGGGAAAGCTTCTAAACAATTGAATCAGCGTGGGGCTGATTGGATGGGCAAAAATTTAAAGGGCAAAGATTTACGTGGAACGGACCTTCGAGGTGGCTATTTAATTGCGGCCAATTTACAAGATGCTAATTTACGAGAGGTAGATTTCATCGGAGCTGATTTGCGGGATGCCAATTTGCGCGGTGCAGACCTGTCGACAAGTATGTTTTTAACCCAAATGCAAATCAATGCAGCACAGGGTGATCGCTACACGAAATTACCTTCCTATATAAAGCGACCTGCCCATTGGCAATAAAAAAGGTAGATGACGTTTTCAGTCATCTACCTTTCTCTTTAAGCTTGTTTCTTTTTATAGATGACAGTAGCTGCCACTAACACTAGTAAAATAGCTTGACCAATCATTGTTTCCACAGTTGGATAGAAGCCAATCAAGCTCATAACCGGTAAGCGATCGACAATTGTTGAAGACAAATGATCAGTGAGCTGCAATGTATGCAGGCTAACACCAATAATTTTAAAGGCTAATACGTAAATTAAAATGGTCGCTACCGCAAAGAATTTATGAACTGGAATTTTGCCACTTGCTTTAAACAAGACAATGGCAAGTACTGCAAGAATCAGCAGTGCTACGACAATCCCGAGGATAAATTGTGAGGTCTCCATTTTCGGGGCAATACCCGCATAAAAGACAAGTGTTTCCGCCCCTTCACGAAAGACTGACAAGAAGCTGATTGCAGCCATTGCCACAATAGAGCCACTGGAAATAGCCTGACCCATTTGCTTCGAAATATAGCGATTCCAACTGACCACATTGGATTTACTATGCAGCCAAATGCCGACACCAATCATCATAGCAGCCGCTAATAAGCCGACATAGCCTTCCATTAATTCTCGATTCGTATCAATCGTAGCTGAATTTAAAATGGTCGACATAAGAATAGCTGCGACGGCTGATAAAAACACACCGACAAATGCACCAACATAAATCCATTTTCGCATCTTCTTCTGACCTGATTTTTCAAGAAATGATACTAAGGCTAAAATAATAAGTAATGCCTCTAGTCCTTCACGTAGCAAAATTAATGCGGCGTCCCATATTGTATAATCGGAATCACCTTGGATGAGCTCGATTTCAGTACGGAATGTATCTAATTGCTTTGTCAGTGCTTCTTGATTTACAGTAGATTTTAATAAATCACTCGCAATAATAGGCATATCACTTTCAATTTTCGTATAAAGACTGCCATTTCGTGTGGAGATTTCAATTTCTACACTTGGCCATATCGTAATAAACTCACGCACTTTATTTGAAGCCGACTGATAATCACCAGCATCAATGAAATCTTGAGCCTCGTCAATATAGGCAATCAATGTAGCTAACGAATAGTCACCTTCTACTACTTCAGCTGTTTCCTTTCCTGCCACAAAATCCTCAATCGTTTTTTGTAAATCGGCAAATTGAGTTTTCATTAGCGCTATATCTGGTTCCTCAGCGGAAATAGAAATACGAAGAAATGCCATTTGTGTTTCGATTTGTCCATACATCGCAATACTTTGCTCCCGCACAGGTCGCTCATTTTTATTCCATTTACTATTAAAATCTTTATAAGCTTCTTCAATGGCCTGACGATCTCCGCTTGCCAAAGCCTGTTCAAAGTCTGCCATAATTGGCTTAAATTTTTGTCCAAACTCTGTTCGCTGTGCCGCTTCATCAACAGGATTTTCAAGCTTTTCTAAGTCACGTAACGCATTCGATAGAGCCGACAGCGCCTGTAAACGTTGTTCCTTGGAAGTGGCATTCGTGGCCTGTTGAAGAATTTTATCGACTTTGGCTTTTGCCTCTGTTTGTTCTGAAGAAACGTTAGCCCAGTCCGTAGCAAATTGTTCAAGAGCTTGCTTGGCCTCCGTCTCTTTATCCTGCTTTGTATTCATCAGTGCATCACTGATCGCAATATATAAATGACTATAAGATTGCGCAGCTTGCACAGGCAAAGCTAAAGTCAGGATGAAGGCGATGACCATACTACAGCGCATTAAAAAGTGCTTCACCTAAATAACTCCCCTTTTGTACACCAGGGAAGCAAGCAAACACGGCACTGCCTCGATGGGTAATGTACTCATTCATTTTATCCATTCGCCCTAAGCTATTTTGGATTGTTGTAAATTGGGCTGGGTCCTTTTGAAAGGAGATAAAGATAAGCCCTGCATCATGGGTTCCTGTATTTGACATAACACCTGATGCATATGAATAGGAACGACGTAAAATACGCGCACCTGATTTCCGTGCCAAATGGACATGTGATGTATCAGGCATAATATAGTTCCCTTTCTCATCCTTAGCCTCTACATCAAAATCATCAAATTCCTTTGTTTTGCCAAAGGGTGCCCCACTGTCACGGTAACGTCCAAAGGTTGCTTCTTGATCTTTCAATGATGTGCGATCCCATGTTTCAAGATGCATTTGAACTTTACGCGCAATTAAATAAGAGCCGCCTTTCAGCCAGCCTTTATCCACCCATACAACCTTATTTAAATCTTTCTCATCCGTAATCGCTGGATTCACGGTGCCGTCCTTGAAGGCAAAGAGATTTCGCGGTGTTCCTCCACCAGCAGGAAACGAGTTAAAGCCAGCCTGAGACCATTTAATTTCTACTTTACCAGATGCAGCTCGCACTAAATTTCGTACAGCATGGAAAGCCACCTGCGGATCATCTGCACATGCTTGAATACACAAATCACCGCCTGTATATTCCTTCTGTAGCTGATCTTTCGGGAAATGTGGTAAATCTTTAAGTTCTGCCGGTTTTAAATGCTGCATGCCAAGCTTATCGAAGAGCGATGGACCAACACCAATCGTAATAGATAAATTGGCCGCATCTAAGCCCTCTGCCTCTCCTGTATCACCAGTTGGCACTCTTGTATTCGTCGATACATCCACCATTAATTCACCGTTCATTAAACGAACAACAAGAGGTGTCCACTGCTGGAACAATTCTTGTAGCTCTTTCTTCGTTGTCACTAAAACATCCAAAGAAGCAAAATAAATATTCTTTTGCACAGGTGTCACAATACCTGACTGATGCTTGCCATAAAAATTGACCTTATTGCTAGCTGTCGTACTATCTTCTACCGTTTCAAAGACATTATAGCCCATTGCTTTCATGACACCGCCTAAGCCAGAAGCACCGATGGCAACACCTGCAACCCCAATGCCTGTCAGCTTCAGCATATCACGTCTAGAAATTTTCTTATTGATCCATTTTTCATCGTTTGATGTTGTCATTTATGTTCACTCCAAAATGATCCCCATTTGACTTAATGGTTCTCCAAGCTGATTAACAGCTGCCGCAAGTGCTTTTGTGTTGTCCTCTGTTAATTCCTCGAATGACACATAGCCACCATTAGCCGTTGCATGCTGTGCTAATAAATCGTCCACTGCCTTAAATTTTTCATCAAGTGTGGCCACTAATTTTTCATCTTTTGCTTCTAATTTTGAGCGTAGAATATCAAAGATTTTTTCTGCCCCTTCAATATTCGCTTTAAAATCATAAAGGTCTGTATGGGAATAAATTTCTTCCTCACCTGTAATTTTAGATGTCGATACTTCATTTAATAAGTCTACTGCACCTGTTATCATTAAATCCGGCGTCACTTCAACTGTTTGCACAAGAGCGTGCAATTCCTTCGCATCTGCAAGTAGCTGATCTGCTACAGCTTCATAGCCTTTTGTTGTATTTTCTTCCCATAATGCATACTCAAGCTTATGGTAGCCAGACCATTCTTCCTCGCCCTTGCCTTGGTCTTTGATATCTGCTAAACGTCCATCAATACGTGGATCTAGGTCTCCAAAGCTTTCTGCGATTGGCTCAGAGCGCTCAAAGTACATACGTGCTGGTGCATACGCTGCTTTTGCGCCTTCAATATCGCCTGCCTTGAATAAGTTTACAAATTTCTCTGTTTCTAGTAAAAATTGATCCATTTGCTCTAACGCAAATTGTTGATAGGCAGTTAGTTCATTAGTTAAATCGACTGCTTGTGTCGCTTGCTCTGACTGCTCTGTTGCCGGCTTGTCCTCTTTTTTTACTTCTTCTGTATCGCCACAGCCAGCCATTAGAATGCCTCCTGCTACTAATACTGACAATAATGATTTATTTTTCATCCTTCGTTCCTACTTCCGAATTAGTTTTATATTGTGATGATAATGATTATCATCCTCCATTGCAATATATTTTTTTTGAAAAAGAAAAAAACGTCATTTTTCAGTTGATCTACACAACCAACTAGAAAAAAGACGTTTTTTCTACAATATAATGATTCTAATCTACGAAATATTCGCTTGTTTGATTTTCTCATGTTTCCCATGTAAGAAATAATAAAGCACAATTGATACTAAAATGACAAACACCATCGAAAAGAAAATGGCGCTATAGCCCATAGAGGGAACAAATAATCCTAAGAAATAAGGCCCGACACCTAAACCGAAATCGTAAAATATAAAATAAGTCGAAGTAGCAAGTCCTAAACGCTCATTAGGTGTTACTTTGATCGCAATGGCCTGTGCAACGGAGTTGAAGTTACCATAACCAATACCAATACATGCAGCAGCAATTAAAAGAGCCATCGTAGTCGTCGCTGAGCTAAAAGCATACATACCGATAGCAAAAATAACTAAGCATGGGTAAATAATGATATTGGCTCCTCTTGTATCAAGTAGTTTTCCTGTAAATGGACGTGTAGCCAAAATCACAATGGCATAAATAATAAAGAAATAACTACCGGCTGATACAAGATTTAACTCTTTAGCATAAAAGGTCATAAAGGACATAACACCTGAATAGGCAAAGCCAATCACAAGTGCAACAAAGGCGATAGGCACAGCACGCATCTCAATAAAGTTTGTCACCTTAAAGCCAGCCTTCACAGCTGAATCCTTCGCTTTCTTCGGTGCATCTGGCACTGTCACGATAAAATACATAAAAAAGCAAATAATAGCTAAAACGGAATCCACGGCAAAAATCATACGATAATCTTCAAAAAGCTGTGTTAATAAAATACCAATAAATGGTCCAATAGCTGTAGCTAAAATCGCACTTAAGCTATAATAACCAATCCCTTCACCACGTCGCTCAGGTGGTAAAATTTGCGCAATAATCGTCCCTGTTGCTGTACTAGCGATACCAAGGGCAATCCCCTGCACTAGACGATTTAACATCAGCAATGGCAAATTACCTGCTATAAAGTAAGACATCGTGGACAACATAAATAATAGTAATCCACAAAATAATGTTTTTTTACTACCCCAATCACCAATAATACGTCCTGTACCAAGACGTCCTATCAGTGTCCCGATAATAAAAATACTCGAAACAAGCCCTGCTGTACTTGTCGAAGCATTAAAATGCTCCACAGCATAAGCCGCAATCGTAACCATTAATAAATAAAAGATTAACGTAATGGTAAAATTAATAAGTGAGACAATTAAAAAATCCTTTGTCCATAGTTTCTTTCTGGTTGCTTCCACGTTACTCTCTCCTATTGATTGATATTCATACAAATTCTCGCTAAAACCTTGGTCGCAATTTCAATCTCTTGCTCTGGCACACCTGCTAGGGCATGCTCAAAAAACGGACTCAAATGCAACTTAATCTCCTGCACCAGCTCATCACCATGCGCCGATAAATGGACAAGCTTCTCACGCTTATCCTTGCCCGCTACTGTCTCCACATAGCCTAACTCCACAAGCTTATGCACAAGCTTCGTCACACTCGGCTTCTCGATCGACATAAAAGTAGCGATATCTACAAATGAATGTGGACCTCTATCTTTCAAAAAACGCAGTACAGCCCACTGCGAACTATATAACTGATAAGGCTCAAGCTGCACATTCAGCTGATTAATAAAAGGCCTATACATTAAACGATACTGATTAAAAAACTCCTGCTCAATCGTCACAACATCACTTCCTTTTAAATTAGTTAGCCTAGCTAACTATATACCTAAAAACTCTATTTGTCTAGTAGGAAATAAGCGAAACGTCGCTCTTGGGGTATGTGCTATTAGCCTGGGATGTGTGGTTTTGAGAGAGGTCTCCTTCACTTTTATTGCTCTATCCTTCACTTTCAGCATCCTATCCTCCACTTTCTCCGCTCTATCCATCACTTCGTCCGTTCTATCCGCTACTTTCTCCTTCTTATCCGTCACTTTTTGCATTCTATCCACCTGCTTCATGCGTATCCTTCACTTTCTCCGCTCTATCCACCACTTCGCGCGTTCTATCCGCTACTTTCTCAACCTTATCCGTCACTTTGAGCATTCTATCCACCCACTTCACGTGTATCCTCCACTTTCCCCGGTCTATCCACCTGCTTCATGCGTATCCTCCACTTTCCCCGCTCTATCCACCACTTCGCGCGGTCTATCCGCTACTTTCTCCTTCTTATCCGTCACTTTCAGCATCCTATCCACCTGCTTCATGCGTATCCCCCACTTTCTCCGCTCTATCCATCACTTCGCCCGTTCTATCCGCCACTTTCTCCTTCTTATCCGTCACTTTCAGCTTTCTATCCACCCACTTCACGCGTATCCTCCACTTTGCCCGCTCTATCCACCACTTCGCGCGGTCTATCCGCTACTTTCTCCTTCTTATCCGTCACTTTCAGCATTCTATCCACCTACTTCAATCGTATCCCCCACTTTCTCCGCTCTATCCATCACTTCGCCCGGTCTATCCGCTACTTTCTCAACCTTATCCGTCACTTTGAGCATCCTATCCACCTGCTTCATGCGTATCCGCCACTTTCTCCGCTCTATCCTTCACTTCACGCGGTCTATCCGCTACTTTCTCCTTCTTATCCGTCACTTTCAGCATTCTATCCACCTACTCAATCGTATCCTTCACTTCCCCCGCTCTATCCTTCACTTCGCGCGTTCTATCCGCTACTTTCTCAACCTTATCCGTCACTTTCAACATTCTATCCACCTACTCAATCGTATCCTTCACTTCCCCCGCTCTATCCTTCACTTCGCGCGTTCTATCCGCTACTTTCTCAACCTTATCCGTCACTTTCAGCTTTCTATCCACCCACTTCATGCGTATCCTCCACTTTCTCTGCTCTATCCACTACTTCGCGCGTTCTATCCTTCACTTTCTCCGCTCTATCCATCACTTCGCCCGTTCTATCCGCCACTTTCTCCTTCTTATCCGTCACTTTCAGCATTCTATCCACCTACTCAATCGTATCCTTCACTTTCCCCGCTCTATCCTTCACTTCGTGCGGTCTATCCCCTACTTTCTCCTTCTTATCCGTCACTTTTTTCCTTCTATCCACCTGCTTCATGCGTATCCCCCACTTTCTCTGCTCTATCCACCACTTCGCGCGGTCTATCCGCTACTTTCTCAACCTTATCCGTCACTTTCAGCTTTCTATCCACCCACTTCATGCGTATCCTCCACTTCCCCCGCTCTATCCTTCACTTCGCGTGTTCTATCCGCTACTTTCTCAACCTTATCCGTCACTTTCAGCATTCTATCCACCCACTTCACGCGTATCCGCCACTTTCCCCGCTCTATCCATCACTTCGCGCGTTCTATCCGCCACTTTCTCCTTCTTATCCGTCACTTTGAGCATTCTATCCACCTGCTTCAAGCGTATCCCCCACTTTCTCCGCTCTCTAGCAACCTATTTCAAGCGCCATTCCCCTCTACAACACCAAAAGCTACAATTCAGACCGCTTGAATTGTAGCTCTTAGCTCTCTATTCCATAATCCAATATTTTCGATGCTTTTTGACACCCTCCGCTTTCAATGGGAGTTGTTGCAACAACTTGTATGCAAGGTTTGGGGATGCAATGGCAAAGAATTCTCGAAAACTTCGATTGGTCAGCTGCTGCCCGACTAGTAACCTGTAGTCCTCTAATGTTCGAACCAATGCATCATCGTCCACCAATCCACAGCGTGGGCACGTCCATTTTTTATAGTGATACGATAATCGCTGCCCATTAACACATTGTGGACATAACACACCTTTCGTCATTTCCTTGAGCGGTACCTCTACCTCTTTTTTCAACTTTATTTGCAGGGATAATAAAAGGTTGGCGAATCGCAAAAGGTCTACTCTTACTCTAGGTTGATGCCGCTCCATCCATTTTTGTAAATTAAATCGTAACCCTGCCACATGAAAGATAGGCAGCCCCTCAAATCCTTTTGTCAAGATACCATTTCTCGTTGCCAATACCACCGCATGCAAAACTGGTAAATCAATCCGTTCCTTCTGTACTAGTTTTTTCATCCATACTACATGCCGTTCCAGCTGAAGAAATGGATCCGTCATGCCTTCGACTGTACCATCTGGGGTCGTACGTGTTAATTGAGCGAATGAAGCATCGTATGAAAGTTTGCCTGTAATATTTTTGATTTCTAGGATGAGGACAAAGTGAGGACAGAGGAAGATGGTGTCCATTTGATGGGTAGAACCAAAGTCATTCATTGTTTGAAAGTCATGGAGAAAATAGTGGGGGGATGGTAAGTCTAGTTCAAGCCATTTTGCATCAACGAGCTGTTCACCAGCGAATCCTGCCTGTAGACGCCTTAAATGCTCACAATAAAATGTAAATTCACTATGGGATACAGGAAGTCTTTGTATAAGTGCCTCTAGCATCTTTTGCGTCTCTGATGTTTGACGTGCTAATAAAATCATCTAATCACCTCCTGCCATGATTATATAAAAAAAGAACCTCAACGAATGAGGTTCCTAAAAACTTGTTATATAGAATGTTTAAAATAAATATTTCCCTATTTTCGCTAGAACAAAAGTCTTTTCTTTCGAGCATCACTTAATTTTGATTCATACTTTTCTAGACATTCTTCCGCAATAAATATAAGAAATAAGGTGCACCAATAAATGCCACGACAATACCAGCAGGGACAGTTGCGCTGGCGATGGCAACACGTCCAATCGTATCAGCCAGCATAAGCAAGCTCGCTCCAATAAGTAATGTTAGTGGTAAAAAGAATTGATAGCGTGGGCCAACGAGTTGTTTGGCAATATGGGGGGCCATCAAACCAATGAAGGCTACACCACCTGTTATCGATACCGCAGCAGCCGCTAACGCAACCGCGACAATTAATAATCGCAAACGTTCTCGCCCTATATTCATGCCGAGGCCTACCGCTGTTTGCTCTGTCATAGCCAAGACATTCAAGACATTGGCCTTGTAAAAAATATAAGGAATACCTAGCACAAGCCAAGGTACTAATGCCCAGAAAAATGGCCAATCCGTGCCCCATACATTACCGGCTAGCCATTGTGCAATAAATTGTACATCACTACGCTCGGCTGAGGAGATTAATACCATCATGACTCCTGATAGAGCTGAAGCGACCCCTACCCCCACTAAAATAAACTGCACGGGATGCACACCCTTATTGCGCTGATAGGAGAAAAAGTAAATCGATAGGGCTGTTAATAAGGCACTGCAAAAGCCTACAGCAGGTAAGACATAAGCAAAGTGAGGGAGATCCCCCTTCACTAATAAATAAAATATAGTAATCCCAACTCCTGCACCCGCACTAATCCCAATCATTCCTGGATCCGCTAAATCATTGCGAGTAACGCCCTGCAACACAGCGCCTGCTAAAGCTAACGCCATGCCTGCAGCAGCTAGCACAAACATTCTTGGTAAGCGGACCGAAAATAGCACGAAGGACTCTTTAAAACTTCCATCGCCGAGCAAGGTTGGAATAATACGATCAATGGATACAGAAGCAGCACCTAATGATATGCCCATAACAAAAATAAACAGAGTAACAATTAGCCAAAGGATTAACCATTTGCGCTGTTTTTTACGACCGTCTTTAAACAAATTGGCGTCCTCCCTTCCGCACTAAAAGTAGGAAGAATGGTAGACCAATAATTGAAATAATCGCCACAACAGGTGTTTCATATGGTGCGTTAATCATACGCCCTGCAAAATCAGCTGTCACCATAAACCAGCCGCCAACAATAGCGCTCATCGGTAAGACAAAACGATAGTCGGTTCCTACAAATGCACGAACCATATGCGGCACCATTAAGCCAACAAATGCTAGATTCCCAACGAGTGCCACCGCTGAGCCTGCAAGTATGACCACTACAAACATCATTATACCTTTAATCATCGTTGTATTTTGCCCAACGCCCACTGCTACCTCTTCATTTAAACTTAAAATCGTTAATTGGCGACTAAAAGCAAACGCTAGCAGTAAACCAATCACAATGACAGGTACGATTAATAATGCCTGCCATGTTGTGCCAATGAATCCGCCACTTGTCCACATGGATACATCCTTGGAAATTTGAAATAAAATGCCTGTCCCTTCAGCGATTGCTTGTAATAATGCCGTTACAGCCGCACCCGCTAGCACAAGCTTCAATGGTGAAAAGCCTTTTTTAGTAGAAGCACCCACTCCATAAACTATCATCATGCCAATTCCAGCTCCAACAAAGCAGGCTAAAATTAACGTATAATATGAGAATTTCGGAATAAATGCCATCGTTAAGGCAAGGGCAGCATTGGCCCCTGCCGTTAAACCAAGCAGCCCTGGATCAGCTAATGGATTTCGTGTAACCCCTTGCATAATTGCTCCAGCGACAGCGAGTGCACTACCAACAAAAATAGCTGCAATGATACGAGGAAAGCGAATTTCTCGTAAAATCGTGTAATGTTTACCACCACTTTGTCCGACAATTGCTTGAAAGACATCTTGAATACTCGTATTCGCTGCCCCTAAGCACAACGAGATACCGGCCGTACCAAATAATACGGTCAAAGCAAGCAATACCTGAAGCCAAAATGGAAGCTTTCGAAACTTTGTCATTTGCCTTCGCTACTCTCTACTCAATTATTGTAAAAATTTCTCTTCAAAGAACTTTAACTGATACTCTAATGTAATAGGATCATTGAAGTAAAAGGCATTGGCATTCACTTCAAATAATTGACCATTTTTCACTGCTTCTAAATCTTTAAACCACGCAGCATCAGTGAAGGAATTATCTTGATCTTGGAACATACTAAAGATGACATAGTCCCCTGCATAGTCCCCTAATACTTCTTGAGAAATCGCATAGTAGCCTGGCTCTAGAGCAGTTTCTTTTACTTTTTCAGGCATCTTTAAGCCCATTTCTTGATAAAGGATTTCTGTTCCACGACCCCAATTATCACCGTAAATATAAAACTGTTTATTAAAGTTTTCTGCCACTGTGACAGTTGCATCTTCACCGATTTTTTCTTTAATTTTTTTACCAGTTTCAGACGCACGTGCTTTAAAATCTTCTACCCATGCCGTTGCTTCTTTTTCTTTATTTACAACTTTCCCTATTTCAATAAACTGTTGAAGATAATCTACTTTGCCATACGTAAATAACACTGTCGGCGCAATTTCTGATAGTTTATCAGCATTTTCAATTCCACTTAAGCCAATAATTAAATCAGGCTCTAGCTCAAGAATTTTTTCTATATCTGTATTTTCAACAACCACTGCATCTTTAATAGCATCTTCGAAGTTTGGATTTTTCGCTGCCCAAGCATCCACACCTACAACATTTACATCAAGCTGTAATAAATCCCCTACAAATGACGATAATACCACTACTCGTTTAGGATTTGCTGGTACTTCCACAGGACCTGTCTCTGATTGATAGGTAATTGTTTCTGCTGACGTTGCTTCTTTTGAGCCTTCATCTGCCTTCTCTGTTTTCTCTTCTTTATTGCCACACGCTGCAAGTACTAATACAAGCATCATGAACATAGGTAATAGCCACTTTTTCATTGTCCTTCTCCTTTTATACCGTTTGTAATAAGTCATATGTAATGCACATTGGTTTATTTGTTCGTGGATCCTTGCCAATGACCGCATCAATATTAAATACTTTTTTCAATACTTCTGGAACCATCACTTCTTCTGCAGTTCCGAATTTCACCAGCTCACCTTGTGAAAGCGCTACAATATAATCTGAAAAACGTGCCGCTTGATTTAAATCATGGAGGACCATGACAATGGTACGTCCTTGTTCTTCATTGAGCTTATATAGCAGCTCTAAAACCTCAAGCTGATGCGCCATATCTAAATAGGTTGTGGGTTCATCTAAAAAAATAATGTCAGTCTCCTGAGCTAATGCCATCGCAATCCACACACGCTGACGCTGTCCACCAGATAGAGCATCCACAGATTGTAAACGGAAGTCTGTTGTTTTGGTCACCTGTAGAGCCCAATCGATTACCTCTTTATCCTTTTGAGATAAATTCCCAAAGCCCTTTTGATAAGGAAATCGACCGTAGGATACTAGCTCTTCCACTGTTAAACCATGTGCACTTTCTGGACTCTGTGGTAGAATTGCCAGCTCTTTAGCCAATTCTTTCGTTTTCATCTTGGAAATCGTTTGACCATCTAATATGACCTGCCCACTCTCATGCTTTAAAATACGCGTAATGGCCTTTAATAACGTTGATTTTCCACAACCATTTGAACCAATAATCGTCGTAATTTTGCCATCTGGAATTTGCAATGATAAGTCATGCACAATGGTTTTGCTCTCATAACCAACACGTATCGAGTCAACTTCTAAACGCAAAACGGACCCTCACTTTCTTTTTACTTATTTCCATGCTATGATATTCATAGTTAAAAATGATAATCATTATCACTAGAATTAGTCTAGTTTTCCGATAAGATTTTGTCAATTACTTTTTTACTATTCATTAAGGATGTGGCAATAAAAATGCAACCTATATACGATGTGACAATTATTGGCGGAGGCCCTGCTGGCTTATATAGTGCCTTTTATAGTGGTTTACGTGGATTAAAAACAAAATTATTGGAAAGCCAACCACAGTTAGGTGGAAAAGTATTACTGTATCCTGAAAAGTTGATTTGGGATATTGGCGGACATCCTCCTGTGTTAGGCGAGCAGTTTGCTAAACAGTTAATCGAGCAAGCAAAAACGTTTGATCCTACGATTTTGACTAACACAAAGGTAGATTTTATTGAACGCCAGGATGATCTATTTATCATACATACAGCGACGGGTGAAAAGCATTATTCGAGAACAGTGCTGTTAGCTGTAGGAGGTGGCATTATCAATCCACAAAAGCTAACACTTGAAGGTGCTGAAAAATACGAAATGGCGAATTTACATTATACTGTACAATCCTATAAACGCTTTGTTGATAAGGATATCTTGATTTCAGGTGGTGGCAATGCGGCCATTGATTGGGCTGTTGAATTAAGCCCGATTGCCAAAAGTGTGACCGTTGTTTACCGTAAAGAGAAGTTATCTGCACATGAAGCAACTGTACAGGAAGCACTGGATGCTGGTGTACACATTGAGTGTAATACAACTATTACAAAGCTTACTGCCAATGCTAATAAAACGGCTATTCAATTAGTGACATGTGAAAACACGACAACTAAACAAAGCTATATTCGTCAAATCGATGAGGTGATCGTAAGCCACGGCTATAATTGTGAAGCATCCCTCACATTTGATGAGGCCATTGCTGTTCCTAAAAAGGATGATTATTATGTAGAAGGAAGAGCAACTGGAGAGACGGCACAGCCTGGCATTTTTGCAGCAGGAGATATTTTATCGTTTGAAGGAAAAATTAATTTACTACTTGGGACATTCCAGGATGCGGCTAATGCCGTTAACTCGATTAAGACTTATTTAGAGCCATCAGCCTATCGTCATGGTATGGTCTCCTCTCATAATGAGCTATTTAAAGAAAAAAATCGTTCTATTATTGAAAAGCAACTTGTCCAAGTCAATTAAACACTTTTATGTACCCTCTTAAGATCCTTCTCTTAAGAGGGTTTTTAGCTTTTATTTAAATAAACTTAGTAATGACCCCATCTGCCTTAACATATTGACTCCATTCGTAATCGTCCCAGCGTGCCCCATAATCGTATTTAAATGATCAGGCAAATTCCCTAATCTTAAACCTTGTGATTGTTGGTTAGGAGAATAGTAAGGTTGTTGTATGGATCTACCTCGAAAAGGTGGGCCAAAATATTGTCTATTGCTCGGCGGATATGATCCCCTTCTAGCATTTGGATGGAAATATGGCATTTATACACCCCCTATCTGAAAGCTTCAAGATAGTATATGTGCGAATTTTAAGGATGAATTAGACATTTGAAGAAGTGTTAAAAATAATATATTTCGTAAGACACTACTATATGGACGTCACCTTACTAGTTTTCTTGTCATACTATAAGAAAAAAGAAGGTGTTTATTATTCAAAGCTCTAATTATCTCCAATTTTTAGCTAAATTTGGTATCGGAGGTGCACATCCTGGGGGCATTAATCTATCAAAAGCACTTTTTGAACATGAGAATATCCAGCGAGGTGTAGACATTTTAGATGTGGGGTGTGGCACAGGGCAAACTGCTGCTTATTTAGCTTCCTTCTATCAGGCAAATGTCACGGGCATCGATGTTCATCCTCTTATGATCGAAAAAGCTAGACAACGAATGCAAAAAACTCATTTAGCTGTCAACCTTATAGAAGGCTCGATTGAGCAAACCTCAATTGAAAAAGAGTCTTTTGACTTCATTCTTGCCGAATCGGTTCTGGCCTTTGTCAATCAACAACGGGCTTTACAAGAGATTTATCGTTTATTAAAAAAAGGGGGCCGCTTTATTGCCATTGAATTCACCCTTCCTGCAATACTTCCCTCCCAACTAGCACAAGAAATCCAGCAGTTTTATGGATTTGAATCTCTTCTTACGAAAAAGGATTGGGTCACATTATTGCAGCAAGCTGGGTTTCACAATATTCGAATACAAAAAAATAAATCCATCTCGTCTCAGCACGAATTTCATTTTTCCCAACATATTGAACCCGAATTACTAGATGTAATGGATGAGCATATGACGATGAACGAAAAATACGGAAAATATTTGGACTATCGTATTTATTCATGTACAAAATAAATGAGCCAGCTTCTAATGTTGCTGGTTTTTTTGCCGTTACAGCAATTTTATGACACCTGTCATCTAGATTCTTTGACTGCTGTGAATAGGTTTTCTCTTTATAATTTCTTATTCTTAAAACATAAGAAAACAAAAGAAAGAGTGATTAAACTTATGCAAACACAACAACGACTCCCCTTTATCGATATGTTAAGAGGCTTTGCTGTCTTAGGAACACTTGGCACAAATATTTGGATTTTTGCTTATCTAGGAGATTTATCGTATATCACAACGAGTAATTATTCTGGTTGGTGGTCCTTCAATGACTTTTTACGAATGGTCGTCCTATTTTTCGTCAATGGGAAGCTCCTTGGGCTGTTAACCATTATGTTTGGGGTAGGCTTACAATTAAAATACCAACAAGCTCTACGAAGAGGAAATGCTTGGCCGGGCGTCTATCTTTGGACAATTGTCTTTTTAGGTTTGGAAGGATTGCTGCATTATACACTTGTCATGGAATACGATATTTTAATGAGCTACGCAGTGACAGCTTTCATAGTTGCCTTCCTAATCCGATTAGGTGACAAAGTGATGACATGGGCTTTCTATCTGTTTGGTAGCTTTCATGTCCTTATGATTCTATTGATTTTCATTAGTAGCCTACAGGGTACAATTATTTCCTTCAATGGTATGGAAACTGTGGCTGCTCTATATGAACAGGGCACATGGCTTGCACAAGTTCAACATCGTCTGACGAATTTTTTATTTTATCGAACAGAAGCCATTTTTATTATCCCAATGAATGTCTTTTTATTTTTACTTGGTGTGAAATTCATGCGCAATGAGGTATTTTCGCAGCATGACAAAGGACGTCAAGCTCGTCAAAAGCTCTTTAAAATCGGTATATATATTGGCCTACCGTTAAATTTACTGTTATTTGTTCCTGGTGGACTGTTTGATTTACCTGTTCGCTATTTATGTGCTCCTATTCTATCAATTGGCTATATTGGTATTTTAGGTAAACTGGTAGAATATAAGAGACTGGATTGGCTGTGGCAATGTTTTGCACAAGTTGGCAAGATGTCTTTGAGCTGTTATGTCCTCCAAAACGTGCTGGCTTCTATCATTTTTTATGGCTGGGGGCTTGGCTTAGGAGGTCAATTAAATAGCATTGTTATTATCAGTATTTGGCTAGCCCTATCTTGCCTACAGCTCATGTTAGCGTCATTTTGGCAGCAGCGCTTTCATATGGGCCCGATGGAGTGGATTCGTAAAAAAACCATTCAAGCGATGACACAGTAATACGCAACAAAGGATGGTGTATGAAATAAAAATTTATCCTAGAGAACAAATAAAGCATTATTTAATCATCGATGTGATGTCCTTGATTGTTTTAATAACGATGGTGTTATGGTCTCATTCAGCTCTCCCTTTGGCAGCTCGAATATCGATTTTAGGCTTGTATCTCGGTGCCTTCTATATAGCTTTATGGCATCGAGATTGGAGGTTGCTTGTAGCTTCACTTGTAGCCTTCCTCCTTATTACTATCCTCGGTATATATGAGGACATCTTTATGCTGATTTTCGGATTTACCTTTGCCGATTTATTAGGAAGAGCCAAATCGAAATGGCATATCGCGATTGGGATGCTTGGTATAGCTGTCATGTTTTTAGGCGTCATGAAACTTACTACAGATTCGCTAGTAACAGTTGAATCACAGGTACTAGCACCAATGATGATTATTCAAATGGTGTTTCCTGTCCTTATTTATTTTGTAGAAAAGTCGAAAAACCTACAATCTGAATTGGCTGATGTCAATACGCAGCTCGTTCAACAAGAGGAACGACAGCGAATTGCTAGAGATCTCCATGACACGATTGGTCATACGCTGACGATGATTAAAATCAAAACAGAGCTAACGACTAAACTAATCGACCGAGATCCTTCAAGTGTCAAACAAGAATTAAATGAGATACTAGCCACTACTCGTACCGCCCTAAAACAAGTACGAGAGCTCGTATCTGATATGAATTTTGTATCATTACAGACCGAGTTAATACACTGTCAGCAACTATTACAAAGCGCGAATATTACAACAACGCTACACAATCAATGCCCTACAATCGTCCTTTCTAGCGTGGAGGAAACGATGCTTGCTTTATGTGTACGAGAAGCTACGACAAACCTCCTCAAGCATAGTGAGGCAAAAAAATGCCACATGACAATCCATTGTCACAATGGACTGTATACGCTAGAGATGAAAGACGATGGAATTGGATTATCGCAGAAAGGGCTTGGCAATGGCATCCATTCAATGAAAGAAAGAATGCAAGTTCTTCAGGGCTCGGCCACGGTTGAAAATAACACACCTACAGGTACAAGTGTGGTACTAACCATACCCATTCAAGATGGAAAGGAGCCTCTAACATGATACGTGTATTACTAGCTGAGGACCAACAAATGCTACGGGGTGCCTTAACATCGCTCTTATCTTTTGAACCAGATATTGAAGTAATAGCAGAAGTGTCAGATGGTCAAAAAGCATGGGACTACATTCAACAGGAGCTACCTGATGTTTGTGTCGTAGATATAGAAATGCCTCATTTGTCAGGATTGGAGCTTGCAGAAAAAATTAAACAGGCTAACCTCCCCTGCAAAGTCATGATTGTCACAACTTTTGCACGCCCGGGCTATTTACAAAAAGCGATGGACTGTGAGGTTCACGGCTATCTACTAAAAGATGAACCCATTGATTATTTAATCGCTACAATTCGGAAAATCATGCAAGGAGAAAAGGTAGTCAGCAAGGATTTAGCCGCTACCTTATTTATGAAAGAGCATAACCCTTTAAATGAACGCGAAATTGCCGTACTACAACTTGTTCAAGAAGGCTTAACGACAAATGAAATTAGTAAACGATTATTTTTAACAAAAGGCACCATTCGCAATTATTTATCAACCTCTATTCAAAAGCTACAGGTCGAATCTAGACAGCAAGCCGCTCAGGTAGCACGTGAAAAAGGCTGGCTATAGCTAAAAAATCTCGCCACAGCATGTGACGAGATTTTTATTTGGATACTTTACATCTATTAGGTTTCAGGTTTTAGGTTTCAAATGACAGATTCATTATTCTATTAAAAATTATTTTCCTTGTAGAACTACATTTGTTGCTGTGGCCCAGTTGTTTAATGGCATAACTGTATAACTTACATTCGCTTTTAACGTGCCACCGTTCGCAACATCAAAGATACCTACAGCACCTTTACGTGATGAATAGCGATACTGTGCTTGTAATGTGCTACCATCATTTCCACGTAGCTCAACACTTCTTCCTGCTAGTAAATCAGATTGAGGATCATTTGTTAATTGTAATTCGAATGATTTTTCATCAATAGCTTTTGCTGATTGTAGTGTAAATGGTGCGATTTCTTGTGCTACAAAGCTCTTTACATCCATTTCCGCCCATTGTGAGTACACGCGATATGTGACACCTGGTTTTAATATTTGTCCAGCCGGTAATCTAAATTGAGGAGCTTGTCTGCCATCTGCTGCTTGCGTGAATGGTACATAGTTTGCTACAAACTCTTCTCCTTCACTTGTTTTCACTGTCACATAGCGGTCACGTAATGAAGATATAACATCAAAACGTTTGCCACTCGCATCTCGATTATGACGATCTAAGCTAAATGCTAAATCTCCACGACCAGCGCGATATGCTTCAATAATATTGGCATAGTCCACAACGCCATCCTCTTGGAATGATTCCAATGTAAATGTATCGTTTGTTACTTGCTCCACATTGCGCACAAATACTTTTTCATCTGTTCCTTCAAAAACTTTATTCCGCTGTTCTTTATAGCTCAATGTATAGATGAAGTCATCTTCTTGGAATGTCGTCGGTACAATATATGTACTCTTAGATCCTGTCATTAAGCGTGGCACATTGACAATCTCTAAATCTCCATTAAACGTAAAATGCTGTTTAATTGCATCTAGATTATTCAGATCTACATCAGCTGCTGCTAACGGCTGGTTAAATGTAATTTGAAGTGTCATTGTATTTAATGGCTTAATATTTGTAATCTTTGCTACTTGCTCATTTTCGGCAGCTGTTACCACTTTCTTACTTGCTGCCTCTGCATTCAAAGGCTCGTTAAATGTAACAAGACCTGCTGATAAAACGGATAATGCTAATGCTGCTGGAACCATACGTTTTCTTAATTTCATCTATAAAACTCTCCTTTTTGGTGTCATTTGGTTTACAAGATTTATCATAAAGCCCATATCTAAACTGCCAATAAATAAACTATTAAAAAAAAATAAAAAAATAAGAAAAATAATTTAAGAACAACTAGAAAGAAATTTTCAAAACATCTGGTATGTAACAATAACAAACAGACCATTAACTGGAATACACATTGGTAATATTCTATAATTTTCCATAATTCACTTTAAGAAAATTGAAACTATACACTTGTTGATACGTAATCTATAACGACACCACATTAAAAAGAGGGGGATTTCAAATAAGTTCTTCGACATTCAGGATTAGCCGGTTGCTTTTGTACTTTGTACTCGTATCACTATTTCTCTTTGTTTCGGGAAATGTCGGACAATATTTGATAGATACACAAGGTATGGATAAAAAAATAGCCATGCTTTTACAAGGAATGATTTTTACTGGGTTAACGCTTGTTGTCCTTTTTGTACTTAAAAGAGAAAATCCAGATTTTTTAAAAAATATTGGATTGAAGGGTGTTAATTCATTATCTAAGTTGATGTTCGGTATTGCGTTGCCTTTTATTTTACTCGTATCAGGCATTTTAACAGCTTATTTATTTGGTGGCATAGAAAATGTCAGGTTGAACTTGACAACAAATGTCATTATCGCTATTTTAATCAATTCATTAACAGCATTTATGTATGAGGCATTTCCAGAAGAAGTTTTTATCCGGGGACTAATTTTTGAAGAGTTGCATAAGAAATATCGGTTTATCATCTCATTAATTTTGCAACCGTTAATTTTCATATGTGTGCCGATTATGGTGATGGCCATGGCATCCATATTCTTTAGTGAACCATTTACAGTAACTATAGACTACTTTATTTTACTCTTCATTTTTGGCATTGCTCTACAGCTATATAGAAGATATACAGGTACACTATGGATGAGTATTCTCTTTCATATTGTTTATCTTGAAGTGGCTAGATATATTTCCATGGGAGGCATGTATAACCCAGATGTCGCTCTTTTAGAGTTTGATGAGACATTTGGAGGATTTATGACGCTCTACTTGTCTTTTTTGTTTATAGTGATATTGAGTGTAGTCGTGCTGTCAGTTTTGTTGCTAATTGATAAAAGAAAAAATAATTATAAAAACAACATTTTACAATAATTTTCTATATCTCTTATTTTCTTCAATAAAAACTCTAAAGGTTCGCATATGGAGGTTTTAAATATATCGTACAACAAAAGGAATCGAGAGCGTGACCTCTAGATTCCTTTTGTCTATAATGTGGATTATTTTGCTCCCGCGGCAATTAGGATTTGTTCAATCTCTTGAAAGCCTCGCTGTTTCGCGTGTTGCAATGGTGTAACATTATTTTGATCGGGTATAGTCACATCTGCACCATGCTCAATTAATAATTGAATCACGGTCTGCTGTGTAGGATTGCCGTTATTTAAGACAATCGCCTCCATTAGGGCTGTCCATCCTAAATGATTGACATGATTGACGTTAATGTCTGTATTCGTTAATAACTCCTCGATGACCTCCACATGACCATGCTCTGCTGCTGGAATTAATGCTGTTCCGCCATATCCATTCAAAATCGTAGGATCTGCTCCCGCCTGAATAGTAAGCTTTAAAATATCGAGATAGCCTTCTGCTCCTGCATAGAGGAACGGTGTGTTTTGCATGCTATCTTGAATATTAACATCTGCCCCCGCCTCAATTAATAGCTTGGCTGCCTCCACATCCTGATTATATGTAGCAATCATTAAGGCCGTTCGCTTGTTTGCATCCTGAGCATTGATATCTACTTTTTGCTCCAGAACCTTTCGAAGCACCTCTATATCTCCTTTTTCTGCTGCTTTCAAAAGCTCGCCTGTCAAATCTGTTTTCACCTCTTCACTTCCCCCTCTATCAAGCTGGATAGCCTCTGTATCATTGGAGGAACACCCTTGCAGTAAAAATGATAATGCTATCATAACTGCCTGTATCTCCTTCACCTGTCATACACCCCTTTCTAATTTGATGATGTACTTTCTTTAGTGTACGTGGTAATGCTAAATTGCCTATTAACCATTTCTTAAAAAAGTCTAAAATCTTGTACAAAAAAATACCTCGCCAACAAGACGAGATATCTTTTCTTATACATTGAAGCGATAGCCTGCTCCCCAAACGGTTTCTAAAAATTTGGGCTGTGCGGGATCACGTTCAATTTTTTCACGTAGCTTTCGAATATGGACAGTAACAGTCGAAACATCCGCAGCTGATTCATAACCCCAGTTACGCTCATATAATTGTTCTTTACTTAATACCTGATTGGGGTGTTTCGCAAAAAATACCAACAAATCAAATTCCTTTGTCGTAAAGGCAATTTCATCTCCATTCACAAAAACCTTTCTGGCTGATGTATCAATAGTAATGCCATGGATGGACATCAAATGGTTGGTTTGCTGATTTGTTGCAAGACGCTCATATCTCGATAAATGAGCCTTGACCCTTGCCACTAGCTCACTTGGACTAAAGGGCTTTGTAATATAATCATCTGCTCCTAGTCCAAGACCTCGAATTTTATCAATATCTTCTTTTTTAGCCGACACAAACAGTATTGGAATATTGTTCACTGCACGAATCTGTTTACAAATTTCGAAGCCATTCATCCCAGGCAGCATAATATCCAAAATGATTAAATCATAATCACCTTCAAGTGCCTGTTTCAGTCCATCATCTCCTTGATGCTGAATATTCACTACAAACCCATTAATTTCCAAATAATCTCGTTGGAGCTCTGCTATGCTCACTTCATCTTCAATTAGCAGTATTTTTTTCATGTTCTTTCACCTTCTCCTCCGCCTTTTTCAATGAAATGAAAATGCTCGTCCCCTTTGTTAGCTCACTGTTCGCCCAAATGTCGCCGCCCATTTCAAGCACAATTTGTTTCGCAATGGCTAAGCCTAAGCCACTCCCACCTGTTTGCGAATTACGTGAGAGCTCTGCACGGTAAAAGCGATCAAAAATGTGAGGTAATGCGACAGGATCAATACCCGTACCATTATCTGTTACTTGAATAATCGCGTCATCTACTCGCTCATGTAAGGAAATAATAATTTGCTTATATGGTTTATCCATATATTTTTCACTATTGCTTAATAAGTTTGACAGGACCCTTCTTAATTTATCACGATCAGCCATAACAAAAAGTGGTGAGTCCGCTGATATATATTGTAAGTGAATGTCTCGATCAATAAAATCAAAGCTCGCATCCTCTACATAATCATGCATATATTGCTGTAAATTGACGTTTTCCATTTGGAATGGAATCTTTTTTAAGTCCAACTTTGAAAATAAGAACAGCTCATCAATTAATACATCCATATCCTTTGCTTTCGTATAGATAGTTGTTAAATATTTATCCATCTTCTCCTCTGTATTCGCCACACCATCTTTGATGCCCTCTACATAGCCAATAATCGAGGTCATTGGCGTTTTTAAATCATGTGAGATATTTGATAGTAATTCTTTTCGATTTTCCTCATATTGAAGCTGCAGCTGGATCGATTCTTTCAGCTTAATCCTCATTTCTTCAAACGATCGATTAAGCTGTCCTATTTCATCATTCGAACGGGACGTAATTTCAAAATCCAAATCACCCGATTTTATGCGTTCTGCCCCTTCCTTTAAAGCAGAAATTGGATTAATAATACTTCTCGAAACTAAATAATTTAATATGCCAATAATCATCATAAATAAGACAAATAAAATACCTAAAAGAATAGGTAATAGCTCTCGTGTTACTTCTGCACGGGAACTAACCTCTCGTAAAACGAAAATACTTCCCTCTGTTTCATCCGGAAAATAAAAATCGAATTTTACATACGTATAAAATGCTTGATTAATCATGATGGTGTCACGAGAATTTATATTCGTTGCCTCAAAACCAGGTAAACTTTTCAGCAACAATTGCTTATGGTTTTTCTGCGTAGAATAGACAATTTGGTGATCTTTTCGTACAACAATCTCAATCGCAGGGGCATTTATTTTTTCTAGCTGCTTGACATCTAAAAGCTGCTTGGGATCAGTTTTAGCTAGTAATTTTAAATCCAAAAAAGCATTTTCCTCTACCGTTGTCAAAGGTTTTTGGACATAGGATTTTTTATAAAAATGCTCAATCGCTTTAACATCACCTGTAATAGCAAAGGAAAAAAGAAAAACTGCTGCTAGTAATAGAGCGATGGCAATAAAAATAACACCAATATAAGATAGTAAAAACCTCGTTTTAATTGACATCTACATTCCCCCAATAAAGCTGAAGCTACTAGCAATGTACCATACAAATCTTAAAACTTTATAAAATTCGGCTGAAAAATCTATAAACAATTACAGTATTGCGCGTATGCTATTGAAGTAAACAACACAAAAAAAGATACGGCACCTTAATGCTGTGCCGTATCCAGTCATTTATTTTGTTTCTTCTGCTCTTAATTTCTTTTTTGTTTGCCAGCCAATAATGATAAGTTCAATCAACACTACAGCGATCAAGGAAGCGCCAAACAATGGCATTAATACACCTAAAATAATAAGGAAGATCACAAAAGGCAATGAAATTTTATGAGAAATTTGAGGTGGTGCTGACAGCTCGCCTTTTTTCCTACGTAAAATCCACATGCGAATTCCCCAGACAATGACAGCTAAAAAGGCGAGACAAATCACTAAGTTTAGCAGCTTATTAGGCCAGCCAAATAAGTGGCCTTCATGTAAAGGAATACCCCATGAAAAGAACTTGGCTAACATACCGTAATCCTTATAGTTGACTTGATCGATAAACTTGCCACTATATTGATCAAAATACATTGTCGCTTCTTCTGTAGGTTTGACATCTAGACCCGTTACTCCAGAGTTACTAGCCTTTGCCACTGTATATACGCCTTCACTATTTGAAGGGTAAATAATTGAATAAGGCTTAGTGATATTCATTGCATCGATTTCTTTTTCAAGGTTAGCAATCGAGATTTGGTTGTCGTTTGTATAACGGACAGCGCCGCCTCCATGATGCTGTGCATGTTCGCCTTCAGACGATGGTGCTTCTAATTGGCGAGTCGCCCATGGTATTTCCGAGACATCCGATGTTGGTGGCTTTTGCTGTAATATTGGGTAACCAAACGTTGGACTCTCTGAAGCAATATTGGAAAGGATTGACCCTTGAAAAGCAGACCATAATAGCCCTGTAGAAATGAACATTACCATTGGAATCGTAATAATGGTCCCAACAAGCGCATGGTATCTCTTACTTTTTTGGCGTTTATTTTCCGACTTGTGCTTTTTCAGAGCATTCCCTTTAAATGTCATATAAAGACCTGACAGTAATAAAAAGATAGTCCAGCATGCTGCTAGTTCTACTAAATAATTGACAAATGTACCGCCAATAAATAGGGAGCTATGCGTATTTCTCATAATATTAGAGAATGTATAGTTGGCATCCTGACTACCTACCATTTGATTGTGATCATCTAAAAATACATATTTTTCTTCTTTCCCATTTGATAATGTTAAACGGGTATTATATGGTTCTTCCAGCATAATGACTTTAGTTGTGGAGTACCCCGCAAATGCCGCTTCCGCTTTTTCTACGGCTTCATCAATCGTTAAGACCTCTTCTTTATGGCTTTCTCCAAAAAAGTAATCATCATATAATTTGTTCTCTACATCTGTAAAAAATAAATAGCCAATCCCACTTAAAGTAAGAGATAACAATAATGGCGTTATAAAAAGTGCTGCGAAAAAATGTAGCCGCCAAAACCTTGAATAAAGCAAATTTTTCATATTTAATCTCCGTTCTTTTTATATATAGCAAATTTATTATATAAAGTAAAAGTGAAATATGAATGAAGTCCTAAAGGCAGTTTTATGACAAACAAATGTATTCCAATTGGTATTATGATATTTATGAACAAAAATAATCATAGCCAAACCTGTTTTGACTCAAGTTTGACTATGATTAGGGCAAGATTTACAAACTCATATTCACCAAAATTTTACACTGACTACGATCTTTTGTTAAAGCCTCAAAGCCTTTTTCCACAATATCCTCTAAAGCAATTTCACTTGTAATCACGGCTTGTCCATCAATGACACCTCGTGCTAGTAATCGAATGACTTCAGGGAAAATGTTAACATAGGCAAATGAACCGCTAATTGTTACCTCTGGTGAAACTACCGCATTTGGATTAAATTCAACTGGTCTTTCCCAGACACTGACAATTTTAAATTCGCCGCCAGGGCGAACAGCACTTACGCCACTTGTAAACGTTGCTTGAACACCTGCTGCATCATAGGCAACATCTACTCCACCATTTGTTTTTTCGCGAATATAGGCTACGGCATCTGTGTCGATTGGATTGATAACATAGGTTGCACCCAAATCAAGCGCTTTTTGGCGACGTTCATCGGAAACCTCCACTACAAAGATTTCACTTGCTCCAGCCGCTTTCACAGCCTGCAAGACTAATAAGCCAATGGGACCTGCGCCAAAAATAGCGGCAGTATCGCCAAGCTTTAATTGACTTTGTCGAACAGCATGCACAGCTACCGCTGTCGGTTCTACCAGAGCACCTAGCTCTAAACTCATACCATCAGGAAGCTGGTAAATATTTCCCTCTTGCACAACCGCATATTCAGCGAATCCACCTGAAATGGTATAACCATAAGATTGTCCACGTTTACATAAGTTTGAATAGCCACGTCTACAGTTATCACATTTGCCACATGGTATTGGCGGCTCCACTGCTACGCGATCCCCTACTTTTGTTTGTGTAACTCCTTCTGCTACTTCTACAACAACTCCGGCAAATTCATGCCCTAATACTGGTTGTGTACGGAATGCATAGGCCCCGCCTACATATTCATGTAAATCACTACCACAAATTCCGGCAAACGCAACTTTCACTTTCACCATCCCAGGCTCTAGTGCTGGCAGTTGTGCCTCCTCTACTCGAATATCTTTAATACCGTAAAATTTTGCTGCTTTCATTGTGATTACCTTCTTTATTTATTGTTTTGTGTGAAGACCATTGAACACGAAATGAACTGCAAGCTCTGCAATTTGCTCGGGTGTTGATTGTAAAGAAGAACGATTTAAAAATGGGTTATTCAAGGAATACATTAACGTCCCCATAATAAAGTTCAACGCGACATCAATGGACTCATAGTGTATGGTCTGTTGCTCTTGACACGCTTGTAAAATTGTTCGAAGCTGCTCCCAGGAAGGTAAAAAAACATCCTTTAGCATCTCTAGTCTTGGACTATTCATGACAATCTCTTGCTGTAAAATATCAATTAATTCATGCTCATGAATACGATAAAGGACAAAATTACGACAAAAGCTTCTGAGCGCACCTAGTGAATCGCTAACATCATAATGGGCATTCATAAAGGTGTCGCGTAGCGGTTCAAATAATGCATTGAAGACATTTTCTTTCCCACCAAAATGATAGGAAACAAGCGCGAGCGACACATTTGCCTCATCACAAATTTGTCTCACTGTCGTTCCATCATAGCCTCTTGATGAAAACAAGGATTTCGCTGCCTGCAAAATTTGTTCTTTTACCTCTTTATTTTTCTCTTTTTGTGCTACTTCTTTCTTATCGACTTCTCTCACCTCTTTTTTTGAACAAGTGTTCAAAACGATTGTTCAAAAAAATCTTACGCCTACAATTTACTATTGTCAATGGATGCGCTCATTAATAATGGCTACTTCCATTTACGAAGTAGCCAACATGAATTTTATCCAATTAATTCTTTCATAACATTCGCATATGCCGCTAAAATCGACTGCTCATGTGCGGCATCATGCCCAACATACTGTTCAACAAGCTCCTTCAATGGTCTAGCCGCGTAAGGCTCTTGCATAATTTCTAATTTAAATAGACTTTCATAGTATTCAATCACTTGTGGATTCATGTGAACCGCTCCTTTATTGTTTTACATAAAAAAACATCTTTCCCTCATTAGAAAGATGTCTACAATGACAAATACACGACATAATACGATGATGGCCAGTTGAAAAAAAGCTTGCTATTAAACATAGAAGCTACCTTTTTAGCAATCATCGTACTATGAGCATGCAGGAGAATTTCTCTAGTCACACTCAACACCCCCTATCCGCGTAGGTTTTTGGCTGTACTAGATAAAGGCAGGTCTCCTGGCTTATGTTCATCGCACCTTCCACCTTCCCATTACGACTCGTAACAGTGGCCCTTTGAAATGTGCTCCCATTTACAGTTGCGGGACAGCGTCGGATTTTCACCGATCTTCCCTTTTAAACAAATTAAAAAATCTAATTTGTACCTCTATCCTATTATTCCGTTTTTATTATTATACCATAGTACTAATATCATAATAGATTAGATATCGTGGGCTATCCTTTACTTTTTTGGAGTCTATCACTCAATCCTAGGGTCTATCCTTCAATTCGCGCATTCTATCCGCCGCTTTAAGCGCTATCCTTCACTTTCAGAGTTCTATCCTTCACTTTAAGCATTCTATCCACCACTTTTTGTCGGCTATCCTTCAATTTTGGGGTTCTATCCACCGCTTTAAGCGCTATCCTTCACTTTCAGAGTTCTATCCCTCACTTTGAGCATTCTATCCACCACTTTTTGTCGGCTATCCTTCAATTTCGGGGTTCTATCCACCGGCTTAAGCACTATCCTTCACTTTCAGAGTTCTATCCCTCACTTTGAGCATTCTATCCACCACTTTTTGTCGGCTATCCTTCAATTTCGGGGTTCTATCCACCGCTTTAAGCGCTATCCTTCAATTTGAGTATTTTATCCACCACTTTTCGATGGTTATCCTTCAATTCTAAGATTCTATCCACCGCTTTAAGCCTATCCTTCAATTCGCGCATTCTATCCTTCACTTTGAGCATTCTATCCGCCGCCCTATCCTTCAATTCCAGAGTGCTATCTCTCAATTCGAAGTTACTAACCCCCGCAATAAGAGCTTTCCTCCCACTACTAAAGCCGCCATTGCGCTCTGCCTCCTGTCACCATTTCAAATATTTTGGAAATATACTATAATTAAGGTAGAAAAGGAGGCTTCATTTCTATGATTATCGGTTTACATCATGTGCAAATTACGATTCCAAAGGGGACAGAGGGGCAGGGAAGAGAATTTTATTGTCATGTCTTAGGTCTTGAGGAAATTGAAAAACCTGATTCTCTCAAAGGGCGTGGGGGATTTTGGTTGCAGCTAGGGCATCAAGAGGTGCATGTAGGTACAGAGGAAGGCTTCGATCGTTTGACGACAAAGGCGCATATTGCTTATCAGGTAGAGGATATTAACGAGTGGCGGGAGAAACTAGCACAACATCAGATCGACATAATAGAGTCCGTGCCAATCCCTCATTATGAACGTTTTGAGTTCAGAGATCCTTTTGGCAATCGTGTTGAAATGATTCAGAAAATCTCGTAAACTGTCCACTTTTGGGCAGTTTTTTTCATGAGAATGTTCCATATGACAACGTACTGAAACATTTGTAATAAAACTGTAAATTCCCTCGATAAAGCCTTTTATAGCAAGTGTTAAGGGGCTCTCCTTTGTTGCTCTGGTAACATTTACCGCGTAGAAGCCCTAGATTTTCATGCTACGATTATTTCCATGGCAAAGCTATACAGGAGAAATCCTACTAGATGCTAAGGAGGTTATTTAATAACATGAATAAACGATTTTTATCTACAACACTTGCCTTAACGATTGGATTGAGTTCATTCGGAATGGTGCAAACAGCATTCCAACCTATCCAAGTAGAGGCTGCTACAACAAATACACAGAACAACGCACAGGCTGTTGCTGCGAAAGCAGATCAATTAATTAAAACTGGTAAAAGCTTAATGGGGCAAGCAACATACAGCAATACGGTATACAAGCCTACATACCCATATAAATTTTCTTGTGCTTCATTTTTAATGTACATTTTCGAGAAAAATGGTGTAGATCTTGGTACGTACAATGAAAATTATATGATTCAGCAAGGGACATATGTAGCGAGAAACCAATTACAAAAAGGGGATTTAGTCTTCTTTAAAAGTAAAAAAACAGGGACAGATCCCGACCATGTCGGCATGTATATTGGCGACAATAAAATCATTCACATGGCTGATCCAAAACAAAATATCATCATCTCTGATTTAAATAGTAAGCCTTATTATAAAGAAAATTATGTATCTGCACGTAGAGTATTACCTACCCTACTATCAGCCAACCCTGCAACAAAAGGCGATAAAATTGTTGAGTATGCGCTGACTTATAAAAATAAAGTATCGATTAGCTCGACAACAAATGAGTCAAGTCTACGATTTACCGCTCCAGCTTTTGTCGATTTCATCTATCGTAAAAGTGGCGTTACACTCGGATCAACTTCTTTAAGTGGTTTAATGAGCAAAGGATCAACTGTAGCGCGTGCTAATTTGAAAAAGGGTGATTTAGTCTTCTTTAATAGTGTGAAAGGTTCAAAAAACCCTTCTCTTGTAGGGATTTATGCAGGCGATCACCGCATCATCATCCCTAATTCCGATGGTGTCATGACAAGAGTATTATTTGTTGATTATTATGCTAAACATTATATTACTGCGAAGCGCGTTATCTCTACTAAATAACTCTACGCCCAGAAGTATAGCAAGCTTTAGTTAGTACACTTATTCAAAAATCTCAGCTTGAAAAAGTTGATTTAGTATTCTTCTCTACCAATAGAAATCACACAAACGGGGATCTATTTAGGGAGTAATCAATATATTAGTATGACAACGACATGGGCACAAAAGAATTTTGTAACAGCTCGACGCGTTTTAAAATAAGTAAGATAATTGGGTGTCTCATTTAATTTTGAGACACCCTTTTGCTCTATAAAGAGTTTTTAAGTGTATTGGCAAATTCAATCATGGATCTACTCGACATCGGCCCTTTTATTAAGACAATCGTGTCCGCATCAAGCTTTGGTTTCAATAGTTCTAAAACGCCTGCTACCTCTTTAAACGTATGAACTTCTGCGTTGGTTCCATCTTTTTGAGCCTGGTCGGCAATTTTCTCTGCCCTTTTGCCGATGGTAATTAATGTATCAATCTTTCTCTCAGCAACCATCGAGCCAATTTCTCGATGATATTTTTCCTCAAAATTACCCAATCTCTTAATATCACCTAAAATAAGAATAACCTTTTTCTCTTTTCCTACTGTATCTAATACTTTTAAGGCTGCCTCTACCGATGTTGGATTATTGGTCCATGTATCATCGATAATCGTACTATCTCCTAGTCCTGTCGTAAATTCTAAATGTCTTGCCATTGGTTTAAAATTCCTTAATCCTGAAATAGCCTGACGAATGGTCAGCCCCATTTCATGACAGGCGGCAATTGCGGCTAACGCATTGTAAACTTGGTGTTCCCCATAGCCAGGGACAAATACGTTATACGTTGTCTCTGCAAATTCAAGTACAAATTTCATACCTGTATTGGCAAATTGTATTTTCGAAGCCTTGTAATCCGCCGAATCCTGTAAACCAAATTTAATAATCTTCCCTTTAAATCGTTTCAAAGATATTGTTTTAATGTTATCATCATCCGCATTGATGATTAACGTGCCATCTTCTTTAATTCCCTCTACAATTTCAGCCTTGGCCTTAATATAACCTTCAAGGTTGAGACAGCCGTCTAAATGATGTACACCAATATTCGTAATAATACCGATTGTTGGCTGATAGATCATACACTGATGTTTAATATTCCCTGTGTTGCCTAAGCCTAATTCAAATATAGCCGCTTGTGTTTTCTCTTCAATACCCGTCAAATAGGGTAATGATTGTCTCGGCTCATTTTTACTGCTGACGGATGCTTGCACTTGCCAATGCTTACTCGCGATATGCTTTAACATCTCTTTTGTTGTTGTTTTACCACAGGTTCCTGTCAAAGCAACAACCGGAATGTCAAACAGACTCCGATAATATTCGATAAAAGTCCAATAGGCCTGCGTAACGCTTTTGACTTGTAAAACGGTTGTATTGTCTAAGGCGTTTTTTAACTCAGTAGACGGCTTATCAGATATGATGAGGGACGGACCTTTTCGATCAATCTCTTGCCAGTTAATTTGATCACTTCGACTTACAAACAGAAGCGTATGACTTTTCGTTAAATCATGCCGATTATAGTAGATTGCATGCTGAACAGACCATTGATCTGATCCATGAATGAGCTTTCCCTGTAGTACATTCCTAAGTTTTTGCACACTAATCGGTTGCAAGTGTACTACGCCTCCTCTCTTTATCAATCTTATAGATGATTTGTTCCTTCTCTTGATTCAGAGTGTTGTTTTCTGATCAATTACTATACCTTATTAGCGCTTCTTTCTATGTGGCACAGTCAATATCCTATATTGTCAGAAGCAAGTTAATCTGCGGGTGGTGTAGGTTTAAGCTTTAGCTCCGTTGCTAGTTTTGACACCTGTTTACTATACATATCACCTTTTATGAGAACAATCGTATTCTCATCCATAATCCCCTGCAATAACGGATAAACGAGCGTGCTATTTTTAAATGAATAAACAGGCTTGCTAAACCCTAGCATTACTGCATAATCCGCCATAATCTTGGCATGCTCCCCAATAGTTATCAAAACATCCGCACCAATACGATGGATTAATTCACCCGCTTGCTCGTGAATAACATAGCCCCATGAACCTAAATCCGTAATCGTCCCTATCACAGCAATTTTCTTCTTGCCATCCCCTAGCTCATTTAATACTTTTAAAGCAGCCTCTAAGGAGGTGGTTGTAATACTCCAAGTATCATCCAATAACATCGAATGATTGATGCCCTCAAAGAGCTGGAGTTGTTTTTTCAATTGGCGGAATGACTGAAGTTGTTTTGCTGCAACTGGAATAGGTACCCCCATGTCATAGACTGCTGCGATGGCAGCAAGGGCATTATAGACCTGATGTTCACCAAATCCTGGTACAAGAATGTCATAGCTTTGTCTGTCATACTGAAGAACAAATTTCATGCCCTTTTGATAATACTGAATATGACTCGCTCGAAAATCACAGGATTCATGCTTTCCCACCTTTATCAAGCGCCCACTAAATCTAGAAACATCTAGTTTTTTAGTATTGATATCCTCCGCATTAATAATTAACGTACCTTTAGGATGAATAATGTCTAGCATTTCTCCCTTTGCTTGAATATAGCCCTCTAATGTTTTGCAATAATTTAAATGATGGGCTCCGATATTAGTAATAATCCCGATCGTCGGTTTGAAGTATTTCCCAGCATTTGTAACATCACCTGGTGAGCCAACAGCCGTTTCAAATACGGCTGCCTCTGTATCTTCCTCAATACTTAGTAAATATTGCAATGATGCCGTTCTTGAATTACTGCTCAATGTAGTAGCGGTCACTTTATGCTCTGCTGAAAGAATATGTTTAATCATCTCTTTTGTTGTTGTTTTCCCCGAAGTTCCTGTAATCGCTACAATGGGGATCTGGAACTGATTGCGATAAAAATGAACAAACTTCCAATAGGCCTCATTTGCATTCGCTACCTGTATCATATTAACTTGGTTTGGAATGTCATTTGGCCGATAAGCTCTATCGGTCACTAGCACTAGAGGAGAAAATGGCTCAAGATTTTTCCAATTGACAATGCGTTTACTAGTAAAAAGGGCCGTATTAGGTTTTTTTACTTGTTTTAATCGATAAGCACCATGCTGAATCAGTAAATCCTCTGACCCTTGCACTATATAGCCTGTCGTAATCATTGCTAAATTTTTCACCGAAAGAGGCTTCATATCTTTTCTCCCTCCTTTCTTTTCTAGTATATGTAACCTCCTAAAAGTTGCTTGGATGAAGTCAAGATACATAACTAGGAGAAATCTATTTCGTTGCATATATATAAAGGTGATTAAGTATCTAAGTACCAATAGAAGGAGTGATATACCTGAAAGCAATTGTATTTATCGGTACAAACAAATCCGGGTCTAGCCGTGAAGCGACGAGAGCAGCAGAAAAATTAGGCTACTTCACAGTACTTTTTACTAATAATGAAAAACAACTTCAGCAGCGACGAGCCTACCCTGACATTCATAAAATGATACTCATTGATACTTTGAATATTGAAAGAATGAAAGAGGAAATTGATAAACTAGGGAAAACCGGATTAGACATTAAAAGTATCGTTAGTTTTGTGGATCCATTTGTCCATGTTGCCTCTATGCTATGTGATGAATTTTGTCATAACTACACCTCCTCCTCCGCAATTGAAATCATGGAGGATAAAGAAAAAACGAGAAATTATTTAAAAGACCAGCCATACTCACCAAAGTTTTCGCTCATGAAGCCCAATGAACCTATTGCTAACAATTGGACTTTTCCATTAATCGTGAAATCACCAAAATCAACAGGCTCAAAAGATGTACTATTAGCAACGGATGCTGATCAACTTAATAACCACCTCAAATCATTACGTAGTAAAAACCCCTATGAATCGATCATGATTGAAGAGTATTTGGAGGGCCCTCAATACTTAGTGGAGGCTGTTGTGTATCAACGGCAGCCACATGTGATTGGCATAATTGAGCAGGAAATTACCCAAGGGAAACGCTTTATCATTACAGGCTATGGTGTATTGGTGAAAGCTCCTCAAGACATTCGCGCGGGAATCGAGGAAGTACTCCACTCCATTGTAAAGGCCTTTGATTTAGAAAATGGGGCGCTCCATTTAGAGCTTCGATTAACCCAA
This sequence comes from Lysinibacillus irui, assembly GCF_028877475.1. Lineage (NCBI taxonomy): Bacteria > Bacillati > Bacillota > Bacilli > Caryophanales > Bacillaceae > Lysinibacillus > Lysinibacillus irui. Next base: position 1,711,227 of record NZ_CP113527.1, on the reverse strand, counting down.
AACGGTTGGAAACTCATCGAAATTAATCCGCGAATATCTGGGGGCGCCATGAACAATATGCTCCAGGCTGCTCTTGGCTTTAGTTTAGTAGAAGAAACACTGAAACTATTGCTTGGTCAACAGCCTAATTTTCAGCCAAGGCATAAAAAATTTGTCTATACAAAATATGTCATTGTAGAAAGTAAAGGGGTTTTAGAGAAGGTGATTGGTAAGGCGAGAGCATCCAGATCCACAGGCGTCGTAGAAGTATATGTGAAACCTAGAAAAGGAACGCTCCTAACGCCACCTTTATCAATGGGTCACCGCTATGCCTATGTTATTGCACAAGGAGCCACATTGAAGGAAGCTAGAAATCATGCTATCAACGCAGCAAAGGAAATCAAATTTATATTGAGAGTTTAAAAAAAATATCCCGAATAATTGCCGCTTGCAGTGGACAGTTACTCGGGTTTTTTTATTTTTATTAATGGTTTATTCTTCTCTAAATGTTTGATCTAAAAATTTCACGGTTTCAAACATATTCGTTTTACTAGCACCTTTCACGAGAATGGTATCATGAGGCTTAATGAGCTTTTCTAGGAGGGCATGTAATTGGTCCTTATTAATAAAATGATGTACCCTGGATGGGTCCATGCCCTTGGCGATGGCGGCATTGCTCATTTCATCTGTCCTAAATCCATAGGTAATGAATTCATCAATTCCAACATCATATACATATTCCCCAACCTTTTTATATTCTTCTTCCCTTAAAACACCAAGCTCACGCATTTGCCCAATAATGGCTACCTTCCGATTTTTAGCAATATTGGTTAGCACATCAATCGCTGCACGAACTCCTTGTGGATGGGAGTGTACTGTATCATCAATAACTGTAATATCATCGCGGCAGTTATAGATAGTTAAGCGTCTTGGTGGTTTTTTAAAGTTGAGTCCAGCCTGAATATCGAGTGCACTGAACCCTAAAAGATCAGCCACTGCAACTGCATTCAGAGCATTGTAAACATGATGTTCTCCTAAAATAGGAATATACATTTCTATCTCTTGACCATGTAGCTTCATTTTAAAGGACATGCCGATATCCTTATACTGTAAATCATAGGCACGATAGTCCGCTTCCTTTTTAATGCCCACCGTGATGATTTTCCCTTTAAATTGCTGTGTCTCTAAATACCTTGAATTATCATCATCCTGATTGACAATGAGTAAACCTTGTTGATCCATGCCATGAATCAATTCCGACTTCGCCTTCGCTACGCCTCTTACATCGCCATCAAAATTACCGACATGCGCTAAACCGATATTTGTAACAATACTAATATTCGGCTGGATTATGCTACAGTGGTTCGTAATAATACCAGGGTAGGCCATACCATATTCTAATACGACCGCCTGGTGTGAATCATTGATTTCTTCCTTATGCTTTTTCGTATGCTCTGTCGTATTCCAATAATCCTTCGACTCAAAAACATTCCATTTTTTCGATAAAATCGACCCAACAAATGCCTTTGTCGTTGTTTTCCCAGCACTTCCGGTAATCGCAATAATCGGTATGCTTTTCTTTTCTGCAGGCTGCTGATTTTGTTGTTGAACGATCTCCTTCTGCAATTTTTTATGATTTTTCGCTAAATACATAGCATAACGAATAGAATGGATGACAACATCTAATTCCAAGTAAAAAGCAGGAGGACAGCCTGGTCGCCAATTGACCTCATACATCCAAATTTTTTGCTGCTGATCTAAACCTACGTCAATGCCAATTTCATCAATGACTTCCCCAAACTTCTCCATTTGAATCTCATCCAGATGATGGGCCAACGCTAATGAAAAATGCTCTAGCATTCGACGAATATTATAAGCTTCTTCCTTGAACTCCTGCTCCAAAAAAGGATCTAAGTAATTGGTAAAGCCACCATTATTAATATTCGGTATAATAGAGCCATTAGGCGCGATCCTTGGGTATACTGTCGTCACTACCCATTTACCTTCACCATTTTTTTGTACATGTAGCCGGAAATCATAGACTTGACCCGATTTAGTGATTGATTGAATATAGGGCTGCATTATAAAGGTGCCAGCCGCAAGCTGCTCCTTTAGTAATGCATCTAATTGAGGCTTTGAATAGGTTGTATTCGTACTATCCTTTCTCACATCAAAATGCTTTGTTCCTGCCTTCGTAATAAAATAGATACCTTTACCCTTGCGTCCATCAATTGGCTTAAACACAACCTTTTTATAATAATTGATAAACTTGTGAAATACATCGACATCCTTCACAATTTCTGATGGAATCAAATACTGTTCAAATTCCTTTGCTTCCTTCAATCGCTTCATTACATTCCATTTATTCCCTATTGAATGAGTCGTAAATGGAATTTCTTCTTTTAAACGATCAATAATCTCTTTGGACACGGATAATTTCTCTGGACTCCCTGCATTATAGATCACATCTGGAAAGGGCATCGTTTTTTCATGCCATTGTCCATCCTCATAAACTTTAGCGCGAATGGAACGTTTGGCAAAATCAACACTTTTAGGTGTGAAGTAAAAAAACTGTGCCCCTTCTGCCTTTGCAACTGCTGCATAGGCATACGACTTGAGGACTGTGGTTGGATCAAGTCGATGATGCAGCATACCAATAATCGTCATAGCTAAACTTCCTTTCATTAGAGTCTCTCTCTATTACATTCACTTTCTATCCCTTACATCGAGACAGATGTTCTAGCTTAGTAGTATAATCTGGCGCTACCATTTAGGCTCAATGATAAATTTCCCTTTCAGCATGTCTGGCTTTAATAGCTGAATCGCAGAAATGCCACTAAGTTCAATGGATTTTTCCGTACTTGTTTTTTCTAACCTCACTACATCCGCCACGGAATTGGTATCATTGCCTTCATAATCGAAGGCACGTAACAACGACACGGTGCCACGACAACGCTCCTTATCGACTGCCTCAATACGAAAAAACTCCGTTTCAAACTGTTTCACTGTATCCATTAACCTTAAATGAGCGCCACTGTTTGTAATTAAAAAAAAGGGAATCGTATCACTCCCAACGATTTTGACAAGTAACTGACCGAAATATTTAGAATGAAAGTTCATCATAATATCCTGAAGATCCTTCAAATCACTTAAAGCTTCGCATAAAAAATGATTTCTTTTCTTCTCACTATTCAAATAATAGCCCCCTCCCTAGTCTGAATAAGTGTATATATCCATGTAAATTGCCCTCTCGTTATAATATGTAGCAATAAAAAATATGACGACTAATTCACAAAGAAACAAAAAAACCTCTCCCATTGAAATGGAGAGGTTGTTGTTATGAGATTAGGAGATGAACACTGCTAGAAGATCTTGTAGATCATACTGTACTATTGTCTCCAGGGTCTGATGTCCTGTACCAAAAGGTAATTGCTTAGTGATTGCGTTAGGAATGACTAATGTATACAGCCCCGCTGCTACTGCTACTTGTGCGCCATTCGGTGAATCCTCAATTGCTATAGCCTCATTAGCCTTTATCCCTAACTGTTCAAGGGCCTGCAAGTAAAGCTCTGGATCCGGCTTAACATTGGTCACAGTGTCAGCAGTACAATAACAATCAAAAAAATCTCGAATGCCAAGCGTATCAACATATTGATCGATCCACTGGCGGCTAGAGCTACTAGCTAACCCAATTTGTAAACCCGCTTCCCTTGCTTGCTGTAGCCACGTTAAAATACCAGGTCTTACTGTTTCCTTGGCCATTAGCTGCGCATGGCTTTGTTGAATCGATGTTTGAAATGCCTCCACATCCAATTCAATGTGATGATGTGTGACAAGATATGTATAAGGATTAAACTCTTGAAGATTGGTCCCAAGGCATTTTGCATATGTTGCCAACGATAAGTCAACCCCATATTGGGCATAGGCATCTCTAAAAACAGTATACCACGCCGTTTCCGTATCAATAATTGTACCGTCAAAATCAAAAATAATGGCTTTAATCATCACATATCCCCCTATTCCGTATCTGTGTATCCTGCTTCTTGTGGTGCTATCCATTGATTCTGGCCAGCTATAATTCGATTTTCGATGGCTATTCATCTATCACGCTAGATTCCTGCTTTTTTGCGGGGCTATCCTTCGATTTCGGCCGGCTATCCGCCACTTTTCTACCACTATCCTTCTACACGCTAGATTCCTGCTTTTTTTGCGGGGCTATCCTTCGATTTCAGCCGGCTATCCGCCACTTTTCTATTCCTATCCACCGCTTTTGGACGGCTATCCACCACTTTTCTTTCGCTATCCGTCTACATGCTAGATTCCTGCTAGATTGCGGCGCTATCCTTCGATTTCAACCGGCTATCCGCCACTTTTCCATTCCTATCCGTCTACACGCTAGATTCCTGCTTTTTTGCGGCGCTATCCTTCGATTTCAACCGGCTATCCGCCACTTTTCTATTCCTATCCACCGCTTTTGGACGGCTTTCCACCACTTTTCCATCTCTATCCGTCTACACGCTAGATTCCTGCTAGTTTGCGGGGCTATCCTTCGATTTCAGCCGGCTATCCGCCACTTTTCCATTCCTATCCACCGCTTTTGGACGGCTATCCGCCACTTTTCTTTCGCTATCCGTCTACATGCTAGATTCCTGCTAGATTGCGGCGCTATCCTTCGATTTCAACCGGCTATCCACCGCTTTTCCATTTCTATCCGTCTACACGCTAGATTCCTGCTAGTTTGCGGCGCTATCCTTCGATTTCAACCGGCTATCCGCCACTTTTCTATTCCTATCCGTCTACACGCTAGATTCCTGCTAGTTTGCGGGGCTATCCTTCGATTTCAGCCGGCTATCCGCCACTTTTCTATTCCTATCCACCGCTTTTGGACGGCTATCCACCACTTTTCCATCTCTATCCGTCTACACGCTAGATTCCTGCTTTTTTTGCGGGGCTATCCTTCGATTTCAGCCGGTTATCCGCTACTTTTCTATTCCTATCCACCGCTTTTGGACGGCTATCCACCACTTTTCCATTCCTATCCGTCTACACGCTAGATTCCTGCTTTTTTGCGGGGCTATCCTTCGATTTCAGTCGGCTATCCGCCACCTTTCTATTCCTATCCACCGCTTTTGGACGGCTATCCACCACTTTTCCATTTCTATCCGTCTACACGCTAGATTCCTGCTTTTTTGCGGGGTTATCCTTCGATTTCAGACGGCTTTCCATCACTTTTCCATCTCTATCCGTCTACACGCTAGATTCCTGCTTTTTTGCGGGGCTATCCTTCGATTTCAGCCGGCTATCCGCCACGTCTTCCCTTTTATCCCCTTGATTTAACAAGATAACCCCTCCAATAATTAGAGCAATGCCAATCGCAGAGTAGAGATTAAAAATATCGTTCCAAATTATAATGCCGACCATGACAGTTAAAGCTGTGCCAACTCCAGACCAGATGGCGTAGGCTAAGCTTAATGGCATTGTTTTTAAGCATAAGGATAGGCTATAAAATGATATCCCATAGCCAAGTGCCACCGCTAATGATGGGACCAGCACAGTGAAACCATCAGAAAGCTTGAGCATCGTTGTGGCAAAGACCTCACTTATGATTGAGAGTGTTAAAAATAAATAGCCTTTCATTCTAAGGTGCCTCCTAATGACTGCCTGCAAGATTGAGTACTACGACACCCATAATAATACAGAGAATCCCTAGTACCTTCTTGCGATTGAATATTTCCTTATAAAAGACAACCCCCACAATAGCTGTTAAGGCTGTCCCTAAACCGGCCCATATCGCATAGGCCGCACCAATTGGAATGACTTTTAATGTTAAGGCTAAACAATAAAACGCCGTTCCATAGCCCACCACCACACCGATCGATGGCCAAATCCGAGTGAAACCCTCCGTGCGCTTTAGCATGGAGCTTGCAAAAACCTCTGCTATAATAGCTAGTAATAAAAAAATAAAAGCCAACATTGTTAAAATCCCTTCTTCGTTGCTATGGTTCCTCTTCCTCTACATACTCCAGTCTATCTCCTGGCTGACAGTTCAACTCATACAGAATTGCATTGAAAGTAGAAAAACGTAAGGCACTTACCTTGCCCGTACGCACATAATCGCTATGTATAGTGTAGCAGTAAATAAACATTTCACGAATCTTTTTAGATTTTCTTGGCTAGCTGATCGGACAACAATAATGTCACACCTTCACCTTCAGAATGAATGGAAGCCGTGCACTGCCCTTAGTCAAGTACTGATTCACTTCCTGTTCTGTAACGACCCTACCCCGTACAAATTGAATCGTCATTAGCATGTTCGTAAAAATAGTAAGAAGCCCCTTAATCAATAATTAAAATTCTTTACTATATAATTTGTTCCATGCCAGCAGTCCCTTCCTTTATTATTAAATAATAAAACCCTCTAATGCTAGAGAGTTCTACTTTTTATGAACATTATTTCATTCTAAATACCTCACCTTTTGGTACAAATGGTAACTTAGCTCCTTGGGGTAGCACGTAGGCATGTTCTCTTTTAATCGTTAAACGGTCGCAATGTCCATCCGTAATAATAAGGATAGGGCCATTTTTGGGGAAGTCGGATGCTTCTTCCAGTAAGCGGACCCCAGGTTGTAACACTGTGCCTCCTCTGCCCCGTATTTTTACTTTTGTTAATAGCTCTTCTGGTGCCATATAGCCTGCATCATAGGCAATGGCATCACAAAAGATGACACGTACGAGTGGAACTTCTCTTGCAATACTATAGCTTGCTATTGTCCCGAGTGCTTTGCCAAGTAAGGCACGATCCATAGAGCCAGAAGTATCGATAATAACTCCGAATGTACGCCCATCTTCCTCCCCACTTTGGTGAAACCATCTTGGTCTTGCAATATCAGGTGTCGATGCTTGCCTTCTACTGGGGCGTGCATAGGTTCTGACCTTCTCTAATGGTTGAAACATGCGATCAAACCATTTTGCTAATTCCACGTCCCAGGCAATAGGCGGCTGTGACAGACTTCGAATTTCCTCGATTAGTCCTTGTGGCAAGTACCCCCTATCTTGCGCCATATGATAGCTTAGCCCTTGACTCAATGCTCTTCTATAAAATGCGTCCAAATCAACGCCTACTTTTCCTTCCCAAAAGTCTGGCGGTTTCGTTTCTATAATATCCACCATTCCTTGCCCCCGAAAGGTTCTTAATTTACGATACAACCTCATATCCGTAACAATGCGATCATAAATAGCTTCTGCAGATAACCCTTTTAATGCAGGGTCATATAGTCCACCAAACGCTGGCATCTCCCCTATTTTCATGTCGATTAACCAGCCATTTATGACATAATCGCAAGCAACATTCCAGAGATAGGGATCACGCCCTTGTCTCCGTGTAGTATGACTTAATCCAGCATGAAGCAATTCGTGTGCTATTAAAAATCGCATTTCTTCATCTGTCATCCCCATGGCCGTATTTAGGTAAATCTCCTTTGTTTCAACCGAGATGGCTGCTATCGAGATGTCCATCCTTGTACAAACAAGTGGATCTTCGATAATCGTAAAATCGGCAGCTAATGCGCCAAATAATGGATAGGAGCTCATAAACCAAGCTTTTGCCCGTTGTGCTTGTGTCAAATTCGTCGAGCCTGCGAGTGTGTTGTCTATACCTCCCGCTACACGAATGGCGCTTTGCACAGCTTTAGCTAATCCCTCTGCAAATAATTCGCCATAGTTGCGATAGCCGCTAAACATGTACTGTGTTTTATTTTTTGAAATTAGAAAATCCATTTGTCCTGGCATTGTGCTATAGCCTTTAAAATGAGCAGGTACACCCTCTCGTAGAAATCGATCATACAATTTTTCCTCAGAGGTAAAGGCTTCAACAAGTTGTTCATTCATTTCTTTTGGTGCTTGACCAAATTTGAGTTCTGCTAAAAATTTCGTGATATAACAGTCACAAGCAATATTCCATAGATCCTGCTGCTCTTTTTTTGGTTGGTGATGCTGTAAGCCAAGGTGTAATAAGCAATGGGCAATGACATAGGCCCATTCATTTGGCTGCCCTTTTTTATCTTGATTGACGTAGATTACCCCTGTACTCGACACATAAGCCCAATCTTTTTGTGCCATATTTTCATATTGCATGTAAACGGCATTACATAACACTTCAAATAATGGATGGGTGGCGACCATTTCATGTCCTCGAGCAATTGATGTCTCATTTTTATGTTCCTGCTTCGATGTTTTCTTTTTTTTAGCCATAATTTATCCATCCTTCTTAGCTACTAAACGTGGTAAATCTCTAATCACTTCAAGCATAAACCAGGCTGGTAAGGCTTCACCCTTTTGCTCAGACACGACCATTTGTGCAATTTCTAAGCTAATCGAAGCTAAATCCTTGATCAAATCCTTGGCACGGAATGCTAATTGTTGTTGATTTCCCTTCAAAGTCGTATGCTCGCTCGGTAGCTCTTTGATTAGTTGCGCGCGGAAGGACTGCGCCATGAAATAGAGTAAGTCTCTTTCATCAGGTCGATCTGGCCATCGTAATTCACCATTGATGATTTTGGCTAAATCATATTTGCTTTGCACTTGTTTAATAAAGGCTTTAAATTGACTTGCAATTTGCGAAGATAGGCAGCTACTCGCTAAAATATCGATAGCTTGTTCATCTAGACTGTTACCATAGGCATACAGGCAATCACTTAGCATATGCCAAGACCTTGGAGTGGAAAAGGGTTCTTCAGTTTTTGGTGGTTCACTCCATAAATGATCGGGACGCATTTGAACATACTCAATCACATATGGGTGTATTTCATGTTCATAGGCCCATTCGAGCCAATCTTTATGAGAGGCTCTAAGTTGAACATGGACCATACGATTAATTAATGCCGAGGACATCGGCTTCACGATCGCACTATCCTGCGCTCTATTCCCTGCTCCAATCACAATCGTGCCCTCTGGTAATAGAAATTCCCCAATTCTTCTTTCATGTATAAGACTATAAAAAGCTTTTTGTACCTCCTGTGAGCAAGCATTTAATTCATCTAAAAATAAGCAATAGGGTTCATCTCGAGCAATCATTTTTGGTGGACAGAACACACTGTAGCCATCCTTTATTTGTGGAACCCCGATGATATCCTCGGGTGCTAGCTGACTGCCTAATAAAGACACACATGGCATTCCTAATTCACTCGCAAAGCTTTCTACGATTGCCGACTTCCCAATGCCAGGTGCTCCCCAAATAAATACTGGTCGTATAGGCGCTACATTTAAAAGAAAATCATATAGTTGTTTTTGTGTCACAGAAAAAATAGTATTCAATCAAAACTTCCTTTCAAGCTGGTCATTGTTTTACAAATAATACTACCATTTTCTATTACATTATGCTTGTCTCTACCAATCTATTATGTCATGCGGGAAGATAAAAAATGAGGAACTAATTATGTTGAGGGACGTTCTATTAATGATGGAATCTATTAATCAAGACATCTCTTTATTTCTCTTTCACTCTCTGTAATAATGAGAGATAGCTAAACTTTGATAGAAGGGAGGGAGATGTGGTCACGACCAACATCAAGCATACGATGAAATATATGCTTAATTTTTTAAAAGGACTCATGATTACCGTTGTCGTTATTTGTATTTCGTTTTATATGGTGACACAGTTATTTAATACGACTGAAAGAGAAGAGCCTGTTGTCGATGATCGTCCAAGTGTGGAGGAGTTTATTGGAGAGATCGCTGAAACAGCACGAGATCTTGGTGCTGAAAATGACCTATATGCTTCCGTCATGATTGCACAAGCAATCCTAGAAAGTGAGCATGGACAAAGTGGACTTGGCTCTGCTCCAAACTATAATCTATTCGGGATGAAAGGCAGCTACCAAAATAATTCCGTAACTCTTGAAACAACAGAGGATGATGGTTCAGGTAATCTATCCACAATCATGGCTGCCTTCCGCAAATACCCTTCCTATGAGGCATCGATGCAGGATTATGTCAAATTAATGCGTAATGGGGTTTCGTGGAACAAAGATTTCTATGCGGGCGTTTTTAAAAGCAACACAACTGCCTATACAGATGCAACGAAGTTTTTAACAGGCTCTTATGCTACCGATTCGTCATACAATGAAAAATTAAATACACTTATCGCAAAATATGATCTACAACAATATGATAGCCCTGTCAAAGATAAGAAAACCATTACCGTAGCTGACGGGGACTCGTTGATGAAGATTGCAGAGGTTTATAATGTGAAAGTAACCTCTATTAAACAATGGAATCAGCTTCGAACAGACCGCCTTGAAGCAGGTCAACAATTAAATATTTATCATTATTAACTCAAGACCTCCATCTCGCCTGCGGGTGTATGGAGGTTTTCTTGTTGGCAACCAAATCTTATTCACCACGTCTAAATGTAAAATGACGAAAGGGTTTGAATCCAATGAAGCGCATGCAGCTAGTCAGTCTAATCATCGTCAATCTTGTACTATTGCCAATCATTCAGCTGAGCTACAATCAATTTTATGCCGTAGATATACCCGAAGGCATGTTTCAACTTTGGCTGTTTCCACTACTAATATTATTGATAAATGTTCTACTATGGAGCTGTCGTCTTCGTATAACATCCTATATTCATTGGACCTTTATCTATGTAGGAGCAGGTACTTCCTTAGCCTGTTATTTTGTTTGGCACTACAGTCAACTAATCCCCTATCCACACATGCCCCCAGGTGAGGCGACCTTTGAATTATACATGAGAACGTTTTTACTCGGACTATGGCAGCTAGTCGCTTTATTTCTTGTCAATGTCCTGACATTCATTATGAGCAAAATATGGATGACCTTAAAAAATGTACCAAAAATTTAATGATGTATTATACGGTGAAGACTCGTGTCTTTTCTGTCTTTCCCCCCTCCTAGAACTCTAATCGGTGATTGACTGTTGACCATGCTTCTTCCGACACTATCATTTCACCCAATAAAAGAGAAGCCTAGTTACACAGCTTCTCCTGAAATAATGTACCTACCTCTAAAATGGTCGTAGCTAGATCATGCCGATAGAGAGGGTGATTTTCTTCTAAACTATTAATTGACACTTCATTCCCTCCAATTGAAGAATGAACATAAAGTTGATCCCCCATATATAAAGCAATATGACCTGGAAAATAAATTAAGTCGCCCTTTTGCATTTGGTCTCTAGCTATTTTCACAATCGAAAAGCCCTCTACAATTTTGGCATCTCGATAGATCGTCACACCATTTAGCAAATAAGCCATCGAGCACAAACCAGAGCAATCAATCCCCAATGGTGATTTGCCACCCCAACGATAAGGTGCTCCTAAATAACTTAACGCAGTTGCCACCACATTCTCTCGAAATTGCTGCTCGGAAACCGAACGTTCTGTCATTTTTGCCTGTAGCCATTTTGTGCGAACATAGCCCCTTTGCCCTGTCACTAACTGTACAGCTGACCATTCTTCCGGTAAATTTTCTTCTGACACAACACAGATGGAAGAGCCTCTTACAAGTGTTACTAGTTTCGAACTTTGAATACGTGGTTGCTGTAATACATCCGCAAAACTTTGAAAAATGATATGCTGTGCTTCCCTTTCCCACTTAGAGACTAGTACTTCGTCTACTAGTAAGTCTGCCTTCTGACAATAGCCTTCATAGCGATAGGCCGTTTGGATATATACCCAACCTTCATTGACATCCCTGATCCTCTTTACTGTCATCCCATAAAGCACTTCATCGACAACTTCAGACGTTGAAGTTGGCATAGCGTGTAAACTAGCAATCATTGCTGTTACGATAGCCTTCATTACATTCCCTCCTTCCGCTCCACTAGCTCTTGATAAACAACCTTTGATAGACGACCAATTAATTGGCGTGCCTGCTCATTATTCGTCACATTGGTGATAAAAACACCGATACTATAATCGATAGCACTACTATAAACAATCCCCACATCATGATCGACGGTATCAAGTCCTCCTGTTTTATGTGCAAGTTTGATATCATCCACGAGATAGCGCCTTAAGGACTCGTGTATACGCTGCCGACTTAAAATATCAATGACCAATTTACTGTATGCGGGGGACAACACATCTTGCTGGTAAATACGTGTAAAGAGATGAGCCATATCCCGAGCTGACGTGCAATTGTCTATGCCCTTTGCGAGGCGCTCAACATCCATCATTTTACGCTGTAGCAAGGTGTCCTGTAGACCCAACCTGTGGAAATATTCATTTAAAAAATCCATTCCTACTACATCAATTAGGACGTTCGTGGCTGTATTGTCACTAGTAATAATCATCCATACAAGCAGCTCATATACAGTGCTTTGCGTCAGACGTTGTTCGCTCACTACACTGAAATCCACCCAATCGTTCGGCGCAATGGAAAGCGTAGAATCAAGCTCAAGATGGTTGTCCTCCATAGACGATAAGAAAGCTAGAAGAATAGGAACTTTTATTAAACTAGCACTTGAAAATGAATGCTCAAGCTGATGACCAATTAGAAATTGATTGGTTGCTAGATTTTTTACAAATAGATGTACCTCATAAGGTGATGCTTGAATCATCTCGTGAATCTTTCGTTCCATAGGACACCTACCTCATAACCTGGACTCGTTGATTGTCCGCATCCATCGTAATCGTTCTTCCTAAAGGTAACGACATCGTTGGTAAACAATGGCCACAAGCTATATCGGCCAGAATAGGTTTACCTACTGGCACAAGTATTTCCTCGAAAATCGTTTGTAATGATAAACTATGGTCAGGCTTTTCGGGATTTTCTGGTCTGCACTCTGTCCAGGCTCCCAATAAAATGCCTGCCACGTCATCTAGTTTCCCTGCTAGCTGTAATTGGGTTAGCATGCGATCAACTCGTTGCTCCGTTTCATCAATATCTTCTAAGAACAGAATTTTACCTCTTGTATCTATTTCATAAGGTGTACCGAGGGAGGCAGTGACTAATGTTAGGTTTCCACCGATAAGCTGACCTGAAGCTTTTCCAGCAACGAGCGTGGTCATTGGTTGCGCTGCAGGGTTTGCTAAGTAAAACTCATTTGGTTCTTTGTCCATTACTTGTTGCATAAAGGATTGCCATGTAAAGTCATCCATTTCTTGTCGAATAAATTCAGTCGAGGGCATCGGCGTATGATAGGTGACAAAGCCACATAGCTGATTAAACGCTATATGTAAGGCTGTCACATCACTATAGCCTGCAAATACTTTAGGATTTGCCCTAATCATGTCAAAATCCAATTGGGATAAAATTTTCGTGGCCCCATATCCCCCACGTATACAAAAAATACCGTCAATCGTTGGATCACTAAACATTCGATGGACATCTGCCGCACGCAAATCATCAGTACCTGCTAAATAACCGTGCCTCGCATGACAGGTCTCTCCAACGACAACCTTTAGTCCAAGCTTTTCAATACTGGCAATAGCTGGCTGCAGCTTTTCTGGTGGTGTGGCCCCTGAAGCACTTATAAGACCAATTGTGTCACCCTTTTTCAATGCTTTCGGACGAATCATTTCGTTCCCTCCATTTTCAGTAAAATGCGATAATCAGCTAGCTCCTCTTCATTAGCCAAGATAAAATGGCCATCCTCAATTTCAATGAAGGAGGGGGGATGCTGATCATAACGATGCTGTGACGGGTCATAGACCTCCACTACTTTCTCTCGCTCCTTATATGGATTGGGCTCCGGGACGGCTGATAGCAAGGCCCTCGTATAAGGATGAAGCGGATGAGCAAAAAGCTTTTCCGTTTCCGCTAGCTCGACAATTTTCCCTTTGTAAATCACCGCTGTACGATCCGTAATAAAACGGACAATCGATAAATCATGGGCAATAAATAAATAGGTTAAATGATTTTGCTGTTGCAGACTTGCTAATAAATTTAATACTTGCGCTCGAATGGAGACATCTAAGGCGGATATTGGCTCATCTGCAATGATAAACTCAGGCTCCATCACTAATGCACGAGCAATACCGATACGTTGGCGTTGTCCTCCTGAAAACTCATGTGGAAAGCGGCTTGAGAACTCTGGCAGTAACCCTACATTCAATAATGCATCGCGCACTTTTTGCTGCCGTTCTGCCTCATCTTTATATTTTTTTGAAGGATATAACCCCTCTGAAACAATATAATCTACCTTTGCTCGTTCATTCAGAGATGCCATGGGGTCCTGGAAAATCATTTGGATTTTTTGCGTAATTTCTCTATCCCATTCTTTAGGGATTTTTCCTTGAATACTTTTGCCATGATACAAAATCTGTCCCTCTGTCACCTCATTGATGCGCATAATTGCCCGACCAATAGTTGTTTTCCCTGAGCCTGATTCACCTACAATGCCAAACGTTTCACCTTTAAAAATTTGAAAGCTGACATCATCAATGGCTGTAAATTTATTTTTCCCTTTACCAAAAACAACTTTCAAATTTTTTACCTCTACTAGCACTTCTTTCTCAATCATTAGCATACTGCCTCCCCTCTGCAAAAAATGCTTGTAAGGCTGCAGGGGGCTCTACCTTTGGGGCCAATGGGTCCAACAACCATGTTCGCGCATAATGAGTGTCACTGATCTGGAAAAAAGGAGGCCGCTCCAGAAAGTCAATTTTTAAGGCATATGGATTGCGTGGCGCAAAGGCATCACCTTTTATTTCTTGAAAAAGGTTGGGGGGCGTGCCCTTAATGGAATACAATTGTTCCCCCTTGGAGCCAAGCTGAGGTAAGGAGGAAATGAGCGCCCATGTATATGGATGCCTGCTATGAAAGAAAATTTCATGGGTCTCCCCAACCTCAATGACATCGCCCGCATACATCACCGCAATACGGTCAGCAACCTTCGCCACAACCCCTAAATCATGTGTAATATAGACGATTGTTAAGCCATACTTTTGCTGAAGATTCTTTAAGAGCTGTAAAATTTGTGCCTGAATCGTTACATCTAAAGCTGTCGTAGGCTCATCACATATTAAAATATTGGGCTTACAGGCAATCGCGATGGCAATAACAATACGTTGGCGCATCCCTCCAGAAAATTCGTGCGGATATTGCTTGTAGCGTTTTTTTACATCATTGATTCCTACATCCGTAAGAAGTTTTAATGTTTCCTCATACGCTTCCTTGCCCCTTAAGCCTTGATGGAGGACGACACATTCCTCAATTTGTTTGCCAATAGTTTTGAGCGGATTCAACGATGTCATCGGGTCCTGTGTGACCATCGCAATTTCCTTTCCTCGAATACGTAGCCATTCTTGCTCTGTCGTAAACTGGCCTAAATCCTGTGCATTGTAAATGATTCTTCCCTGCTTAATGCTGCCGTTTTTGTCAAGCAAGCCCATAATAGATTTCATTAGCACGGACTTTCCTGACCCTGACTCCCCCACGATAGCTAAGCTTTCTCCCTTGTAAAGATCGAGGGAAATATCCCGAATAGCTGTTAATACACGACCACGTAATGTAAACTGAATCACTAAATTTTGGATAACTAAAATGCGCGATTTTTTCGAGGTCACTTGCTTCATCTCCTTACACATGGTTTTTTGGATCTGCTGCATCTGCAAAGGAATTACCAATAATATAAAATGCGATAGTAATGACACTTAACACAATACTCGGGAAAATAAGCTGATAGCGTAAATCTGGTGACATCATAAGTACGCGCCCTTCATTGATTAAATTTCCTAAGGAAGGCTCACTAATTGGTAGCCCCAGCCCAATATACGTTAAAAATACTTCGGCCCCTATCGCAAAGGGAATTGCTAGACTCATGCGTAACATAATGACAGAAATTAAATAGGGTAATAGATTTTTAAGGATAATCCGATAATCCGGTGTGCCTAAACATTTAGAGGCAAGGTTGTATTCGCGATCTCGTAAAATCACAATTTGATTGCGAATAAATCTAGCCATTTCCACCCACCCCGTTATACACATGGCGATAATGATAGTCGAAATACTTGGCCGTAATATATAAGACATTAAAATAAGGACAATCGTTGTAGGAATATTATCCACAACATTATAAAGCTGTGTAATTGGTGCTTCTAATTTCCTTGAAAAGCCCCACAGCGTACCGATTGTAATCCCCACTACTGCCTCCACTAAAGCCACAACACAGCCGATAAAGAGGGATGTCCGTGTGCCCGCCCAAATACGTGACCATAAATCCTGTCCTATGGAATTTGTGCCGAACCAAAATTCTGCATTCGGGGCTATATTACGTGCCTGCATCCCTGTTTGCTCATCTAGGTATATTTCAGTCGGTGATTTTTGCGCTGGTAAATAGGGCTGGAGAATGGTAAAGCCGACAATAATGAGCACACCGACTAATAAAAAGACAGCCAGTCGATTTTTCAAAAAGGATTGCCATGTAGAGCGCCAATAAGAGTAATTTGAATAACCAGTTTCCTCTGCTTGACGTGCATCGACTTCCGCAAAGTCAAACAAGGTTTCACGGGATTTATTCGAAATATTATTGATTTCATTTGAATACATGCCCATTAACGCACTCCCCCTCCCTTGCCTAATTTAATGCGTGGATCAACAAGGGCCATGGCAATATCCCCTAATATAAGGCCAATGATGCCAAGAGAAGAGAATACTAGCACTAAACCTTGCACAATCGTATTGTCCTGTCGCTGAATAGCATCCACGAGTAAGCCTCCCATTCCTGGAATGGAATAGAGCGATTCGATATAAATAGAGCCGGTAATTGTAAACAATATCGTGGCAGGTAAATATTGTGCCATCGGAATAAAGGCATTACGTAACACATGCTTAAACATTAATGTACGCTCCTTTACACCCTTCGCCCTCGCTAGCTTAATATAGTCCTTGTTCAGTTCATCCACCATGTAGCGTCGCATCCACATCGCATAGGAGGCTGTTGGTGCTAGTGCCATTGATGTTAGTGGAAGTATCCATGTAATCGGCCTGTACTCATCAAACAACATCGGTAACTGGAAAAGTTCTGTAATATACATTTGAATAACCAAGTAATACACGGCTGCTGGGACAGCAACGACAAAAACGATATAGCCTGTCCCAAGCCGATCCAGCCAACGCCCCTTGCGATAGGCCATTAATATCCCTAATGGCACCCCAATCAGTAGCGATAAAGCCACTGCGCCTAAGCCAAAGAGCAGAGAATACGAAATTTTATCACCAATAATCGTAACGACTGGGACATCCGTGCGATAAGTGACCGATTTTCCTAAATCCCCTTGCAACAAATTCTTATAAAAGTTCCCTAGCTGAACTAGCAATGGATCACGCAAGCCTAGATTTGTTAAGTAAACTTCTTGCTGTGCGGGTGACATTTTATCCGCTGCCGCTCCTAAATACCCTTCCTCTGGCATTAACCGTAATAAAGAAAAGACAATGGTGATGATAATAAAAAGGGTTAATACGGATTGTAAGAGTCGTTTTCCTATATACTGCAACATCGCGCCATCCTCCTTTGTCCAAAAGACTAAAGGAGATGCCGACTATACGCTTCGGTATCTCCTTGTTCATCTACAAAATACATCTACTTTTCAGCATTGGCTAAAGCTTCAGCACGTTCTTGCTCCCACTGTGCAAGGGCTTTCTTAAATTCTTCATTGCTCATTGGTTTTTCCAGCACTTTTTGTCCTTTAAATTTCTCCGCTGTTACACCAAATGGTGAGTACTGAGCCTCAAACGGATTTAATTTGGAAGCCACATAGCCACTACCACCTACTGAGTATGGAATGACAAAAGCTTCTTCAATTAAAAAGGCCTCTGCCTTGGCAAATAGCTCATAACGTTTGGCTGTATCAATCGTTTCTTTCGCCTGATCCACGAGATTTTGATAAGTCGTTTTGCCATTAGCCTCTTTATAACCTTCTGCTAATTCAGGTTTATTGTAAGTACCATCAACTGTGAATGGATCTGTATACGTAGATGGATCTGCATAATCAGGGCCCCAGTTTGCTTCTAACAGCGCAAACTTACCTGGACGACGCACCTCTGATAAGAAGCCTGTCGATGGACCAGCCTCTACGATAATGTCGATATAATCTGTCCCTAGTAATTTTTCCATTTGCTGCTCGACTACTTGAGAACGATTCGCCCAATCTGGAATTCCAGCATTATAAGGCATTAATACTTTGACAGGGAAAGTCGCTTTACCCGCCAAGGCTGTTTTCGCTTTTTCTTTGTACTCAAGTGCAAGCTCCTTGTTGAAGGAATCCTCATTGGAAATCGCCGTTAATGGCGCTAACTGTGTATAATCCACCCCTTCAACATCAACAAAATTCTTCGGCGTAATGGTATTGCTTAGCAAATCTGCCGGATTATAAGGCTCAACTGTTAACATGGCAGACACACGATCAAGGGCATGGAATAATGATTTTCGGAATTCTTTATTGTTGACTGCGACCTTCCAGTTATCTGGTTCATATTGTGCGTCAAATTGTGGATTAAAGTTGAGAGCATAGAAGTAGGTATAGAAGTTATTTTGTGTTTGACGAACCTGTGATTTTTTCTTATCGTCTTTAAACCATTCGTCAATAATTGAAGTTGGTATACTTGCTGAATCGATTTCTCCACGTAAAAATAGCTCTGGCGCTACCGTTGCCGCTTCTTTATTGTATTTATAGCGGATGCGGTCAATAAATACGTTGTCTTTATCCCAATACGTCTCATTTTTAACAAGGACCCGCTCATTTTGCGGCTCAAATTTATCTAAAATATAGGCGCCGTTATAAAGGAAGTTTTCACGCGTTGTACCAAAATCCTCCCCTTTTTCCGCAATGAATTGGCCATTTACCGGGAAGAAACAAACATAGTTCAACATAGAAAGGAAATAAGGTGTTGGTGCCTCTAAAGTATATTCTACTGTATGTTCATCTAGCGCCTTTATGCCAACTTCCTTAAAGTCAGTCATCTCACCGTTATAGAATGCTTCCCCATTTTTTACTACTGTCGCAATCCACGCAGTTGATGATTCATTTTTCGCATCCAGGACATAGTGTAAGCCATCCACAAAATCCTGCGCTACGACATCTGCATATTCCTTGCCCTCATGTGTAACCCATTTAGCATCATCTCGCAATTTGAACGTCCACACGGTAGCATCCTCATTTGCAGACCACTCTTTGGCTAGCCCTGGCTGGACAACCCCGTATTGATCATATTCAATGAGCCCATCCACCATATTCGCTGCCACCGCAAACTCATTTGTTTCAGACGTCTTTAAATAATTTAACGTTTTAATTTCCCCTGAATACACAACACGATATTCCGATGCTTTCTCACTCGATGATTCGTCATTACAAGCTACACAAAACAATACAACCAGACATATCAACAACAACCAATACTTCCTCACAAGCATCCCCCTAGTCATCTTTTTATAATGAAAATCCTATTGCCAGGACGGATTGTACCTTTCAATAGGATCATTCAAACATAAAGCTAGGTCCCTCTTAATTGACCCTCTATCGATGAAACAGCCAACGACACCATGTCGTTTGCCTCGGCTTGATTTGAGATATATGACACAATGGCAACAGCGTGTCCTACATGGATAAATTTTCGAGCAGCTCCTACCATTGAATGGAATGGATCAGGTTTGACATACGTTAGAGCCGGTTTCTTGCTTTTGTGAGCGAGGTCTTCGCTCGGTGGAGCGCTTCTCACACTGATTGGAGCGGGGTCTTCGCTTGAGTGAGCGCTTCTCTCACTCTTATGAGCGGGGTCATCACCAAGATGAGCGCTTCTCTCACTTTTATGAGCGGAGTCATCACCTGGATGAGCGCTTCTCCCACTTTTATGAGCGGGTTCATCACCTGGATGAGCGCTTCTCTCACTTTTATGAGCGGAGTCATCACCTGGATGAGCGCTTCTCACCTTGCTATGAGCGGAGTCATCACCTGGATGAGCGCTTCTCACTTTACTATGAGCGGAGTCATCACCTGGATGAGCGCTTCTCTCACTTCTATGAGCGGAGTCATCACCAGATGGAGCGCTTCTCCCACTTTTATGAGCGGGGTCCTCACCAGATGGAGCGCTTCCCTCACTCTTATGAGCGAAGTCCTCACCAAAAGGAGCGCTTCTCTCACTTTTATGAGCGGAGTCATCACCAGATGGAGCGCTTCTCTCACTCTTATGAGCGGGGTCCTCACCAGATGGAGCGCTTCCCTCACTACTATGAGCGGAGTCCTCACCAGATGGAGCGCTTCCCTCACTTCTATGAGCGGAGTCATCACCAGATGGAGCGCTTCTCTCACTTTTATGAGCGGGGTCATCACCTGGATGAGCGCTTCTCACCTTGCTATGAGCGGAGTCCTCGCCAAAAGGAGCGCTTCTCTCACTTTTATGAGCGAATTCTTCGATAGATAGCCCCACTATCGAGCAAACCCACTCACTCCTTCATCTACTCAAAGCAAAACTCTCTTCACGTTAAAAATTGCAATAGTCGTAGAACCTCATAGTAATCGTCGGTTATAAACTCCACCGTATTATGTGGCTTGAATGTGGCATTTGGATAGAAAGAATTGCGGTAGGCTCTTGTATGATCACGGTAAATAATGTCTACCACGAAGCGATCTGGCAACTTCACCTGCAAAGCAGTACGGGGCACCTTCATTGAAGATTCTACCAGTCTTTTCGTTTCCCTAATGGTTAGCTGTGGGCTGACACTAATCGTTGCATTTCCTACGCCTTCTTTTGTCGCAAACGTTACAATGTGGTCATTTAACGCCTGTATTTCTTCTGTGAGCCCCACGTCACCGCTAACGAAGGATACCGGAACACCGTGCAAGGCTGCTGCGTACGTATTGATTAAAAATTCACTTGCATATTCACCATTAATTTTGACATCGGCATATGTGCAAAGCGTATGGGCTAAGGGATTACGTTCACTTCCTCCTTTACTATGGTAGCCAATAAAAATAGCACGATCGAAGCTTTGATCAAGACCTGCTACCATGCACATAGGATCGTATGTCCAGCCACGGATGACTTTACAATTGATTGGCAAATTGGAAATATCCAGATTTCGAGCTGAATCATGTGCATCTTTTAATAAAATTTCTGTGGCCCCTCCTGCGATCGCACCTTCAATCGCTGCTTCTACCTCTCGCGTCATTTGTCTTTGGAAAAATTGATAATCTGGCGCATTTAACTCAGTTTCACTCCATGAGGTTGTGCCAGTAATGCCTTCAATATCTGCGCTAATATATACTTTCATAGAAATCGAAACTCCTTTACAGTATGATTTTGAATTGTTGCGTGTACTGCTCCGTAATAGGCTACTTGCGCTTGAACACGTCTGGCCCATGCCACATTGTGATAATCATAATGCCACCATTCCTCTGCATAATTGGTAAACCCTGCAAGCGTCATACAGTTATACAGTAAGCGCCGATGCCGACAGGCCAGAGGATTTTCTGCTGTATGCTGTTCAAAATACCGTGTAGCTGATTTTTCATTCATTTCATCAAAAGCTGTTCCAAGATCCAAAGCTTTCCCAGTTACATCAACAAGCGTTACATCAATGGCACCTCCTGTTAAATGAGGTGCTAGATGAGCAGACTGTTCACTTGGAAAGGCTACATACCTTTTTGTTGCTTGCATGATCTCTTGAGAAGTCGCCTGCGGCATTTGTTGAGCTAATTGCCTCGAAAAATGACTAAACAAATAGTGTTGCACCTGAAAAGGACGATAGCCATCATAGAGTACTAGACTATATTCCTGTGGTAATAATGTTAACGCCTGCTGCAAACGCTCAAAAACCCCTTTACGTACATAAATTGTTCGTAAACTATCAGGGATTTGTTGCTGATAATAGATAGGCTCAATGAATAATCTCGGATGGGCAGCAGGGATCTGAATAAGCGGCTCATTGCTTTCACATACAGACGGCGTATTAGGATGGTTCCTTTCCATTACAGCTGCTATTGGTTGAAATAGTTTGACGATCCTGGAACACCACCCTTAGAATTTTTGGATAATTCAGTTTTTTAAAATGAATATTATCACAACTCTCTAGCATTGACTAGATAAAAAAAGAATAATTACAAAATAATGGTTATTCTCTGATAATGACACATATTCCAGCAGCATACCGTCGAAAAACCTCTATTTAAGGATTTTATTCAATGTATGGCTCACTCATGCTAAAAAAATGACGAATCCTCTGTTAGTACACAAAAAAAGCTATTGAAACATGGTCTATGTTTCAATAGCTTTTTGAAATGAGTATGCTTCTACCGTATGTCCATTACGACCAACCGTTGTCTGTGCCTGTGAAAGTGAGTTCAAAATGGCTTCCTCTGTTGCTTCAGCAGCAGCAGCAAATAATTGATTCATGATAGGATGGTCCTCACGTAGCTGTGCTCTTGTTTCCACTAGCTGGTCAGTGCTATGAGGGATACGATGGGCAGTTGTAAAGCCAATGACAATATCACCACTACCATGCGAAAAATGACTGCCTGTCCGTCCTAGACCGATACCACAACGTTTAATGACGCGGGTCAATTGTCGGCTACTTAGTGGAGCATCTGTCGCAAGGACAATAATAATGGAGCCATCTGTTGGTGATAAGGTCGATTTGCTTTGAGTAGGTGAAGCTACATAATGCTCGGCTAAAAAGTCTGTACTTTGTCCAAAATTACTAAGAACTAAGCAGCCAACTGTATAGCTAACATCAGGTTGTTCGATTTTAACAAGACGAGAAGATGAACCAATCCCTCCTTTATAGCCGAAACACATCATGCCTTTTCCTGCACCAATGGCTCCCTCCTGTGCGGTATCGTTGGAGGCTTGATGAATCGCTTTGATGGCATGCTCTGGTGTCACAGCACAGGCTCTGATGGAGTTTAAATAACTATCATTACATTCGCCTACAACGAGATTAATGGTTCCTGTTGTGAGGCCAATGTCTTCATTCATGTCTAGCATATAACGCATCGTGCCTTGCGTAACTGCTGGCACACCGAAAGTATTGGTTAGCATAATGGGTGACTCAATAACCCCTAATTCATTGACCTGTACAAGCCCCGTCGTTTTTCCAAAGCCATTCAGCACATAACTTGCAGCCGTCACCTTGTCCTGAAATACATTGCCGCTATGCGGTAAAATGGCTGTGACGCCCGTGCACGCATAGCCTCCATGCTGATCTAATTGCTCATCCAGTGTGACATGACCCACTCGGACTCCAGCTACGTCGGTAATACAGTTTTTTTTGCCGACTGGTAAGGTGCCAATTTTAATGCCTAATTGTCTTACTTTCCCCTGCATAATTTGCTCCCTCCTGAATAGCCATCTCTACAGCAGTCTGTGCATGGATGGCTGTTGTATCAAATACTGGAATCGTAACATTCTCCTGTTGAATCAGCAGACCAATCTCTGTACAGCCTAAAATGACCCCTTCTACACCATCTTTCACAAGCTCGGCGATAACGTGGACATAGTATGACTTAGAGGCTGGCACAATATTGCCTAAGCATAGTTCTTCATAAATAATACGATTTACTTCTATTCGCTCATGTTCGTTTGGCACAATGACTTCAATACCAATTTCCTCTATTCTTGCTTTATAAAAAGCTTGCTCCATTGTATATTTCGTGCCAAGAAGGGCAATTTTCTGTAGGCCTGCTTCTTTAATTTGCCGAGCTGTTGCATCCGCAATATGTAAAATAGGAATGGTGATAGATGCATCAATAATATCAATGACCTTATGCATCGTATTCGTACAAATAACGATAAAATCTGCACCTGCTCGCTCAAGTGATTGTGCTGCTTGAGCAAGGACCTCGCCCGCCTTGTCCCACTCTCCTCTAGCCTGAAAATGCTCAATTTGCTGGAAATCAACACTATATAGGATACATTTCGCAGAGTGTAAGCCTCCGAGCTGTTGTTTGATTTGTTCATTGATAAGTCTGTAATATTGTGCAGACGATTCCCAGCTCATGCCACCAATTAAACCGATTGTTTTCATCAAAATCACTCTCCTTTTTTCTATTATTATACGCGGAACATGCGCAGAAATAAGAGAATTTTCCAAATCCCTATAATTTTCTATAAAATAATTATTGTATTTTACTATGAAACAATAATTAAAAATACAATTTCTAACTTACTATTTTGAAATCGCAAAATTTTAATATAATTCTTTATTTTAGAAAAGTTGATTTTTTATAAAAAAACAGTGTAGACTTAAACGTATTGTATGAAAGGAGGACAACTTATGGAATGGATTTCATCTATTGTAGATAGCGGAAATAATATTTTATGGACATATATCCTGATTATTTTACTTTTAGCAGCAGGATTATATTTTTCAATTGGTACAAAGTTTGTACAAATTCGTCTTTTTCCTGAAATGTTTCGTCTGATTGTTGAAAAAAGAGATGGCGAATCGGGTGTGTCACCGTTTCAAGCCTTTACGATTAGTGCCGCTTCACGTGTTGGCACTGGGAATATCACAGGTGTTGCCTTAGCCATTGGTGTCGGGGGCCCTGGTGCTGTATTTTGGATGTGGATTATCGCTATTTTAGGGATGGCAACCGCCTTCATCGAAAGTACTTTAGCGCAGGTGTACAAAGTCAAGGATGGCGATACGTTCCGAGGTGGACCTGCCTACTATATGGAGAAGGCATTAGGTCAAAGAAAGCTAGGTATTATCTTTAGTATTCTATTAACATTAAGCTTTGGATTTATTTTTAACGCTGTACAATCGAATACTATCGCAACTTCAGTTGGAGATGCATTTGACATAAGTCCAAAGGCCATCGGGGTTATGCTAGTAGTGTTAACAGCATTAATTATTTTTGGTGGTGTACATAGAATTGTAAAAGTAACACAAATTCTTGTACCTGTCATGGCGATCTTTTATTTACTTGTAGCCCTTTTTGTTGTGGTGACAAATTTATCTGAAATACCGAATGTATTCAAACTAATTTTCACGCACGCATTTGGTCTTCAAGAAGCGGCTGGTGGAGCAATCGGTGCGGCTATCATGCAAGGGGTACGTCGTGGTTTATTTTCCAATGAAGCTGGTATGGGTAGTGTGCCTAATGCAGCAGCTACTGCCAATACCTCACATCCCGCGAAGCAAGGGCTTGTACAAAGCTTAGGTGTCTTTTTTGATACGATTATGATTTGTACGGCGACAGCCTTTATCATTATTTTAGCTGGTTTATATGATACAGGTGAAAGCAACGGCATTATTTTGACGCAAGATTCTTTAGCTGTGCATGTTGGGGGCTGGGCTCCATATTTCATTGCCATTTCCATCATCTTCTTTGCTTTTAGCTCGATTATCGGTAACTATTATTATGGTGAATCCAATATTGAATTTATGAATGCCCATAAAGGTTGGATGTTTAGCTATCGTATTTTAGTGTTAGTTATGGTAATGTTTGGCTCGTTAGCACAGGTACAGCTTGTGTGGAACTTAGCTGACCTATTTATGGGTCTCATGGCTCTCATCAATATTGCTATTATTATGCTTCTTGGAAAAATTGCCTTCCTTGTATTAGACGACTTTACCCTACAACGTAAAGCTGGTAAAAACCCTGTCTTTTATGCAAAATCGATTCCAACGTTAAAAAATACAGATTGTTGGGAAGAAGATCGATAAAACAACGAACGCCAC
Organism: Lysinibacillus irui; assembly: GCF_028877475.1. NCBI lineage: Bacteria > Bacillati > Bacillota > Bacilli > Caryophanales > Bacillaceae > Lysinibacillus > Lysinibacillus irui. Next base: position 1,685,609 of record NZ_CP113527.1, on the reverse strand, counting down.
TCCTAATTTAACAGGAGTGGCGTTTTGCTTTAATATTTAAACTGACTAATGAGTTGCTTTAATTCATCTGCCATATGTGCTAGTGCTTGAGCAGAGGCATTGATTTCTTCCATTGAAGCTAATTGTTCCTCTGTCGATGCCGCTACATCCTCTGACGCAGCTGCATTACCTTTTGCTGAGAATGCCAGATCTTCCGTCACTGCTGCAACCTCTTGAACACCTGCAGACATTTGCTCTGAGGCTGAGGATACTTCCTCCATTTTAGGCGTAATTTCATTCATACTTGCCATAATAACTTGGAATTTTGTAATAGCTTCATCTGAAATATGCAATCCACTTTGCACATCCTCCGTCACCTTCGCCATAATCGTAACAGATTGCTCTGTTTCTTGTTGAATTCCTCGAATCAGCTCAAAAATTTGCTTTGCCGATTCCTGTGACTGCTCGGCTAGCTTGCGCACTTCATCTGCCACAACCGCAAAGCCTTTTCCATGTTCACCCGCTCGTGCTGCCTCTATTGCTGCGTTTAGTGCCAGTAAATTAGTTTGATCTGCGATGCTTGTAATGACATCTAAAATAGATGTAATTTGCTGTGATCGTTCATGTAAAGTTTGGATTTTCGCATTGGAATCCGCTACGGATAAATGGATGGACTGCATTTGATCCTTTGTATTTTGAACGGCTTGTCCACCCTCATCTGCTTGCAATGTTGCATGCTGTGAAAGATCGGTTACAGCAGAGGAGATTTCCGCTATGTGAAGAATAGCTGTTGAAAGCTCATGCAGTGACTCTGCATTTTTATTGGCGCTAATCGTTTGAGAATCAGCACTTGTTGCGACATCCTGAATCGAAATCGCTACTTTTTCAGTCGCAATGCTTGTCTGATTCGCATTGGCTGTTAGCTCTTCTGCTGACGAAGCGACTTCCTCTGCGTTTTGTTCAATCTTTTGAATTAGTGTCCGTAAGCTTTCTTGCATGTCATTAAAGGCCTGCCCTAATTGACCAATCTCATCATTTGAAGAAACCGTCACCGTCTCTGTGAGATCACCTTTACTAATTGTAACGGCGCTGTCCTTTAATGCTTTAATTGGTTTAATAATGGCCTTCATTACAAAATAAAAGACGATGGAACTAATAATAATAGCTGCCACTAATACAAGAATTGTATGATACAAAATGGAGGAAGCGGACTCATCAATTTCTTCAGCAAAAATTGTTCCGGTAATTTTCCAATTTGTTAATTCATTTGTTGTATAGAACAGGATTCGATCATCACCGTCAAAGACATAGTCATAAGTGCCCGATGAATTTTCGTACATTTTATCAAGGAAGCTTTCTTTCAGCTCTCCGCCTGCTTCTAGGGTCGGATGTGAAATGACTAAGTTATTTTCCCCAAAAATAGAGGAATAGCCATTTCTCCCAATCCGAATCGAATCGGCAACTTTTTGCAGGTCTGTTAGCTTGATATCAATTGCCACAACACCAGAGTGATCCTTAATCTGTTTGGCAACTGTCACCACCATATCGCCGGTTCCTGCGTCCTTATAAGGGTTAGTGATTAGGGTTTCTCCTTTAAGAGCTGTTGCCTCTTTATACCAATCTCGATCTAATGGATTGTAGTCCGCATCATTTAATCGAGGCTCTGTGTAAAGTCACCGTTATTCATGCCAATATAAACACTCAAAACATCTGGATTCAGCTTAGTATATTGCTGTAATTTTGACACAATCGATGCTTGTGCTTGCTCATACTGTTGAGCATCTACTTCACTACTAAAGACGTTAATTTCATCCATTTTTTCGCTAATGGTTTTATCAATAAGCTTATTTAAAATGCCTACACTTTCATTGGCACTAAATAAAATTTCTTCTTTAATGGAATCTTTTGCAGATAAGTAGGATAAACTCCCCACAGATATCACAGGGATAAGTAATACAAGCGCAAATAGCGTATAAAGCTTGCCTTTAAAACTGCTAAATAGTTTCTTCATATATCAGTCTCCTTTTAATTTACACGTGAAAAAATACTCTATTTTTCCACCATCTTTCCCTTTCTTTATCTGCATAACATTTCTCCCCTTACTTTTATCGGACGAAAAAAATTTTTTCAAACAATTTTATGATTTTCCTACTATTCAGTCTTTCCCGAAAAATAAAAATCCCCTATATTCGCCATTATTATGATGACAATATAGGAGTAATTTCGCTTATTCTAGTAAATAAATAGCCTGCTGAACATCAGCAATTGACAATGTATCCTGTAATATTAACTTTTCATTTATACTAATAATGGAGGTGAAGAGACTTTGAGTAAACCAGAGTTATATGTAAATTTAGTAGTTGGACCAGATTGTGATTTCGAATCCATGGCCATTAGAGCGGCACTTGAATCATTTGGCGCCAGGGTCACACTGCATTTGATTGGAAGACCCAATGATTTGATTGATGTCTTATCTGGAGAGGACCTTTATGGCAGAATGGACTATCTTATTTTAAATTTCCACGGCAATGAAGGGCGCTTTTGTTTACCCGAGTTAGGCGAAGAAGTGTATGAGAACGATGAACCTCAAGATCTATACTTTGGACCAAGGCATATTGAGTCCTATTGCCGGCTACAAAATGTCAAAGTTCTAGCAACAGGCTGTACATTAGGTTGGCAGCAGCTAGCAACAGCCTTTTTAGCGAGTGGCTGTCAATCCTATTTAGCACCTGATGATTATATTGACGGCAATGCGAATCTTATGTTTGTTATTCGTTATTTTTATGAAATCATCACCAATCAAAAAAGTCAGCAGGAGGCGTTTGACCTTGCGCAAGCCATTGACTCTGAAACAGCCATGTACAAGCTTTATGTAGCAAATTAAAAGATCGTAGCAACAGATGATTGCTACGATCTTGTGTATTTATGATTGGTTTCTTTCTAGCATGGCCTCTGTAAAAGCTTGAGACTCCCCTTTTGCTATACTTAATGTTTGCCATTCAGAGCCCTTTACTTGTTTCGCAATATAAATAATTTGACCAACATGCTGTGCATAATGAGCCATTTGTCTCTCAATGGCATCGATCACAGCTAGCTGCTCTCCTCTAATGGTAACATGCCTCTCCAAATCAGATTCGCTTAAACTCGCCAAAGTATCTAAAAAGACTTGCCAGCCCTTTTCCCAAACTGCGATAATAGATTCTTTTGTATGAAGACTATCCATAAACTCATCATCCCGATTTCTTGTAGCCTTCTCACCATCTGTCGTTAAAAAATTCGTCCAACGTGAAATCATATTGCCACTAACATGCTTCACAATGACAGCTATATTATTAGATTCTTCATTATACGCCCAGTGCAGCTGTTCCTCTTCTAATTGGGCAAGAGCCTTATCCCCTAACTCTTTCACATTTTGGAATCTCTTTTGAACAACCTGTAAATAGGTTTGCGCAATCGTTGTCATTGACCCCCATCCCTTCTTTTCTATCATTTTACAATAGGATGAGCTAATTGCCAGAAATAAATTTTCTTACGATGGCTACCATTTTTTCTTGGACTTCTTCTTGATCACCATTTATTCGATAACCAATATGATAAACATATCCGTTATCATACGTATAAAATTCATTAGCACTGGTTGTAGTCATTCGAAAGACTCGCTTATCTGCCTCATCATAATCATAGTATATATATGCAAAACCTCGGTCAGGAGTCATCTCTCGATAATACAAAGGGTTCAAAAAATTAAAGCCTACATTCTTGAGGTTACTCCCCTCAATGTTCTCAATATTTTCTGTAAGTTTACGGTTAGCTAATGGGTTACGCTCTACGTTCGTAATTGTAAAATGAATATACTGCAAATCTACACCTGCAAGAGATTTTTCTTTAAAGCTAAATTGAAATTGCGTTTGTAGGCTACCATCTTTCATATCTGAAGTTACCGCATAGACCTCCTGAATATTTGCTTGAAACGGCAGATCTTTAGGCTCAATTAGATGGACTGCATCCCCCATTGTAGATGCTACTTCTTGCATAGCCCCGAAACCTTGAAGCGGAGCATAATACTTGATATTTTCACGGTGATTGAGTGAATCGGCAATTTGAAAATACTGACTGTATGTTGTAGCAGTTCCATCTACCTCTGTCTGAAATAATTCAGTGAATGTAGGTACTTCCCCTTCATCCGTTACCTCAGTCGCCAATTGATTCATTGGTTGTGTTGCTTGCCACGCAATAAATAGTAAGAGCGAACAAGTGATCAACATTGTGACTGCACGATATGTTCACTTTGTCTTGGATGGATGTGTTTGCTGTTGGATTTGTTGTCGAACGTTTTGAATGATCGCCTCTTTATGAGCTGTGACATCCTTCAAAATATGCATTGTATGCTTATCCATGGAAAAGTACCTCCCATTCGATATTTTGTAAATCTACTTTTAAAAGCTCTTTCCCTTTTTTTAAACGTGATTTCACCGTACCTTCAGGAATCTCAAGTAATTCAGCATTTTCTTTAATTGTCATTTCCTCTAAGTAATAATAGACAATCGCTTCTCGTGGCTTAATGGGTAACCGTAAAATTGCTTCATCTAATAAATCTTGTTCATCCTGAAGAATAAGTGTATCCTGCAAGACCGACTTTTGTTTGGTAAAAAATTTATGCTGAAATGTAATTTTTCGATATGCCCAGCTTTTTAAGTAATCCTTACATTTATTAATCGTCATGCGTGCCAAGTAAGCCTTCATTTCTCCTCGTTCTTCATAATGTTTTTGATGGTAGAATTTAATAAAAACATCCTGCACAATATCCTCGGCTAGTTGTAAATCCTTTGTATAGTAATAAGCAATTCGAAATAATTGCTCCGTATGTATAGCCATTAGTTGCTCTAATTTTTCGTTATCAGACATGCTTGCCCCTCCTACTACACTATAAACGATGCTCAACTAGAGAAAGATTATTTTTCCAGAACAAAAAAACCGTCTCTTAAGTCCGAGACGGTTTATTGCTTTTTATAAATTTTCATCAATATATGTTTCGATATCAGAAGCTATCGTATCAATTGGGACATCTTCAATATTTTCAGCATAGCCATTATACATTTTGACGATAACACCATCTTTATCGACTAAGAAAAATTGATTACCATGTATGACTTGATCACTGTTAGGGTCGTTTTTCACTAAAATTTTGGTATTTTTCACAGCAAATTGTTCAATATATTTTTGTGAATATCCTGTTAGAAGGTTCCATTTTGATTCATCTGGTACATTGTATTTACTAAGATAATCGGCTAACACCTCTGGTTTATCCACATCTGGATCTACTGAAAAGGCAACAATATGATAATCCTCTACTCCTTTTTTCTGGAGCTTTTCTTGCACTTGTGCCATATTCAATGACATGGGCGGACAAATCGACACACAGTTCGTAAATATATACATGCCGATCCAAGGCTTGCCTTTCAAACTTTCTAGTGAAATCGTTTCACCACGTTGATTTACATGTTCAAATTCGGGTATTTCCAGGCTATAATCTGCTTTAAATTTTGAATTTCCACATGCTCCTAGTACGGATGCACAAGTCAGCAGTAGAACTAGCCCTAGTAATTTACGTTTCATGGTCAACACTCTCCCTAACCTTACACTATCCTCATCCTAACGTAGGTTGTAAGCGTTGACAAGAACTACTAAGTGACAGCTTTCGTACATCTTTGTGAAATGTATTTCATTTTAACGAAACGAGTGCAGCATGAATCGCATCCAGCTTTACTTCGACGCGGTGCAACAAATAAAATGACACTAAAATCGGAAAACCGATATCGGATATCATGTTTAACCACTGTTCCATTAGGTCTCCTCTCCTCTCTCCTACGGTAAAAAATGGCCTTTGCAGTTCCAATTGCAAAGGCCATCGATGAATTATTCTGTTGCTACATCAAATTCCGTTACTTGACGATCTACAAGGCGTGCCCCCTTAATGGCAGACAAAGCCCCTACCTGTCCGGCAAATACATTTTTCGCCACAATCGTTTCCATTGCCTGCTGAATTTCAGCCACTGAGACATTGGGCTTTGGAGCATCAATCGTTAATGTTGTCGTTTTACCATCCACTGTTGCAAATTGTAACTCTAATACTTGTGCCATGCTGTAATCCCCCCTTAAGATATATCGCTTGTTTCTTGCTTTGCAATGCTAGACAAAGTCTGTGATGAAAGACTTGCAAAAGCATGCGCCACAGCTAGTAAATCATCCGCACTATGTGTGTTGTTAAGATTACGATACGATTTTGTTGTGAATTTCGGTTCATTTTGCTCATCATAGCCATCTTCATACTTGAGACGCAGAGTTGCACTAATAAAGTTAACGTTTGCCATCTAACGTCACCTCCCTTCTTGCACACTATATAAAGATGAATTGCTAAAAAAGGGACATTATAGGATGAATTTTTTTTCGGAAGCTCTTATAATAGAGTAAGAGAAGGCAAAGAGGTGAACGATTTGTTACAAGGTTGGTTTTTATGGTTTATTTTATTTTGGGTTGTCGTCCTCATTTCATTGATGGCTATTGGCGGATTCTTTATGTTCCGTAAATTTTTAAAAGCATTACCTAAGCAGGATGGAAAATCTGACTTAGATTGGCAGGAATATTATTTAGATAAAACAATTCACTTATGGGGACAAGCTGAAAAGGACTTACTCTATGAGCTAGTAAGTCCAGTACCTGAGCTCTTTAGACAAGTAGCAAAGGAAAAAATCGCAGGCAAAATCGGTGAGCTCGCTTTAGAGGAAAAAGCAGCTGCCATTAACAATGACCTCATTATTCGTGGCTATATCCAAGCAACACCCAAGCGCGATCACAAATTTTTACGCAAAAAATTAGAACAAATGCAAATTGACATCGCCCCATACGAACACTTATTTGAATGATTATGAAAACGCTGCACATCCATTTGGTGCAGCGTTTCCTTTTGTTCTCGAATGCTGCTGTTGGCTATCCATTGCTTTAGCGATTCTATCCTCCCGCTGTTCTATCCACTATTTTCGCGATTCTATCCGTCAGTTTCACTGTCCTATCCGTCACTTTCATGATTCTATCCACGCTTCTTGGCTCTATCCTTCCCTTTGCAGGTTTTATCCGCTACTTTTGCTGTTCTATCCACCACTTTCGCGATTCTATCCGCCACTTTCACTGTCCTATCCGTCACTTTCATGATTCTATCCACGCTTCTTGGCGCTATCCTTCTCTTTGCAGGTTTTATCCGCTACTTTTGCTGTTTTATCCATCACTTTAGCGATTCTATCCATCACTTTCGCTGTTCTATCCACGCTTCTTGGCTCTATCCTTCACTTTGCGGGTTTTATACGCTACTTTTGCTGTTTTATCCATCACTTTTGCTGTTATATCCTCCACTTTTGCGATTCTATCCCCTTCTCTTGGCGCTATCCTTCTCTTTGCAGGTTTTATACGCTACTTTTGCTGTTTTATCCATCACTTTTGCTGTTTTATCCATCACTTTTGCTGTTTTATCCATGACTTTTGCTGTTCTATCCATCACTTTTACGATTCTATCCCCTTCTCTTGGCGCTATCCTTCTCTTTGCAGGTTTTATCCGCTACTTTTGCTGTTTTATCCATCACTTTTGCTGTTTTATCCTCCACTTTTGCGATTCTATCCCCTTCTCTTGGCGCTATCCTTCTCTTTGCAGGTTTTATCCGCTACTTTTGCTGTTCTATCCACTACTTTCTCACTTCTATCCGTCACTTTCCCTTTGCTAACCACCACCTTCGCCTTACTATCCCACGCTTCAATCCACCCCATAAGAATGCGATCCAACACCTCTTCACGCTTATGAGCATAAAAAAACTACACTAGCTTCTGCACTAGTGTAGTTGTGGAATTGTTTTTTTGACTCTTTTAAACTGGATGAGCATAGCAATTCGCCAAGGTAATAGCATGGCAAAGGCTAATATCCAGAACATTCCTGCTAATTCACCGACATCGATGGAGCTACTTAATATCATTTTCGCAACAACTCGGAAAACTAACAAGCCGATTAAGATGAAAACGAATGCTTTTGACCGTTTTAAATAAATATCTCGACCTTTAACTTCAAATTTTGAAGTAGCGATTAAAATCGTCGAGAACACCATTCCGACAGCTGCTGCCTCTAAAATTTGCATCGGTGGTACGCGGAATTGTTCGAATAGAAACATCAGTGCACCCGAAGACATCGCTATTGGTGGAATAATAATTTTCTTCTCATTTGTCGGCTTTTTGGAAGCTCTCATTCGAATGACCATGACAAAGCTTCCCATAAGAATGGCCATGATGGTCGACCCTATAACATAATAGTGAGAAGGGATACTGCTCAACATAAAAAATCCTCCTCTAATGTCTAATTAGCAATTTTGTCCAAGTAATTGATCAGCTACAGCCTTTAATCGTTCTGGCTCAAAGGGCTTGGTAATAAAATCCTTTGCCCCACTTTCGATCGCTTCTACGATTAACTTTTGCTGGCCTAAAGCTGTCACCATAATAATTTTTGCATGTGGAAATTCTGGAATAATTTTTTTTACTGCTGCAATACCTGTCATAACGGGCATCGTTACATCCATTGTAACTAAGTCTGGTTGTAACTCACGATACATCGCCACAGCTTCTTTACCATTTGCTGCCTTACCGACTACCTCATAACCCCATTCTGTAAACATATTACTGATTGCAACACGCATAAAAAGCGTATCATCCACTACTAAAACTGTCGGCACATGTTCATCTCCCTCTACGTTAAAGTTCGGTATGCTTCTTTAGTTTAACAAATTAAAAGCCTGTAAATCCACCGAAAATTGGCTGTAAAAGGCGTGTAATATACGTTAATCCATCAAAGAATAATAAGATCCCAACGGCAATCATTACATAACCGCCGATTTTCACAATTTTTTGGCTATGAGTACGAATCCATGTCATACGTGAAATGAAGAACGAAAGCACGAAGAATGGAATCGCAAATCCTAAATAATACGCGAACATATAGCTGAAGCCCGCACCTGGGTTTGTACCAGCTAACATGATAATGGACGCTAGGATGGGTCCAGTACAGGGTGTCCAACCTGCCGCAAAGGCAATCCCTATTAAGACGGACCCCAAATAGCCAGATGGTCTATTTTTAAATTGAAACTTACGATCCTTCATTAAGAAGTCTATTTGCAATAATCCTACAATCATTAAACCAAATACTACGATTAAAATAGCCCCAACCTGTCGTAATAATGTTTGATAATTTAGGAAAAATTCTGCCGCTAATGAAGCACTTAGCCCAATAATAATAAAGATAATTGAAAAACCTAGTAAAAAGAATAATGTGTGGAAAATGGCACGTTTTTGTAGCATACCTTTTTCCGATTTTAGCTCATCTAATGTCATACCCGTTATGTACGATAAAAATGCTGGATACAGTGGGAGAGTACATGGTGAAATAAAACTTAAAAACCCTGCACCAAAAGCTAAAAATACGTTAATATCAGATCCCATATTTTATAATCGCTCCTTACAGTTACTGCATCCATCGTACCAAAAAACAGAATAAAATGCGCCCTTCCAGTTTGTGAACGTTTCATGGCAAAAGTATGAGATTTTTGAGAAGTGCCACTTCGCTACTTTTGCATTATGCTCTCCCGTTATTGTTCTGTCAACAAATTGCGCCAATATTCTACCCTTTCGTAGCAGCAATCACTCCACTTATTCCCACAGTCTTGACATTGTCGATTAGTTGGCGTTACTGTTGAAATAGGCTTCTGTATTCGATAGACACTACTGACCAAATGCTATTGTAAGAAATCATTTACAAAGACAAGGATATCAGGAAACCGAATCATCTGATGACCTTATTATAAGTTGATACTATTATTATCCCCCTTTACATTTCGACAAAATCTCTCTTTACATAAGATGTTTATTTGAATCCGTGAGTAAATGACTTATTTTCATGTATAATGATGATAACAAATGAGCATTTGATCGAGAAAATGAGGTGTAGCTCCTTGGAACTAAGAAAAATTAAACCTAAAAAAATTTATGAAGAAGTGTCCGAAATTCTACATGAAAAAATAAGAGCTGGTGTCCTAAAACCAGGTGATCGTCTTGACTCTGTTGAACAGCTCGCAGAACAATTACAAGTTAGCCGATCTGCTGTACGTGAGGCGCTCTCCGCTTTAAAAGCGATGGGATTGATTGAGATTAAACAAGGCTCTGGGACATTTGTTAAAAGTGTGTCATCCAATCAACTTGATTTTCCATTGTCCACTGCGATGTTAACGAATAGACAGGATATTGCTCATTTATTAGAGGTGCGCAAGATTATTGAGGTAGGAGCAGCAGCAAGTGCAGCTATCCATCGTACGGAACAGGATATACAAGCCATGCTACAAATTTTAGAGGATATGAAGCAAGCCAACGGTGATGGCGAGCTTGGTGAAAAAGTAGATTATCAATTTCATGCGGCCATTTCTACTGCCTCTCAAAACCCCCTACTCGTTACCATCCTAGATCAAATTTCTGGCCTTATGATTGAAACAATGAAAGAAACTCGCCGAATTTGGTTGTATTCCAAAAAAACAACGAGCGAACAATTATATGATGAACATATGCAAATTTTCCTCGCGATTAAACAGCAAAATGAGGAGTTGGCCAAACATGCGATGGCTTCTCATTTAAGCAATGTTGAAAAGGTGCTCCTACAGTATTTCGAATTAACGGAATCCAACTCCGAGTAAAACTACCTACCTCTTCACTAGGTAGTTTTATTTTTTCAGAAAATTCTCTGAAAACACTTTTATTCTTTTAACAAATTGTTGTATGATATAACCATCAAAAGTCATCAGATGACCAGTTGTTTAGAAAAGGAGCGATGAAAATGAGAGTATCACTATTTGCCACTTGCCTAGTAGATATGTTTCAAGGAAATGTCGGAAAGGCAGTTGTTGAAGTGCTGGAAAGACTCGGCTGTGAAATAGACTTTCCTGAAAATCAAATTTGTTGTGGGCAGCCTGCGTACAATAGCGGTTATGTGAAAGAATCCAAAAGTGCCATAAAAAAAATGATCACTGCTTTTGAGGAAGCTGAATATGTGGTCTCCCCTTCTGGTTCCTGTGCTTATATGCTGAAAGAATATCCTGAAATATTGAAGGACGATCCACAATGGGCATTAAAAGCACAGGCTTTAGCGGATAAAACATATGAATTTACTGAATTTATTGTCCATGTCTTAAAAATAGAAGATGTTGGTGCTCATTTCGAAGGCAAAGCTACATACCATACATCCTGCCATATGACTCGTCTGCTCGGTGTAACGGATGCTCCGTTAAAATTATTAAGCCATGTCAAAGGACTACACTACACGGATCTCCCAGGTAAAGATCGGTGCTGTGGATTTGGCGGCACTTTCTCAGTCAAAATGGGCAATATCTCTGGAGAAATGGTCAATGAAAAAGTACAAAATGTGGAAGAAACAGGCGCTGACATTTTAATTGGGGCCGATGCCGGCTGTTTAATGAATATCGGTGGTCGCATTCAGCGCCAAGGGAAACCAATTCAAGTGATGCATATTGCTGAAGTTTTAAACTGCCGATAAAAGGGGGAAATAAATCATGGCAATGAAGACAAGTAATGAGCCATTCCATCAGCGTGTAACAAAAGAACTTAACAATCACTTTATGCGTGGGGCTGTCTCAAGTGCGCAAGAACGCTTTCAAACTCGCCGCTTACAACAAGCTGACGAGCTCGGTCATTGGGAAGAATGGCGCTCGCATGGAGAGGAAATTCGCAAGCATGTTTTAGCTAACCTTGATTATTACTTATATCAATTAAGTGACAATGTTGCCAAAAGAGGCGGACATGTGTTTTTTGCTCATACGGCAAAAGAAGCAACCGATTACATTCAAGGCATTGCCAAAAAGAAGGATGCTTCGAAAATTGTCAAGTCGAAATCGATGGTGACAGAAGAAATTAACCTAAATGCAGCTTTAGAGAAACTTGGCTGTGAAGTGATTGAGACAGACCTTGGCGAATACATTTTGCAGGTCGCGGATCATGAGCCTCCCTCCCATATTGTGGCGCCTGCCCTACATAAAAACAAAGAGCAGATTCGAGATATTTTTAAGGAAAAACAAGGCTACACGCAAACAGAAAAGCCAGAGGAGCTTGCTCTCTATGTGCGACAAAAATTACGAAATGACTATTTAACCGCAGATATTGGGATAACAGGCTGTAACTTTGCCATTGCAGAAAGTGGCTCCATTACGCTTGTCACAAATGAAGGTAATGCTGATTTAGTCACGGCTTTACCGAAAACGCAAATTACGGTTATGGGAATGGAAAGAATTGTCCCTACCTTTGAAGAAATGGAGGTTCTTGTGAGCCTATTAACAAGGAGTGCGGTGGGTCAAAAGCTAACTAGCTATATTACGACATTAACCGGAATCAAAGAAGAGGGTGATACGGATGGACCAGAGGAATTTCACCTAGTTATTGTAGATAATGGACGCTCGGCTATTTTAGGTAGTGAATTCCAGCCCATTTTACAATGTATCCGCTGTGCTGCTTGTGTAAATGCTTGCCCTGTGTACCGTCATGTTGGTGGCCATACGTATGGTTCCATCTACTCCGGGCCTGTTGGCGTTGTCCTTTCACCACTTTTAGGAGGCTATGATGATTATAAAGAATTGCCATATGCTTCTACATTGTGTGGGGCTTGCACAGACGCATGTCCTGTCAAAATCCCTTTACATCAGCTGATTCATCGCCATCGCCAAGTCATCGTTGAAAATGAAGGCAAAGCACCTGTTTCTGAAAAGCTATTAATGAAGGCATTTGGCTTAGGTGCTTCCTCCCCTACTTTATATAAGATGGCAACCAAAATGGCGGCACCAGCAATGTCCCCGTTTACGAAAGACAACACCATTTCGAAAGGACCAGGTCCATTAAAAGCATGGACTGAAGCGAGGGATTTTCCTGCACCAACAAAAGATAGCTTTAGAGATTGGTTGAAAAACCGTTCAAAAGGAGGCGAACACCAGTGACAGGTACCATTCACAATCGAGAATCCTTCTTAGCCAACATCGCAAAGCAGCTTGGACGTTCACCAAAAATAGAACTTTCACGCCCAACGTGGCAATATCAGCCACAAGACCGCATTCTCAAAGATGCCACAAAGGACGAATTAGTAGAGGTATTAATAAAGCAGTGTGCTAATATTCATACTGATATTGTCATTTCCACTACCGCAAAGCTATCTGAAGATTTACAATCCGTTGTTGACCATTATGGGGGTCAGTCCATCATTACATGGCATGATAAACGATTCCAAAAGTATGGACTATCACAATTAATGACCGAACAATGGCCACAAGCTAATATTCAGCATTATGAATGGAATGCACAGCACCAGGAGGAAAACATCCGACAAGCTGAAAAAGCGAATATTGGTATTACAATCAGTGAAATGACCTTGGCAGAATCGGGGACTGCTGTACTTTTTAGTAGCAAGGATAAGGGACGTAGTGTTAGTTTTTTACCAGAAAAATCGATTATTTTAATTCCGAAAAGTACGATTGTTCCTCGTATGACACAGGCAGCACGTTGGATTAGTGAAAAAATCCGTCGTGGTGAAAAAATTGCCTCCTGCATCAACTTTATAACGGGTCCAAGTAACTCAGCAGATATCGAAATGATTTTAATCGTTGGGGTACATGGCCCCATTCAAGCAACGTATATTGTTATTGAGGATCAATAATTAACAAAGGCATGCAAAGTTTATGCATGCCTTTTGGTTATGTTGTTGAATTAGGAATACTTTCTGCTATAGCTTTTTGATCATAATACTCTGGATGTGCTTCTCTTAAGATGGATGGTCGCAACATTACAAGTGAAATTGAAATTATAATGACGCTTGTAACAGGTAAAATAATTGTTGCTGGTACAGTATCATATAATATACCGTAAATAACCATACCTATTGGCATCATGGACATTGCCATGGTCTCTAATAAGCCTAAGACGCGTCCACGGTATTCCTCAGAGATGATTTTTTGCATATACACCCCTATTGGCATATTAATGCCCATCTCGAATATAGCAAAAATAAAGTAAATGATTAGATAAAAGATAACGACTGCTAAGTAGGAGAAATCTGTAACTAATGGAATGACGGCTAAAGCTACACTCCCTGACAATAGCAATAAGCTTATTTTTGAGAAACGTAATGGCACTTTAACCTCTGATCTTGATGCAAAGTATACGGAAGCTCCCAGCATACCCGCTGCTCCTGAAGCCTGAATAAAGCCGAAATGCGTAGATTCTACTTTCAGTAATTCAATGATAATGAATGTTCCTCCGACAGATATGGCAGAAAAGAATAAATTAATCCATAATGCTACCCACATAATTGTTTTAATGACTTTACGCTGCTTGATGTAATGGAACCCACCTTTAAGACTTTCCCAAACCTTTTCCTTCTTCACATCTTTTCCTCTTGTACTATAGAGGTTAAAATCCATTGTTGCCTCTAAACAAAAGGCAATAGCGTACGCCACCATATTGACCATTAAAAAAACGTCGATATTAAAAAATCCGTACATCATCCCGCCAATGACTGGCCCCCCAATGGCAGCCACGGACATGGACATTTGATTAAATGACATCGCACGCTGTAAGCGCTCTGGATTAACAAGCGTAGCAATAGCTGATGAAAATGTAACACCGGAAAAGGCAGAGCAGATCGTGTTAAACACAGTAGCAATGTAAATAGCGTAAACTGACATCCCTACCGTTTCTGTATATAACAGTAACCCCCCAACGGTTACAATAGTCCCTGCCTGCGCCAGTAAAATTGTTCGTTTTTTCGAATAATTATCCGCAACATACCCTGCTATAGGTGCCACAAGAGCACGAGGTAACACAGAACAAATCATATTCGTTGCAAAGCTCATGGCCGACCCTGTCATGGCTAATATATATAAGCTAAAACCAAATGCCATCACATGTGCCCCTAGCATGGCAATCATTTTACTCGCTGTAAATGTCCATAAATGATAGGTAGCCTTCTTTAATTTCTCCGCTTCATTCATCTCAAAACCCCTCCGTTTTTTAACTAAATTAAAAAGTTTAATCATGTTAAACAAAATATATCATAGCTCCCCCTTTTCATGCAAGAAAAAGTTTAATATAATTAAACAAAAGGAGGCGAGGCAGTGGATTCTTTAGGCACACGCATTCGTAAATTAAGGAAAGAACAAAAATTAACATTAGAGGCACTAGCCGGTGAGCGTCTAACAAAGGGCATGTTAAGCCAAATAGAAAATGATAAGGCCAAGCCTTCCATGGAAAGCCTTGATTATATTGCTGAACGTTTAGGGGTGAAAGCTAGTGAATTACTGGAAGAAGTAACGTCATCCTCACTTCGCCCGCTTTTAGAGCAGGTTGAAATTTTATTTGCAGAAGTAAAACGGGGTGATGCCGACCATCATCAAGAAATTGTTAATCTCATTAAGCCATCTGTAGAGAATCTTCCACTTAGCTACGAAGCTGGACGGTTATTGTATATTTACGCATACGCTCAGTATGAAGCTGGATTAACAACTTGGGAATCCCCGCTTCAGCAAGCTCGTACTATTTTTAAGGAAATTAATTTACGCAGCCATTGGTTCAAAACATTTGTCCTAGAGATTTCAATTTTAGCAGCAAAGCGTCAATATACATCGGCTTACGCTCGTATCTTACAGGCAAAGGAAATTATTGAACAAGAAGACTATCAGCTCGATTCCCGCGATGCCTTATTAATGACTTATTATACGAGTATATTCCAGCTCGCAATTGGTGAGCATGAGGAAGGGAAAAAATTAATTCAAGAGTCAATTACTAATGCCCATAAAAACCAACTGTTCTATCAAATTGATAATATGTACAGGATTGGTGCCTATTGTGCTATGATCGATCATGATTTTGAACAAACAGATCATATGTTTATGAAGCTAGCGCAATATCAGGCATTTGCGGAACGTGTTGAGGTGGACGCCTTTATTTTTGTATTGAAGGCACATTATTATAATAGTTACATCCATAATTATGAGCAAGCTCTGATTGAAATAGAACGTTTTAATGAGCTTAGGAAGCATGAGTATATAGACAAGCTGGATCCTAATTTTTATTATGCTGAAAAAGGAAAATCCCTCTATTTACTTGGTCGTTATGACGAAGCGAAGGCTGCATTTGAACAATATAAAAACATACCGATTTATATTAGTCACCCATATGATATTTTAAGCTTACATGAGTGTTTTTCCTATAAAGCCCTGTGCTATGCACATTTTGGGGAGCTAACAACAGCCTACGACATTGCAAAAATGGCCTACACAGATTCATTAAATTTAGTGGATTTACCTTACAAACGAAAAATTGAGGAAGTCTATCATTCGATTAAAGCACAAATTAATTCTGTAGAATAAAACATTATGGGTTCGATGCAAGGTGCTACTGCCCCATATCGAACTCATTTTTAATTATTTTATTTAGCTGTTTAGAGGAACAAATTTCATTTGATGTGCCAGGAATTCATTTTTAGCCTCATCAAATTGATATGTAATATAGACATCACCTACATATTGCGGAGATACTCCAACACTAGCACCTAGCACTACAGTTAATTTTTGATTGTCTAATTTATAATAAACGACCCCTCCAAAATTAAGATGCTCTTGCTCTACGTGTGGATCTAGAGCGACAACATTCACATGCTGTTCAGTACCTTGCACTACTACTTGAATATTTAGATTCTCTCCTTTTTTAGTAATTTTCGATTCGAAGTGATCCGAAATAATTTCTTCAAAAGGCTGTACGTTTATTTCGGAGAGGTTCTCACTATTCAGCACATGTACTTCATCAATCGTTAAACCAGTCCCTCTTCCTGTATTTATAATTACTACTGCTTCTTTTTTCCCGTCCCCTGTAATATCCGTATAATAAACTTGAGGCTCTGTAATGGTCGTAAAACGCCAATTAAACTCTTTCTCCATATTATTTACTGCAACAGTTACACCACTGAAACCATCTGAAACTTTTGTTTTTGGTGTGAGCTGTACTTCATTGTTCTCTGAAAACCAAATAATACTTTCCTTCGCCTCTTGTTTCGGCTGCATTGATAATTGTTCGGTTGAAGAGTTCTCATCCTTCTGAGAACTTTCTTGATGAACACTACAACCCACAAGCAATAAAATACTAGACAATACCAACATACCAAATTCCTTTTTCAACCTATTTGTCCTCCCCATTCTAAAAAAACTGGGACATAACGTTGACTCTCATTTTTCTAATTGGAAAGTTCACTTATGCCCCAGTCTCTCAACTAAGTTCTTAGTTCAATTTATCTTTTCTAATATCCTTTTGTATTTTACGTAATGCTTTTTTGGACCCTCGCTCGATATCGTGCTGAAGCTTACGTGCTTGATAATCAACAAATAATGTCTCTAAATCATATCCCTCGGGGTATAATTCTGTTGCAGGTAGTTCTAAGGCAAGTCGCTTAACATTTACCTCTAGTATTTGCCCCTTATAGAAGACGCTGACATTATTGTAAGGATCCATTTCTTCGTATACGAGCCCTATATCATCATAATCCAGTAATTTCACGCGGTCCCCTTTTGCATAGGCATATACTGTTGTCGCTTTCGCTTTCTCTATCTTTGGCTTACGGATTTTACTGTCTTGAACAAGTGTTAGCTGATAATCCTTGTTATTCATATAATCCTTTGCTCTTTGTAAAACTGTTTCACGGACATTCATTTTTTTAGAAATCCAAAGGGCATTACTTTCTCCTGATGTGCCAATCATTAATTGATACAAAGGCTCTAGTGTTTCACTATTAAAGCGCATCGCTGCATTCATAAAATCAGGGTGCATTTCTGAAAATCGTTTAATTTCGCCATAATGTGTTGTTGCAACGGTCATACAGCCCATCTGATAAAACTCTTCTAAAATAGCTATTGCTAACGCTGCTCCTTCATTTGGCTCTGTACCACTGCCAATTTCATCGAACAGTAAAAGTGTATGATTATTCGCCGCCCTCATAATATCGGAAAGGTTTTTCATATGGGAAGAAAACGTACTAAGAGCATTTTCTAAGCTTTGATTATCACCAATATCCACAAAGATATGATCGAATAGCGCCATCTCGGTTCCCTTCTCTGCTACGATATGAAAGCCTGACATGGTCGCTAACGTTAATAAGCCAATTGTTTTCAAGACAACGGTTTTCCCACCAGCATTTGGCCCCGTAATAATTAAGCTACGATAATCTTGACCGATGGTAAACTGTAGGGGCACGGCATTAGCTGGTAATAACGGATGCTTGCCATTTACTATGTTAATATAACCATAATCATTTAAACGTGGCTCCATACCACCAATTTGTCTGCTGAATTTTGCTTTGGCAAAGACCATATCATATTGACTAATCAACTCCATGTTAATCTGAATGGCATGAAGATGTTCCATTAAAAGTCCTGATAAAGTGGCTAAAATCTGATACTCCTCCACCGCTTCCTCTGCCTTTAAGGTAGCCAATTCTACATTCAATTTAGCAACTACACTCGGCTCCATAAAAACAGTTGCACCTTTTGAGGAAATCTCTACTACTGTACCCTGTACATGATTTTTGTAGGAAGCCTTTATTGGAATCGTATATCGATCATCCTTTTGGCTAATAAAGAATTCCTGAATATAGGGTTTGTTAGCACTGTTATTCAAAAATTTTGTTAAGCGTTCTTTAATTTTTTCTTCGGTCGTGTCCATATGATGACGAATACGCTTTAATTCTCGACTAGCAGCTGAATCCACACGATTGGCTTTTATCGCAAAATTAATTTCCTCCTCCACACTTTTAAACTCTGCCATTGAATGGGCGTAAGATGAAAGAACTGGTGCAAAAAATTCCTTATCCAACATGAATTTTTTGATATTGCGACAGCCTCTTAAAAAGTCTGACATACTAACTAGCTCACTTGGATCTAATATCATCCCTTTCGCAAGTTTGGTCATGATATGCTCAATATTGGAGACACCTAAAAAAGGTACATGGCCTTCTGCATCTAAAATTGCGCGCGCCTCTGTCGTTTCATTCAAACGAGTTTTCACAACTGCTAGGCTTGAGCTTGGCATTAATTTATCTAATAGCTGTTTTCCTAAACCGCTAACACAGTAGGATTTAACGATATTCTTTAATTCATGGTATTGTAACTTTTCTAGAGTAGTAAAATTCATTTTTTCATGCTCCTCATTGTAATGTTTGATCATACATGAAGATACCTACCCAATATTAGATAGCAATGATGTGTTAATAAAATAAAAAGCTGTGAGGAATCCCCACAGCTTAATCTTTAAAAGGCGAGCTTTTACGGCACCACAAATAAAACCTCTTGTTACTTGAAGGTTCATCGATAGTACGCCACGCTTGATAAAGTATTGTAGGTATCTACATAGGTTTTGAAATAAATCCATGACTAAAAAAGGGGTGTGTGCATGACATAAATCCCCTGTCGCCATAGCCTTATTTCATTCAATTTTACCTAGTTAGAACCTACCGCACTCACAAAAAGCACCTCGCATTAGTTTTCATTGTTATCTAATTATTGACATTATCTTACTACATGTTG
Source organism: Lysinibacillus irui (assembly GCF_028877475.1). Classification (NCBI taxonomy): domain Bacteria; kingdom Bacillati; phylum Bacillota; class Bacilli; order Caryophanales; family Bacillaceae; genus Lysinibacillus; species Lysinibacillus irui. Next base: position 1,665,933 of record NZ_CP113527.1, on the reverse strand, counting down.
TCAAAAAAGTAAAGGTGTTCATATAGGAAAGGGATTCTTCTAATTTTTGTCGAATATCACTATGAAGGAGTGACCAAATGCGCAAAAAAACCATTCATACCATTTTTAGCTTTATGCTCATCTTCAGTTTATGGATTCCTACAGCCTTTGCCTCTTCATCATTAATTGGAGAAAGAAACACAATAGGCTTTCATTATACGGTATTGCAAGAAAACGATCACTTTAGGTGGGAGATTACCAACAAAGACAGTCAAAAAACCATTGTGGAGAGCCCTAACAATATGGGGATATTAGGACAGTTTAGGGAAGCGGTAAACGACATACATTCAACATTGATCACCCTGATTATTTCGCTCATTATTATCATTATCGCTGCCGTTATTTGTTTGCAATTCTTTAGAAGGCAAAAGCATGAGCTGAGAAATCCTGCATCTTTCATATTTGCGATTCTATTCGTCATAGCGATAGTGATCGTTTTCAACCAAACACATGGTCTTCACCTAGCCATTCAAGAAGCCACATATATTTTTGACAGCATTCCTAGTTAAAACTAATATTTTAAAATTAATTACTTGATATCCTTATTCTAAAATAAAAAGACCTGTAGAAAATTCTACAAGTCTAGTGATTTATGATGGGCTTTTCTTGTTTCAATAATTTTAGAACCAGAGAATAGCAGTAAAGCCGCCCAAATAATACTAAATGCTAAAAGCTCTACCTGACTGAATGGCTCTTTGTATAGCACAATGCCTAAAACCAAGACAATGGTTGGCGATACATATTGAATAAAGCCTAGTAAATATAAAGGTATATTTTGTGCACCCTTGGCAAATAAAATAAGCGGTATTGCTGTAACTAACCCACTGAAAATCATTAAAATATCTGTTTTTACATCGACATGTAAAAATGAAGCTTGATGTGTTGTAAACAGATAAACATAATAGCCTAATGCAAAGGGTAAAATCAACAATGTTTCAATGGCTAAGCCCCTTGTGGCATCCAATTTGATTTTCTTTTTTAGTACACCGTAAATAGCAAAGGACAGTGCGATCAGCAATGCTACCCATGGCACAGATCCGTAATTGATTGTTAAAATAATGACAGCAATAAAAGCGATCCCCGTCGCTATCCATTGTGCACGACTTAGCGATTCTTTAAAGAATATTACCCCAAAAATAACCGATAACAGTGGATTAATATAATAACCTAAGCTTGTTTCAATTAAATGATTATGGGTTACTGCCCAAATATACAAATACCAGTTCATTGAAATGACAAAGGATGCACCTGCAAGCTGCCAGAAAAGCTTTTGATGGGACCATAAATATTTTAAATCTGCAAGGAGATCCTTACGCATTCGAAATACGATAACAGCTAGTACCGTAAAGACAAAAGACCAAATAACACGTGATAATAAAATCTCCATACTCGGTACGTGTTCAAGTAGTTTCCAATATAGAGGGAAAGCTCCCCAAAAGGCATAGGCTAAAAAGGCTGCCAGTACCCCTTTTTTCTCATTTGACATGACCACTAACGCTCCTACTCTTTTTGAAATCGATAGACGACCTCACATAATATTAAACTAGTTAAAGAATAGACTCATTATAGGACTTTGAGTAGCAACTGTAAATGCCAAATTTCTAGTGACTTGCTATCACCGTTCACCTTGCTGTTCCGCTTCGAGCTCAGAAATATATTTACGCACTGTACTATAGCTAATATCTGGATTGATTTGACGCTTGATGCGAATATGGATTTCTTTAATCCCTACCCCTTGCTCACGCATATCTCGAATCATCGACTTAAGAGGACCTGTCAGTGATTCTCTTGACAGCGCTGTATACTTACTTAATTCTATTAGCAGCTCTGTATTTTGTTGACGGAGCACCTTCATCTCTTCTACCACGCAATTGTATTCCGTCACCTTTTTTTGGAGGACCATGTTTTGCTGCTTGACCTTTTGCATTTCTTCTGTAAGCTGTGCATTTTGTTTTTTTAACATTTTTCGTTCTCGTTCTAAACTATGCTGTTTATGATCCAAATCTGTATGCATAGCATTGTACAGCTCTTCCATATGCAACAGCTCCAGATAACGGCTTTGCGGCACAATCATTAAATTCTCAGTCGTGTAGAGAGCTAGTGTTCCATCTTGATTAGGCTCATACGAAAATGCAGAGGACTTTATTTTATTCCCCATTACTTCTTCACTCCCCCACGAACAAATTTATCTATTCGTATTGCTTTGTGTATCATCTATCCGCTTCCTTTTTCACTTGATAATCATTCTCATTTATTTTTATGATAATCAGTATTTCTGTTTTTGTCAAAGAACAATTACCAAGAGCTCTTTTTTCCAAATCAAAAGCTTCTTGCAACAACTTGAGCAAGAAGCTTTTGATTTTACATTTTTTTCAGTTTTTCATATTCTAATTGCAAACGCTCAATACGTTTACGACCCTCTTCACGATTTCTTGCCGTTTCTGCTTGGATTTGCTTCGTTTCTTGAATACCAGACATAATCGTTTGCCATGTTGTTTCGATAGTTTCGATTTTAATGCTTGGGCTACCTGCTTGACGCGCGATATTTACACTGTTTTTACTAATATTTTCAGCATTACGAACAAGCATTTCGTTCGTACGACGGTCTAGCTCACTCATGGAGTCAGAAATTAGCTTTTGTCGTTTTAATGTGACTGCGTGAATCAAGCCCTGTTTAAAAATTGGAATTGTCGTCACGAAGGCAGAGTTAATTTTGGCAATTAAATGGTTATTACCTTGCTGCATTAAACGAATTTGAGGTGCAGATTGGAACGATACTTGTTGTGCCATTTCTAAATCATAGCGACGTTGCTCTAATAATTCCACAGCACGTAGCATTGTTTCGTATTCCATCGCTGCTAATTGATCGCCCGTTTGAGCTTTTTGTTCAAGTGCTGGTAATGCTGCACGAACCTCTTCAATTTTTACCTCAATCGCTGCAACAAATTTACTTAATGATTGGAAGTAATTTAAGTTTTGTTCATACAAATTTTCAAGGTCGATCGTATTGCGCTTCATTTCTCCCTCGTATTTTTGAATTTCGCGGTAAATGACATCCACTTCTTTGTTCATGCTGTCATATTTAGATAAAAACTTTTCCAATTGCTCTTTCCCTTTATTAAAGAGCTTTGAGATAAAGCCACCCTTTTTCTCATCAGCAAAATCTTGTGGATCAAATTTATCCATAATTTTATTAAGATTATTTAATAGTACACTTGATTCCTCAAGCTTACTGGATTTCATCGTCGCTAGCATTTTATCTGAAAAAGTAGAAATGCCATTGGCTGTTTCTTTACCAAGCTCAAGCATAGCAATTTGATCTTTAACATCAATTTTTTGTGCAAGTGCATGAATCTCTGGATCTTTCTTTAGCATCAGCTGATTTTGTGCAATTTGCGATAACTCCTGCTCCGACACAAGCACTGGCTTTTGTTCAGGCTCTTGTTGCAAAAGTGGATTTGGTTGTAATAAAGGATTTTCTGAAGCGAATGGGTCCTTGGATTTTAAAAGATCGTTGTTAAATTCAGACATACGTTTTACCCCCTGCAATTTATCTCTACTAATTATTTACGATTACCATCTAAAAAAGTTTCATTTCCGGTTCATGACAAACTCATTTTCGTGCTCTTTTTTAAATTATAGCTTCTTTCGATCCAAAATTCGACTGATTCCGTAAATTCCTTTACATTGTTTACTAACAATGGCATCAAACAACCAAAAAAGCAGCTACATCTATCACGTAGCTGCTTTGAACTTATGTTGTTACCTTTAAAACCGTTTTAATTTTTTGAATTACTCCACCTGAGCTATATGTCAGCACACTTCGTTTATAGAAGGATAAACTAAATAGATACACGACAATTATCGTTACAATTAAAATCCCTAATGATAGTAGCGGTACAATACTGCCGATATCTGTAGCACCAATTCGCATCGGCATGATCATTCCAGAAGTTAATGGAATATAGGAGAAAATTTTAATAATTAACGTATCTGGATTACCCATTCCTGTAAGCATAACGTAGAAGCCGATCATCGTAATAATCATAGCAGGCATTAACACTTGACCCGCTTCCTCTACCTTCGATACTAGTGAACCAAATAATGCGCCAATGATTAGATACAGAATAACCGTTAACAGTAAAAATACGATGGCATAGATAACATAGCCAACAGATAATTCTTTGATGATGCTAGCAGCCGCATCCCAAACCATTCCGTCTTTGACAAACTTCGAATAGATCAGAAACACTACTGCAATAATCCCCATCTGCGTTAACGCAAGTAATAATACCCCTGCAATTTTTGCTTTAAAATGTGTGGCTGGCTTCACACTAACTAAAAGCATTTCCATTGCTCGTGAGCCTTTTTCAGAAGCAATTTCCGTCGTAATCATCGAAAGGAATGTAGAAATAAAGAAATAGATTAATATACCCACTGCATAGGAAACTACTAACCCAGATTGCTTCTCTTCTTCACTTTTACCACCAGCTGATTCTTCATTTAAATTTTTGGTAGTAATAGACGTTTGTGCACCCATAATTTGTGCCGCTTGTTCTGGTGATAAAGATAATTGCTGAACGGCAAAATGCTGACCAGCATACTGCAATAAAGAAGATAATGCTGACTGATCGTTTAATTTTAGTGGTGTAAACGTAGCGATTTCTGCATGTAGTTGGCCACCTTGATCGTTAATTGTCACAATGGCATCTAGCTTACCATCTTTAACCCTTTTTTCTAGTGCTGATACATCTTTTTCATCCTGAATAAAGGCCATATCTCCATTGGAAACAAAGATTCCACTTAAATCAGCGGATGTCTCATTAACAATGGCAATTTGCTGGGCTTCATCATCACCTGTAAATAGCTCCTTAATATCAGACCAAAATACAGCTACAGACATGACAACAACATATAAGCAAGTCATTAAAATAAATGATTTTGATTTAATTTTTGATTTGTATAATTGCTTCATTAACAAATTAAACTTCGACAATATGGCCACCTACTTTATCTTTAAATATTTCATCTAACGATAAATAATCTAAGCTGAACTTTTCAATATACTTCCCATCTGACAACTGCTCAAAAATACTTTGGGCAAAGCTTTCGTCTACTAGTGTTAGGACTGTTTGTTCCTTCTCAACACGTACATCCTTGACCCCATCGAGTGCCAATAACTGTGTCGTTGACCAATCCGTGCGAACAGCAAGCTTTGTTTTTCCATATTGTTTCTTTAAATCTAGTAAGCTACCAGAAAATAAAGACACACCTCGTTTTAATAAGCACAAATGATCGCAAAGCTCCTCCACATTATCCATTTGGTGACTGGAGAACAGAATGGTCGTACCCTGCTCTTTTAATAATAAAATAGCATCCTTTAGTAAATCCTTATTGACTGGATCTAGACCACTGAACGGTTCATCTAAAATTAAAAACTCAGGTTTATGGATAAAACTTGCAATAAGCTGAACCTTTTGTTGATTCCCCTTTGACAAGGTTTCTGCCTTATCTTTGCGTTTTTCACCGAGCTCAAAGCGTTGAATCCAAAAATCAATTTCCTTTTTTAGCTCTGCTCTTTTCATGCCTCGTAACTCACCAAAAAAGTAAAGCTGTTCCTCTACCTTCATCGTTGGGAAAATACCCCGCTCCTCAGGTAAATAACCAAGGACATCGCGGTTAATGGCATTAACTGGCTTGCCGTTCCAAGTAATTGTCCCTGCCGTTGTTTCCTGTAAATCTAAAATCATTCGGAATGTTGTCGTCTTCCCTGCGCCGTTTTGACCAATAAGACCAAAAATTTCACCCTTTTCAATGGTAAAATTTAAATCATCCACAGCAGTAAACTCTTTGTATTTCTTCGTGACATGCTGTAACTGTAAAGTCATGTTGTAAATCCTCCTTATCCTTCAAATATATGTAAGTTTTTTTTCAAACCCTTTTTACGTTTTTCATTTTTCGATACGGATATAAGTACCATTATAGAGACGATCACATTCAGGCAACCTACACTAGAGTTGATTACGCTTCCGATCGAAAGATTATACATCCCCGCCAGTACATTAAACAGCAACAATAGTATAAAAATACGATTCATCGATTTGATATAGTTAATTTTCGAAGTTGCATCAGTAAATATTTCAAAGGGTCCCTCTGATTGTAGCTTTCGATAATAGGCCCAACCACCGAATTTGCTTACACATTCAATATTCATCATGTTTAGAAACTCAAAATAATCCTTTGATTTCCTATTAACGAATTCATTTCGATAAAAATATTGACCTGGCGTTCCTTTTTCAAACACAAAGTAGCCTACCATTGTTTTCTTTAAATTCCACCCCCGATCTGCCATATCATTAACCCATCGTTCTTCCTTTTCGTAATCAATAAAAAAACGATACACTCTTTTTTTCATCTAGCCTCACCCTTACAATAAAGTTTCCCTTTTCAATATTTTCTGATTTCCCAGAAAATAATGATCAATCCATTAATCTGAAAACACATTTAGTTCTCTCTTTAATCGATTGCGTACACGTATTAGCTTAATTAATGGAAAAGAGAATAACACAACGACAATTAGATTTAGCATATTCATCGTGAAACCAACCCAATCCATTGTGCGTTCGGAAAAATCCCCAGTCAAACCAGTTATGCCGATGAGTAAATTAAGTAGAATAAGAGAAAGCAAGACGGTCATCTTTTTTGACAGAGTGCCTAGTTTCGTTTTTTTATCTGTATACAGCTCAAATGGACCCTCCTGTGCCGCTTTTCTAAAAAATACAAAATTGCCAGAGCGATCTACTTGCTCAATGCCAGAGGATTTCAGAAATTCGAGATAATCCTCTTCATAGTGAGTGCCAAATCTTTCTAATTCATCATGGCGATAAATATAGCTACCTGACTCTCCACGTTCAAACGTAAAACGAATCCATGTGAATTTTTTCAAATGCCAGCCCTTACAAGCCATATCATTGACCCATTTCTCAATTGCATAGGGATTAATCATCAATCGATATTTATGCATATTATTCAACTCCTCTCGTTATACGGATACCATTGTCAAAAAGTTCCCTTAATCTCAAAATTTCATAGTCAACAACCGATTTCCCAGTTTCAGTAATGATATACTCCTTCTTTCTACCATCCTCATCAAGAGCCTCTATCCAGCCTCGTTCCAGCAATGTTTTAATCGCTCCATAAATAGTTCCAGCCCCTAAACGCACACGCCCATTGCTCAATTCTTCCACTAATTGCATAATGCCATAACCATGTCTAACCTCATATAAAGCTAATAAAATATAATAAACGCCTTCTGTTAATGGCGGATGCTCCTGTGTCATACAAATCCCCCTCTATATCGCCCATCAATATATCGCCAGTCGATATAAAAAATATATCAGCAGTCGATATAATTGTCAATGCTTATATTACCTGTTATTTCCTATAGTCCAACCATTTTGTTGCAGAACATCATACGCTATGTTAGTATGTAAGTGATTACTTGCATGAAAGGAAGTATGTTTTTGACAACGAAGGGAACGGCAGAACGAATAATCGAAGCTGCACTACAATTGATTAGTGAAAAGGGCTATACAGCTGCAACTACCAAAACCATTGCAGAATTAGCAGGTGTCAACGAAGTCACTCTTTTCCGCCATTTCGGCAACAAGCGTGGTTTATTAAAAGCCATTATTGAACAATTTTCTTATTATCCACTTTTACAACAGGAGATTAATCAAAATGTCACATGGGAATTAGAAAAAGATTTATTCAACTTCTCACTGAAACATTTCCAGTTTTTAATGTCGATTAAAGACTTTGTAATGATTGGCTTTAAGGAGTCCATTCAGTTCCCTGAAATTAGTGAGGAAATTGCGAATATTCCCCTTCTGATTAAGAAGGAGCTTATTCACTACTTTCAAGAAATGCATCAGCGAGGGAAAATAAGAGAATTGGATTTTGAAGCAGCTGCATTATCGCTCATTGCCCTAAATTTTGGTCATTTTATGTCACGTGCTCGACTTGGCACTATTGTGTCTGACATACCAACCGAAGAACTTTTACAGACAAGTGTTTCGATTTTTTCTAGGGGACTCGTTTCCTAGAAAAAATTTTTCCTATCAATGCAAGTAAGTACTTACTTAATTCAGGGGGTAATAAAATGAAAGGTTTACAAACATTATTGCGCGTTCGTGAAACCTATATAGGCATTGTCGCTACCATTGCCTTTCAATTAATTTTCTTTACTATTTGGATGACAGCGTATGATGGTGTCAATGAAAGAGCCGAGCAATTAACCATCGGCATTGTCTCAGAGGATACCGCCTTGGGGCAACAGCTAGCACAGAATATCAAAGAGTCTAGTCCTTTTGCCATAGAGGACTATTCGTCAATGGAGCATGCTGAGCAAGCATTAAACGAACGACAAATTAATATGATACTGCACATTCCAGTAGATTTTACGAAGCAACTTGAAGCAGGAAAAGAAGCGGAAATTATTTACGCTATTAATCAAGCCAATGCAAGCGTGGCGAAAAACATGATGGAGGATGTAGCAAAGCAAATGACTGAAGAAATGAATCAAGCCCTTTATCCAATGCAACAAAATCAGGCAATCGAGGTCTTTTCTCAACAATTTGCAAAGCTTCCTTTTGAGCAAAATACTGCACAGCAAATTACCGCGTCCGTCAAGACAACCGTTATGACTGTCAAAGACCATGCAATCGAGAGTACTATTGTTAAAACCAATAACGCGAAAGGCTTTGCGGCAAACTTTGTACCACTTATGGTGATCATTTCATCCTTTGTCGGTGCTATGGTGATGATTATGCAACACCAGCAAGCTGCCCAAATTGTTCGAGAAAGTCTATCCAAATGGCAATTATTTTTAGCAAGACAGCTACTCAATGTGACCGTAGCCTTTACCCTACCATTGCTAACAATTGCCTTAATGCAGGTCTTTGATATTACTAGCAACGAAAGCTTTCTCTCTATCTACTTCTTTCAATCTATCATGTATTTAGCTTTCCTTTGTCTAGCACAAGTTTTTGTTATTCTCTTTGGTAACGTTGGGATGGTCTTTAATATTTGCGCCCTCTCCCTCCAACTCGTAACATCAGGCGTACTCGTCCCCAAAAATATGCTCTCTGACTGGTACAACAATGTCGCCGCCATGCTACCCGCTACTTACGGAGCTGATGGCTACTATACCATTATATTTGGCGGAAGTGCCGACAATTTACTACAAAACAGCAGCTCCTTAGGCATCATCATCCTTGTGACAATGACCCTTGCAACAGTAGTAGTCGCCTTAAAGCCCACGCCACCAGCTCAATAAATTAATACACGCTGGACCAGATACTCTGTGGTTCAGCGTTTTATTATGGCGGGCCTATTGATTTCGGGGTTCTACGCTGCTCTTTGAGGTGCCTATCCAGCACTATAGCAAGGTTTATCCGCCGCTTGTTGCGGTTTATCCACTACTTTTCTGGCTCTAACCGTCACTTTGTGCGGTCTCCATCACTTGGCGCGGTCTATCCGTCACTTTTCCTGCTCTATCCGTCACTTTGCAAGATTTATCCGCCGCTTTGTCTGTCCTATCCGCTTCTTTCCTCTCTATCCTTCACTTGGCGCGGTCTATCCACCGCTTTTCCTTCTCTATCCATCACTTTGTGCGGTTTATCCACCACTTTCTCTGTCCTATCCGCTTCTTCCCTCTTATCCTTCACTTTGCGCAGTCTATCCACCGCTTTTCCTACTCTATCCATCACTTTATGCGGTTTATCCACCACTTCTCTGTCCTATCCGCTTCTTCCCTCTTATCCTTCACTTTGCGCAGTCTATCCACCGCTTTTCCTACTCTATCCATCACTTTATGCGGTTTATCCGCCACTTTCTCTTTTCTATCCACTTCTTCTCTCTCTATCCATCACTTTACTCGTTCTATCCGTCACTTTGCCCAGTCTATCCTCCACTTTCCCTTCTCTATCCGTCACTTTGCATGGTCTATCCACCGCTTTCCTTCTCTATCCGTCACTTTGTAAGATTTATCCGCCACTTTCCTTTTTCTATCCACTTCTTCTCTCTCTATCCGTCACTTTACTCGTTCTATCTATCACTTTCCCCACTCTATCCATCACTTTGCATGGTCTATCCGTCACTTTGTAGGATTTATCCGCCGCTTTCTCTTTTCTATCAATTTCTTTTCTCTCTATCCATCACTTTACCGTTCTATACATCACTTTCCCTGATCTATCCGTCACTTTGCAAGATTTATCCGCCACTTTCTCTGTCCTATCCGCTTCTTTCCTCTCTATCCTTCACTTTGCGTGGTCTATCCTCCGCTTTTCCTTCTCTATCCTCCACTTTTCCTTCTCTATCCATCACTTTGTGCGGTTTATCCGCCACTTTCTCTTTTCTATCCACTTATTCTCTCTCTATCCATCACTTTACGTGGTCTATCCTCCGCTTTTCCTCTCTATCCATCAATTGGCGCAGTCTACCCACCACTTCTTACATTCCTTAAGATTGCCGCAAGCTGCTGATTTAACATGGTCACACTATCTGTAAAATCGCCTCGGTACCACTGGATGATTAGGCCGATGATTGCATTTGCTTGATAGGCGCTATAATAATCAATGGAAATATGATCGGCCATTTGATGTTCATGATGATGTGTAATATCCCGCTTGAGCAGAGAATATATGCCGTCAAAAAGCATGTAATAGTATGTTAACGGGACATTTTTAGAAAACACAATGCGATAAAACATTTTAAAGCGTTCAATATGATGAAAGATTCGAATGGTATTTGGATCGAGTTGATCGGTATCCAAGGTGGTTACTGCCCGATATGGTTCTTCATAGGATTGATATAAGTCCTCCATGATCTCCTGAAAGTATTCTTCAAAGAGTCCTTCTTTTTGCTCGTAATGTAAATAGAAGGTGCCTCTATTCACCTTAGCCTCTCTACATATTTCAGCGATAGAAATTTGTTCCAACGGTTTTTGACTGAGCAATGTTAATAAGGCTTCATGCAAGGCTTGCTTTGTTTTTATAATTCGTAAATCCGTTGTGCTCATTTTTTCAGCTCCTTACTAAACAGTTTTTACAAAAGTGTTGATTACTCAACACATCATGATTTTTTGCATATTGAAATCGCTTTCAAGTTTATTATATGATTTTAATGAACAGATGTTCAATATCTAATGAAGACAATGAGGAGGTTTTTGAGATGAGATTAGAAGGTAAAGTAGCTATAGTAACAGGTGCAGCTTCAGGTATGGGGAAAGCCATCGCTGAAGGGTATGCAAAAGAAGGAGCTAAGGTTGTTGTTTCAGACTTAAATTTAGACGGTGCCCAAGCGGTTGTGGATGGTATTCAAGCGGCTGGAGGTACAGCATTTGCCATTCAAACAAATGTCGCATCAACAGAAGACTTACAGCGTTTATTTGATGAAACGAAACAAAACTATGGTCAATTAGATATTTTAGTAAACAATGCAGGGATCATGGATGGGATGGAGCCTGTTGGTGAAATTTCCGATGAACGATGGGATAAAGTATTTGCGGTAAATACAACAGCTGTGATGCGCTCGATGCGTATGGCGACAGACATTTTCCTTGCGCAAGGACACGGTGTCTTTGTCAATAATATTTCTGCGGGTGGCTTATATGGGGCACGTGCAGGTGCTGCCTATACAGCTTCAAAACATGCCGTTGTTGGATTAACAAAAAACACAGCGTTTATGTATGCTGATAAAAATATTCGCTGCAATGGTATTGCGCCTGGAGCAGTCATGACGAATATCGCCTCTTCAATGACCAATATGAGCCAAACTGGTGCAGCACGCCAAGCACTTGGTCTATCGATTAATCCGCGTGCTGGTCAACCAGAAGAAATTGCTCAATTAGCTATTTTCCTTGGATCAGACGAGGCAAGCTTTGTGAATGGACAAGTCATTGCAGTAGATGGTGGCTGGACAGCTTACTAAACAAGCAAAAAGCACGCACAGTAAAAATTATTTTCTGTGCGTGCTTTTATTCATTATAGTACTTTTCTTGATGGAAACAGACTTCCAATTATAGCACCAATAATCGCTGGTAGTATCCACCCTAAGCCAATATCATAAAAAGGTAGAATCGTTGAATAGGCCTTTTCTACAGCATCCAAGACACCTAACTTTGCGCCTGGTACACTTTCAATTAATGCTTTATAACCATCAATCAAACTAATGAAAAATGTAAAAATCATCGCAATAGCATATACCGTTTGCTTATTTTTAAAGAATGATGAGCTAAGTGCCAGCAAAATTAAGACAATCGCTAATGGGTACAGGAACATTAAAACGGGGATAGCAAATTGAATAATATTGTTTAAGCCAAAGTTTGCAATCGTAAAGGACACAACACATAATAAAAATACAAACCATTTATAGCTGATTTTTGGAAACACTTGATGGAAAAATTCACTACATGAAGTAATTAAACCAATACTCGTTTTTAAACATGCAAGAACAATGATAACAGCTAATAAAATGGCCCCAAATGAGCCGAAATAGTGATCCGCTACTGCGGCAAAAATTAAACCACCATTCTCAAAAGTGCCTACTGCTCCAATGCTGGAAGCGCCCATAAATGTGATTAATCCGTAAATTAGCATCATTAAAGCCATCGCAAATATTCCTGAAGTCCAGGTAGCCTTCGCTATCTGCTTTCGATCCGTAATTCCTGCACTTTTAATCGCATTGATGACAACAATCCCAAAGGCTAATGATGCTAAGGCATCCATTGTATTATAGCCCTCTTTAAAGCCTGTCATAAAGGCATTATCTATATAATCACCGATTGGCTGCTGGAAGTGCCCCATCGGTTTCACAATGCTTGTAATAATCAAAATAAATAAGACAACTAAAAAAGCAGGTGTTAAATATTTCCCAATATAATCCATAATTTTCGCTGGATTTAAAGAAAAATAGTAAACAACAGCAAAAAATAGAAAGCTAAATACGGCTAATAGCAATGTTGCATGCTGAGCTTCAATATATGGCTCAAAGCCTACCACAAATGGTACGGTTGCTGTACGTGGTATCGCAAAAAATGGCCCAATGGTTAAATAGAGCGCCAAAGAAAATACGATACCAAAAACAGGATGGACACGGCTCGCTAAATCCCGTAAGCCATTACTTCCTGATAAACCAATGGCTAAAATTCCGAGGAATGGCAGCCCGATGGCAGTGACTAAAAACCCGATTAATCCAAACCAAAAATTGGTCCCTGCTAATTGCCCCATTTGAATTGGGAAAATAAGGTTCCCTGCACCGAAATACAGTCCAAATAACATAGTTCCAATGACTGCATAGGTTGAGAAAGGTATTTTTTGTTGCATAATTGATGTACTCCTTAGATGTTTTAGACTATAGCAAATTATTTTAATCGAATGATTTTTCACTACAATTCCATCATGTTATCAAGCATTTATTATAATTACAATAGTTTTTTCATGATCTAGATGAAAGCTTCATTAATTAGTTAATTCCACAAAAAAAGAGCTGCCTGCTGACAGCCCTTCTCCTTAATTTGCAACTGACCATTCAATATGATCTAAAAATTTATAGACATCTTCATAAACTTTTTCACGTTCTTTATCTAACGTAATAATATGACCTGAATTTTCATACCAAATGATTTCTTTATCATCTGTTTCTACTGTATTTAAAATGAATGGTGCACTTTCTTGGTAAAGCTCATCGTCTAATGAACCTTGTAGTACTAGTGTTGGTGCTTTAATAGTGGATAATTCCTCACGTGTTTCAGTCGTTAAACGTGTTACGCCATCTAAAGAATCTTTTGGGGTAATACGTAACTCATGTAATTCTGAAATAATTTGATCTTTTGATTTATTTTCAAAGTGTTTATATAATCGAGCATAGTGGTACAAACGTGTAAATAAGCCTTTTGAGTTATCACGTGTTATTGGTGCACACATCGCAACACATGCCTTCACTGGGAATGTCTCTGCAACTTTTAGTGAGAAGACGCCACCAAGTGAAATCCCAACAACTGCGATTTCTTCATAGCCTTTCTTTTGTAGGAAGTTATAACCTTCCACGACATCGTTCCACCAGTCTTCTGGTTTAGTTTCTAATAAAGCTTCTGGTTCTACGCCATGCCCACTATAGATTGGTGCATGAACGGTATAACCACGTTGAGATAAGAATTCTCCTAGTTTTTTCACATCTTTTGTGCTACCTGTGAATCCATGCAGTAATAGTACGGCTTTTTTGCCTCCCTCAATTGTTAGAGGTTGTGGCTTTGTTAACTTCATTTTATGATATCCCCTTCACGGAAATTTATAATTGTGTATTTTATGTGTCTATCTTATCACCCTTTATTCATAATGTACAATTTATAGTTTTTATCAAATCAATGTGTATTGTGCATGAATGATGTCAGGTTAATGGCTGTACTATCACACTTTCTACTATTTAACTTTCCGATTCTTCTATTTAAAGGCAATGTCCTTTTAAAAATTTTTTGAACCCTATACTTCCAGACTGTTTCCCGTTATAATGCAGATAACTTAAAAATAACGAGAAAAGAGGTGAAAAAAATGGAGTGGCAACAATTAGAATATTTTGTAACGGTTGCAAAGTTAGAGCATATGACACGAGCTGCCGAGGCATTAGCGATTTCACAGCCAGCACTTAGTCGTTCTATATCAAAGCTGGAAGAAGAATTAGGTGTACCGCTTTTCGACAGACAAGGGCGCTCAATCATGCTAAACCGATATGGTGAACTATTTTTATATCGCGTACAACGCATGCGTAAAGAATATGAAAAGGCTGTTTTAGAATTACAAGAGCTGAATAATCCAGAGCTTGGGGACGTATCACTTGGTTTTTTACATACGCTAGGAACGAGTATCGTACCAGATTTGATTCGCGCTTTTCGTCAGAAACACCCCCATATCCGTTTTCATTTCACGCAAAACTATTCCCATTCACAATTAAAGCAATTGCTGGCTGGTGAGTTAGATCTTTGCTTATTGGCTGCCATAGATACAGAGCCTCCCGTTTGCTGGAAAGAGCTGTGGCGTGATGAGCTCTTTATTATGGTGCCTATTGACCATCCACTAGCTCATCGCAAAAGCATTAAAATGAAGGAACTGGAGCATGAAAATTTTGTGCTCATGAAAAAGGGCTATGCTCTTCGCCGTTCTGCTGACCGCTTATTAAACGCGGCTGGCATAAAGCCTAAAATTTCTTATGAAGGCGATGAAGTATCTACCATTGCAGGTTTTGTTGGGGCTGGTCTCGGCGTTTCCTTACTACCAGATGATGAGGATTTAAATCCGAAGAAGATCGTTAAAATCCATGTTGAGGATATGGTATGTGAACGTATTATTGGCATGGCTTGGATTGACAATCGCTATTTGCCTCCATCAGCACGCCAATTTAAACAGTTTGTCTTCGATTTTTATGAAAAAAAATAAAAAGATCAGGGCTTTGGCTGCCCTGATCTTTTTATTAGCGTAATTTTACCTGATATGAAAAAATATCCGTTGTATCACCTTGCATCTCAAATAATCCTTGTTCGACGAGTGTTCGTAAGCGATACATTAGAAAATCATTCCCTATATAATGATTAACTGTTCCAGCTGTCTGAGCTAAAATTTGCGTCGGCATCAGCCATTCTTCCTTGTGCTGTAACTGCAGATTCTTTGCACTGGCGATAATGTATGCGTCCAGTGCCTCTTCCTCTACATGCTCCAGTTTATTTTTCCATAGTCGTAGTGTACTTGGCTGTCCTTTTATGTCTTCCCATTCTTTGGCAAGTTGTTGACATTCTTGAGTAGAAAATCGTTTTGCAACAGTGCGAAGCTTCATAAGCATGTCTGAGGAAAGCTCACCTGTCTGACGAATAGTAATATTTGGTTGAATACGTTGCATGCCCTCTGTGGCATCAATTCCATAGACCATACTACTTTTATGATTAAACTCACTCATCACATAGCGCAGTCCAATTTGTTCATGGGCATTATGGCTATACCAAACCCAAACATCCACATCACTTGGTAACGTTTCGATTTTCCCCTTCCAATTTTCATAGATATCATTGTATAATTGTTGGTCATCATCGTCCAACATATGCGTCTCTAACCAATGTTTGCGTTCTTCAAAGCTCTGAAGAGGTCCAATCGAGAAATCATCATGGACACTTAGAACTGATTCATCACGCTGCAAACGATGTTGGCGTATGGCAAGCTTCAAGGAACCCTGAGTTGCTAAGCTAAAGGTAATATGTAAAATAGCCATGATCATTCCTCCCTATTGTTTACTAATAGCTATTTGTATCCCAATAAAAGTGAAGAGAATACCTTGAATCATATTTAATCGTTTTGCAATCACAGGCTGACCAATAATCACATTTCTAACCTTCCCTGCAAACAAACTAAATAAGATAAATAATACCAATGCTTGAACTAAAAATACTATACCCAAAATAAGCATTTGCAACGCAACATGTCCTTGTGAAGGATGAACAAACTGAGGTAGGAGCGCTAGGAAAAATAGCGATACTTTTGGATTTAAAATATTCATTAAAATCCCTTTTTTATACAACTTAACATAGGCTTGTACATTTTGCTGCTGCAAAGAAAATGGATCTCCTTTTGCACGAAATGATTGCCAAGCTAGATATAATAAATATGCTGCTCCTGCAAATTTTACAATAGAGAAAATAATAGTCGATTGATAAATAATCGCAGAGATACCGAGTACCGCTGCACTAATATGAACAAGAAGTCCCGTACATAATCCAAGTGATGTGGCAATACCAGCTTTTTTATCTTGTGTAATACTTTGCGCAAGCACAAACAAATTATCTGGCCCTGGCATTATCGTTAAAATAATCGCTGCACCTAAAAATGCGAATAACGTTGAAATTTCCACTACTTTCACTTCCTTCAACTTCTTTGAAAAACTATTTACATTATACTACACGACATTATTTTCACTAGATATAAGTTTATGTCTTTATTTAAATTTTTTCACGAACTTTAGCTTCACAAATTATGCTCGTTCAGACAATACTTTTCTCTCCTAATACATTATAATAGTAGAAACTCATGATTTTACAGATAATTTTCATAAGAGGTGATTGTATGGCAGTAAGTGATATTGTTACGCAATACGAGGATGAGCACGGGCAGGTTTATTATAAAATGACATCACATGACATTGAGGTTAAGGCTACACAAAACTCAGGACTAGCTCCCATTATTACCTATTGGATGGGAGAAAAAGACATAACGGATTCCATACGAAATTTGCGTTTCAGTCCACGTCCCCCATCTAGCTATATACAAGATTACGAAGAATTTCAAGCAATGCTTTATTCGAAGGAGCAGTATGCCATTAACCAGCTCTATGAACAAATGAGCATCAAGCCAAAAAATATGTCCTCCGGGAAACAAATCGTATGGAGTTTCTTTGTGATTGTTTTGGCCATGCTGCCACTTTTCATCGCTATTTGGTGGTTTAAATAATCGATTAGGTTCCTTTTTTATCACTTTTGCTCTTCACCCTCTTAACTTTTCAAAACTTTCAAGTAATTTGTCAATTCAACTTGACAGACCTTTGCAAGTAGTGCATCCTTTAGTCAATAGTTGAAAACAGTATGATGACAAAACGAATGAAGACTAGTAGTTAGTAACTCTTATGAAGAGAGCAATGCCCATTGGCTGCAAGGCATTGTACAAGAAAGACTGATGAACCTACTTCGTGAAACGTCCTAGCCAAACTAGGCGCAGTCTCTAGCGTTATGAGAAAAGTGGAATGTCGCATGATATTCAATGTAGGTGGTACCACGGAAGGCAAGTCTTTTCGTCCTAATTTTTAGGATGAAAAGGCTTTTTTTATCTTGATGTAATATGCAGGAACGAACGTATTCAACTGGAGGTTGTGTGATGGAGAGAAAAAGAATTGTTGTTAAAATTGGCAGTAGCTCTTTAACGAACGCAAAAGGTGAAATCGATAAAGTTCGCTTAATGGATCACGTACAGGCAATCGCCGAATTAAAGAAACAGGGACATGAAGTTTTACTTGTCTCATCGGGTGCCGTCGCTGCGGGTTTTAAACAACTTGGCTACCCAGCTCGTCCTGTGACGGTGAAAGGTAAGCAGGCAGCGGCAGCGGTAGGGCAAAGTCTACTTATTCAAACGTACAGTGCTTTATTTAGTATCTATGATATTATGCCTGCACAGATTTTACTGACTCGCACAGACTTTTCTAAAAAAGAATGCTATAAAAATGCTTACGCGACGTTCGAGGAATTATTAGAACGCTCAATGTTACCTATCATTAATGAAAACGATACCGTATCTATTAGCGAATTAACTTTTGGTGATAATGATATGCTATCCGCTTTAGTAAGTGGTCTGGTCCATGCAGATCAACTCATTATTTTAACCGATATTAATGGCTTATATAACGCTAATCCCGCTAAAAATCCACAGGCTGAGCGCATTGATAAGTTAACAACAATTACAGATGATTTGCTTCGCTTTGCAGATGGTACAGGATCAAAGGTTGGCACGGGTGGCATGGCTTCCAAGCTATTAGCAGCTCGAACTGCTTTACGTGCAGGTGTTAGGGTGTTTATTGGAACCGGTCATGGTGTTCAAAAACTTGTGGATATTTTAGCTGGTCATGGCGATGGAACCTATGTCGGTCATGATGAGCTTGCAGTGCTAACGAATCATAAACAGTGGATTGCACTTACGGAAGTTTCTGGTAAAATTTTTATAGATAATGGTGCTGAGCGAGCGTTAATGGACAATGGCAAAAGCCTTTTACCTGCCGGGGTGTACCGTGTAGAAGGAGATTTTATCAATGGTGACGTGGTCGAAGTCTATAGTGAAAATGGTTTATTAGGACGTGGTGAGGTGTTGTACTCATCTCAAGAGCTAGCTGTTGCTATGGGAAAACGGACAGATACATTGGTGAATTGTCCTAACGAGGTCATTCACAGAGATAAATGGCTGAAAATTCAAACGAATTAAGGAGGAATGAAAAATGACAAGTGAAATTCAAGAAAAAGGTCGTCTTGCAAAGGCCGCTAGTTACACGTTAAATAGTAAAACTACCTGCGAAAAAAATGAGGCTTTGACAAAAATTGCCGAACAGCTTCTTATCGATCAGCCTATTATCCTAGCTGAAAATGCTAAGGATTTGGCACTCGGTGAGCAACAAGGCATGCCCGCTTCTACTTTGGACCGTATTATGCTTAATGAGGAGCGCATAGCGGCAATGGCAGATGCCATTCATTTGCTCGTCTCCTTAAACGATCCAGTAGGTACCATTGTGGAACGTATTGAGAAAGATAATGGGCTACGCATTGAAAAGCGAATTGTGCCACTCGGTGTTATTGGCATGATTTATGAGGCTCGCCCAAATGTCACAGTCGATGCAGCAACACTTTCTTTGAAAACGGGTAATGCTGTCATATTGCGCGGGAGCTCCTCCGCTAAAAGTTCAAATATGGCTCTTGTCGCAAGTATCCATCGTGCACTTGCCAAAACAGCCATGCCAACGGATGCGGTGCAATTAATTGAGGATACGCGTCGGGAAACAGCTAAAGAACTATTTCATTTAAAAGAGTACTTAGATGTACTCATTCCTCGTGGCGGCAAAGCGCTTATTGATTTAGTTGTTAATGAAGCGTCTGTCCCTGTCCTTGAAACAGGTGCAGGTAACTGTCACATTTATGTGGATCAAATGGCAGATTACATAAAAGCAGAAACCATTTGTCTGAATGCTAAAACACAGCGGCCCTCTGTCTGTAATGCAGCCGAAAGCTTACTGATCCACCCTACTTGGTTTAAGGCACACGGTGTTCAGCTTTTATCGTCTCTGTACGAAGCAGGTGTGACAATCATCGGTGATGAACAAGTGTGTCAGTCATTTAAGGACGCTCTTCCAGCTACGACAGATGACTATGCGACAGAGTACCTTGATTTAAAAATAAGTGTTAAATTAGTCGAAAACGTCTATGAAGCGATTGAGCATATCCATCAATTTGGAACGAATCATTCTGAAGCTATTATTACGGAAGATTCATTGGTCGCAGAAACATTTTTAAACAATGTCGATGCAGCAGCGGTTTATCACAATGCCTCTACCCGCTTCACAGACGGCTTTGAATTTGGCTATGGCGCAGAAATTGGTATCAGTACGCAAAAGCTACATGCTCGTGGACCAATGGGCTTACCTGCCTTAACATCAACAAAATATTTTATTCATGGCAACGGTCAAATTCGAGAATAGCTATAACTCTCTTCCCTAGTTATAGATTGATAAAAAATAGAAAGAAGGTTTCGTATGAACATTTCAGCAATCATTAAATTAACTGTATCGATGGCTCTTTTTGGCTCCATTGGCTTTTTTACCGTTCATACTGGTGTTCCGGCTACAGAGCTTGTCTTTGTTAGATGCATTTGCGCAACCCTCTTTCTAGGAGGTATGTGGCTGATCACAGGTGGACATAAATCAGAGGTGTGGGATAAAAAAGAAATTCTTCAAACGATTATTTGCGGTGTCTTTATTGTTTTAAATTGGGTATTTTTATTTAAAGCCTTTGAAGAAATGTCAATTTCGATTGCAATTTCGATTTATAATTTAGCTCCTATTTTTGTTTTAATATTAGGCGCGATTTTTTTAAAGGAAAAGATGACTATTCAAGCGCTAGTGGCAACCATCACTTGCTTTATTGGTAGTATTTTTATTATTGGCTTACAGAATTTTGTGTCGTTCTCGGAGTTTATGCAATCGGGCTTTGTGTGGGCCTTACTTTCAGCTGTCTTTTATGCCCTCACCATGTTAACAAGCAAAACGATTACCAAGCTAAGCTCCTATGCATTAACTTATATTCAAACAACGGTTGGAATCGTCATGCTGCTGCCTTTCATTGATTTTGCACTCTTTGATGGCTTAACCTCAACGAATTGGTTTTATATTTTAGGCACAGGCTTTATTCATACTGGATTTGTTTATTATTTATTTTTTGATAGTATTCGTAGTCTTTCTACCATTCTTGTATCTGTATTAGTATTCGTCGACCCTGTTGTCGCGATTTTACTTGATATGCTGCTGCTTGATTTTATGCCAAGCATTGTGCAAACGATGGGCATTTTATTAATTTTCGGTGGTATTTTTTATACAATTTATGTTCCAAAGAAAAAGCGACTGCCACAGGAGGTCTCATAATGGGCAAACTCTTCACGATAGGAGAATTATTAATTGATTTTACACCAACACAGCAGCGAGGCTCTCTTACCGATATCGAGCACTTTACGAAACATGCCGGTGGAGCTCCTGCAAATGTAGCGGCGGTTTGTGCCAAACTGGGCCTGCAGGCTGCTCTGCTAACACAGGTGGGCCAAGATGCCTTTGGTGATTTCCTGATAAAAACATTACAGCAAGCAGGTGTAGATACTCAATTTATTCGTCAAACAACGGTGGGAGAAACAAGCCTTGCTTTTGTATCATTAAATGAACAAGGGGATCGTGACTTTCAATTTTATCGCCGACATGCTGCGGACTTATTATACAAACAAGAATACCTCCCCTCACAGCTTTTAACTGCGAAGGATATTGTGCATTTTTGTTCTGTGAATCTTGTGGAAAGTCCTATGAAGAAAGCCCACCTTGCTTTTCTTGAACAGGCACATCAAGTGGGTAGCCTCGTTTCCTTTGACCCGAATGTGCGCCTACCTTTATGGCAGGATGAATCAGCTTGTCGTGAAACCATTTTAGCCTTCTTACCTCAAGCGCATCTGGTGAAGCTTTCAGCGGAGGAGCTTTTATTTCTAACCGCCATAGAGGATGAACAGAGGGCGGTCCTTCAATTATTCAATGGATATATAGCTGTCATCATTATTACACATGGTGCTGCCGGGGCCACATTATATACGAAAAATCTTCATGTTAAAGTTCCCGCTGAAAAGGTGCAAGCCATTGATACAACGGGAGCAGGTGATGCTTTTATTGGCGCTATTCTAAGTCAATTCCTTCAACATCAACTAGAGGTAGAGGGGTTAGTGGCTTACTGTGAACTGGAGGCGACGTCCCTGCTATCTTTCGCAAACCGCTATGCAGGCTTATCAACTACGAAGCACGGGGCAATACCGTCTTATCCGGCACTACCACTGGAATTAAAAGTAGATTAACTCGAAACTTTACATCCCCTTTTTCGTATGTATTAGAGACAAGTCAATCTAAGGAGGTCTTTCATGGAATCGGTGACAAAAAAACGAGCAGCAGCTTTTTTAATTGATACAGCTATTTCAACGGCTGCTACGTTCGGTATTGAATATTTCCTACGAAAAAAGGTTAAAAATGAGGCTGTTCATGCACTAGTTACACCAACAGTCGTGTTGTGGGCACTCGAATATGCACAGCTCCGAAAAAACGGACAAACTATTGGCTACAAAGCAATGGGACTAGCACTTGAAAATGAAGATGGTCGTCCATTATCTTGCGCTCAAATTATTAAACGAATGGCTTATCGAGACACGATTAGTACGTTTGCTTATTTAAAAGATCGTCAAGCATTTGAGCAACAGCATGGACAGTGTTTGCCACATGATAGCTTTGCACATACGGTTGTGAAAGAAATTTAGAGGAAGGCTACCCAACTACTTTGGATAACTTAGACTGTAGACAAAAGCCATCGAGAAGCTCACTCTCGATGGCTTTTGTCATTTTTCTTCCTATTTCATTTTTACTTCCAAACCACACATACTCTTCGAGCATATTTGCTCTCTTAAGCTTGTTGCCATGTCCAAGTAGCCAGCTTTTTCAAATTCATAGCAGCGAAAGTAAGCATCGCCTGCATGGACAATATTTTAAGACCTCTTAAGGTTGTCCATCGCATACCACGCTTTTGATGGTTTGACGCATGGACCGAATACCAAAAACTTAAAGAGAACAACAGAATCAATACTAGGACGCCCATAAACAGAGTAGAAGTTTTCTACTAAAGGATAGATAAATGAAAAAATCAATAGCAGCCTCTAGTTTTCGCACTAAATGATTGGTGAGAACTAATTGATCAATTGTTAACATTTCTAATTGTTCACGTTCATTGGTTTGATTTTTCGTCATCATGGTTGATCATTTCAATAGTTTACTTTTTATCAATAGGTAAATAAGGAGTGCTTTATGTATAAGTTGATTGGAACGAAGGGCGGCGACTCCTGCGGGAATAGCTGGAAAGTCGAGATCCTGGACTGAGCGAAGAGGGAAGTAGCTCGACCCCGCCCGCAGAAAGCGTCCGCCCGTAGTAGAAATCAACGGCTTACTTTATTTCATTGGAAAAGAAAAAAGACTGTAGACAAACTCAAAATCCATTGAATTTGTCTACAGTCTGGGCTATCCAACTACTGCAATATCCATTTATTCCATGCCTTCTCCCCTTTTAACTAAACAGCAAAAAAAGGTTACCTAGTCCCCGCTAAGTCTGGAAAATTACTGAAAAATGACTACCAGTATTTTTTCATTAGAATATGAGGGATGCCACAATCCATGAATTCTTCACCTTCACGCTGATAGCCTAATTTTTCATAAAAGCCCTCTGCATAGGATTGGGCATTTAGCTTTGCTTTTGTTAGGCCTTTATCTCGTGCGATTTGTTCTAAACCAACGATAATTTCTTTGCCAAGACCATATTTGCGGTATTCCTCCAAAACGCAAATACGCTCTAATTTGCCATAGCCCTCCACTACTCGAAGTCTACCTGTTCCAACAGGTTGCTCGTTGTAATAGACAAGAATATGATCACATGGTGCATCAAGCGCATCAAATTCATCATATTCTTCTTCCTCTGGGACTTGTTGCTCTTCGATAAAAACGTTACGTCGAAAATCAAACGCTGTTTGTAATTCTGCTTCAGTTGTTACCTTTTTTATACTCATGACTATTCCTCCTAGCTTCTTCTGCATCACCATCTTCCTTAGATGCAATTTCACGTTGAAGATGATACTATTAGTATAGAACGATTTTTATTGCAAATACAACAAAAATCTCAGGAGGATTAAAAAATGAAGGAAATCTTACGTGAAATAGGCGCGATTGCACGAGCATTAGATTCAATTAGTAATATTGAATTTAAGGAGTTAGATTTAACGAAGGGACAATATTTATATGTGATTCGAATTTGTGAAAACCCTGGCATCATTCAGGAAAAGGTCGCGGAGCTTTTGAAGGTGGATCGCACTACTGCTTCACGGGCTATTAAAAAATTAGAGACAAAGGGCTTTATTGAAAAACGTATTGAGCAGGGGAATAAGAAAAATAAATTACTCTTTCCAACTGCAAAAAGCTTGGACATTTATCCCTTTTTAAAACGGGAAGGTGAATACTCTAATGCGCGTGCACTCGAAGGGTTCTCGTCAGAGGAAATCGACAGCATCCACAGTCTTTTGACGCGTGTTTTGCATAATGTAGAAATAGATTGGGAAGAAGTGAAAAAAGGTCATAAACGACAATACTAAAGGCGATTCCCCGTGCTTCCACACGTCGGGAATCGCCTCCTGCTATGCATTAGCTGCAAATACTCTTTTTAATACCGCCACCATAAAGTCAACATCTTCATCGGTACAGCAAAGTGGTGGACTTAACGTAATGATATTATTGAAGCCCTCCACTGTATCGCCATTTTTCCCAACAATTAACCCATTTGCTTGACAATCAGCTATAATTTTTGCGATTAGTTCTGGCTTTGCCGGTGTTTGGGATTGTTTATCTTCCACTAGTTCGATGCCAATAAGTAAGCCTAGGCCACGAACATCTCCAACAAAAGGTAGCTCCAATAAGTCTTGCAAATCATGTAGGAATTGAATACCCAAATCTCTTGCTCGTTGTACAAGGCCCTCTTCCTCCAAAATTTTAATGTTTTCTAAAGCTACTGCACAGGCTGCTGGATTACCTCCGAACGTATTAATATGTCGAAAATGGCTATAGCCATCCATCTCTTTAAATTTTTCGTAAATATCTTTGCGTACTGCTGTAATGGATAACGGTAGATAGGCACTCGTTAATCCTTTTGCCATAGTAATGACATCAGGTCGAATATCGAAATGTTGATGACCAAAGAGCTTCCCTGTTCGCCCGAAGCCACATATTACTTCATCGATAATAAGTAATACGCCATGTTTTCTACAAATGCGCTCGACTTCCTTGACATATGTAGGGTGTGGGATAAGAACACCACCACCTGTTATCAGTGGCTCCATGATGACAGCGGCAATCGTTTCTTTTTGCTCCCAAATAATCTTTTCCTCCATTTCACGGGCACACGCTATATTGTAGGCCTCAACCGATTGCCCTTTTGGACGCCGATAATGATCTGGTGGGGCAACATGCAAGAAACCAGGTGTAAACGGCTCATACTTATATTTTCGTAATGCCTGCCCTGTGGCAGCTAATGCCCCAAGTGAGCTACCATGATAGCCCCGATAGCGAGCGATGATTTTATAGCGGGTCCCCTCCCCATTTTGTTGATGGTATTGGCGTATTATTTTAAATGCCACCTCATTGGCATCAGAGCCGCTATTGGAATAAAACATCATATAGTCATCTTCTAATAAGCTATTAATTTTTTCAGCAAGTCGGATGGCAGGTTCATGACTTTGTGTTAAAGGAGCATAGCAAAGCTTTTTCAACTGCTCATAGGCAACCTTGGCAAGACGCTCACGTCCATAGCCCACATTAACGGCCCATAAGCCTGACATGCCATCTAAAAAGCGATTGCCTAAACTATCGGTAATCCATGCGCCTTCTCCCTGTTCAATGATTATGGGCGCCCTGTCATTATGCATAGACATGTGATGCCAAACGTTTTCATGATCCTTTTGTTGTAAGGTATGTGTGAACTGATCGTTTCGCTCCATATAATGACCTCCAATCATGTATCATTGATGTCTTTTGATCTATCACCATTTTCCCTATTAATCGAGTTAATATTGAAATTTTCTGATTTATCTAACATAATAAAATAGACATTGTACATTCGAAGGGCAGGTGCTAAATTATGTCCAAACATCCTCTACTCGTACGTGATGTCCTCAAGCGTAAGCATTTTGAATCAGCGAAGCTCATTGCAGGACAGCAGGGTCTTGATCGTCAAGTTCTATGGACACATATTTTAGAAATAAAAAATGTTGACACTTTAATCAATGGTGGTGAACTGATTTTAACCACTGGTGTCGGTTTACAATTAGAACGTGAAACACAAATTGCCTACTTACAAAATCTGATACGCAATGAAGCTGCAGGTCTTTGTATTGAAATTGGAGACTATTTTGACCATGTCCCCGCAGAATTGATTGCCATGGCGAATGCCCATCATTTCCCTATTATCATCTTTGAAGAAATTGTACGATTTATCGATATTACGCAAGATTTACACACGTACATAATTAATCAACACCAGCAGGCACTTACACAGCTAGATACCTTATCCAAAACTTTTATGGAATTATCATTAATGCCGAATGGTATTTTAAAAATTTTACAAGTCCTCTATCAAGATACAGAGGCATCCTTTTTATTTGTCTCGGAAGATACTAAAAGCTTTTACTACCCTGTCGAGGCTAAAAAATTCTTACGTGTTATGGAGGAGCATTGTCAGCAGTTAGAACTACAAAAGCCCTTGCACCTTTTATCGATTGACGGGGATCATTTTGTCATTATTCCTGTCAATGGACTTGGACAAGTATGGGGCTATTTATGTATGCATTCTGGACTGCCAAAGCCGAGTGATTACACTCTATTAAACCTTGAACGCGCAACGATGTCGATTGCCCATATTTTAATGCGCAACCGCATGCTTCAGGAGCGCCAGCAAAGCCGAGAGGATGAGTTTATTCTTGCCTTAATTCAAGGTCAGCCAGTAGATATTCAGTACTATCAAAGCTATTTACCTATCGAAAGTCGTAATTTATTTTACCGAGTCATCGTGTTCAATCTACATGATGTAGCTAACGTTGTACCTGAAGAAGAGTGGCAGGAAATCCAATTGCAAAATGCCATGTATGTTCGTTCTATTTTAAAAAAACTAGGATTTTTCCCTACCGTATCGGTAAGACAGCATGAAATTATTATTTTAGCCTTTTACATTGCCGCAGATTATATGAAAGACAATCGGGATGCCTTCGATCAAGCAATTTCACAGATTACTGCTAGACGAGCTGCACAGTTTTTTGAGCAGCTCACCCTCAGCTGTGGCATAAGTCATGTCTATCAAGCAATCGAGAGTGTTCATCTTGGCTATAAGGAGGCTAAATCGGTCATACAAATGCAGCATCATCAATTGACAAGCTCTATCTATTATAAGGATTTAGGTGTTTATCGATTATTATTACAGCAGGATCAAACTACCCTCCTGCAATATGTGAAAGATTATTTACAAGAGATTTTGCTGCTAGATCAGAAAAGTAGCCATGATTTATTTCAAACATTGGCAGTATATTTAACATGTAATGGGGCTAAAAATGATACGGCGGAACAACTGTATATCGTTCGTCAAACTCTTTATAAACGAATTGAACGGCTAGAAGGTATATTAGGTGCTGATTTTTTACAAGCTCCGCACCGCCTAAATATTGAAATGGCCGTTAAGGCATATGCGCTCTTGCAAAAAACAGCACCTGATTTATTACGATTTTGAACGTGGGTCCATAAAATCTCGTAAAGCGTTACTAAGCATATATAAACCGAGAACAAGAATTGTAATGGCTCCTCCAGGGGCATACGTATACCAAGGGGCACCTATTAGATAAGCTTGTGAATCTTTTAACATTCTGCCCCAGCTAGGGTTTGGTGGCTGTACCCCAAGCCCTAAATAGCTTAGGGCTGCCTCAGCTAGCATCGCAGTTGCAAATGTCACAGTTGCTGCAACAATAATTTGCGACGAAATGTTCGGCAAAATATGACGGAACATAATGCTATGAGGCTTAACACCAATTAATTTTGCTGCTAGCACATATTCCGAATCCCGTTGCTGCACAAAGCCACTTCGTGCAATCCTCGCAATAGCAGGTATTGCGATAATGCCAAGTGCTATGGCGGTATTCGTAATACCTGGACCAAATACTGCCACAAGCATTAATGCTAATATAATGCCTGGAAAGGCCATTAACGCATCCATCGTCCGCATAAAAATTTCATCGATCCAGCCCCCAACATAGCCTGCAATCCCTCCGATCAGGATGCCAAACACCGTGCCAATTGCTACGGTTAATAGACCCACTGCAAAGGCTGTTTGTGTCCCCTTCATAATGCGGCTAAAAATATCACGCCCGAACTCATCTGTGCCAAACATATATGCGCCACCAGGCCCACGCAATTTTTCTGGTATATTCATCGCGTTGACATCATGGGGTGTATAAAAAAAGCTAACAATCATGATGAGTAGAAAGCCAACAATCACGAGGAGACCAATGACTAAATTGATTTTTTTAGTATAGCGCTGTAGTTGTTTCATTGTAGCCACCTCTTAACGTAATCGAATTCTAGGGTCCAACACAGAATATAAAACATCAACGATAAAATTAATCATAACGACAGCTACTGTAATATACATGACAATTCCCTGTACAAGAGGGAAATCACGATTACTAATAGCCGTAATAAGAAGCTGACCGATTCCTGGTAATGAAAACACTTGCTCCACGATAATTGTGCCCGCTACAACCTCTGCCATTATCAAACCAAAAACCGTTAAAATCGGTATCATTGAATTTTTCAATACATGCTTATACATCACATTTTGTTCAGACATACCTTTACTGCGAATGGTGCGTACATAATCGAGCTGGACCTGCTCCAAAATAGCTGTTCGGACATAACGGAAATTAACAGCAATTTGTGGGATCGCTATCGTTAAAGCTGGCAGGATTAGTGTACTTAGCGCCCCTGTTACACTTTGCGTCCAAGGAATATAGCCACTAATTTTAAAGAAGCTGAACTGTAGGCCAATGTAAAGAATAAGCATCATCCCTAGCCAAAAGGATGGTACGGCCATACCAATTTGTGTAACCGTCGATAATGACACATCACTTAATTTATTTTGTCTTCTTGCAGCAAACATGCCTAAGGGTAAGGAAATGATTAAGACAATGATGAGCGTGAGCCCTGCTAAAGACATGGTGACAGGAAGCCGATCAAATAATAACTCTTTTACAGGCATGGAAAATCGAATGGAATCCCCTAATTGCCCTGTCAATAAGCCCTTCATCCAATCCACATATTGTTCATAAAGAGGACGATCCAAGCCAAGCTCAAATCGTAAATTTTCAATTTGTGTGGAATCCGCCTCAGTTCCCAACATTGTTCGAACCGGATCACCAGGTAATATTTGAAAAACACCAAATGTAATAATGGATACTAGAAGGATGGTTGTTATTAACAGGATGATTCGACGTAGGATATACATCATCAGCATTCATCCCTTTCTAGTTTGAAAACTTAACCTCTGACATATCATGGAACCAGAATGGATAGCTCTTAAGCCCCGTGACTTGTTTGTCAGAACCCCAAACGATTTGGTAATCAGCAATATAAACTGCTGTGGCTTGCTCTGCTAAAATTTCCTGTGCTCGATGATAATAGTCAATTTGTTTTGCCTGATCTGTTTCCTTTAACACATCAGCCATAATTTTGTCGTATTCCTCATTTTTAAATAAGAAGAAGTTTTCGCTATCATTGGTAGAAATGTAATCATTCAAAATTTCGTAGGCAGATGCACGACCTGTTAAATCAATCGTTGTCATTTCATAATCGCGACCAAAGTAAACGCGATCTAGCCAAATGCCCCATTCCACTACTTCAATTTCGACATCAATGCCGATTTCTTGTAAATTCGCCACGACAATTTGTGCAATATTTGAGTAAATATCATTATGCGAAGATACCGTAATCTTTGTTTTAAAGCCATCCGGATAACCAGCTTCTGCTAGTAATGCTTTCGCTTTTTCCACGTCTCGTTCATACATACTTTCTAAGCCCTTTTTTTGGAAATCGCCCATTGCTGGACTCATATTAGAGCCAAGTGGTACAGCATAGCCTGCAAATACAGAATCAATGATATCGGCTTTACTAATCGCGTAGTTGATTGCTTGACGTACCTTGACATTATCAAATGGTGCCTTTGTTTCATTAAACGTAACGATTAAGGAGGAGTTATTATTTTGATGTGATAAATTATAGCTAGCCTCCACCTCGCTAACCCGGTGCCAAGGTACGCTCGTTAAATCTACTTCATTGGCCATCAAGCTCATAATCGCAGCCTGATCATCCGATTGAAAGGCAAAGGTAACTTTATTTAGGTAAGGCAATCCTTCCTGCCAGTAGTGCTCATTTTTCTTGAGCTCTAAGTTGGTACCAGGTGCGTATTTCACAAAGGCAAAGGGGCCTGTGCCGATTGGATTTTCATTATGCTTCCCATCATTACTTTTAGGAATAATGGCTGACTGTCTTGCTGTTAATGAATACAGGAAATTTGAATTTGGCTCTTTTAGCTTTATAACAAATGTATTGGCATCTGGTGCCTCTGTAGATGCTACATTATCAAAGTTATTGGACATTTTTTCCCCTCCGTTTTTCCCCATTAAACGGTCAAAGGAATATTGAATATCCTCCATCGTTACATCATCGCCATTATGAAACTTCACGCCTTGACGAATTTTAAACGTATACGTTAAACCATCCTCAGAAATTTCGTAGCTCTCTGCCAGCCCTTCTTTTAGCGAGCCATCCGTTTCGGGTGCCATCAGTCCCTCAAAAATATTCAAAATCATTTGATAGGAAATGGACGCTGTTGCTTTATGTGGATCTAAAAAATCAGGATCATCATTGACACGTACAACGATTTCCTGTGGAACATCTGTAGTCGTTTGACCATCTGAAGTCCCTGTGCTTGCAGCATTTTTCTCTCCATCACTTGAACACGCACTCATCACCAATGCCATGATGAAAGTTATTAGCATAAACCCTCTGTTTTTCAATTTCATGGTCGTTCCCCCTTTTCCTAAGTGCTTCTATTTTGAATGCTCGTATAGCTTTCAACATCTGCCAATTTTTCTGCAGCTTTAATACCAGCGAGAATGGCTTCCTCCATGACCTTTGTTGCTAAATGCCCTAAATAATCAAGCGCATAGCATTGATCTCCTGTACCGAGCACAAAAATTGTATCGCCATCGAGCATCGTGTGGACAGGATAAATCGTTCGTGCTAAAGCATTTTGTGTAAGCTGGGCAATCTTTTTAGCCTCCGCTTTCGTAAGCTTCGCATTCACTGCCACAACGCCAATGGTTGTATTCGTGCCAGCTAATGCCTCCGATTGAGCATGCTGCTCTAAATAGGTACAGCAGTCTAGCCACTGTCCTGATTGAGCATCTCTTGCTCCTGCTAAAATTTCCCTTGTAGCAGGATCCTTGATATCACCCACTGCATTGACAGCTACGATAGCACCCGCTACTAGACCATCTTTACCAGCATAGGAAGCACTACCAAGTCCACCCTTCATCGCAAAGTCAGGTCCTGCTAGTTTTCCAACCGTTGCGCCATAGCCAGCGCCGACATTGCCGTTTGGAAATGATCCAACTTGTGCTGCTTTTGCTGCTTCATAGCCCATAAGTGCAGTTGGTCGAGCTTGAGGATCTCCAATAAATAAATCGAACAATACAGCACTTGGAACAATAGGAATTTTTGCCACACCTGCATCTACTCCAATCCCTTGCTCCTCTAGAAACTGCATAACTCCTGTCGCCGCATCTAAACCAAAAGCACTCCCCCCAGATAAACAAATACCATGTACACGGTCAATCTCATTGATTGGGTCTAATGCATCCGTTTCACGAGTACCTGGTGCAGAGCCTCGGACATCCACCCCACATACTGCTCCGTGCTCCACTAAAAGTGCCGTGCAGCCAGTAATTCCTTCCTTGTTTTCCCTATGTCCCACCTTAATTCCAGGAACATCAGTTATATTGCCAAACATCACCAACACCTCAACCTTAAATAGTTTTAATATTCAGATTATTTATCATATAAAAAGCAGGCAACTCGCTGATTGGCATTTTCTTGCTGAAGCATCGGTCTTTCCTGATGACACTTTTCCATAACAAACGGACAACGTGTATGAAAGACACAGCCAACAGGCGGATTCATTGGACTTGGTAATTCACCTTGTAAAAGTATTTCCTGTTTTGGCTCATCAAAATTAACAACAGGAATGGCAGAGAGCAATGCTTGAGTGTATGGATGCAATGGATTGGCATAAAGCTCTTTTTTTGTGCCTATTTCCACCACTCTACCTAAATACAACACTGCCACTCGGTCACTAATATGCTTCACAACGCTTAAATCATGGGAGATAAATAAATAGGTTAAATGAAATTCATCCTGTAAATCCATCATTAAGTTTAGTACTTGTGACTGAACCGATACATCGAGTGCCGACACAGGCTCATCCGCAATAATAAACTCTGGATGGATGGCTAGTGCCCTTGCAATACCAATACGTTGGCGCTGACCACCAGAAAATTCATGCGGAAACTTATGCATGGCATCCTCTGGTAGACCTACCTTTTGCAATAGCTCCTTAACACGCTCTTTTCGTTGTTCCTTTGTCAACGTTAATTGCAGCTTCATCGGTTCTTCAATAATAGAGCCAATCCGCTTGCGAGGATTAAGGGAAGCGAAGGGATCCTGAAAAATCATTTGCATTTGATTGCGATAGCTTTGCAGCTTGTTGCCCTTTAAATGCTGTATCGGTTGTCCCTTATATAACACTTCTCCACCAGTTGGTTCAACAAGCTTTAAAATCGTTCGCCCAAATGTTGATTTTCCAGAGCCTGATTCGCCCACAATCCCAAGTGTTTCTCCTCTATAAATCTCAATCGAAATATCATCCACTGCTTTAATGACCTTTTTTTCCTCCTTCATGGACTTGCGCTTCACAGGAAAGTAGGCTTTTAAATGGTTAATTTCCAGCAAAACTTCTTTCTCCGTCATGAGCCAGCTCTCCTTTCTCTGTGAATAAATGACAGCGTACTTTATGTGCCTCCTGAATATGATGGATGGCTGGTTGCTCCTGATGACAATGTGCCATTACATGCGGACAACGAGGCGCAAAACGACAACCATTCGGTAATGCATATGCAGGTGGCACGCTACCTGGAATCGAAGGTAGCCTTTTCACATCTGTTTCAAGACTAGGCATCGTTTTTAAGAGAGCTGTTGTATAAGGATGCTGCGGATTTAAAAATAGCTCTCTCACAGGGGCTTCCTCGACAATTTGCCCTGCATACATCACCATGACACGGTCAGCCGTTTCAGCCACAACACTCATATCATGGGTAATAAATAAAATTGCTGATTGATGCTCTTCCTTCATTTTCATCATCAGCTTTAAAATTTGTGCTTGCACTGTAACATCCAGTGCAGTGGTTGGCTCATCCGCAATCAAGAGCTGCGGATGATTGGACATGGCGATGGCAATCATCACACGTTGCCGCATCCCCCCTGATAATTGGTGGGGGTATTCTGCAATCACCTTTTCTGCATTCGCAATCCCAACTTCCTTTAATAAATGTAACGCTTGATTCCACGCTTCTTTTTTGGATACCTTTTGATGCCTGCGAATGCCTTCTATCATTTGATTTCCAATGGTAAAGACAGGATCTAAAGAGGTCATTGGCTCTTGGAAAATCATACTAATTTCATTGCCACGAATACGGCTCATTTCTTTATTTTTATAATCTAGTAGATTCCTCCCGTTTAAGGCGATGGAACCTGCTGTAATTTCACCTGGCGGTATAGGAAGTAAACGCATAATCGCTAACGATGTAATACTTTTGCCACTTCCTGATTCGCCTACAAGTGCAACCGTTTCGCCTTTATGAATAGTAAAGTTTACATCTTCAACAACTTTCGCCTCTTTACCATTTTTCAAATGGAATTTAATCGATAATTGCTTGACCTCTAAAAGGACTTCTTTTTCTTTTGGCTGTTCCATATGCGTCCCTCCATCTCAGCGTTGATTAGGTGGTGCATAGCGTATAGCGATATTTTTCATTTGCGTATAGTTTCGCAGTGCAACAAAGCCCTTTTCTCGACCAATCCCACTTTTTTTATAGCCTCCAAATGGCATTTGAATCCCACCGGCTGCCCCGTAATTATTGATAAATACTTGTCCAGCCTGCACGCGGCTTGCCACAAAATGAGCAGTATCAATATTTTGTGACCAAACGCCAGCCACTAGGCCATAGTCGGTGCTATTGGCTAAGGCAATGGCTTCCTCCACACTTGAAAATGTCAAAACCGTCAACACGGGACCAAAAATTTCTTCCTGGGCTAATGGATCTTTTGAATCGACACCATCCAGTATAGTTGGCTGTATATAGTACCCTTTGTCATAGCCTTCTATTAGTAATGGCTCCCCACCCGTGATGACATAGCCATCTGCCTTTGCTTGCTGTAGTAATCCAGTAATTTTCGTAAATTGCCGTTCATTTAATAGTGGGCCCATATCCAAATCTGCCTCACCAGGTCCTACTTGCAGCGCTTGGAATTTTTCCACTAATTGCGAAACGAATGAATCTTTGACCGTTTCTTCAATGATTAAACGGGCCCCTGCAGAACAAGTTTGACCTGCATTTTGAATAATGGCACGCATAACACCTTCCAGTGCTTGCTCTATATTCGCATCGGCAAAAACAATATTAGGCGATTTCCCTCCAAGCTCTAATGTCACAGGAATAATATTTTCCGCAGCAGCCTTCATCACTGCGATACCAGTAGGAACTGAGCCCGTAAACGTAATATGGTTAATATCAGGATGTGATGTTAAATACGGACCAACATCTCGTCCCAGACCGGTAATATGCTGAAAAATCCCCTTAGGCAATTTATCGGCCAACCATTCAGCGATCGCATGCGTTGTAAGCGGTGTATCCTCGGCACTCTTCACTATAACGGCATTGCCTGTAGCAATAGCCGCTGCAACACTTCTCGCTGTAATTTGAATCGGATAATTCCATGGCACAATATGTACCGTAATGCCGACTGGCTCTAGCACTACCGCATTTAATAGTCCATCCTCAATCGGAATGGTATCC
This sequence comes from Lysinibacillus irui, assembly GCF_028877475.1. Taxonomy (NCBI): domain Bacteria; kingdom Bacillati; phylum Bacillota; class Bacilli; order Caryophanales; family Bacillaceae; genus Lysinibacillus; species Lysinibacillus irui. Next base: position 1,630,714 of record NZ_CP113527.1, on the reverse strand, counting down.
CCCATCACTTTATCTGCAGCCCCGCCGTAAAATTCAAAATAGCGAGCGGCGGCTTCAATATCTGCTCTTGCCTGTGATAAAGGTTTTCCTACATCGCGACATTCTAGTAAACTCCATTCCTCTGCATGCATGCGAATATAATGGGCAAGTTCAATCAATAACTGCCCTCGTTCATACGCCTTCCATTGACGCCAATCGTCACTTTCAAATGCTACACGGGCTGCACGTACTGCTTCATCAACCTGCGCTTTACTAGCATTGCTAATTTGCGCAATCACTTCTCCAGTTGATGGATTTCGAACATCCACTAATGCCGCACCATGAACCCACTCCCCATTGATTAACATAGGAATTTTTTTCATTGTACCCCTCCTATAATCCACGACCACCATCTACATGTAATGTCGTCCCTGTAACCATGTTTGCTGCATCTGATAGTAAATAACTAACAGCTCCTGCAATATCAGAAGGCTTCACTAATCGACCTAGTGGGACAGATTGTACAAATACACTTTGCTTTGTTTGCTCTATATCTGCTCCCTGTGCAGCAAATTGACCAAGCATTTGTGTGTCAGCTGGTCCTGGATGAATCGTATTAACACGAATTTGACTTGATGCTAGTTCAATAGCAAGCCCTCTCGTAAAGCTTTCCGCTGCGCCCTTTGACGCAATATAAGCCTGGAGGCCCGGTCTCGGACGTACTGCAGAAATAGAGGCAATCGTAATAATGGAACCCTTTTGCTGCTGTTTCATAAAAGGGACAATAGCTTTTGTCGTGATAAATAAGCTTTTCACGTTGACATCCATTAAACGATTCCACTCATCCATCGTTACCTGTTCAATTGGTGTGGCTGATTGTGCAACCCCGAGCGCATTGACAAGGCCATCAATCCTACCATAGTTATCAAAAACCTGCTGGCAGATTGCATGAACACGCTCCTCATGCAAAACATTGACTTCAAAGCATTGCAAAGAATCATGTGCAATTTCTTTTAGAGGCTCTACTGATAAATCGAGCGCTACCACAATATTGCCTTGCTTTAGCTGTTCTTCAATAATGGCTTTTCCCATACCGCCACCTGCGCCTGTTACAACAATGACCTGTTGCTCAACTGTCATCCTAAACACCTCCAGCTGTTATCGTCCTATTTATGATTTCCTGACAAATAGCGTCGCCCATTTGTTCAGTTGTCGCTTGTCCACCAATATCTGCTGTTTTCACAAGACCCTGTTGTAGTACCGTTGTAATAGCATTGACTATAAGCTGCTCTAAATCCGTTCTCCCTTGATGCCCAAGAAGTAAGGCAAGCGACCAAATTTGAGCGATTGGATTAGCAATGCCCTTTCCAGCAATATCAGGTGCCGAACCATGTACAGGCTCAAACATGGAAGGAAAATCCTTCTCGGGATTCAGATTGGCCGACGGAGATAAACCAAGACCTCCAACAATCGCAGAGCCTAAATCAGATAAAATATCACCGAATAAATTGGATGCTACAACCACCTCAAAGTCCTGTGGTCGTTCGACAAAACAAGCAACTAATGCATCGATATAAATGGATTCGAGCTGTAGTGCTGGAGCGCTTTCTGCCACCGTTTTTCTTGTATGCTCATCCCAAAATTTCATGGAATGAATAATCGCATTCGATTTCGTGGCACTTGTTAGTTTGGTTTTCCCGTGTTGCTTCGCATAATCACAGGCAGCTTGGACAATTTTTTCGATGCCAATGCGCGTCATAATCGTATTTTGAATGGTCATTTCCTGTGGCTGCTGTTGATACAATCGCCCACCACTATCTGAATACTCGCCCTCTGCATTTTCACGGAAGATGACAAAATCTATGTCATTGCCACGAGCCAAAGGGGACGTAATCCCAGGCAGTGATTTAATAGGACGGAAATTCACATATTGCTGGAACTGTTTCCGAATCGGCATAATCAATTCCCACACCGTTACATCATCAGGCACTCGGGCATCGCCAATTGCACCAAATAAAATCGCATCATACGCTTGAAGTGTTTCAAGTGCATGATCAGGCATCATACAGCCATGCTGCACGTAGTAATCAGAGCTCCAAGGAAAGATCGTTGTTTCAATTTGTAAAGAGCTATCTTGTTCTTGCAAGCAATTTAACACTTTTAACGCTTCCTGCATTACTTCTTTCCCTATGCCATCTCCAGGTATTACCGCTATTTTGATCACTGTCATTGTGCATCACCAGCCAAAAATTTTAATGCTGCTAAACGATAAATAGCAGTTGTTTCTGCCAATTCTTCAATATCTACATATTCATTGATTTGATGTGGAATTTCACGATCTCCTGCGCCAACTGTCACAATCGGAATTCCATGCACATGAAGAAACGTACCATCTGTTGCTCCAGGAACACCATTGTATTTTGGCTCCTTCTCTGTCACCTCTGCCACTGCCTCATAAATAGCCTGTACAACAGGATCTTCCTTTGCTGTTGCCGTTGCTGGTCGATTATCAAGGACCGTTAGCTCGACTTTAAAATCAGGATCATCCGCTTGTAAACGTTTAATGATCGCTTCAATTTTGCCAAGCAGTTCATTATGGTCTTGCGCTGGAACCGTACGAATATCAAGTGTCGTCATACAATGATCCGGAATAACATTGATCTGTGCATCCCCCTTTACAGGCGCACGTAAAATCGTTGGCGTAATCGACGGCCAATTCAACATTGGATCACGCCCTAACCTCGCTTGCTCTTCTTTTTCCAGTTTTTCAAGCTCTACGATCAAACGTGCCATCCGCCAGTTCGGATTTATGCCGCTCCACGAAATTGCTCCATGCGCCATTTTACCGAAAATATCTACCTGTAAACGAATAGCCCCACGCTGTGCAATACAGACATTATTTTCCTGGGGCTCACAGATAATCGCTCCATCCACACCATCAGCCCAGCCATTTTTAATAAAATGTTTAATGCCCAGCATCAACCCTTCTTCATCACAAGGAATACATAAAATAATCTTGCCCGTAAACTCCTCCTGATCCAGTAACAATGACTGACAAGCTGTAATCATACAAGCAAGATTTCCCTTTGTATCATTCGTCCCTCTACCATACATGCGCCCATCCACAATCTCTGCCCCGAATGGATCATAGGCCCATGCTTCTCGATTACCTTCCGTAACTACATCTGTATGCCCCTCAAAAAGCAATGTTTTCCCCGGCTTCCCCGAATCAATAATCCCAATAACATTTGGTCGCCCAGGCACAACCTCCTCGATATGCGTTTCAATACCAATATCTCGTAAATATGCCGCAACAAAATTCGCAACCTCTTGTTCATTACCGTTCGGATCATTCTCACGGTAAACGCTTTCAATTCGTACGAGCTTCTGTGTTAAAGCTATAACTGCCTCACGATCGCGCACATACGATGTCGTTGTCTTTAAACTAGTTACTGTCATGCAAAGGACCTCCTATTTTAGGGAATATTCTGAATTTATGTTATTTTAACATTGTCCCTTCTCTATGAAACTAGACAATATGTTAACGAATCATAGAATGACCTTAACTTTTTGTTTAGCAAAAAAACGCTAAAAAACTACATTTTCCGCTGTTTTAAACGCATTTTACAGTTTTCTCGCATATTATCAGCTACCCTGAACATGAATTGATATTAGGGGATTGATATTACCAATAAGTGGATTATCCCACCGATTGGAGGTTGACTTTGAGCGGGTTTCTTCCTTTGAGCGGTTTCCTCAACTTTATGAGTGGGGTGGCACCTTCTTTGAGCGGTTTTCTCACATTTTCGAGCGGGTTCTCCCCTCCTTTGAGCGGTTTCCTCACACTTATGAGCGGGTTCTCCCCTCCTTTGAGCGGGTTCATCCTTCCTTTGAGCGGTTTTCTCACACTTATGAGCGGGGTGGCACCTTCTTTGAGCGGATCTCTCTCATTTTCGAGCGGGTTCTCCCCTCCTTTGAGCGGTTTTCTCACACTTATGAGCGGGTTCTCCCCTCCTTTGAGCGGTTTCCTCACACTTATGAGCGGAGTCATCCTTTCTTTGAGCGATTTCTTCAACTTTAGGAGCGGATTCACACCTCCTTTGAGCGGATCTCTCACATTTTCGAGCGTTTTCACTCCTCCCTTGAGCGTTTCCTCACACAGATGAGCGGAATCATACCATTTACGAGCGAAGTCTCACATATTAAGCCGTTTATCAACACTTATGAGCAACAACTATCATCCCCAGAGCGAAGCCCACCCCATACAATGAAAAAAACCAGCATCAGCTGGTTTTTCCTTTTTATTGTTGACGGGATTCGGTCATTTGCTTCCAGACCGAGCCTTTTGCTTCCTCGCCTTGTTCGATACGGGCGATGGCCATTTTGACTTGTAATTTTACTTCGAATTCTTTATCGTTTTCGGCAGCTTGTAATGCTGGTAAAGATTGCTCCGTGCCGACCTCATATAAGTACATTGCTGCACGCCAGCGAACCAGTTTGTTTTTATCTTGTAAGGCTTGTTGCATGGCTCCTTCAAATTCAACAAAGCCAAGGTCACTCATGCAGTCACCTGCAGTTCGGCGCACGGCTGCACTTTTATCTTGAAGGGCTCTTTCTAAATAAGGAACAACAGCCACATCCTCAATCATGCCTAAGTACACAGTAGCAAGTCGACGAATGGACATTTGTTCATCTCGTAAGGCTAAATCAAGTAATGGTAGATCATCTAGCTCTGGATCGGCCATTTGGTCAAGCAATTGGAAGCGTTTCTCCCATTCTGGTTGATTGAACTGCTCCACTGTTATTTTTAGCTTGTCTGTTTTTACAATAGCTTTTTCGTCATCATTATTGATGGCAGCTACAATTTCTGCTAAGCGTTCTGGAGAATACGTGACATCAATCTCCTGTTTGACTGCTTCAGCAATTTCCTCAAGCTCGCCGTACCGCACCCCATAATCAATCCACTTGCGTTGGAAGATATAGTTCTCGTCTACTGCTGATTCAATGATTTGATTAAAGGCCTCTACAAAACGGTCACCACAGCTTACACGATGTTCACGTTGATTATCAAACACTTTTACTTGCAGTGGTACCTGCTTGTAAAACTGTACATGCACGTAAACCTCACCGTAAAACTCATTGGCCACAACCGTTTCATTCTGTGTTTGTACATCTTCTCCTAGCACTTGACGAATGCTTGCTAGAATGCCTTCCCATGCATACTTAGCATTGCGCTCCACCGCAAAGAAATCCGCTACATGGTAAACGCCCTTTACTCCTTCAATAGCTAAAATGGCTGCAGCTTCGCCAGTTGCCTCATCCTTATTATCTTTTGTAAAATTATAGCTTTTCCCGAACGGTAGCTCTGTATCAACAACAATCTTCATAGAATTGGGACTTGGTGTCGGTTCAATTGTAATAATCTTCATGTCTATCGCTCCTTATCCGTTAACAATTTCATCTAAATAAGACCATCTTTCAATCAGGTGCTCGTAGTGTGCATTTAGCTCATCAAGCTTAGCCGTTAATTCCTGTAGTTTCGTGAAGTCTGAACCAGCTTGAGCAATTCCTTCTTCCGTCTCCATGATGGCTGTTTCTGTTTTTTCAATATCATCTGCAATCGTTTCCCATTCTTTTTGCTCTTTAAACGATAGCTTCTTCTTATCTGATTTGGGCTTTTCAGTCTTTGCCTTTTCAACTTTTGGTGTCTCTACTTTAGCAGTCGCTGCTTGCTCTCGCTTCTCCAAGTACTCACTGTAAAGATCAAGTGATTCCTCTACTTGCCCCTGTCCATCCAAAATCCAAAGCTTTTTAGCAATTCGGTCTAAGAAGAAACGATCATGGGAAATCGTAATTACAACACCAGGGAAATGCTCAATGAAATCCTCTAGCACACCTAATGTTTCAATATCTAAATCATTCGTTGGTTCGTCCAATAATAAGACGTTTGGCTGCTCCATTAATAAACGTAATAAATGGAGACGCTTGCGCTCACCGCCTGATAATTTCCCAATCGGTGTACCATGCGCATGCAATGGGAATAAAAAGCGTTCAAGCATTTGAGCCGCCGAGTAGCGTACGCCTTCTGCATCTGTAATATCATTAGAAGCCTCACGTATATATTCAATCATACGCTCATTTTCATTCATTTTCGGCAATGTTTGCTTGAAATGCGCTAGCTTTACTGTTGAGCCAACAAGAATTTCACCTTGATCGGGTGTCAGCTCCCCTGCTAGCATGTTCAATAAAGTTGATTTTCCTACACCATTTGCACCGATAATACCTATGCGATCACCCTGCTGTAGTAAAAATGAGAAGTTTTCTAGAATTTTTTGCTGTCCAAAGGCTTTCGAAATATTTTCGGCCTCCAGAACTTTACGACCAAGACGTGTTGTAGCCAGTCCCATTTCTAAAGAAACGTCCTCTGATTTTCGCTCTAAGTTTTCCTCTAGCTTTTCAAAGCGTTGAATACGAGCCTTCTGCTTAGTTGAGCGCGCCTTCGCACCGCGACGAATCCATTTTAACTCTGAACGATAACGGTTGCGGTCCTTTTGAGCAGAGGCTGCTTTCATTTCCTCACGAATGGCACGCGCCTCTAAATAATCGCCATAATTCCCTGTATGTCGATATAGCGTTTGATCTGCTAGCTCGTAAATATGTGTCGATAATTCATCTAAGAAGTAACGATCATGGGTGATGAAAATTACGGCACCCTTTAGTCGTAGCACCATTTCCTGAAGCCACTCTGTTGATTGCACATCTAAATGGTTGGTAGGCTCGTCTAGTAGGTAAAGATCTGCTGGTTCAATTAACACTTTGGCTAAAGCGACACGTTTCTGCTGACCTCCTGAAAGTGTTAGAACCTCTTTCTCAAATGTTTCAATACCTAGCTTTGTTAATGATGTCTTTGCTAACGCATTGACATCCCATGCCTGCTCTTCATCCATACGCTGTTGTAAGCTAAACAACGTTTTTTGTAAACTATCAGATGTTGGATTAACTGCTAAAGCAGCAACGGTTTCCTCATACTGACGATTCAGCTGTAAAATAGGTGAATCGCCAGCAAAGACAGCCTGTAAAACTGTTTCACCAGCTTCAAATGTCGGCTCCTGTGGTAAATAGGCGATACGGTACTTATTCGGACGGTCCACAGTCATCGAGTCTGCTTCAACGTCTCCAGCTAAAATAGATAGCAGCGTCGACTTCCCTGTTCCATTAATACCGATTAAACCTGCTCGCTCTCCTTCATAAATGGTAAATTCAATATCTTGAAAAAGCGTTTTATCGCCCACTGTTTTTGTTAAATTTTGTACGATTAAATGACTCATTCCACTATTCCATCTCTTTCATGTTAGGTATTGTTCATGCCCACACGATTTGTATGTAGACGATTATTGATATCCATTATTCATCATAACACCAATTGACATGTAAACAAAGAACAACAAACTATCACAGCTTGTTGTTCAATAATACATTCGCAAATGCTATCAGAGCTAGATAATCTGTTATTCTATATGCCGCGCTTCCGATTTTATGGGGCCCCGTGGATTAAAATAAAAAATGGGAATCTGAAAAAGAAAAGTGGAAAATAACCGTTTTATTTTTGATTCTTCCTCATAGTGATAAATGGTTCAATTGTAGAGAAACGAACCATAAGGGCGAATGCACGAATATATTTCTCTTAATTTATTTTAAGGACCATAGCTTAACACAAACAAATAGCCATGTAGAAGAAGAGTTCAACAACATTTTTACATTATTCAGAAAAATGCTACTACTAAAAGCTACTATTGAATATAGTTTTATAGAAGAGAGTTCAGATGATTCGATACGATTTACAGAGCAAGAAATCGCCCAATATGCACAGCCGATTTCATCAAAAAATTTCGAATAAAATAGTAACGATATAAAGGGTGATTTTTTTATGGAGTTAGCAGACGTCATTAATTTCATATTATATATAGCCAACCTTATGTTCATTTTAAAAATATCGTTCATTATCGAATACTAACATGTAATATTATATTTACTTTGCTCAATCTTCTATCATTGGCTTGTGGAAATTCTTAATGCAATTTGCTAAAGACATTGTTGAGGCAATCCATATGAAAAGGAATATTCTACTTGCGATAGGCGTCCTTTATTTTATTATACTGAACGTACTTCTCACAATCTTGGTGCTACGAAAGAAATACCCAATGAAGCACAAAAACCGCCATTCCAATGAAAGGCGGTTCTTTTTGTGTTGTCCTATTGACCGATTTCGTGCTGTAATTGCTGTAAAAAGCTCTCCATAAATTGATGACGTTCCAGTGCCATTTTTTTGCCCTTCTCTGTCACCATTAAATCTTTTAGCAGTAATAATTTCTCATAAAAATGAGTAACAGATGAGGTATTTTTTTGACGGTATTCTGATTCTGACATGTTTGCCCGTGCTTCCTCTTCTTTATCATAAAGCTTTCGACCTTTAGCTCCACCATAAGCAAATGTTCGGGCAATGCCAATGGCACCAATCGCATCTAAACGATCTGCATCACGTACGATTTTCGCTTCCAATGATGTTGCTTCTAGCTCATTTCCTCCATTAAACGATACTTGAGCAATACAGTCTCGGATATGTTGCTTTTTATCTTCACTCAGTGGTAGTTCTGCAATCAGTTGTTCTTCCTGTTCCTTGCTATCAGTATATTTTTTGTCGCTGACATCATGTAAAAGCACCGCTATTTTAACCACCTCAGCATCTGCTGTTGGCTCACTTTGTAGGATAGCTAGCGCATTTTGATAGACGCGTTCAATATGCTGAAAATCATGACTAGCATCAAATTGTGCATATACGTCTCGAACCTTATCCAATAAATTATTCATCGTTAATCTCATTCCTTTCCTACAAAATTATACTGTATTTATTCCTGCAAAAGGTAATCTAGAAATTAAAAATTGATAACGTTTCAATTGACTAACTTTTCTGAATATTGTATGATAAACATACAGAACAATCCATTTGTTCTGTACCTCATATTTTTCAGTAATGTACAACAGCTATGTGTAGGACAGATTTAGCATTAACTTCAGCGGGCTTACAATTGAATAACCTGTTTAGAAGATGACGTACGTATTGAAAACCAATCATCTAAACAAATAAAAGTGAACACTTTCCCTTAGAAATTCTTTGTTTAACCCGCATAGCCCTATGTACATGCCGAAAATGTGAACAACAAGTTAGTTTGTTGCATGACCTAAAGGCTTTCACTTGATGTTGCATTTGTGTCATTGTTTTTCATTACTGGTTGTTACCTTCTTCTACTATGTATGAACGTAGCTCCTCCCTTTAATGAAAATCATACACTATTATTGTCTCCAGCTTGTGAATACCACGTTCGATGAGTCGTGCAATCAGAAGAAAAATCATGTAAGCCAATGTATTAAGTGTGATAAAGGAAGTAGGTACGATTGTGATAAAATGTATTACCCTCCCGCTGAAGGACAAATAAAAGCTGCCCATCTTACATTCAAGTAGATGATGGCAGCTTTTACTGTTTTATTTACTTATAACACGTTTTTAATAACTTCATCAATTTCCTGCAAAAGTGCTTCATTTTGCATCGTCGAACTTAATGTCAAAAGTGATTGGTCTACATGGATCACGGCTACATGCATCCCTTCCTGAATGCTTGCACTTGGTACAGGAGTCATTTTCTCTATATCAAATGTCATAATTAAATCCGGGAATTTCGATTGTAATTGTCCTTCTTTCGATAATGTCATATATTCATTCCAGAAAGTAAGATGATAATCGCCAACGGATAATTTTCCAACATCAAAGCCATTTTCCTTCGTTAAAGAATAATTCGTAACTTTCCCCGATACAATGTGTGTACCATTCAAATGCTTTACAACATTGGCTAATTTCTCTTCAAATGTTTGTCCCTTTAAGAATCGATAGCCAAGCTCAATAGCCATCGTGATTGCATTAGGGGCACCATGCTTCTGTAAATAGTCAATCGTCACAGGATTTCGAGTAACCCCCACTAGCCCACCTGCTAAAATGGATGCTTGTCGAGCTGTTTTGGCTGTGTTTTGTAAATTCCCTTCGACAAACCCTTGCACGGCAAAATCATCTTTTCCCCCTGCATAAAATTGCACGGATTGATAATCTTGTTGCTCATGGAGATTTAAAGAGCCCATGATCCCCGTTGGATGTGCTCGTCCATTACAAGGAGCGTCAACGACTGGTACATTTAATAGTACTGACTGTAGCCAGCCATTGATCGTCGTACTGGCACCATTTTCATTCGTAATGATGCCTTTTAGACGCTGCTCGTAATGCTTATTCATCTGACGATAGCTCCAACAAAGCTGCTCACCAGAAATATATTGATCAACTGCTGATGGTGCACCTACCAAGGCAACGCATGCCACTAAGTCTTCTTGATCCAATTCTGTGATATCGACTAATTGAGGTTCTCCCGCAGCAAAGATTTCCTCCACTAGCTTGAGTCCTTCCTCTAGAAGACCACCTCCGCCGCCGCCAAGAATTGCCCCTCCATAAACGGCTGCAATCCCATCCTCATACGATAATACTTTTACCATTCATTCATACCCCTTTCTATTTTCCTATTTTTAGAATAGAAGAGAAGAAGCTATATAACGCATCTCCAGCAATAACACCTGCTGCAAAGACCGTCATTTCAGATTCTCTCTTACCTTTCGTTACATATGTGAAAATAACACGAAGTAAGATACCGACTAAAACAGCCCAACCAGCGATCGGATTAACAAGTAATAAACCTGTTGCAAATAAAATACCCATTTGACGTTTTGAACCACCAATTAGCTGAATCAATGCACCTGGAATAGCCCAAATCATTAATTGTTTTGCTACATCTCCTGTTACACCTGATTGGATTGTAGCTGCATACACATGGTTTACAGGTGCTACTAAATCTTGTGCAAAATAAGATTTATAAGATAGTAAAACGACAACAGCCGAAATCGCAAAGGCTAACATTCCTGCTATTAATTGTTGCTTACGGCCTTCTTTTTCTAACGCAGCATCACTACCATTACCACGTAAAATAAATCCAGTTTTTAAGTCATAGCCCATATCTGCAAACGCTACCCCTGTAGCTGCACTATAACCTGCTAATAAGGCAAGTGCTGGTGCTGGGAAACCGATTAAAATACCAACAATCAGCGTAATAAATGCGACAGCAAATGCTGGGAACCAACCTGCGTGCATCGCCGCAATACCAACAATTAGCTCATGAACAAATGCAGCAATTGTTGCAAAGACGATGAATCCTATTAACATACCGAAAGACATATGCGTGATAATACCACCTAAAATGGCAATTAATAAGGCAATGGCTAAATAAGCAATAAACCCTACACCAAAGGCTTGGCGAATTTCTTTGGCATCTTTTGAATAGCTCAACTCTTCTGACTTTTTAGCCGACTTTTTATTTAATAAGGCAAAAGCGACTTGGAAAAGTGCCACAATACCGGCACCAATCATCACGCCATGCGGAATATAGTATGCATTTAAATCGACATTAAACAATTGAACAGAATATCCTCTTAGAAGAAGCCCAATCCCAAACATCGTTAGTGCCCAAATATTTCCTATGAACGCTACCCCAAAAGCTGACATTGGAATTTTAAGAACAGACCCCACAATACCTATTAACACACCACCGATTAATACCTTGGCATTTTTACCGCCTTTATCGCCCGCTTTAATGGCTTCAGCAGTCGCAATCCCTGGTGGCCAAGTACCTGCTGCTGGGAAAATCTTTGTATCAAAAAATTTATACAATAATAAAGCATCAACAAACATCGCTAAAATAACACCGATAAACAATGGTAATACTAAGTTTTCATAGCCTAATACATATGGAATACCAATTGGCAACATTAAACTACTTGCAGCACTGAACGTTGCTGCTGAAATGGCCGTTTGAATAATATTTTGTCTATGCACAGATTTAAATTCAATGAGCTTGCCGATTGGAATTCTTCCTAGAATCATCGCAAATATTGCCCCGACGATTGATGTATTAGCAGAAATCCCTAAAGTCGTAATCAACTGTATCCCGATAATTGCCCCTACGACAGATGTTAAGACGATCATTAGTAGAGTTACAGGCTCTAAAGCCCTTGGATGTAATACTTTATTATTCATAGTGTCAGCTCCCCTATTGCTGTTATAGTTTTGAAATATGTGATTGTATTTGATGAGCTACTTTCACTAACTGTTCAAGCATATATTTCTCCCTTTGATCATCTAAATCATATACTAGTCCAGAAATGGTAAGAGATGCGATAATTTCCCTCTTATAGTTAAATAACGGTACGCTAATGCCAAAAGCATGTTCATTATACTCCCCAACTGTAACACACCAGTTGTTTTGTCTAATTTGCTGTAGCTCTTCCTTCAATGACTTAAGCAGTTTAAGATGCTCTTCTTTCGATTGTTTATTATGAAAAAAAGCGATTAATTCAAGCTGCCTGTCCTCTTCTAAATAGGCAAACATCACTTTGCAGGAAGCACCGATGTAAAGGGGTGTCTTCGTTCCTAAAGACACCGCATACTTTACATTTTTATTACTCTCGGCAATTTTCGTGGTAACACCGTATTCATTATCCATATAAGTAAGAAATACTGATTCATTAATTTCATTCGCAAGATTTTGCATCAATTCATAAATGGTCGAGTGTGGGTCTTTAGAATTGGAGAGCACATCATAAAAAAGGAACATCTTGTAACCTAATTTATATTTTCTTGTGTTGTCATCCTGTATTAAATAACCCGCTTCTGTAAATGTATTAATGGTTCTTTGCACGACACTTGTCGGCAAGTTCATCATGCGTGAAATTTCACGAACACCTAATGCGTTTTCTGTCGTGGCAAAACACTCTAGTATATCCAATGAGTTTTTTAATGTCTTGACAGTCATTTATTTCTCCCTTTAAGCGTTTTGATAACCGTATTTCTTCTGCGCTACTTCTATAGAAATATATTCATTTAATAAATCACGTTCAATGGCCTCGGCACTTCTTTCAAGTGGATTACCATAACCACCACCTGTTGCTGTCACAAGCTCAATGCGGTCACCCTTTTGCAATTCATAATTGGCCAGCACTCCAACGGGTCCAACCTTCGTTCCATCGTTTTTATGAATGATCAGATAGTTGTGAGAGCCCTCTCCTCCGCCATTTAAACCGAAAGGCGCAAATTGATGTCTTCCTAAGTTAACAGAAACCTTTTGACCATCATGATTCACTGTATAAACGCGACGTACACCTAAGCCGCCTCTAAATTGACCAGCACCTGCCCCGTCACAATTTAAGCTATATTCATCAATGTGAATACCATATTTTGTTTCGGCAATTTCAACCGGGAGATTATATGTTTCACCATCTCCCATACAGTATTGTCCGCTTTGACCATCCTCATCATTGGACGCTCCCCAACCACCAACGGATGGTTCAACGATTAAGAATGACTCATCGTTTTCAGGGTTTTTACCTGTTAAGATAAACGTACAAACGGACTGCAAATGCCCTGCAGATAATCGTTCTGGTAAATGAGGTGCAAGAGCCTTCCAAATTAAATCCGCTGCCCCTATACGTGCCTCGAAGTTCATGGACACAGGATGAGGACGTTTAGCTGAGACAATGGAGTTTTCATCTGTAATAATCGTTAAGCGTTTAAAGACACCTTCGTTGATTACATCAATATCACCAAGTAATGCTAAGAACATAACCCGCACACTAGCCATTAAACCAAATTGTGAGCAGTTCATTGGCACATTGACTGCAGGATGGGAGCCTCTAAAGTCACAAATAAACGCTTCATCACTAATTGTTACTTTCACTTTAATTGGGTATGGGCCACCTTTTAATGGGTCACCTTCAATAAAGTCTTCCGCATAAAACTCACCTTTTGGTAAATGTTGAAGCTCCAGCTCAACAATTTTCTCTCCCTTGTCCAATAGTTTTTGAATGGACAATTTCACAGACTCAGCACCAAACTTCTGGCAAAGCTCTGCAATTCGTTTTTCTCCTGTTTTTAGAGCTGCTACTTGTGCAAACATATCTCCGATCGAAAGCTCTGGTAAACGGACATTCGTCGAAATGATTTCATAGACTGCTTCGTTCAGCTCACCTTGATGATAAAGTTTAACACCTGGAAGCTGTAAACCTTCTTGATAGATTTCATTAGAATTACTTGTGAATGAACCAGGGTCCATGCCCCCTACTTCTGTCCAGTGCGCTTTATTGGCTGAATACGCGATAATTTCACCATTATAGAAAATTGGTAGGACTAAGCCTACATCCGATAAATGAGATCCACCACCAACATATGGGTCATTAATAATAATGACATCCCCTTCGTGTAACTGTTTCCCATTATCAAATTTTTCAATAACACGCTGCACCATTGGACTTAGCATCCCAATAAAGCTCGTTACACCATTTCCTTGGCTAATTAAATTACCCTTGGCATCTGTTAAACCACAAGCATAGTCTAATACTTCATAAATCACGGGACTCATAGAAGAGCGTGCTAGCGCAATAAACATCTCATCTCCTATTGCTAGCAATGAATCTTGAATAATTTCTACTGCAAAAACGTCTTTTTTCATGTTTTATTTTCCCTCCATCTCTACAATCAGATTGCCGTATTGATCAATTTCAATGGATTGCTTGTCATTAATCACGACTGTAGATGTTGGATTTTCCACAATGGCAGGACCAGCAATAACATAGCCAGGTACTAATTTTTGTTGATCATAAACATTGACCTCTACCCAACCTGTTCCTTTCACGTATAAATTGCGCTTTGTTTTAATACAAGTCGAAGCGTCAATATGAGAGAAGTCTAATTCTTTAAACTGAACCGCCTCATCTTTTCCGTAAATTGTAAGATGTAAGTTCACTAGCTCAATTGGTGTAGCTGGTAAATCAAATGAAAATTCTTGCTTATGTTTAATGTGGAAAGCCTCTGCTAATTTTTCAAGCCCTTCTTCATTAATTGTAATAGTCGATGCGTTTAATTTAACCGTATGCTCTTGACCTTTGTAGCGTAAATCATAATTAATCTCGAAATAATAATGATCCTTAGCTAAAGGTGCATCTGCATACGCATTGGCAATCGCTTGATCAATGTTTTCTTGAATAGCCGCAAGATGGTTTTTGTCAAAGTTCATTAAACTTGTTTGAATATAATCTTGTCGGTACTCGGTCATCATCATTCCTAAGGCAGAAAAGACAGAAGAACCATATGGGATAATGACTTTTTTCATGCCCAGCTCTTCAGCTAAGTTAATCGCATGAAGTGGTCCACCACCACCAAAGGCTACCATTGTAAAATCTTCAGGGTCATAGCCTTTACGAATCGAAATCAACTTTAGTGCATTAAGCATATTAGAATTTGCAATATCTAAAATGCCTTGCGCTGCTTCCTCCGCTGATACATTAAATGGTTTCGCAATTGCTTCAACAAGAGCTTCCTCCACTTTGTCAATGGAAACAGGATTATCAAAGTTTTCTAATGACAATCTTCCTAAGTACACATTCGCATCTGTAATGGTCGGCTGTGTATTTCCTAAGCCGTATGCCACTGGTCCTGGATTGGCACCTGCAGAATCTGGACCAACTTTTAATGAACCGAATTGGTCTACACGGGCAATTGAGCCGCCCCCGTTGCCGATTTCTACAATATCCACAACTGGCGTTTTAATTGGATAGCCAGCAAATTTTTCATTTCTTTCAATATAGTAATCTGTTGTGACATTCACTTTGCCATTTGTAATAAGGGAGCATTTAGCTGTCGTCCCACCAACATCAAAAGCGATGATATTCGATTCATTTAAAAGTTGGCCTAATTTCGCTGCCCCAAACATACCTGCTACAGGACCTGATTCAACTAGGTTAATTGGTAGCTCCATCGCTTTATCAAAGCTTGTTGTACCACCATTCGATTGCATAATTTTTAAATGATCTGTAATACCAATCGTGCTTAATTTCTCCTTTAAGCTTTTTAAATACGCATGTGCAATTGGCTTAACATAAGAATTTAATACAGTTGTATTTGTTCTTTCATACTCACGGTATTCTTTAATCGTTTCACTTGAAAGAGTGATATACACATCTGGCCAAATTTTTAAGATTTCTTCTTTTAGCTGTTGCTCATGAATCGGATTTTTATAGCCATGAATCAATGAAATGGCTATCGCCTCTACACCCAATTCCTTAAATTTACGAACGATTTCACCGACTTCCTCGGTATTAAGCGCTTTCATAACATTTCCTTTAAAATCAATTCGCTCATCTATTTCTTGTCGTAAGTAACGCTCTACAAATGGTTCTGGCTTTTTATATTTAAAGTTATATAAGTCTGGTCGATTACCACGGGCAATTTCTATTACGTCACGGAAGCCTTTTGTTGTAATTAACCCGACTACGCCCCCTTTTCTTTCCGTCAGTGTATTAATAATAACAGTTGAACCATGAATAAAAGATTCAATTAGAGAATCCTCCGTAACATGACGTCCTAATACATTTAATATGCCATCCTCAAAGTGACCAGGTGTTGTATGTCCCTTATCAAAATGAAGATTACCTTTTTCATCTGTGAAAACTAGGTCGGTAAAAGTACCGCCAATATCTGTTGCGATTTTCAAGACTTCATCCCTCCGTGTTCCTATAATCGGAACAGTGTTCCGAATTAGAATTAAGTAAATTATATTTAAAAGAAAAAGAAAATTCAATGTATTTTTTAAATAAAAATTCATTTGACAATTATCTTCTATTGTAAAAATCCGCTCTTTCTTTCCAATAACAGAGAACTATTGATAAAAACTACCAAACACATTTATATAAGGAAACTTCTCTTGTTTTTTTATGCAAAAAAAAGATCCTAGTTTTTTACTAGAATCTTAATGTTTCGAAAAAATAATTTTTATTCATGGATTTGCAGATGGAATACACTAATAAATGACAGAGTAAAAAATAATCTCTAGACGATTACCTTAGACATTGAAGTGATTCCATTAGTAAGCTATCCAATTCATGATTTAAAGCCTAAAGGTTTGTGGGTCGTAAAAAACCCCGTAGAAGTTAGATTAGGGTCTAACTTCTACGGGGCAGTTAAATTTTTGAAAGGAGAGTAATGTTAGAACAATCCCACCGCATGTCCTTCGCTATCAACATTCATACGTAGCGCAGCCGGTGTTTTTGGTAAACCTGGCATTGTCATAATATCGCCTGTTAGACAAACTAAGAAGCCAGCACCAAGCTTTGGAATAACTTCACGAATGGTAATGGTAAAGCCTTCTGGACGACCGAGTAAACTTGGTTGGTCTGATAGGGAATACTGTGTTTTTGCCATACAAATCGGAAGAGAGTCCCAGCCAAATTTTTCGATTTGGGCGATTTGTTTTTTGGCTTGATCAGTAAATTGCACATCTTTCCCACCATAAACTTTTTGCACGATTGTACGCACTTTTTCTTCAATAGACTCTGTGACATCATATAAAGGAGAGAAGTTGTTATCTTCTTCTAGCACAGCTAGTACTTGTTCAGCTAGAGCTAAACCACCTTTACCGCCTTCTTCCCAGACATTTGTACGTGCGATACGAACATCATTTTCTTGACACCAGTTAAGAACGGCTTCTAATTCAGCCTCTGTGTCCGTAATAAAACGATTTAATGCAATAATTGGTTCAACGCCAAATGTGCGAACTGTCTCCACATGTTTAGCTAAGTTTTCAATACCTTGTAAAAGGGCTTCGACATTTTCGCCAACAAGCGCTGTTTTCGGAACCCCACCATGCATTTTTAAGGCACGAATCGTAGCTACGATAACAACGGCACTTGGCTTAAAGCCAGCTTTCCGTGCTTTAATATTCATGAATTTTTCAGCACCTAAATCAGAGCCGAAGCCTGCCTCTGTCACCACGATATCCGCTAGCTTACGAGCTGTTTGTGTCGCCATAATGGAATTACAGCCGTGAGCGATATTGGCAAATGGACCACCATGAATAATGGCAGGTGTTCCTTCTAATGTTTGTACTAAGTTTGGCTTGAAGGCATCCTTTAATAATAAAGTAAGAGCACCTTCTACCTGTAAATCTCGTACAAAGACTGGCTCACGCTCGAATGTGTAGCCAATCACGATACTAGCGATGCGTTCACGTAGATCCTCAATACTTGTTGCTAAACAGAACACTGCCATGATTTCGGAGGCTACCGTAATATCAAAGCCGTCCTCACGAGGCATGCCTTGAACTGGTCCCCCTAAACCAACGACTACTTTACGTAGAGCACGATCATTTAAGTCCATTACACGTTTCCAAATAATGCGTCGTG
This sequence comes from Lysinibacillus irui, assembly GCF_028877475.1. NCBI lineage: Bacteria > Bacillati > Bacillota > Bacilli > Caryophanales > Bacillaceae > Lysinibacillus > Lysinibacillus irui. The sequence goes on along the minus strand of NZ_CP113527.1, from coordinate 1,612,357 downwards.
GATCAATGTTTAATGCATTTCCTTGATGGATATGATTATCAATAAATGCGGATAAAGCATTGTTGGCTGTTGTAATCGCATGAAGGTCACCAGTGAAATGTAAATTAATATCCTCCATTGGTATTACTTGTGCGTAACCTCCGCCAGTTGCGCCACCTTTTACTCCCATTACTGGACCTAATGATGGTTCTCGTAAAGCGACCATCACCTTCTTATCTAATTGATGAAGGGCATCTGCTAGTCCTACAGTCACTGTCGACTTTCCTTCACCTGCTGGGGTCGGACTAATAGCAGACACTAATACTACTTTTGCATCCTCGCCCTGAGCTGTAATTTTTAATGGGTCAATCTTTGCTTTGTAGCGTCCATACTGCTCAAGAGCATCCTCTGGAATACCCGCAGCTTTGGCAATTTCCGTAATAGGTTTGATCACTGCTTGACTAGCGATTTCTAAATCTGATAATGGTTGATTTTTCGTTGTCATTTGGCATCCTACTTTCTATGTTGTTCATTTCCATTATAGTCTTAATTGTGAAAAAAAAGAAAGCCAGATATGCAAGCATTTCGACAATCAATTGACATCTTTGTTCAATTCATGTATGTTCTAAGAGAAAATGCAATTTTTTCACATTTTCTCAATGAGAGCACAACTTATTTAACTTTATTTTACATTCAAGCGCATTGGAGGCGAATGCTTATGCAACAGGGGATCGTAAAGTGGTTCAATAATGAAAAGGGTTATGGCTTTATTGAATGTGATGATGGAGAAGATGTATTTGTACATTTTACGGGCATCCAGGAGGAAGGCTTCCGTACACTTGAAGAAGGTCAAAAGGTATCATTTGATGTGGTAGAGGGTAATCGTGGACCTCAAGCATCAAATGTTGTGAAATTATAACGGTAATGGACTATTAGCTTAGTTCCAAATGGACAGCGGAGCAGGAATGAAATATTCCTTCATCCGCTTTTTTTATTACCAATGGTGGCCCTTTGCAAATTTGATACTAAGTATGTGAAGCATATAGCATGACAAAAGGGAATTACACTTGAAATAATTTCAAAAAAGCTCTAAGAAAACTGCGGAACGAAGGGCGGCACTCCTGCGGGAAAAGCGGAAAAGTCGAGATCCTGGACTGAGCGAAGCGAGGGAAGCAGCTCGACCTCACCCGCGGAAAGCGTCCGTCCATTGTGGAAATCAATAGCTTAGCTTTATTTCATTGTAAAAGAAAAAAGACTGTAGGCAAACTCAAAATTCATCGAGTTTGTCTACAGTCTGAATCCACTTCAGCATATGAAGTGGATCTTGTAATTATCGATTAATCCAATAAAAAGCGCCAGGACATACTAATGTTTCCTTTGTTCGATGAGGATCTTTTAATGTCACACCAAATGGCCCTTCTTTTATATGACCAAGTGTCATAGCTACTGCAACCTCTTCCTCATAAAAATCCAATCGCATATTCGGGAGCTGTAACGAGATGAACTGCTCATGTTGCACAGGCTCTGGTAGCTGCAATACCTCCTGCCATAAACGAACTGTTCTTCGTATATCCTTGACATACAATTGGATTGATTCCATTGTAATCGCTTGTTTTGTATCAATAGCACCGCTTGTCACTAATTGTGACAGACGTTCCTCATCTTCCTCTGCCCATTCAATTAAAAATGGAAAATCAATGAGAAGATCTGGTTTGCCAAAATGGAGAAGCTTCCACTTCACAACAGTGCCATCCGGTCTTGTTCGACTGCAAGCATCCGGCCCATATACATCATAACCTAATGCTCGTAAGCGTTGACCCTCTTCCTCAATTTTTTTGGTACGCAAGGCTATTCGTGAAAATCCTTGGCGCTCTTGATCACGTTTAAACGTATAATGTAAGGAATATGGGTATTGTGCCGCCTGCTCAAATAAATCACGATCATAGATAGCAATTTGTTCAATATAGCTTAAGCCAAAGTAGCTTAACGTATTATAAGTCCCCCACATCGTGTGCTGCCCACCATTCACTGTGTGGACATTTCGTTTATTGAAGAAAACCTTTATATTTTCTGGTGATTCCACTTGGTGAACCAGGTGATCAAAATATAAAGTCATGGCAATTCCCCTTTCTTTCCCCATTACCTTTACCTGTATGTTTAATTGGTTTAAAATTTACTCAAGAAAAGGAGTTACTAGTAGGATATGAAAAAAAAGTTCATTTTACCTACTTACTCCGTGAACTAATTTATATTAATAAAGAGGTGATATTTGAATGACAGATCAAGTAGCTGCTTTTAAATTGGCATTAGGTAATTACCCTACAGGCGTTACAGTTGTCACAACAAGTCATGAAACAAAACCTATAGGCTTAACCGTCAATTCCTTTGCATCTGTTTCAATCGACCCGCTCCTTATTTTGTGGTCACTCGATAAAAATTCTCAGCTTCATTCTTATTTTACGAATGCTTCTCATTTCGCGGTCAATATTTTAGCAAGCGACCAAGAACATTTATGTACACTATTTGCCAGTAAAATCCCTGATCGTTTTGCACAGGCACAGTGGTCCACTTCATCTTTAGGTCTACCGATTTTACATGATACAGCAGCTATTTTACAATGTAAAACGTTTCAGCAAATAGATGCTGGCGACCATACCATTTTTATTGGGCATGTGCAAGACATTACAAACGGGCAAAAAGAACCGTTACTATACCATCGCCGTCATATTGGGCAAATACCAAAAAGCTTTTATAGTTAATTTTTTAGACAAAAAAAAAGGGCCACTTGTAAGCAAAGGAAATCCTTCATGCTTATTGGTGGCCTTTTGACATCGTTCAACTGAAATCAATGTTATTTTTTCTGCGGAAATCTCTGTTTTTCAAGCCTATTAATTTGCACAATGACACCATCTTGGATCGTAATATGCACTTCACCAAATTCAAGATTTTGAATTGCCTTGGCAATTGCCTCTAATTTTTTATCATCTACCTTTACCGATTGAGCCATACGATACACCCCTTCTTTATCATTCTTGTTGTACAAAAGAGGCCAACGCATCAAACTGATTGATAGCCCCTCCTATCTCTCAGATACCACCTGTTGGATTTGGCACCTAACTTTTCGGTTGCCGAGGCTTCATTGGGCCAAGTCCCTCCACCTCTCTTGATAAGAGTACTGCGTTTCTTGACAATAATTCTATAATTCTACTATACGAATGTCAATATAAAATATTAGAAAACCTAGCTGAATACTTTGTAATATAAATCTTCTACATTTGAATGAGTCGATATGAATGTATTTTATGCCTAATCAGTAGTAAATAGATGGCTACTCTCTAACTTTTTAATTGGACCATTTTCTTATAAGCTTTTCAAGTGGACCTCGTTGATGGATAGTGCTCCACCATACCGAAAAAAACACACAGCCTAAAAAATAACAGCATGCATAGAGCATCGAAAAAGCGACTGTAGGATTGTTTGCTAAATCGAAAACTTCTAACACAGTGATGCCAATAAAGACATGGCCAACATAGTGTGTTAAGGACATTTGACCCGTTTTAATGATTGCTTCTATTACTTTATTTTTGAAAGTTTCTACAAAATACATACAACCTACTATTATCACAATAGCCGAAGCCGAATTTGATAGAACATACATTATATTTGGTGGAATCGGTCCTGTATCAAATAAATACAACGCACTATCATGATCTAAGAAATATTTTGTCGAGAAGTGAATAATCACCTTTGAAAAAATTTCTATAATCACTCCTAACAAGATACCTACCGTAACTAATTTCTTTCTTAATGCCCTATTGGTTAAATCTAAGGTACCTACAATCATCCCAATGAGAAAAAAAGATATCCATGGAAAAACGGGATGGTAGCCATTAAACAGTAAATTTCTCATAAAACCTTCTACCGTCCAAAAATCTATATACTCTAATAAAATATATTTTGGATGCCACCCAACTAGATAATTGAATTGGATTTGTAGCCATTGGGAAACGATTATCACCGCACTAATTGTAAAAAGCATGGTTTTCTTTGAAGTTGCTATCAACAAAGCTGCAAGAAACATATAAACACCGTAATAATGTAAAATATCTCCCGTCCATCCGACCACATATAAAACCATCCCAACAACAAACAAAAAAAGAGCACGCTTCCATAAAGTTAACTTACTTTGGCGAATAAGAATTGGGTCCTTTGCTTCCCTTGCTTTCCGCGTCATCAGCGCAGTCCCTATTCCTGCTAGAATGACAAATAGTGCAGAGGCGCGCCCCTCAAAAAGACTTTGCAATTGAATGAGCCATTGTGAACCATTGGCAGTTGAACCTGAAATAACGCCAAAGTTTACAATAAACATACCTAACATTGCTAATGCTCTTGCAAAATCTAAGCCCTCAATACGACGATGACCAAGTTGCTTATTCATCTTTTCCCCCTTGAATGACGCTATGTACTGCCTCCCTCCAAATAGCCTTATAGTTCAATTGACTACCAGTTAACATAAAATTGCCAATATTATCATAGAGCATGGCTAACATGTGGGCTTTCGCTTCTATGTTGGCATTTTCATCTAGCACCTCTAGTTGCACTGCGTATTGAAAAATATCATAAAATCTTGCTAAATAATCTGATTGAAGCTCTAATAACTGTTGCATGTAGTGGTCGTCGCGAGCGGCTAATAACAAATACTGACTAAATATTTTATTAAAATAAGGATCTTTGTCCTGTTCATCAATTGACTTATAGCCAATCTTCAGTAATTTCTCAATGAAATTGCTTGGAGATAGCTCCTTGTAATCAACAACGATATCATATTGAATTTCTTTATAAAGTTCCTCAAACAAAAAAGAAATTAATTGATCCTTTGATTGAAAATAGTAATAAATAGCTGGTTTTGATATGCCGACCTCTGCTGCAATCATAGCTAAGCTCGTTTTCTCAAATCCTTTTTCTGCAAACATCACATAGGCAACTTCTAAAATTTTTTGAAAGGTTTGTTCTCTATTTCCCATAAGGGCCTCCTTTTTTACCGACCGTTAAGTAAATAATATACGAAGATCCAATTTTTCACAACAAAAAAACTGTGCAGAAGTAAACCCTCTCCACAGTTCTCCTTTTAATCCCCCTGTAAACAGTCCATTAGAGCTTGAGCTGTCTGTTGCTTACCCATCACCTTGATTGGCTGCCCTTCAGCAGGGACAATCCAATGAGGCTCGTCCCCACCATATAAAGATTGTGAGCTGTTAGCTACCATAAATTGTGCATTGGCTGTTTCCATGCGTAGTTTTGCACGAGCAAGCAAAAATTCCTCATCATTCGTCGCTTCCAGCTTAAAGCCTACTAACGTTACATTTGGTTGCCAGCCTTTGATTTGACCTAAAACTTTTGGTGCCTTTTTAAAATGAATAATCGGTGGTTCGTCAGAAGGCATTTTGCCCGCTTCCTCCATTAAATTCCCTGATTGATCATACACTTTGTCTATGACCCAATCGGAGCCAGCAGCAGCCATAATGACGATATCGACTTGTTGTTGTTGGACAGCATGACGAACTTTTTCTCCTAAATCCTCAATGCCTTCAAATTTAACCAATGTCATTTTATCTTCGTTTTCTGGGAGCTGGGCAAAGTAACCATGCATGTATATGACAGTCGCACCAGCAGCCAGTGCTGCCTCTGCTAAATAACAGCCCATTGTCCCCTTCGATAAATTCGTGTGCCCTCGTACACGATCCCATTTTTCAAGTGTTCCCCCACTTGTAATGAGTACGGTTTTGCCTAGTAATGTCCCCATACACTCACCTAGTTTCTAAAATATATACAAATACTATTTTAACGTAATGGTACGATTTGCTTCAATAGCTACGATGGAAGGGAGCTGTTTTGCTCTTTTAACCATGCACTTAATATTTCAGCAAATTTCTTTGTCACGGGTGAAGCATGGTGTTTCATGGCAATACCAATCGTTCGGTAGCCACCTTGCTTTAATGGAATCGCTTTCAATGTTGGCGGTAAATTTTGAATGACCAATTGGGGTAAAATACTAATCCCTAAATGGTGTGAAATCATAGATAGAATTCCTACTTCCTCAGAAAGTTCAAAGCGTATATTGGGCTTTACATGATATTGTTCTAACAGCACTTTTACATCATTTGTCCCTTTGTAAGAAGTCATGATAAAAGGCATATCCTCTAGGTCCACAATATCAATTTCTGTCTTATGAAATAATGGACTTTTATGAGAAACAATACATAATAAAGGGTCTTGCTGTAATTCCATAAATTGATACTGTTCTGACTTTTGCCCATTCAGGAATCCTGCCTCGACTTCACCACTTAGAAGCCATTGTTCAATTTCGTAATAATCCCCTTCACGTAACTCCACTTGTATCCCAGGAAATTGATGATCCATAATCTGAATAATTTCAGGCATCCAATTCGAAGAAATACTTGAAATAACACCAATACGTACCTTACCTCGTGTAACGCCGAGAATATGCGCTGCTTCCTGCTGCAATAACTCCTGTGCGTCCAAGACCTGTCGCATCGCCCTAAGCATTGTCTGTCCTTCACTTGTTAGTGTGACACCTACACGACTACGGTGAATAAGGGCAAAGCCAAATTCTTTTTCTAAACTCGATACGGCATGACTCACTGCAGACTGTGTTAACCCTAGCGCATCCGCTGCTTTTGTAAAACTTGCTACTTCTGCTACCTTTGTTAAAATCTCATATTTTACTAAGCTCATTCGCCATCCCTCTATGTACATGAAATTTTTTAATCCTATTCATTATAAACATTCGTTTTACTAATCACAATACAAGATATATAGTAATTTTTAGTATAAAAACTGTTTTAGTACACAGATGGTAGGTGAACATAATGAGTATCCAAGGAAAAGCAAATGTATTGATGGTTATTGTCACAATGTTTTGGGGACTATCTTATACCTTTATGGTCATGGGGCTTGAAACATTGGCAGTTTATAATGTGGTGGCATTACGTTGTATCATCGCATTCTTCGTAGCAGGACTTATTTTTTATAAACGGATGATCAAAGTAAATGGTAAAACATTAAAATATGCGGCTATTCAAGGATTTTTATTATTCATTGTGTTCGCGTTAAGTTTATTTGGTCTACAGTCTACCTCCGCTTCAAATGCTGGCTTTATTTTAAGCCTAACTGTTGTATTAGTGCCGATTTTCAGTAGTTTCATTGAAAAAAAATTACCATCGAGAGCGGTTAGCTTTGCCGTTATTTGCACGATGATTGGTATTACAGTATTAACAGCACATGGCTCGTTCACCTTTCAAAAGGGTGACCTATTAGTAGCAATTGCAGCATTATGTTATTCAATTTATTTACTTTTAAATAGCTCCTTTACACGAAATGTCGAATCGATTTCATATGGTATTTATCAACTAGGTTTCGCTGGACTTTATGCACTAATTTTAACATTCATATTAGAAACACCAACGTTGCCAGATTCAACGACATCTTGGATTGCGATTTTAGGTCTTGGAATCATTTGTAGTGCGTTCTGTTTTGTCGGCCAAACTGTTGCACAACAGTACACATCTGCTACACATACAGGTCTCATTTTTTCTTTAGAGCCTATTTTTGCAGCCATGTTCGCCATGATGTTTATTGGTGAGGGCCTAACGATGAAATTAGTCATTGGTGGTAGCTTTATTCTAATCGGTAATTTAGTTGCCCAATTAGAGCATTTTCACGTATTGCGTTATATCAAAAAGGATGCACAAGAAAAAGTTATACAATAGAAAGAGTGGTCCCCGTGATTACTCTTTTTTCTTTGGAGAACATTCAGCTATTTTTGCTCACAACCGCTAGTATGTAAGGAAAGTGGATAGTAGCTCATCAGCTCCCTTGAAAGAAAGCAGGCGAATGGAAATCAACGCCTCTTTTCGTTCTTTTTTCTACAACAAAAAAACAGAGTGATCAATTGAAATCACTCTGTTTTTCACTTTATAAAAATCTTCTATATTGCTCGGCCTCGATCATACGCTCTTGATTTCTTAAGCGCTCCTCTTGTTCAGCAGCTGTCTCTGGATGTGTTTGTAGTGTATCCAGATCATCATCATGTTCCGCATACAAGACAATACTCCCTTGCTCAACAAGATGCGAATAATAAGCGATTTGTCCCTCGGATAGATTAAATCGTTTTAAGCCCTCTGTAACAGCTGAGTCACCTGTAAACCAAGATTTGAATTGGTCTACCCAATTACCCGCTTCATGCGTTTGGACATCAGCGTCCCATTTTACGTCCTCAAACTGTTGCGGATCTTTCGCAATAATATGGATATCCTCTTGTTGGTAACCTTCTAACCGCATACTTTCTAAAATGTGAAGCATTTCATTTCTCGTATGGGCCACCTCAATTTTTGGGTTTTGTTCATTCATCATGTTCAATTCCTCCTAATTTATATGGCTTACTAGGTAAATACCCGTACAGAACACAAACAAACACGTTTTACCAAACTGTAATAATTGTTATGATGCTTTAAACCCTGTTATTTATTTGTCATGTGGTGGCTCAAAACAAAAAAAGCATGCTGGAGAGTAATTCTCCAACATGCTCTTTCTTACTACGTTATTTATTTGTCTAGGAAGGCTTTTAACATCCAAGTATGCTTTTCAAGGGATTGATACATCGCATTAAGTAAATCCTCTGTACGATCGTCCCCTTCTTCAGCGGCTAGCTCCATAGCGGAATTTAATGCTTTCATTAGCTTTTGGAAATCCGAAATTGTCGTTGCTACCATTTCCTCTGTTGTCTCATTTCCTGTCGCTTCCTCCACATAGGATAGCTCTAGATGTTCTTTTAATGTTGCCACAGGCTTGCCATCCTTTGAAAGAATACGTTCTGCTATTTCATCTAAATTCAGCGTTGTTTCATTATACAATTCTTCAAATTTTGCATGCAGTGTAAAGAACGCGTGCCCTTTAACATACCAATGATAATTGTGCAGCTTCGTATAAAGGACAGACCATGTAGCCACTAGCTTATTTAATTGTTTGTTTAAGTTTTGTGTCATAATGTATTTCTCCTCCAATGTGTCAATTGTTCTAGCCCTTAGTATGCGTTACAACTTATGTTGGCTATACACACATTGTTCCCGCCCGACAATATTTCAAACATTCTTCATAAGAATTGACCTTCCGCAAGAATATTTCAACTATTCTATTAAATTATTTCACTTTCCGAAATAGTTTCGTTATAATGAAATCACTTACATGTAAAGGGGTGTTCATAAATGGAAGTTTTACCATTAAGAAAAGATGTTGCAGTAGAAGAAACATGGGATTTAACAGATTTACTAAAAAATGATGCTGATTTTGAACCTACTTTAGCGCAACTGGTTGACGATGCACTTCACTTTGAGCAGCAGTATAAAGGTACCATTACAGATGCACAAAAAGTAATTGACGTGTTATCTGCTTTTGAAGAGCTACAAAAGAGGTTTGTTCCGATTGGCACATATGCAAGCTTAAGCCTCGAAACAGATCGTACAAATGATGTAGCACAAATGCGTGCTGCGAAATTTAGTACTGCTATCGGGAAAGTCAGCAGTGCCCTATCGTTCGTACGCTCAGAATTACTGGCGTTGGATGAAGCAATTTTACAGGAAGCAGCTGCATCAAGCCCTCTTTACAAACGTTATCTAGAGGAACTGTTAAAGCATAAACCTCACCAGCTTCATCCAGAGGTCGAAAAAGCACTTGCAGCATTTAGTGCCACATTTGATGCTCCATACGAAACATACAATACGACAAAATTAGTGGATATGAACTTTGGCGAATTTGAAGCAAATGGCGAAAAACATCCACTAAGTTTTGTCTTATACGAAAATGACTGGGAATTTGAAGCCAATACAGATTTACGCCGTGCTGCCTTTAAGGCCTTTTCAAGTAAGCTCCGTGATTACCAGCATACAACAGCACAAGTGTATAACACGCATATTCAACAAGAAAAAACAATGGCTGACCTGCGAGGCTTTGACTCTGTCATTGATTATTTACTATTTGACCAAGATGTGGACCGTTCACTTTATAATCGTCAAATCGATTTGATTACGAAAGAGCTTGCTCCGCATATGCGTCGTTATGCCACATTAATTCAAAAAGCCAGTGGCATCGACCATATGACCTTTGCGGATTTAAAAATTGCGCTTGATCCAGATTATGACCCAAAATTATCAATGGCTGAGGCCAAAGAATATGTTGATAAAGCATTAGCAGTGATGGGTGATGATTATAATCAATTAATGGATAGAGCCTTTAATGAGCGCTGGATTGACTATGCGCCCAACAAAGGAAAATCAACAGGAGCATTCTGTTCAAGTCCGTATGGTAGCCACCCCTATATTTTAATGTCATGGAATGAACGCATGAACGAAGTCTTTACGCTTGTTCATGAGCTAGGGCATGCTGGCCATTTCGCAAATACGTATGAACACCAATCTTATCTTAACAGCCGACCTTCCCTTTATTTTATTGAAGCACCGTCGACTATGAATGAAATGCTGTTAGCCAATTATTTACTCACACATAATGATGATCTACGCTTTAAGCGCTGGGTGATTTCAAACATTGTTTCAAAAACGTATTATCATAACTTTGTTACACATTTACTAGAAGCCGCATATCAACGTAAAGTGTATGAATTAGTGGATGCTGGTGAAGCTGTCAATGCAACCATTTTAAATAACTTAAAACGCTCAGTTTTAGAAGACTTCTGGGGTGACACAGTCGATATTACTGAAGGTGCTGAACTTACATGGATGCGTCAGCCTCACTATTATATGGGCCTTTACCCATACACATATAGTGCTGGTTTAACGATATCTACACAAGTATCTCAACGTATTTTAAAAGAGGGAGATACAGCAGTCCAAGAATGGCTAGCTGTGTTACAGGCCGGTGGAACAAAATCTCCCGTAGAGTTGGCACAAATGGCAGGTGTTGATATCACAACGGACCAACCGCTTCGTGATACCATTGCCTATATTGGTCATTTAATTGATGAGCTTGAACGCCTCACACTAGAAATAGAAGCGGTACAACAGCAATAGATTCAATAGAAAACGATACTGCGCTTTAAAAGTGCAGATCGTTTTCTTTTTTAGTTCTAAGTAGAAAAATCCATACATATACTAGAATCAGGGCGTCCCTCTACATTTTTTAGATATTTCAAAATAGACAATCATTTTTCTTCATACAAAAGTACCGTTATTATTAATAGTACGCAAATTATTTAGCAATATACGATTAACAATGATTAAAGGAAGTGTTCTAATTATGGTAAAACGTAATGATCCATGCCCATGCGGTAGCGGCAAAAAATATAAAAAATGTTGTGAAGGCAAACAGCAAGTAACAGTGGAAACAGTACAAATCGAAGAACTAGAGCGTGTGCTACAAACATTTTACTTAGAATATCCTGATCGTAAAGATGTTCGTGCTTATATCGAGCATGTGGGCACATGGCAGCCTAAATTAGAGAGCGTTTTACAGCGTGAGCTGATTGAAGCTATCGCGTTAGACGACTTTTTCTTCCATCAAGAGCCATCTATTTGGAAAAGCTACTTAAAGAAAACAAAGAAAAAGGCTGTAAGACCTTCTACAGTTAAAGTACTTGAAAACTGGTCTCAGCCGACTTTATTTATCGGTACAGTATCTGTTGTTGAAGAAAAATATTTCAAAGCTAATCATTCCCTTACAAATGAAGAGCTATATATTCGTCGTGAAAATGACAAACCAATTCCTGAAGGTATGCATGTATTTGCCTTTATCTTACCAGACGGAACAAATAAATCGACACATTATTTAGCTGTGTCTACATTGATTTTCTTCCCTGAAGATCATGCGAAAGTATTTGAAGAATTCAAGAAAAAATTTGAAGCATCAGACAAGAAGGTTGGCACATTCTTAAAAGAAGAGCAACTTGCCTTCTGGGAGTTACTTGTATCCAATGGCTATAAAGGTGAGGAATTCACAAACTTTGAGAGCAATGTCCTAACACAAGTGAAGGACTTCTTAGAGCAAAATGATCGTGAAACAGCACCGATACTTGAGTTATTAGAGGACTATCTAATTGAAGGTCAACCAACTGCACGCAAAGAAGCAGCTATTGCAGCTGGTGCCATTCGCTATGGTCAGGAAAAGGAGCTGTTCGAGTCCCTTTCGATGACAGTTAAAGAAATCGCCGCGACATTTGATATTTCTGCTTCTTCTCTGACAAAGTATTACCAAGATTTAAGCAGCTATGCTGAAACGAAATAAACGTACAATTAAAGAAGCTACATGTTTAGCGTATTGCTAAAACATGTAGCTTTTTCTAATGTGCATGTAATCTTATTTACTATAAACTTTCAGAAGCTCTTCTCCTAAAAACTGTAGCTTTTCTCCAACTGAACAGGCCTCAATACAGAAACGATGAGCCCCTGGTTTACCACGTTCTTTACGCAATTGCTTGATGACTAAGCAATCCGCACAATACGTATCATGCAGTTCGTCAATATCCTTCATAACCGTCACTTTATCCATGTTGAACTCTCGCTCCTTCCACGTCCAAAATTCACTTCCTACTATTATGAAGCGTTCGATTTGAACAAGCAACTATTTTGTTTGTTCCATTTTTTACGGGCAATGATTCCCCTCCTTGTTGTACAATTAGAGGGAAGACACATTGCAAAGTAGGGATGTTATGTTAGAAGTTTATATCGATGCTGCCAGTGCAGGAAATCCTGGTCCAAGTGGTATTGGACTTTTTATTAAAGGGGAAGGCCATCATATCCAAATTAGTGAATATATCGGTGAAACGAACAACCATATCGCCGAATTTACAGCATTAGTACGCGGACTTGAAGAAGCGCAAAAACTAGGCTCTTCCCTTGTATCCGTACGCTCCGATTCCAAAATTGTAGTTGCTTCTATGGAAAAAGAATATGTCAAAAATGAGGAATTTAAACCTTATTTAGAAAAAGCTTTAGCACTCTCCACAAACTTTGATTTATTCTTTATCAAATGGGTGCCTGATTCACAAAACAAAGCAGCTGATGCATTAGCACGAAAAGCGATCCAAAGCAAAAATAGCTAACACCATTTCAGGGGACTGTCCTTCATGAACAGTCCCCTTTTCTTTTTCCCGTTTACTCAAATAATTACTATCCCCCAATTCACGTTTTTTATGAATGTCAACTTTTTTATAAAAAATGCTAGAACATGCAGCTAATTTTCTGATTAATCCAAAACGATATTGACATTGATTAAACACGGTGATATCCTTTAACACATTAGTAGTTTAGCAAGTGAAAGTGATAGATTATAGGGGGAAACACGAATGAAACGTATAATAACTTTATTCATGATGCTAACAGCAGTCATTGTTTTAGCAGCATGTGGTTCATCGAAAGATAACAAAGCAGGAAAAGACGAAACAACTGCTGATCAAGAAAAGATTATTATTGGTATTGACGATAAATTTGCACCTATGGGCTTCCGAGATGATAAAAATGACATCGTTGGGTTCGATATTGATTTAGCACGAGCAGCGGCTGATCATATGGGTGTCGAAGCAGAATTCCAACCAATCGATTGGAAAACAAAAGAGGCTGAATTACTCAGTGGACGTATTGATTTAATTTGGAACGGTTATACCATTACAGATGAGCGCAAAGAAAAAGTATTATTTACAAAGCCTTATCTCGAAAACGCTCAAGTTGTTATGACAAAAGCAGATTCAAAGATTTCTAAACTAAGTGATTTAGCTGGACAAGAAGTCGGAATTCAATCCCTTTCTTCTGCATCCGATGCATTAAACGGTCACCCAATTCACAAAGAAGTAAAACAAATTACAGAGTTTGCAGATAACGTTTTAGCTTTATCCGATTTAAAAACAGGCCGTATTGATGCCGTTGTCATTGATGCTGTTGTTGCAGAATATTACATGACACAGGAGCCTGATACATTCAAATTATTAGAGGAATCACTGGCACCTGAACAATACGGAATTGGTGTGAAGCCAGGCAATGAAGCATTGTTGGAAAAACTACAGGCCGCATTAGACAAAATGAATGAGGACGGTACGTCAGCTGACATTTCAACAAAATGGTTTGGTGAAGATAAAGTATTAAAGTAAGGACATGATACAACATCTGTAAGAGTTTCCTTAGTGAAACTCTTACTCTTTTTGGAGGGACATCGTTATGGCGGATTACTGGCAAACTATGATATGGCCGATGCTAGAAGGTGCGAAAATGACGGTTTTACTGTTTATTATCGCTATTGTGGTATCGATTCCATTAGGCTTTTTACTAACTCTTGCGGTAAAAAGTCGCATTAAACCACTCGCATGGCTTGCACATACGTATATATATATCATGCGTGGTACACCACTTTTACTACAATTATTATTAATTTGTTTCGGTTTACCTATGCTACCAGTAATCGGTGAATATTTAGTGCTCGATCGATTTGTAGCCGCTTGTCTCGGCTTTATTTTAAATTATGCTGCCTACTTCGCAGAAATATTCCGTGGTGGTCTTCTAGCTATTGATAAAGGACAATATGAGGCAGCACAGGTACTCGGCTTATCTAAATGGCACACAACAACACGTGTCATTTTGCCACAAATGTTCCGCGTTGCTTTACCAGCTTTATCCAACGAATCAGTTACACTCATAAAGGATACAGCCCTGCTCTATGCAGTAGCAGTTCCAGAATTACTGCATTTTGCACAAACCGCCGTGAATCGTGATTTCACAATTATGCCTTTCTTTATCGCTGGCGCTATTTACTTAGTTATGACTCTTGTCTTAACAATGTTCTTTAAAGGGCTAGAAAAACGCTTTAAATTTGAATAGAGGTGACACAAATGGCATTGATGGAAGTAACAAACTTGAAAAAATCCTTCGATCAGGTGGAGGTTTTAAAACAAATTACATTTACAGTTGAGAAAAACGATGTCATTGCTGTCATTGGTCCATCGGGATCCGGGAAAAGCACAATGCTTCGGAGCTTAATTTATTTGGAAGAAATTGAGGGAGGGAGTATTTTAGTTGATGGTGATTATCTTGTGCGAAATGGAAAATATGCTAAACCACAGGACATTAAAACGATAACAGCTAAAATGGGCATGGTCTTTCAACACTTTAACCTATTCCCCCATCTAACAGTTCAGCAAAATCTCGAAATGGCTCCGCGCTTATTAAAAACTGAGTCGTCTGAAGCCATTACGAGCCGTTGTCTAGATTTGCTGAAAAAAATTGGGCTTTCCGACAAAGCAAACGCCTACCCTGCCAATCTTTCCGGTGGTCAAAAACAACGTGTTGCAATTGCCCGTGCCTTGATGTTGAATCCTCAATTACTATTATTTGATGAACCAACTTCAGCCTTAGATCCTGAACTAACGGGCGAAGTCTTAAAAGTCATGAAAAGCTTGGCAGAAGACCAAATGACAATGATTGTCGTCACTCATGAAATGGGCTTTGCCAAAGAAGTAGCCAACAAGGTTGTCTTTATGGATGGTGGAGACATTATCGAAACCGGTCACCCAGACAACTTCTTTACCAACCCACAAAACGACCGCACAAAAGCGTTTTTACAGAAGAATCTTCATTAAATTGAATGGAGAGCTTGTATATGCAGCTCTCCTTTTCTCTCACTATTAACATTCCGCTATCTAGGTTATTGGTCTAAGAATACATTTTGTTATGTAAGTCCAAACGAATTAAATTTTACACTATTTGAAAAACACCATATACCCATGTTATAATTCTTAGTGAAGAAGTATATAAATTTAATAAGACCATTCGGTGTGTCAGCACCAAATGGCCTTTGTAACAAGATGAATCGCTTCAAAGGCGATTTGCAATGAGAAAAGAAGTAAACCTACTCACAGCTTGCGAGGCCGGGGCGGTTTACTTTTTTTGTGTAAAAGTAAATGACAATGCAATGACCGAAACTATAAGTGTTGAGAAACTTATAGAAACCATTATTGCTTCAAAAATAGTCATTGGCATCAACTCCTTTCTCTTCAATAAGTTGAATGAGATAGGTTAAAATTGTGCCAACCGCCCATGAAACCTCTATCTAGTTACCTCTCTATTATACCATATTCGACCACCGATTCCCTTTTCATACCAACAAAAATGTTCCATCTGATGATAGCATATTTTTCAAATTGCCCAGATAGAACATACATGCAATTGGTAATTCTACCCTACGAATGCCCTAGAGAATTAGAAAAAAACAGTACCTCACTCTAAAAACGACTCCACATTGTTATTTAATTGACATCCACCTGTAATACTACAATGTTATAATCAAATTCGTATCAAATTGTAACTTTGTAGGAGGAATTAAAGCATGAAGAGCAATAAAAAGTATAGATGGGGCATGAAGTTAGCGGCATTGGCATTAAGCTCATCCGTACTTTTTTCAACAGTAGAATCAGCATCAGCTGCAACCTATACCGTTCAATCCGGCGATTCTTTATGGAAGATTGCCACGCAACACGGTATTTCCTATCAAACATTAATGAACGCCAACCATTTATCGTCTTCCACGATTTATGTTGGACAAAAGTTAACAATCAATAAACAACTATCCTCAGTATCGAACACGACATCCAAGGTACTACAGGTAGCTAAACAGCAACTCGGTGTTAAATATACTTTCGGTGGAGCAAAGCCAAGTACAGGCTTTGACTGTTCTGGATATATTACCTATGTCTTTAATCAGGCTGGTATTTCAACTCCACGCAAAACGGCTGCCGGTTTTTATCAGACAGCTAAAAAAGTAAGTACCCCTCAAATCGGAGATATCGTGTTTTTTGCAAATACATATAAGGCAGGCATCTCACACGCAGGCATTTATATTGGTAATAATCAAATGATTAATGCGAGTAATAGTGGTGTGAGTGTAGCCAACATTAATAGCACGTATTGGAAGAAGCATTTCGTAGGATATGGACGTTTGAAATAATAAAAAGTCAAAATTTTAGCAAAGGTTGTACAGTTAAAATAAATGTGCCCACTCTTCTAGAATAATTGACATTTGTGCTGCATGTTGATTGGAGTGGAGCCAGCGCCACTCCTAGGGGATTAGCGTCACAGATGAGACCCTGGAGCGAACGCAAGTGAGTGAAGCGGCTCATCGGACGCCCCCTGGAAAGGACGCTGGCGGAAAGGAAATCAACCCCTCGCCTCGCTAAACGTTCTTTTACTGCTAGTAACATTTCTTATTGCAACAACATGAAAAAACAGTTGGGACTCCCCCAACTGTTTTTTTATAGATTGATCACTTTTTTTGGTTTTATTTTAGCTAAACGGATTAAATAAATAATAAAGACAACGCCAAGTAAGCATGCGCCTGATAAATAGACAGATGCATAGCCTGCTTGTACGGCTACCATTCCTAAAATATACGAGCCTAGGGCAATACCAAGGTCAAACATTGTAAAGTAAGTAGCGGTTGCGTATCCACTACGCTGAATAGCTGTTGATTGCACGGCTAATGCCTGCAAGCTTGTCGTCACAGAGCCGTAGCCAAAGCCTACAAAAATGGCTGCACATAAAAATAACACGGGACCTTCTACAAATGCGAGCATGACCAGTCCGATAGCAAAAGAAATGATACCTGGAATAATCACAAATTGCGGTCCCTTTGTATCATAGAGTTTTCCTGTAAATGGTCGTGTAATAAGCATGGCTGCCGCAAACACAGCATAAAAGAGACTAGCTACAGCCATTAAATCCTTTTGCTGTGCATAGACCGATAAAAAAGATAAGACACTTGCATAAGAAAATGCCACTAAGCTAGCAATTGCTGCTACTGGGAGTGCCTTCCGTTCAAATAGATCATTAAATTTAAAGGTTAATTTCCCTTCATGGGCAGGTTTCGGTAAATCATCGGTATTGACCGTTAATGCTAAAATACCTCCTGCTAAAATACAAATACTCATGACAATGAATAATACATTAAACGTGCTGTATTGTATTAATAGTAAGCCAATAAATGGCCCTATTACGACAGCTAGATTTGTAGACATTGTAAAATAGCCTAAGCCTGCACCTTTTCGTTTAGCGGGAACAATATCTGCTGCTAATGACCCTGCAGCTGTAGTAATAATACTAAAGAAAATCCCTTGAATAAAGCGAAGACCTAGTAAAAGTCCAAATGGATGTACGAATAAATATAAGACAGTACAAATAAAATAGCCCACGATCGATAGGACTAGCAATTTCTTCTTACCAAATACATCTAGTAGTTTCCCTGAAAACGGACGTACAATAATGGCTGATAATAAAAAGCCTGACAATAATAGTCCCGCTTCCTTATCTGTCTGGTGGAGCTCACCTATGGCATAAAGTGGCAAAGTCGTTACCAGTCCATAAAAAACAAAAAATACCGAGATATTTGTTAAAAAGAGACTGATGAAACGCTTCGTCCATATTTGTGTATTTTCTTCTTGCTGCATGTTAATCAACCTTTCATTTTTTCCAGTAACTTAATAAATTGTTGCTGTTCCTCGGCTGTTAGTGAGCCCACCATTTCTTCCTCAAATGCTAAAATGGTTGCTGTGATTGCTGGTAAACGTTCCACAGCTTGTGCAGTTAAGGTCACAATTTTTTCTCGCTTATCCACTCCATCTAATCGTTGGACCCAGCCTAACGCCTCAAGTCGTGTAATAGCTCTTGTGATACTTGGCGCTTCTACATTTAAATATTTCCAAATTTGCGTTAACGTCATAGGGCCGTTTTTATGTAGGCAATATAAAATAGTCCATTGTGAGCTATATAATTGATGCTGCTTCAACACTTCATTTAAGCAGTTGGTTAAATACCGGCTTTTTTGGAATAAAGCATGGAATATGGGATTCATGATTCTACCTCCTAAAAAATTATTTACCTAGCTAAATAAATACTATACGCTTCCTTTTTTTCTTTGTAAAGTCTGTCATTTCGAAAGGTTAGCAGGAAATTTTTTGCATGTGTCGAATAAAGCTAGTAGATTCACTATGTAAAGGAGATGGAATGATGGGGAAAAAAGTTTTAATATTAGCAGGAGATGCAGTAGAGGCTTTAGAGGTTTTTTATCCTTATTATCGTTGTCTAGAAGCAGGCTATGATGTCACAATTGCAGCACCTTCAGCAAAAAAATTACAAACTGTATTACACGATTTCGTCGAAGGCGTCGATACATACATCGAGCGTCCTGCCTATGGTTTAGAGGCACATACTTCTTTTGCAGATGTTGATCCAACACAATTTGATGGACTCATACTTCCAGGTGGGCGTGCGCCAGAATATATTCGCTTAAATGAGCATGTGCCAGCATTAGTGAGCCACTTCTTTGAAACGAACAAACCGATTGCAGCAGTTTGTCACGCAGCACAAATTTTCGCGACCATTCCTGAAGTGTTAAAAGGACGAGAGCTTACTGCCTATATTGCCTGCAAGCCAGAGGTGCAAGTAGCAGGAGCAACTTATATTGATGCCAACCTCCATACAGATGGCAATTTAGTAAGTGGGCATGCATGGCCAGATTTACCAGGATTAATGCGTGAGTTTATTCATAAGCTAGAAGGATAAAGTACAAGGATGCCTAAAATTAGGCATCCTCTTTTTATGAAGAACTTTCTTGAAATTCAATTTTCTCCACTTCTTGCGTTGCGGTTAAATAGCTAATTTTTACATGGACACCAAATTCCTTGTCAGGTTGCTTGAGCCAAAGCTTAAATTTCTCAATTGTTGACAATCCATGTACTTCTTTGCCTTCATGCAAATAATCTACAATTTGGGCAGTAGGATATTTCGACTTTACCTCTTTGATGGCTAGTTGTCCCCATTTTGCATAGGCAGGCACTTCTTGTTGTGCATGTGCAGTCGACATAGGAAGCGGTAGAGAATGACTTACAAAAAGAAGTCCAAGCATGACAATAAATTTTTTCACTTCCATCTCTCCTTACTGTATGAAGAGGCTAATAATGCAAAAAATAAGTGCTCCAAATGATTTGGAGCAACTTGATTTATTGTTTTGGCTGTTGAGGATTATTATGAATGACTTGGTTAAATTCTGCTGAATATTCCTCACGATCATTCTTTTTATGTGTATCTTCCTTCTTTTTCTTTTTAAAGCTTGTTTTACTCTTTTTTGCCATGATCCATACCCCCGCTATTTTGTTTTATTAGACTGTTGGTTTTTATCATGATTCGTTTTATTATCTTTATTTTTGGCCTTCGCATCAAATTCTGCTGCAAACTCTTCGTTCAAGTTGTCATTCGGATTGTTATTATTGCTATTACTGCGATCGAGGTCTTTGCTTTTGTAGGTACCAAATGGATTATGCGTTCTCATATTCATTGTTTTACTGTTGTTTCGATTATTACGCTTGCCCACGTAACTTCACCTCCTACATGTAATTTGTTCAGCTAGAGACGTTTTAATGTAGGTAAGTTTCTTCGCTAATTGTAAAAAAAATGAACATGACTAATCTACGTTAGTCATGTTCATTCTCATCTGTCTCTAGACAATTGTATATTCCGTTATATTAAGCAATGCTCCGACAGCTCCTGAAAAGCCATGATCGTTAATAAAGACAGGTGTATGTTTCTTTGTGCGTGTATAATTGGCAATTACTCGGGCAAGATGATCATTATTACTAAGTGTTGAACCAATATAAACAATATGCTGAACATTTTTCTCTTCTGCATATTGAATACTGAGTGTTGTGATGACTTCACCAACAAGTCCCTGTACGGTCGCAATAATATCTTCAGCGGGATGCTTCATTGACTGAGTTATACCCACTTTTCCAAAATTACTAGCAGTTAAATGACCATCAATTGGTGTATCCATCCCTTGATATATATCCTTCACCAATAAATCAATACTTTCACGATTGCCATTGGCAGCCATTTCTCGTATTTCATTATAATCTGTAATGCCTGTTGTAAGCGCTGACAAACCTATTAATGTCCCACCACCAACGCCTGTCCCTCCAACGCGAATATGGGTATTGTCTTCCATGTAATGAATGGAGGTACCTGTTCCAATATTCGTAATCATACTACGCTCAAAAAAGTACCCTTCTTTATTTAATAAAAATCGGACACCCTTTAATGTTGCTTCAAATTCCACTATATAATGAATCGATTTCATTGTTTTAATGACATCAAGTAATTGTTCTGTACGTCCCCCCGTAACACCAATATCCTCAATATCTGGATGATCAATAATCCAAGATTTCACAGATTGCAAATCATTAGACGGAAAGGTTGTTAAAACAAGTTCATTGTTTTGATCTAAATAGGCAACCTTCGTTAATGTGCCACCTGCATCAATACCTATAGCCTTTGGCATACAATTCTCCTTTGTGTTTATTACGTAACTTCCTATGACGGTTTACGCGATGATTCAGGCAATTACGACCATAATGCCTCTTTGGTGTCATGGATTTTGCAAGGAGTTTTTTGTGCCAAAATCCTGACCAATACATTCGTTCATTCAAAAGCTAAATGCTTAGTACAATCCCCCAAAATCGTGTTATGACATTTTCGCCCTTTCTAAACTTTAACGCTGTTGAAATGATTGTGCAATAACTTCGTAAACTTTCATGAAAAAATCACGAAAAATATCAAAATATTTCTAATGGACAGCTGTTTTTTGACGAATTTCTATAGCTTTATCATCATTCTACTAGAAAAACAAAAAAAGTGAAAATGCACTGCTTGAGCAGGCATTTCCACTTTCATCATACATGTTTTATTAACGAGCTGAATAACCACCATCAATAACAAGCTCCGCACCTGTGATATAAGAAGCCTCATCTGATGCTAAAAATAAGATAGCATTCGCCACTTCTTCAGGTTGACCTAAACGACCCATTGGTGTCGCTCTTACTAGCATGTCCATCGCTTCTTTTGCTTCTGATAATTTAGCCGTCATTGGTGTCTCAATAACGCCTGGGAAAACAGTATTGACACGAACATTGAACGCACCTAGTTCTGACGCAGCTGCACGAGCTATAGCACGTAAAGATCCTTTAGAAGCTGTGTAAGCATTGAATCCTGCGCCTATAATCGCTGTGTAAGACGATGTATTTACAATAGAGCCTTTTCCCGCTTCCTTCATATAATTAGACGCATGTTTAATACCGAGGAATGGACCAAAAGCGTTGATATTATGCATAAGTGACCAATCGGATTGTGTAATTTGATCGGGACCCTTTTCAGATGAAATACCAGCATTGTTAATTAAAATATCAATACGACCATATTTGTCGACAATCGCTTTTGTTACTTCTGCCCAGTTTTCGTCAGAAGAAACATCTAATTTCATTCCCTCTACATTGTCTACCTCAGAAATTTTTGCTAGGTTTTCTTCATTAATATCAGCTGCAATTACTGTAGCGCCCTCTTGTGCAAACAATTTAGCCATCGCTGCGCCCATACCAGAAGCTCCACCAGTAATCATAGCAATTTTATTATTTAAACGTCCCATTTCTTTCAACTTCCTCTCTTTGACATGTATGTTGTACTAACATAAATCTATACTTTCTGACCACATAAAAGGTATAGATTTAAATAGTTTACTATTAAACTATATCATTTTTAGTAAACGTTTTCAAAGAATATCGCTTTAAAAATGAACAATCTGTTTTATCTTTCCCTATTTTTACGATACGATATACTATAGATGTGGAACCATTTGAACGGAGGAATACGAGTGAAAGATCAAAAAAGACTTTACAAAGAAGCGATGCAGGTTTTAAAAGATACAAGCCGCACGTTTTATATACCGATTACTTTTTTAAAAAATGATTTAAAAGTATCAGTAGCTGCTGCCTATTTAGCTATGCGTGCCATTGATGAAATTGAAGATCATGAAGAGCTTTCAAATGATGTGAAATTTGATTTACTAACAACAACGAGTGAATTATTAAAAGAATCATTTAATGAAGAGGCTTATCAAGCATTATTAGCTCCATATGCTGATCAGCTGCCTGAAGTAACACTGCGTTTAGCAGATTGGCTAACGTTTTGCCCGGAAGAATCACGCAAAATTGTCCAAGCTTCTACAAGTGAAATGGCTTTTGGTATGGCGAAATGGGCTAAGGCCAATTGGCAAGTACGTACACGTGAGGATTTAGATGACTATACATACTACGTGGCAGGGCTTGTAGGGACGATGTTGTCTGAGCTTTGGGCGTGGGGTGCAGACGTTAAAACGGATCGTGAGTTAGCGATTGGCTATGGTCGAGGGCTTCAGGCCGTCAACATCTTACGAAATCAACATGAGGATTTAGATGAACGTGGGGTTAGCTTTGTTCCCGAAGGTTGGACACGTGAGGATTTATTTGCCTATGCTGAAGAAAATTTAGCTAAAGCAGATCTATATATGAAAGATATTAATAAACGAACAATTCTATTGTTCTGTCGTTTACCACTTGCCCTAGCTCATAAAACTTTAAAGGCTATGCAAGAAGGTCGTGAAAAAATGACACGTGCCGAGGTAGAGCAAACAGTGGAAGAGGTTCAAGCTGACTAATATGATGAAGCCCCAGTAAATTTATACTGGGGCTCTCCTTATTTATATAGAATAAATAAATCTTGCAATCAATTCATAGCTCAAATAGATGGACAGCATTGACAATAACATAAGCACGATCCCCTCCACCTTACTACCAGTTTTCGTCGTCAGTGGAAAACGAATGGATACAGACGCGGGGAAAAATAGTTTAACTCCCTTCTTAGTGCACATATCAAGCACAATATGACTTGCCATCCCAACAATAACTCCAATAGAAATGGCTCTATAAGGAATCAACGTATGTAATATCAACATCACTAACAATAGAAAAAGTAAGCTATGTGTAAAGGAACGATGCCCAAACACAGTATTGACAAGTTTCGCTATGATAGGAAAAGTTCGACCAATTTTACTACCTCTATGACATATATCTGGAAGTAATGCTCCGATAACACTTGCACCTACTAAGACAAGTGGGTTATCATTTGAAAACTGTGCAAAGGCAAGACTTGCAGTGATGCCCCCAACAATATGGGTATTCCCTTGCATAAATTACTTCCACTCCTTCTCTCTCTCTATTTTTCCTTATTAATGTAACACATTATCTCGTAAAAGGGAACATATATTCCGAACATACGATCGAGAACTTTAAACTTTAGCGCTAATTATAGCAATGGGAAGAAATCACAGAGTTATTGAATTCAAGATTCTCAAATTCAAGCAATTCACTTGGAAAATCAATCCCTTTATCGTATAGTAAAAAATGCATTACACAAACGAAGGAGATTGGAATTATGACAGTGACTAAAAGTTATCTAAATAAAATTATGCATGACCGTAAATCTGTTCGCAAATACGATGAAAATTATAAAATTCCTCAAGAACAATTAGAACAATTGCTTACAGAAGCAACGTCTGCTCCATCCTCTAGTAACATGCAGCCTTGGCGCTTTTTAGTCATTCAAGACGAGGCAACAAAAAAAGAGCTACGTGCTATTGCCAACAATCAAGAACAGGTTGAAACTTCCTCCGCTATTATTGCCGTTTTAGGTGATACAAAAATGTACGAGAATGCAGAGGCTATCTATACAAAAAATTTTGATCTAGGCTATATCAATGAAGCAACAAGGGATTTAATGATCAATAACTCTATAAACTTGTATTCTCAGCTTCCACAAGAAGTTTTAAAAAATATCGTGACATTCGATGCAGGTCTGATTTCCATGCAAATCATGCTATTAGCAAAAGATATGGGTTATGATACCGTTCCGATGGGTGGATTTAATAAAGAAGCCTTCGCAAAACGCTTTGAATTAGCCGATCATATTGTACCTATTATTTTAATCGCCATTGGCAAGGCTGCCGCTCCTGCTTACAATTCTTCTCGTATCGAGCTAGAGCATATTGCTAAATTTATTTAATTCAGTCGAAAAAATCACCTCACTTTAACGTAAGGTGATTTTTTTTGCATTTTATGAACCCCCTCCATCATAGGATAGTAATGTTTTCTATAGGGGAAACATTGAAAAACACAATTCGCTAAAAATAATTCTCCAAAACTAGCATACTCTTTCCATAAAGGATATTTTTTGCATTTTTGCATTTACTACTCAAAAAATCATCATCAACATTTTAGAAAAAGCGAATGTCCTAGTACATTTGTGCGATTTTCACTAAGTATCTTATAAAAATTGTTGTAGATTTACCACTTTAGGATTGTTATTATTAGGAGGTATTTTTTTTATGAAAGGAGGTTTTACTGATGAACTATAATGATTCGTATTATTACAATGATTTTGATGCAGCCATGGGTGGTTTATTTAATATATTTATTTTAGCAGCTCTTGCTTTAGGTTTAATCGCCTATATTATTAGTGCACTAATTTATTTTATGACGTCTAAAACAAATGGTTTTGCAGATGTAGCCTATATCGCTTGGATTCCTATTATTAATGTATACAGTCTTTTCCTGCTGACAGCTAGTGGCGATAGCCGAGAAACAGTACGTGCCACAGCTTTAAAAAATACGCTCATTTATGCGGGCTTGATCATCGTTTCGTTTATTCCTCTTATTGGCATACTTGCTTCTTTAGGTGCAGCAGGCTTTACATTATACTTCTCCTACCGATTATTTTATCGTTGGTGTGGAGAATCAGGGAAAGCCGTGCTTTATACAATTCTAATGATTATAACAGGCGGCTTATTCTTTGCTATTTATGGTTTAATGCGTATGAACAGACCATTTGTTGCCTAATAAACCGTTCAAAAACCTCTTCATGCCTTAATGCTGAAGAGGTTTTTGGCGCATTTTTACTTGATAATGGTGCATAGATTTAGGGATGCCTTTTAATTCAAATACACCACTGTACACTAAATAACGAATTCTATATTCAAGAAAGAAGATATTTGGAGGAGCCTCCATTTTAGTTAAAAGCTCTGAAATGAGTGCCCCTGTTTGAATATAATCGATGGTTCCTTGCTGCTGATGAAGTTGTTCTAGCCTTGTTATTATCAATGAATCATAGGCGTTCACTGGAACCGCCTGAATTTGTTGATGCAACCAGAGGCGTAACACCTCTTTTGTCCTCGCTAAACGTTCCCATTGCTGCTGAAATATTAGATGCGCATTAGCAGTCAAGCGTATTTTGTCATACTGCTCTACGTTCCATTGCCGAATGCTAACACGCTCTTTCCCAGTATTGATAAGATAGATTTCATTCGTTTTTTCACGTAATAAATAAAGGAAAAATCTAAGTCCACATTGTTCTTCTATATTGTCTCCATACCATATGTAAATAGGTAAATGACTCGGAATATCCTGTATTTCTCTTATCGTATTCATGAAATGATGATAATTCACAAAATCATCCATACCATCATTTATATTTTCCATTAACCATTCATGGCGAAATGCCTGTCCTCTTTTTTCATCAAGCTTCCATAACGGACCTATAGACAAATCATCTGGAAACCCTATTACATATTTCGGCGGTGCAAGTGCTACTCGTAGTGAGCCTGCTACGGATTCGGAACAGACAATATGTACCATTGGGGCTGTCGTTGTTGTCAAAACTTTCTGTTGTTGAATGGTATCATTAATAATGTCTACAAAAAGATTTAGATGATCTTGCTCTACCATCAAAGTCCATCCCTCCTTTGGACTGCTTCGTTCATGTCGAAAAGCAGCAAATGATTCAAATGGTTGAAGTTCATATGCCTCCCATTTCCCTCTCTCCACCACATCATCTATCGTGATATAATTTAATGTTTGAATTTTATAAACCAACACCTGATTTGCTTCGTACAAAAAATAGATAAATGGATAATGCATCATTGTTTCCATTGCATAGCCTCCTTTTAGGAAATTGTATCATAATGACAATCTCTTCCATCATTTTTCAAAAATATAGCTAGCAGATATAATAATTATGTTATGATTATAGTTAGAAAATTTAGAATTTCTTTCAAAGGGGACTGATATTTGTGTATGAAAATATTTTAAGACATCCTGGGCCAACACCTATTCCAAAAAAGGTTCAGCTTGCGATGAATCGTGATATTTTTAGTCATCGAAGCGCTGAATTTGTGGAATTATATCGAGAAACAGTCGAATTAGTAAAACCTATTTTTGGGACAAAGCAAGATATTTTACTACTCCCATCAGGTGGCACAGCTGCTCTAGAGGCAGCTGCGGTGAATACGGTTTCAGCTGGTGAACATGTGGTCGTTGTTACAGTTGGAGCTTTTGGTGACTATTTTATTTCGATTTGTGAAAAATACGGCTTTAACGTACATAAGCTTGAAAAAGAATGGGGTCAAGCTTGCACGGCTAATGAGTTACGGGATTTCTTACAGCCATTAAAGGATATTAAGGCTGTTTTTATCACATACAATGAAACTTCCACTGGTATTTTAAACCCGATCGCTGAATTAGCACAGGTCGTTCGTGAAGAAACAGCTGCATTATGTATCGTCGATGGTGTAAGTTGCATTGGTGGTGCTACTGCTGAGATGGATGCTTGGGGAGTCGATATTCTTGTTACAGGCTCTCAAAAGGCGATGATGTTGCCACCAGGGCTTTCTCTTGTTAGCATAAGTGAAAGAGCTTGGCAAATCATAGAAGAAAATAAAACCCCATCCTATTATTTAAATTTATTGAGCTATCGGAGCTGGGCAGAAAAAGGGATGACGCCAAATACGCCTACTATCACACTTATCTATGGACTTCATGAGGTTTGTAAGCTAATTGAGCAGGAAGGTGGCTTTGATACAACTGTTGCCCGACATGAATTAATGAAAAACATGGTCCGTAATGCGATGAAAGCACTGAACATTGACCTTTTAACTGACGATGAGTATGCATCCCCGACAATTACAGCGATCATGGCTCCAAAAGGGATTGATCTCAACGATTTCTTAACACATTTAAAACAGCATTATCATTTAGATTTCGCTGGAGGGCTTGGTCATTTACAAGGGAAAATTTTCAGATTTGGTCATATGGGCTATTGTTTCCCTAGCGATGTATTACAGGCAGTTTCATTAATGGAAGCAGCACTTCAAGACTTTTCCTATGATTTTGAGCCAGGTGCTGGTGTGCGAGCAGCTCATGAAGTATTTTTAAGTGCTCAGCGAAAACAGCTACAGCGATAATTATTAAGGTTTCTACACATAAGTTAAAAAAATGTGTATAAAAAATAAGTATTGACCCATACTATTAACGATTTCACTTCAAATCCAATGACTAGGAGGGTTAACCCGATGAGTGGGATGGATTGCAAACTCTGAAGGTCCAACAAAACTGAATGTAGCTAAAGCACGGTTGTCTTATTTTTAAGATACAATGCGAAAGCGAGGCAGTGTGTCATGGAGCATTTAAAGTAAGTGAGAATCAAGCCTAGAAAGAAATTTCTAGGCTTTTTTAATGCCTATAAATAGTTAATGGTTATAATGTTGTCTGTTTTAAATAGTCCTCACGCATTTCCTTCGGCACCATACTTCCACCTGTCGCCCATACAATATGAGTAGCTTGCTCCATTTTGTCGGTTAAATGATGCTTTTCTAAATATTTTTGCCCGTTTTTCATTAACTGGATCGGTCCAAACATTCCTGCATGTGCGGATGGCTCTAAAAATAGCTCCTCAGACTCCATTGCTAATGCAAGTGAAGTAAATAATTCCTCATCTTTTACCGTATAACATCCGCTAATATACGTGTCCATTACTTTTCCAACGAATTTAGAGGCACGGCCGACTGCTAGACCGTCTGCTTCCGTCTTATTGTCTAAGCCAATATCCTCTACACTAATTTCATCATGTAAACCTGTCATTAAGCCTAGCGTCATACAAGGAGATGCGACGGGTTCTGCAAAGAAAATATGCACATGCTCGCCGAATAGTTCTCGCAGTCCATAGGCAACCCCACCTGGCCCTCCACCTACACCACATGGTAAATAAACTAACAAAGGATGCACTGAATTGACTGTTATATTAGCCTTTTCTAATTGACCTTTTAAACGCTTTGCGGCTACTGCATAGCCTGCGAATAAATCCTTTGAGTTTTCATCATCAATGAAATGGCACATTGGATCTTGTATAGCTTCTTGTCGGCCCTGTTCTACCGCCACACTGTAATCAGCCTCATATTCAATCACTGTCGCTCCCTTTTCTCGTAGCAAGTCTTTTTTCCATTTCTTGGCGTCGCTCGACATATGTACTACGACATTAAAGCCGAGCTTCTTGCCCATAATGCCGATACTTAAACCTAAATTTCCTGTAGAGCCTACTGCAATTGTATAGTGTCGGAAAAATGATTGAAATGCCTCTGTAGCTAAGACTGCATAATCATCCTCTACTTTAAGCTTTCCACTTGCCAAAGCAAGCCTTTCTGCGTGTTTTAATACTTCATAAATTCCTCCACGTGCTTTGATTGATCCAGAAATCGGTAAATTATGATCACATTTTAACAGTAATTGGCCAGGTATTGAGACATCATACCGTTGTTCAAGGGCATTTTTCATCTTTACTATTTCCTCAATAGTGGATTCAATCAGACCATCACTTTTTACAAGCTCAGGAAAGACTACTTTTAAATATGATGAAAAACGCTGCAATGTTTCTTCCGCATCCTCTACTTCAGACATAGTAAAGTGCATTGTCTTTGGTTTTTTCATCCGATTTGTATTTTCCCAGAAAACAGTATCCTTCTTTGCTAGTTCCTTCAGCTGTGGATATTGCTCCAATAGTTCGTGATTACGTTCATTTTTCACCTGTAGATTCCTCCATTTTATGAGCTAAAATTGCTCGTTCACAAATTTGTCGAAATTTCCTTTCAAACGAAATATTGTTTTCTTGTGTTCTTTTTTTAGGTCCCTTTGTTCGCCCTCCTGCCCTTCTAATTTTTTGACCAACATGACGCATATCGAGCAAACGTTCGATATTTTCATCAGACATTTCTCGTCCATTTTGATCGATCGGATATCCACCTCTTGCTAAAACCATTGCTGCTAACCCGTAATCCTGTGTAATGACAATATCATGTTTTGAAAGCGCGTTCACAAGCGTAAAATCAACCGAATCCGGACCTTTCGGAACAGTAATTGTTATTACATTATCACGTTCAACACGGTGAGATGTATCGCAAAATAAGATAGTTTCTATCTCATATTCAGATGATATAGATAGCGCCAAATCCACTACTGGACAGGCATCAGCGTCTATTAGAACCTTCACAATAAAGCATCATTCCTTTCTCGAAATTAGATTAATTACTTAGTACATAATTATTTTAATATAATATTTTTGAGACCTCTCTTGCTCATTTCTTCACAAACTTACAAAGTATTTTATTGAATAGTTTGAAAAATAGATATACGATACACCTATCAACTAAATGGGGGTTTTAATTATGACAATTACAACTGTTAGCAATGAACAATTAGCAAAAGAATACGTTGATGGCGTATTTGAGCAGCTAAAACAACAGAACTGTCATCAAGCGGAATTTTTACAAGCGGCTGAAGAAATTTTCATCTCATTAGTGCCTGTATTCGCACAACATCCTGAATATATTCAGGCCAATATTTTATCTCGAATCGTTGAGCCTGATCGTATTATTTCCTTCCGTGTAGCTTGGCAAGATGATAACAATCAAGTGCAAGTAAATCGCGGTTATCGTGTTCAATACAGCAATGTGATGGGGCCTTATAAAGGCGGCCTTCGCTTCCACCCTTCCGTGAACGAATCCATCATTAAGTTCCTAGGCTTTGAGCAAATCTTTAAAAATGCGTTGACTGGGCAACCAATCGGTGGTGGTAAAGGTGGTTCGAACTTCGATCCGAAAGGTAAGTCAGACTCAGAAATCATGCGATTCTGCCAAGCATTCATGACTGAATTATACCGTCATATTGGTCCAGATGTCGATGTTCCTGCTGGTGATATTGGTGTAGGTGCTCGTGAAGTTGGCTATTTATGGGGCCAATACAAACGTTTAACAAAGGCAAATGAATCAGGTGTACTAACTGGTAAGACTCCTGGTTATGGTGGCTCTTTAGCACGTAAAGAGGCAACTGGCTACGGTACAGTTTATTTTGTCAACGAAATGTTAAAAGATGCAAATGATTCATTCGAAGGAAAAACAGTAGTTGTTTCTGGTTCTGGTAACGTTTCTACTTATGCCATTGAAAAAGCTCAACAATATGGTGCAAAAGTGGTTGCTTGCTCTGACTCTTCAGGCTATATTTATGACCCT
Organism: Lysinibacillus irui; assembly: GCF_028877475.1. NCBI lineage: Bacteria > Bacillati > Bacillota > Bacilli > Caryophanales > Bacillaceae > Lysinibacillus > Lysinibacillus irui. Next base: position 1,581,064 of record NZ_CP113527.1, on the reverse strand, counting down.
GAAGGCTTAGATTTAGCAGCTATTAAAGAAATTAAAGAAGTAAAAGGTGACCGTATTTCAACTTACGTTAATTACCGACCAAATGCTACTTTTACAGAAGGTTGTACAGGTATCTGGACAATTCCTTGTGATATTGCCCTACCATGTGCTACTCAAAACGAAATTAATGGTGAATCGGCTCGTACATTAATTTCAAATGGTGTGAAAGCTATCGGTGAAGGTGCCAATATGCCATCAGACCTGGAAGCAATCAATGAATTCCTAAATGCAGGTGTATTATTCGGTCCTGCTAAAGCAGCAAATGCTGGCGGTGTTGCTGTATCTGCTCTTGAAATGGCACAAGATTCAAGCCGCGTATTTTGGTCATTTGAAGAAGTAGATGCGAAACTTCATCAAATTATGAAAAATATTTATATGGACAGCAAAGCAGCAGCTGAAAAATATGGCTTCCCAGGTAATTTAGTAATGGGAGCAAACATCGCGGGCTTTATCAAAGTAGCTGATGGAATGCTTATGGAAGGTGTTTATTAATAGTATTTCTTTGTCATAGTTTCCTATAATCCAAATTCAAAATATTCTTAATTTCATATAAGGTGATAGCGAATATTCGTTATCACCTTATTTTTCATTAGATATTCCGTTATAAAACATGTAAATAAACATTTAAAACGAACATTTTTATTATTAAATATTTAAAACATTCGTGTTATAATTTTAGAGTACTATGAAATATTGGAGGGTATTTTTGTGGAATTATTGTATACAGGGAAAACAAAAAATGTGTTCAAACTAGAAGATGGTCATTATTTATTAAAATTTAAAGACGATGTGACAGGAGAAAACGGTGTTTTTGACCCAGGTGCTAATACTGTTGGATTAACGATTGATGGCGCTGGTTTAGCAGGTTTACGCCTAACTTCCTATTTCTATTCCAAATTAAATGAACAAGGTGTTCCTACGCATTATGTAGACGCAAACTTTGAAGATGCAACGATGACAGTAAAACCTGCAACAGTTTTCGGGAACGGTTTGGAAGTAATTTGCCGCTTCAAAGCTGTTGGTTCATTCCTACGTCGCTACGGTGCCTATGTTAAAGAAGGACAAGATTTAGACTCCTTCGTAGAAGTAACCATTAAAGATGATGATCGACTAGATCCTCCTATTTCAGAAGATGCTTTAGCTATGTTAAACCTGTTAACTCACGAAGAATATGCTATTTTAAAACAACGTACAATTGAAATTTCTAAATTTGTTGCAGCCGAGCTTGCTAAAAAAGGTTTAACACTTTATGACATTAAACTAGAGTTTGGCCGCGATGCAAATACAAATGAGATTTTATTAATCGATGAAATCTCTGGTGGTAATATGCGTGCTTACAAAGGTGAGCAATACATCGAACCGCTTGAGCTAGAAAAATTGATGTTAGCTGAATAAAAATCCATTGCAAAAAAGAGTCGATCATTACGACTCTTTTTTATTTAGGGCGTTATTTTAATTTTCTACGAAACTTTTCTTCACTTCACTCGTATATTAACATATGGAATAAGCAATTATACTATTATTTTGGAGGTAGTTTGATGGAAAACTATAATGAGACATCGCAAGAAGAAAGGCCAAGACTAAATCCATTTTTATCAGCTTGGCTACATCCAAAGCAAACGACTCGTTATATGATTAATGAAAAATCTATTGGCTTTGCAATTTTGATTTTGTCTATTGGCTATATCGGCTCTCTTATGTCTGGACTAATTGATTCGGAGTTATTTCCCGATTTATCACCATGGATTTTAGCATTATTATGTATCATTTTCGCTCCAATCGCTGGTATTATCGGGACAGCTATTTCTGCATTGGTCACTTGGTTATTTGGTAAATTATTTAAAGGTACTGGTACTTACTCTGACTTATTTAAAGGATTAAGTTTAACAGCAGTACCTTATATTGTCCTCATTCCGCTTTATATTATTTGGTTAGTTACATCACCAGATTCATTATTAGATCCGAACTTTATCGGAGATGTGCCATGGATCTTTTGGCCAACTGTTTTAGCAACTATAGTTGTTAGTGTATGGTCTTTTGTTATTTCTGTTGGCGCCGTTGCAGAAGCACATGAAATTTCTAACTGGATGGCCTTCTTCACTATCTTTATTCCAGCTGTTATTTTATTCATCGTGTTCTTTGTTCTTTTCTTTATCATCCTCATCGGTATTATTGGTGTTGGCATGATGTAAAAAAATCTCCCCTCTCATTTCAGAGAGTGGGAGATTTTTTTTATAGTTTGAATTGAGCAATGAGTGCTTTCAATTGTAATGCTAATTCCGATAGTTGAGCAGACTTTCCAGCCATATCCTCCATTGAGCTACTTGTCTCTTCTGTCGTAGCTGTTGTTTGCTCGACACCTGCAGCAGATTCCTCTGCTACCGCAGCAATTTCTTGAATAGAGTTGTTCATTTTATGACCATCTTCTGTAACTTTCGATAAATTCGTTGAAATTAATTGGACACTCTCCACTACATCATTAATGGAGTGGCTAATCGTGTTAAATGTTTCAGTAGTAGCTTTTATTTGATTCGTGCCTTCTTTTACTTCTTGGTAACCATCCTCTAAAGAGTTCGTGACCACATCAAAATCTTGCTGAATATTCGTGACGATGGATGTAATATCGTTTACTGAAAAGGCTACTTGTTCTGCAAGCTTACGTACTTCATCTGCAACAACAGCAAATCCTTTGCCATGCTCTCCTGCTCTTGCCGCTTCAATCGCAGCATTTAAAGCTAACAGGTTCGTTTGATCTGCGATATCCTTAATGACCACGACCAATTTAGAAATTTCCTGTGCTTGAGCATCTAATTTTTTCACTTTCTCAACGGCATTTTGCACGATGCTATCAATCTTTTCCATTTGAGAATTAGAGGATGTCATAAGCTGACTTCCTTCATTCGTTAATGCTAAAACTTCTACTGAAGATTGATGAATATGTGCACCATGCTGATTCGTTTCCTGTAAATCTGTAGTAAAGCGCTCCATTAATGAAGTTAATTCACTAGAATGGTGGGCTTGTCCCTCAGCACCTGATGCTAATTCATGCATCGTAATTGCGACTTGCTCCGCTCCCATATTAACTTCATTTGCTGAATGCGTTAGCTCTTTACTAGAAGTATTAATTAAGTCAGATGCTTGAGCAATATTATGAATCATATCTTTCAACCTTATTTGCATTTGATTCATGGCGCTTGCCAGTTTACCAATTTCATCTTTTGAACGTATAGCCATACTTTCTTGAGATAAATCTCCCTCTGCAAAACGCTCCATCGCTTGAGCCGCTTGGTTAATAGGCTTCGTCATACTACTCGCATATTGCCAAATGATCAATATCCCAACAATAATGGCCAAGCCAATTACTATAAGTGTTATTTTAAGAATACTTTGTGCTGGTTTATTGAAGTCCATTAAATAAGTGCTCGCACCAATGACCCAACCCCAATATGGATCCGTTTCCGCATAAACCCCTTTGTCCTCTAACTGACCTGAATTAGGTAATGGCCACGAATAAGAAACAAATCCACCACCTTCATTCCCTTTGGCAATGATTCCTTGTATGTACTTAACGCCATTATCATCCTCTTCATCCCAGACATTCGTACCCTCTATATTTGGATGGGCAACTGACATCCCTTTTTGGTCAACGACAAAAATATAACCATTGTCGCCAAGTTTAATGTCCTTATTAATCGGTCGCTTTCCTTCACTATCCTTTTCTCCTAAAATAGCAATCTTTACTTTTTCCTGAGCTTCCTCTAATGATAAATTGCCTTCTTCTACCTCTTGATTGAATTGCTCAATCATGGCTATCGTCATTTCCACACTATTTTTTAGATTTTCTTTCCCTACCGTCTCTAGGTTTGATTTACTTTGCTGATAGCTTATAAAACCTAAGATAAGTAACGGAATCATTAAAAGTAGCAATGAAAAAGCGATTAGCTTCGTTTTAATAGATCGAAATTGTACGATTGATTTCATTTTCCTTCATCACTTCTTTCAATTTTAAATGGACTTAAGACTTATTTTTCAATCTAAATCTGTCATCAATAAGTATTTCTTCTTCTTCAATCAACTATGTAAAACATTCCATTTTACTTAATCATTTTATTACATAAAACACCAAATAACAACAAATTTCGAGCATATTTGATAAAAAACAGATAGAGAAAAGCACTTCACTTTTCCCTATCTGCTCTATTTCCCTATTCTATTTTATTAAACAGATAATGCTGCACTTTGTTGGAATAGCTCCGAAACGCCAGATTCTACAGCTGCACCGCTCACAGCCCTCGAGACGATTGCCACAACACGTTCATCTAGTGACTTTGGTACAATGTATTCCTCTGTTAACTCCTCGTCACTGACAAGAGATGCGATTGCTTCCACAGCCGCAAGCTTCATGGCTTCATTAATATCCGTTGCTCGCACATCTAAGGCACCACGGAATATACCTGGGAATGCAAGCACATTGTTAATTTGATTCGGATAATCCGAACGTCCCGTCCCCATAACACGTACACCCCATGCTTTGGCATTTTCATAGGTAATTTCAGGATTTGGATTAGCTAAGGCAAAAACAACTGGATTTGCATTCATGGACGCAATATGTGCCTCTGTTAATAGATTCGCAACAGAGACACCAATAAAGACATCCGCACCAATTAGCGCATCATCCAATGTACCATGAAGCTTATCTGGATTCGTTAAATGTGCAACCGCTTCTTTTATCGGATTCATGCCTTCCGTACGTCCCTCATAAATAATACCTTTTGTGTCACACATATAAATATTTTTATAGCCCATTTGCACAAGGATACGTAAAATAGCAATTCCTGCTGCACCCGCTCCATTAATAACAACCTTCATCGTTTCTACATCCTTTTGCACAATGCGATTCGCATTTATCATCGCTGCGCCTACCACGATTGCTGTTCCATGCTGATCATCATGAAATACGGGAATATCGCATTCCTGACGTAGGCGATCTTCAATTTCAAAGCATCTTGGAGCCGAGATATCCTCTAAGTTCACGGCACCAAATGTCGGAGCAAGCGCCTTCACAATGCTGACGATTTCATCCGTATTCTTCGTATCTAAACATATTGGAAAAGCATCAACATTGGCAAAACGCTTTAGTAAAATCGCCTTCCCTTCCATAACTGGTAATGCCGCTTTTGGTCCGATATCCCCCAACCCTAAAACTGCCGTACCGTCCGACACGACTGCCACCATATTCCCTTTCATTGTATAGTCATACACGAGTGATGGATTTTTCTCAATTTCCACACAAGGCGCTGCCACCCCAGGTGAATAGGCCAAACTCAGATCATACGAATCTTGTACTGGAACCTTTGAAGTCACCTCTAATTTCCCACTATAATGCGCATGCATTTCTAATGCCTTTTTCATTACGTCCATTCCATCCCATCCTTTTCCCTTTGTTTTTATTGTATTTCAGTATCATAATACTTTGTGAAAATATAGTCAACGAATTTTCTGTCAATTTAATTTCATCTTTAATAAATGCTGTTTTATCTACTTAGAATACATTTTTATGTCAAATTACACATTTCACAATCAATTATTTTTAAATAATAATAACTAGAGAGTAATCGCTGAAGAATGTACAACTGTAGCCTTTTTGCCTGTTCAACTTTTCACATAGTATTTTTCTTGTGTAAAAGAGAAGTTTTTCACAAACTTATGTAAGCGTATCCATCATTACAATTGGTTTTGTCACAATTTATTCACATTTTTTCACAATCTTATTTATTATAACTTCAATTCTTTTATATAAAGCAACAAAAAAAGAGCCCCTATAGTAAGGACTCATGCATGAATTGATTGATAAAAGCTGTGATTATATGCTTGGACGACCATTGCTCACCAGATACTTTGGTAATTGGATAATCTCGTGGGAAGATACTTCTCGTCATGTCTTCTACGGAATATCCTTGCTTATAAAGTTGTCGTACTTTATCTTCTAGTTGTTCAATATACGCAATTTTCTCCATTATTTTTACTCGACCATTCGGCAGATACCCTGCATGACAGCAAAATACCTCTTTAAAATCATAGTTTAATAATTTTTTTAAGGACGCTAAGGTATGTACAATATTTTCCTCGTCAAGTACAACCTTTGTTTTGCTTTGAACATATAAATCACCCGTAAACATTGCACCCGTTTCACGATTATAAAAGGCTACATGATCCGTTGTGTGACCAGGTGTTTCAATGACATCCCAAACTGTTGTCTTTGTTTGCAATGTAGCACCAAGCGGCTGAGCAACAAATGCTGGACGCTCCCCCCATAATGCTTGACGATACATAGGATAATCTCCCACTGTTTCACAACGAGTAAGAGAATCACGGTGAAGATAGATTGGTACATCTTTTTGCTGCTGAAGCCAAGCAACATTTCCCGCATGATCTTCATGAGAATGTGTCAATGCGATTTGCTCGATTGATAGAGGACTAAAAAAAGATTGAAACTCCTGTGCCAATGAATTAGAGCCTGTATCAATGAGTAATCCATCCACAAAAAAACTGTAAACACTCATCCCGAACCCTTGTATAGCTACTTTCCCCTGCGCACTTTGCACATGACCATTGTGATGAATCTCAATGCTCGTCTCACGTGTAAACATCCATTTTCCCCCTTTTCAAGAGTGTAGCATAAAATGAATGGTGAGTCATTTTAAGGGAATTCTAGATTTCATGGTAAATTTAATGGATTTTCTGATTCGTTGAAGATGAAACAGTAAACGTACATTGGCAATAAACAACAAGATCGCACCAATACTTACAAATATAATCATGGAGAAGTAATCCACATTCATGATAAAAGTCCATCCTGCAGCTACCCCTAAAACAAGCCACTGATATATCGTCAAAATACGAGATGTAGTTTGAAGTGCTTTATATTGTCGTTCAATTTCCGCTACTATTTTACCAAACTCTAAAATAATAAATATTTCAACGATCACTGTTATCACTAACTGCCAGGTACTTATAACGATATTTATTGGCAAGAGATTAACAAAGAGTAATCCGATATCGATGAAGATCAAATTTTTCGCCAATGTTTTCCCTTTAAAATAAGATAAACTTTTAAATAACGCACTATAAAACAAAAATTGTTGAATGTAAAAAGCAAAGGGAACGATATTCAATAGCACCAGTTTCAAGCAAAGGGCAATCGAAAGCCATTTTAAGAACTCTAAATGTCGGTACTTTTCATCCATCACAATCATAACGCTGGCGCTCCTCTTTTATTTTTTGAATATCTAATACAGCTTTTTTATCGATCCATACTGGCCATATCGCATCCGATCCACTTACACTTACTTTGGCATGAATATCTATTCCAGAATCTTCGGTTTGAAAGGAAACATAGACAATTTGCCCTTTCTTCACGGAAATAGGGAAATCCTTCTCTGTATAGGCCACTTCATTCACTCTCAATTCTAGCAATTTAGTATGCCTCTTTAGGCATGCAGGTATATTGACTGCATCAATTTGCGTATCCTGCGGAGATTCAAATGATGCCGAATGTTCCCCATTGCTACTACCAGATACACGAATTGAACGAACCGTTCTTTGATTAGAATCATCCCATTTTAAAGATAAGGAAGTAGCTAATTTTTCACCATCGTTTAGGACTAAGTATACCTTCTTCGTTTGAAGTAGCTTTTGGATTTCCGTTGTATTGGCACTAAAATAAGCGGCACGCATAAATTGATGGGCAGTTTCATTCACCACATCACTAGAATAATAAAAGTAGCCACCCTTTCTCTGGTCTCCAGTACTCGTTGTCCATAATGTAACATCGCCAGCCTGTAAATATTCAACTTTACGATAATCACTTTTATTTGTTATATAATGTATTGCAAAATCATGCGTGTCATTATCACTATAAAAATCGTAAACAAGCGGAACAATCATAGGGTTAGCCAACTGCTTATGCACATATACCGCACTATTACTAAGCAGCAGAACCATAATCAAGCCAAACATTATTACACTTAGCTTACTGACACCTTTACGAATTGCTATTATCATCATTGAAATCGTGATGGCTATAAGTAGCATAGCAATGCAATAATACATACTATTTAAGCCCATTCATTGCCCCCTCTGAAATACTCTATATAATACCATTAAACCCCAAAATAGTAAAAATTACTTTATTTAGTAATAAAATATTCTTTGCTATTCCTCATTTCAGTGCGGTGTGATTCACTACTTTTTCTGTTCTATCCTTCAATTTGAGTGTTCTATCCACTCCCTCTATTCTTTCCTATTACTCCAGGTGCCTTATCCTCCACTTTTTCTGTTCTATCCACCACTTCCGGCATCCTATCCACTACTTTTTCTTTTCTATCCTTCAAATTGAGTGTTCTATCCATTTCCTCTATTCTTTCCTATTACTCCTGGTGCCCTATCCTCCACTTTTTCTTCTCTATCCACCACTTCGGGCATCCTATCCACTACTTTTTCTTTTCTATCCTTCAATTTGAATGTTCTATCCATTTCTCTATTCTTTCCTATTACTCCAGGTGCCCTATCCTCCACTTTTTCTGTTCTATCCACCACTTCGGGCATCCTATCCACTACTTTTTCTTTTCTATCCTTCAATTTGAGCTGGCTATCCATTTCCTCTATTCTTTCCTATTACTCCAGGTGCCCTATCCTCCACTTTTTCTGTTCTATCCATCACTTTAGGCATCCTATCCACTACTTTTTCTTTTCTATCCTTCAATTTGAATGTTTTATCCACTTCCGTTATTCTTCCCCATTAATCCAGACGCCTTATCCTCCACTTTTTCTGCTCTATCCACCACTTCCGGAATCCTATCCACTACTTTTTCTTTTCTATCCTTCAATTTGAATGTTCTATCCATTTCTCTATTCTTTCCTATTACTCCTGGTGCCCTATCCTCCACTTTTTCTGTTCTATCCATCACTTTAGGCATCCTATCCACTACTTTTTCTTTTCTATCCTTCAAATTGAGTGTTCTATCCACTTCCTCTATTCTTTCCTATTACTCCAGGCCCTTTCTTCCACTTTTTCTTCTCTATCCATCACTTTGGGCATCCTATCCACTACTTTTTCTGTTCTATCCTTCAATTTGAATGTTCTATCCATTTCTCTATTCTTTCCTATTACTCCTGGTGCCCAATCCTCCACTTTTTCTGTTCTATCCATCACTTTAGGCATCCTATCCACTACTTTTTCAATTCTATCCTTCAATTGGAGTGTTCTATCCACTTCCGTTATTCTTCCCCATTAATCCAGACGCCTTATCCTCCACTTTTTCTGCTCTATTCACCACTTCCGGAATCCTATCCACTACTTTTTCTGTTCTATCCTTCAATTTGAGCTTTCTATCCACTTCCGTTATTCTTCCCCATTAATCCAGACGCCCTTTCCTCCACTTTTTCTGTTCTATCCTTCAATTGGAGTGTGCTATTCACCAAAAGCTTCTCTATCCCATAAAAAAAAACGCCCACCGAGGTGAGCGTTTCCTTTTATTCATTCGTACCTTTTTCCACATCGTATTGTGTAATCCAGTCACTAAAGCTGCCTACGTATAATTGGATGTTTTCATAACCTTCATCTGCCAAAACAGCATAGAGTGGGGATGCTGTTACACCGCTGCCACAGTAGACAACCACTTGTTCGTCACGCGCAACTTTTTGACGTAATGCGTCGTTCGCTTTTAATTGTCCATCTACCTTCAGCTGCTCCCAATCGAAGTTTTTGGCTGTGGGAATATGTCCTGCTACTTGATCTAATGGCTCTATTTCTCCTCGGTAGCGCTCCGCTGCACGTGCATCGAGCAAAGTAGCCTGCACTTCACCATCAACTATAGCCTTTACGGCTTGCCGTGGTGCATAAAGCTCATCCTTCCAAACAAAATCGATGATCGTTGGTGGGTATTTAATAATATCCTTGGTGAACGGAATTTTCGACTCGAGTGCAGGTGCACCGCCGTTTACAATCACAACATTTGGGAAACCTGCATAAGTTAGCATCCACCATGCACGTGGAGCAAATGGAGCTGCTCCTTGATCATAGACAACAATTTGATCATCATAGCTTAAGCCTAATTCTTGAAAGACGGACGCTAATTTTTCCTTGCTCGGCATTGGGTGTCGGCCTTCTTTACTGTCCATATCTGATAGCTGTTGTTCTAAATCAATATGAACCGCCCCTGTTGCATGGCCTTCTTCAAATGCTTTTTTCCCTGCCTCTTTATTCTGAAGATCGAAACGAGCATCTATAAAGCGAACCCCATCAAACTGAATTTCATCCACTGATTTGAATACTTTTCCCATATCAATCACCTCATGCGTATTGTAATTGTGCGTAAATTGCTTTCCAGGAAGCTAAACGGCTCTCTTCCTGTAGTGCCAATCTTTCTGTTTCAATTTGTTCAAGCGCTTGATGATAAATATATAAACGTAATTTTTCTGCTTCCTCTGCAATAAACGTAATCGCCCATGTCATGAGGGAAACTTTCTGTGCATCTAAATAATCTTGTGCATCTGGCTTTGTTAATGTTTCAAGCGCTTCACTTAACTTCATTTTTTCATTCTTTTCAAAGAATGCTTTTTGATTGCGGAAGTGAGATTTTACGCTCGCATATTTTGAGATATCCGCGAATGGTCCTTCAAAATCCAATAAATTCGGCTCTGAAGATTCGAATGATAAGAACGAGAAGCTTCGATTTAATTCTTTGAGCTCGCGTACTTCATCTTTAAAGCGTTGTTGCATTTTTTTACTAATAAACTGTGATAAACGGAAATTAGTAACACGCATTTCCTGTGTGAAATCAAAACGTAAACTTTGCATGACTTCCTTCAATGCATGCTCCAATGCTTGCTGTGCTGGCATCGCTGCAAATGTCGACGGATTGTATCCTTCCTTAAAGAATTCTGGATAACGATAATAGACACGTTGTAGAACATAATACAAAAGCTCATCAAGCTCTTGCTTCGTTTCACTTTCTAACATACTTGTATTAAGCGCACTGAACTTCGTTTGAATATGTTGTTCAAGTGTTGTTAGTTCCTCTAAACGCTCATCTTTACGTTTTAAGTTTTCCTCCGTTTGGGCAATTAAATCTGCCAGGCGCTGCTCTGTTTTATCAACTTCTTCTGCAAGTGCCTGTACGGCTAGTGCACTCAACTCATCATTTAAGAATGTATGGAAGTCGTTTTCAAACGGTGGCATCCCTGATGCTAAATCAGCATCTTCTACTTTTTCTTTTAACGCTAATAGGCTGGAAACCCCGTACAAGCGAGGGAAACGAATACCAAAGCGTTGTAACTCTGAACGAACATAGCCTTTTACATCTTCTTGCTCTTCTTCAGTTGTTGCTAAATCAATCGCATTGACAATAAAGAACATTTTATCAAGCTCAAATGCATCCTTTACACGACCAAGCTGAATTAAAAACTCACGATCAGCTTTGGCAAAGGCATGGTTATAATACGTAATAAATAGGATGGCATCTGCATTACGTATATATTCAAAGGCTACCCCTGTATGACGCGCGTTAATAGAGTCTGCTCCTGGTGTGTCTACTAGCGTCACACCCATACGTGTTAGTGGGCTATCATAATAGAAATCAATATTGTCAACAAAGCAAGATTTATTTTCTTGCGCAACAAACTTTTCAAATTCTTCACGGTCCACACGGATAATTGTTCCCAGTTCAGATTTAAAAGTTGGATAGCCTTCCTTGTAAGCACGAATAAATGATTTATGAACATTTAAACGCTCATCCGATAACTGTACGGCAAGTCCTTCATCCGCACGGTTAAATGCTTCTTCCAATGAAGATACTGCCAAGCCGATTGCTTTATAAGAGCCTTGAATATCCTCTAACATTTGCTCGGCTGTTTTAAGCTGTACGTCTGCCGTTTCATGTGGATGCTCAGGCGTTACAGGGCGAATTTTATTAATAGCTGCTGTTGTAGGGTTTGGCGATACTGGTAAGACCTTCGCGCCCATTAATGCATTCGAGAAGGATGATTTCCCGGCACTAAATGCACCAAACAAAGCAATGGTAAAATCTTTTTTCTGTAATCGTTCCACTTTATTTTCAAGATAGTGCGCAACTTCTGCAAAGCCTTGAACCTCTTTGACAGCATTGGCCGTATGAAGGGCACGATGAATAACACCATCAATTGGTAAAGTCGTTGCACTAACAGCCTGCTGAACTTCTTCTTGTTGGATCACTACTTCTTTCGGCTTCAGCATAGACTCATCAAACAAGCGAATATCGGCTAAATCTTGCTTAAAAGAATGTTCCCAATTTGTTAGCTGTTGATTCGCAATTTTACGGATTTCATTGCTTGCTTGATGCATAATGCTTGCACTATATTGCTGATAGCCTTCGATTTCAAGTACAGCATTAATCGCATCCACTTTATCCTGCATAGCAGCCATTTTTAGTTTTGAAGGTGCTGCCGTTTCTGTTGCCACTGCTTCAAGCGTTGTCGCTTGGGCATTTTTCCAGCTATCTGTTTCTTGGATGAAATAGCGCTTCGTTGCCTCTGCGACACGGTTAGCAAAGTTTAATACAGCATCACCTGTTAATAGTGCGCCTGTTTGAACTTGCTGCTCGATCAATGAGAAAGGTAAGTCAAATTCATAGCCATCGATCGCTGAAGCCCGTTCTTCATTTAAAGCGCCAACATCCTTCAAGGCCTTTTTCATAAGCCCTTTTAGATGCCCTGTGATTTGGGCATGAACAACATTTTGATAGGCACTATATGCATCCTCTTTACGACGATTACGCTCTTCCTCTGTTTTTTTCTTGGCAGTAAAGAGTCCCCCTACTTTAAAGCCCTCCTGCATACTTTCTAAATACAGACGTAAACGGTCACGTAAATCAGCTGGCATAATAGCAGCATTCGCAAGTAATTCCTTACGCTGCTCTTCAAACGTTTCATTCCAAGCTTCTACTGAGAATAATTCAACCTGACGATTTAATTTATTGTATTGCTCTAAAATATCTTGATGGTGTGCCCAGTCATCTGCACTTAAGATGTCTTCATCAATAGCTAAACGATCCTCTTTTTCTTCCATTAAATAATTGTCATGCTCACTTTGCAATAAACGCAATGTATTCGTTGCTGTTTGTACAAGCTGCTCCTGCCAATCATTCATACTATCCATAACAATTTTCTTGACCGCCTCAAAATCATTATGTGGATGTTCTGGCTCTCTTAAAGAAGTGAAGAATACACCTTTCGGTACAACTCCCCATGCAGTAAAGGAATTATGAACAGTAGCTTTAAAGTCCTCAAAGCTTAATTCATTGTCTTTATGCTTATCAATCATATTGACAATTAAATAAACGTTTGGATTATATTTCATTAACTGCTTTGTAAATTGGAAATTCAGCTCTGACTGCACATGGTTATAGTCCATTGTATAAAATACGATATCGGCAATATGGAGTGCTGATTCAGTTGACATACGGTGTGCATCATCTGTTGAGTCTACCCCTGGCGTATCCATCACGGTTACACCTTCAGGGAGTGTAGAAGTACTGTGGCCAATTTCAATTTGTGACACTAAGTCTCCATTTTTACTTAGCTCTTTTACCGTTTTAAAATCATAGCCAGCCTCAAATTTAACAGGCTTTTCATTGCGCATATAGACGATTGCATAGTCTTCCTCAGATTTATGCACTTTTACGATGTTAGCACTTGTAGGAATCGGACTAGAAGCTAGTAAATTTTCGCCAGACAGCGCATTAATCATACTTGACTTCCCTGCAGAGAAATGGCCTGCAAAGCCAATCACATACTCTTTTTGTTGAATCTTCCGAGCAAAAAGTGATGTTTTATCCATACGCTCCGTATCACCATTATGCTGATAGATTATGTATTGCAAAGAAGCTTGCTTTAAAAGCCCCTCCAATTGTTGTTCAAAATCTTTCATGAAACCAGTAACCCCTTTTTCGTTAATTATTCATAATTAGTATTCTACCTTATTCAACTAGCAAAGTATAACACTAATTTACGGTAAAAGGCATGTATGCCAACGCTTCCTCCTAGCTAGTACGCTTCGATTGTCTGAAATAATACTCGTTAAATGAAAGATGCTCAACTAGATAGAATGATATTTTCTTCATATTTTATAGTGAACCTATTCGGGGCAAGACTATTTTTTAGAAAAGAGTGTGATAGCACATGGTGAATCCTAAGAATCATCAGCACGTTGAAAAAGATTGTCCTTGTAACTGCGAGAATCGATTTATCTGGCCCCGTATAAAAGCAACAAACGGAGTGCCCGTTGTTCCTCCTTCTGAAGTAGTCCCAGAAGGAGCCATTATTCCGACCATCCATCGATATTTTTATATTGTCACAGCGGATCTTGATTTAACAAATGGGGCTACACTTCCAGCGACCCTCTTTTGGAATGACAATGCCGACCCCATTACTGAATTTACAATTTTTTCGCCCAACGGTTATATCAATCTTTATATTAATGCCGTTATGCAAGAAGGCGGCATTTATACGGTAACTCCTGCATCACTCACGATTGATCCCTACAATGCTACATTGTATAGAGGAACGCCCATCATCATTGAATCACTAGGCTTCACAACAAAATAAGCAACACGAAAGGAGGTGAATCAGGTGGCACTTTCCATCATTAATATTCATGTCAATGTAACTGGTACTTCTACAAGATTTTTTAACGTCTTAGTTGCACCTCAAGCTATTACAGACGGCACAACAGTCGCTGCTACAACATTTTTAGATGATAGCGGCACAGCTGCAACTGCATTTCCTGTAGTCGCGAATGGTTACTATAATTTATATATCAATGGCGTTCTACAGGAAGGTGATGCGTATACAGTTTCTGCAACTGAAATAACATTCAATACTGTTACGGCTTCGCTTTCTGCTGGAACACCAATTGTGCTTGAAGCAGTCGAATTAGTAACAACGATTTAAATAAAAAGGATGCCTTAAACAACATTAAGGCATCCTTTTTTCACATTTGTTCTAATTGCCTCCTGAGCGCAGCAATTTTTTTAGCATAGCTCAGGGCATGTGGGCCATCTCCATGAATACATAAGGTATTCGCAGCCACTTGTATTTTTTTTGATTGTACTGATAAAACTTCATTTGCCGTCAAAATACCTTTTACATGTACCAGCATTTCTTCTTCTGTTTGAATTAAGGCATTTGGTTCTTGTCTGTTTACTAATGTACCATCATCATTATAACGACGATCAGAAAAGACTTCCTCATATACTGATAGTCCCTTTTCCCTTGCGATTTTCGCCATTTGGCTACCAGATAAACAATATAAAATAAGTTGTGGATTGAAATCGTACACGGCATCGATAACGGCTATTGCTTTTTCCCGATCATTTGCACATTGATTATAAAGTGCTCCATGCGGCTTCACATGATGAAGTATCCCTTTTTCAATTTGCACAAATGCTTGCAATGCGCCAATTTGATAGACCGTCAAATCGTATATTTCAGCTGGACTTAAATCCATATTTCGGCGTCCAAATCCCTCACGATCAGGGTAGCCCGGATGTGCACCAATATGGACATTTTTACGAAGAGCACTGCGAATCATTTGATGCATAATTGTATGATCTCCTGCATGATAGCCACATGCAATATTGATAGAGGTTACATAGTCAATTATTTCTTCATCTTTTCCTGATATAAAAGCTTCGAAACTTTCGCCTATATCGCAATTAAAATCCATTGGCATCATTCCTCCAGTACAAACTTGATTGTGTTAAACATACGCATTTGAGCCACTTTATGTAAATCATCTTCATGGATCGTCGCAATAATAGGATAGCCTCCTACCGTTTGAGCATCTGCCATTAAAATAATGGGATTACCACTTTGGGGCACTTGGATGGTGCCAAACTGGGTGGCTTCTGAAAGGATATCTTGCATATTTTGAAGTTGCAGGGTAGGCCCCTTTATGTAATAGCCCATACGATTACCACCGATAAATTGAAAAGGATTTTGAAGAAAAAGGCGTTGACTCTCCTCGGTAAATAACTCGAAATGGGGTCCTTTAAACATTCTCACTGTAATGGAGCTGGCAAAAGTCGGACGATATGGGGCATAAAGGCCTCTATTCATTTTTAATGGAGATGCGACTTGCCCATACAAAATACTCCCTTTCGAAATCGCTGTACCTAGGTTGCCAAGTGGTAGGTATGAGCTACTACCAAGCTCATATTCTGAATGAAATCCTCCGAGTGGTGTCAGGTAAACAATGGAACCTTGACTCACATTCTTAATCGCAAGTCGATCACCCTTTGTTAAATGGAAAGTCTTCCACATTTCGATTGGCGAACTATTGACCAAACATGTGCAACATCCACCAGTTAAAACATAGATGCTATCTGCCAGTGCCTCAAATTCAAATCCACCTACAAACATTTCAAAAGATGTTTGGTCATGAAAATGATGTAAGATTAACTGGGCTGCATGAAATGATACGTTATCCATCGGTCCAGATAACGGAATACCAAATGCCCGATAGCCATACCGTCCCTTGTCTTGTAAGCTACCATAAACACCTTGTTTTGTTACGAGCAGAAGTGGCTTCAATCGCTACACTCCTTTGCTTTTCATTTCCCAAAATTGTTGTTTGGTAATTTCATAAAATTGAACTTCATCACCTAGTTCGAATAGAAACGGTTCCTTCCCATTCGCATCAAATAGATCGAACGGCGTTTTACCGATAATATTCCAGCCACCCGGTGAATCAACGGGATAGATTCCTGTTTGTCCACCTCCCACGCCAACGGAACTCGCAGAAACAGATGCCCTTGGATTCTTTAAGCGTGGCACAAACAGTTTTGCATCAAGCTCTCCTAGGTAAGGAAAACCAGGCAAAAAACCAATTAAATAAACATAATAGCTTTTGGACATGTGTAGCCGTTTAATGTCCTCAAATGATAAGCCTGTATAATCCATGACGCGCTGTCTATCTAAGGCAAATTCCTCATCATAGCAAACGGGTATTTTTAAAAGCCTATTCGTCCCATCAGCAATAGCTGTGGACACTTGCATCTCAAGCCATTGCCTTCTTAAAAGGTCCACATCTACTTGCTGTTTGACATAGGCTGTAACTGTATGATAACTTGCTACGCTTTCTATTAGATTGTGCCGTAATTGTTTAGTTAGAAAACGATTGAATGCTTGTACAGCATGAAAGTTGGCGTGTGATATTTCCTCATGGAATGCAAAACGTATGGTCTGCTGACTAATCCACATCGAATGTGGAAAATCAATGATCGTCTGCACGTACAGTCTCCTCTATACAAAGCTTCACAGCATCAAGTAAATCCTGGCTATTCCACCCCGGAATTTTACCATGTTGTATAGCCAAATCGAAGGATGCAGGAATATGAATAAAGCCAGCGCGAACACCTTGATGATGCTGTGCATAAACAAGCCCTTCATACATTATGTTATTGCATAAATATGTACCTGCTGTATTGGAGATTTCGGCTGGATATCCCTCTGCTTGTAATCGATTTACCATATTACGAATCGGTAAATTTGTTAAAAAAGCATCAGCGCCCTCTTCCTGAATACTCTCGTCAACGGGTGTGTAGCCGTTATTATCAGGCTCCCCATCTTTCACATTAATAGCAATGCGCTCTGGCGTGATTTTAAACCTGCCCCCCGCTAAACCTAATGAAATAATAATTTGAGGCTTTACCTCGTCTATATATTGCTTGAATTGTTGTGCCGATTGCTGAAAATCTACTGACAAAATACGTCCAACAATTGTATAGTCACCTATCTTCTCTCCATCTAAATTTTCTACAATTTGCATTGTTGGGTTGATCTTATAATCAAGAAATGGCTCAAACCCTGTTACTAATAGTTTTGTCATGTTTCGTCACCTGATTTCTTTATGTATGTATAACCTAAAAGGATTGGCTTCATTTTACAATAAAATTCAGAAAAAACAAATTCTTCTCTTCCATAAAAAAAGCAAAAAGAGTATGAAGCGCTTTTGCTCCATACTCTTTTAAAAGTAATCTTATTTTAAATGCGCAGTCGCCTGTTTCATGACGTATTTTCCAACTCCAATATAAATCACTACAGCTGCTCCTATCAATACGAATGTCATTGCTGACCGCTCCTTTTCATATTAAATAATATCTTTTTCATTAGGCTTTCAGACCATTACACTGAATTTGAAAATCATTCTCAATAATATATTATAAATTTCCTGTTAATTCGTCAAGACATACTTTCATCTTACCCTTTCTACATGGTAAGATGTAGAAAAGTCGGAAAAAGGATGCGGTAATGATGAGTAATTCGAAGTACTTTCAAACTATTTTAAATGGGACAATTCACGCTTTAAAATCCATTCTTCCTATGGACATAGAAGTAAAGTCGCCTAGTATTATTTCTGAACCCTTTCAACAGCAACAAATGGGCGTTTTAATTGGCTTAATTGGGGATGTAAAGGGGCGTGTGATTATTGATTCCTCTCCTGAAGTCTTTAGCGGTATTGGTAGTACTATGTTCGGTATGCCTTTGGAGGGAGAAATGCTAGAATCCTTTACTGGGGAATTTGGTAACATGATTGCAGGAAATTTATGTACAGCTGTTGGGCAAGAAAGCTTAGAAATTGATATCACTCCGCCAACGGTGATGGTGGGCAACACAAAATTATACGGCTTTGAAAAAGCATTTGCTCTCCCAGTCTCGGTTCCAAGTGTTGGTGCACTAACAGTTCTACTAACGATTGAGGAAGAAGAATAGAAACTTAGAATCTATTTCAAATAAGACATTGTATGCAGAAGCCTATTGCATTTATGTATATTCGTTATTTGCAAGTTAGTTTTTTGTCTGTGGAATCCCCCACTCTCCTTCCAATCTATAGTTTTTACTAAAATTAAGCAAAATACAATAAACGGACAAGCCATCTCAATGACTTTTGAGATGGCTTGTCTTTTTCTCTTCCCAATTCTTCACACTTTCTTCACATAAACCCTCTAGATGTGTGATTTTTTTCACATCAAAATCAAATGGATTTTTATATGATGTCAGTAAGAAACACCACAATAAAAAGCGTAGGAGGAGCAAAAATGGCAAACAAAAAGAAGTCAGATGAGAATTTAAAAGGTTCACTCTATGCAGTTTTTGGAGTAGGCATTATCATCATTTTACTTTGGGTGTACTGCTTCGATTTATTCATTGGACGGTTTTAATTTACGAAGAAGGGACAGAAACATATGCACATACATAAGTATGAGAAGTATTGGCTTGTGTTCGGAGTTGCTACTTTAGTAGCATTCCTCATCATTCTCGGTATCGGGGCATTTCACCAAGGCTCCCATCCGAACAATGGGAAAAAAACACTAGATTACGAGAAAGTAAAAGAGACAGCACCTTTTGATAATCCAGGTGTCCATAAAGTAGAGGGAAAGGATTGGGATTATGAGGTAGTAGTCGTAGCCTCAGCATTTAATTATAATCCTCCACAAATTGAGGTACCACTTGGTGCTAAGGTGAAATTCATTGCAACAAGTGAGGATGTTATGCACGGTTTTGAGGTGGCAGGTACAAATATCAACATGATGCTTGAGCCTGGCTATATTTCGGAATATGTAACAGAAGTAAATAAGGTAGGCGAGTTTTTAATCGTATGTAATGAGTATTGTGGTACAGGACATACGATGATGCACTCTATGCTAAAGGTGGTGGATTCAAATGAGTCACACTAATTCAATGACAAAAGTAGATCGACGCGATGCAAAGCTAGCCATGGCACATATTTACGTGGCATTCATCGCTTTATTATTAGGTGGTCTAGCAGGTTTATTACAAGTATTTGTACGTTCTGGACAATTTACATTACCAGCTGGCATTGGCTATTATCAAGTATTAACAGTACACGGCGTATTACTTGGTCTTATTTTAACTACATTCTTTATTTATGGCTTCCAAATCGCTAGTGTTAGTCGTACTTCTGGTACTTTCACAAATGGACAGCGCAGACTTGGATGGATCGGTTTCTGGTTAATGACAATCGGTACAGCTGCTGCTGCAACAATGGTTTTATTGAATAAAGCAACGGTTCTTTATACATTCTATGCACCACTAAAAGCGCATTGGATTTTCTATTTAGGCCTGACATTAGTCGTGGTTGGTTCTTGGGTTGGCGGCGCGGGTCAAATTTTACGTTATGCACAGTGGCGCAAAGAAAATAAAGGTAGTGGACAACGCAGTCCTTTATTATCGTTTATGGTGGTTGTCAATAATTTAATGTGGTTTGTCGCAACGCTTGGTGTAGCAGCTTCTGTCTTAATTCAGCTGTTGCCATGGTCATTAGGTTTAGTTGAACGTGTCGATGTTGCATTATCCCGTACCCTTTTCTGGTATTTCGGTCATGCACTTGTATACTTCTGGCTACTACCAGCGTATATGGTTTGGTACGTCGTTATTCCAAAAGTAATTGGCGGGAAAATTTTCTCAGATTCTCTAGCAAGACTTTCCTTTATGCTGTTCTTAATTTTCTCTGTACCTGTTGGGATTCACCATCAGTTAACAGAGCCTGGTATTGATGGGACTTGGAAATTCATTCAAGTTGTTTTAACATTCGCTGTCATTGTTCCTTCTCTTATGACCGCCTTCTCGATGTTTGCGATGTTCGAATTACGTGGTCGTGAATTAGGTGGTAAAGGACTGTTCGGCTGGTTTAAAAAATTACCGTGGAAAGATGCTCGTTTCTTCGTGCCATTTATCGGTATGGTGGCGTTTATTCCTGGTGGTGCTGGCGGGATCGTCAATGCCTCCTATCAAATGAACCAATTAATCCATAATACCATTTGGGTAACGGGCCATTTCCACTTAACCATTGCTACAGCAGTCGTTTTAACTTACTTCGGTGCGGCCTTCTGGTTAATTCCACATTTAACTGGCCGTACGTTAACGAAATCTTTAAATAATCTTAGTAATTTCGCTGGTATCCTATGGGCTACAGGTATGACCATTATGTCTTCTGCTATGCATATTGCCGGACTAATCGGTGCGCCTCGTCGCTCAGATTACTCAGAATATGGTGGTGCTTCACAGGCATATGATTGGATTCCATATCAAATCGCACAAGCTGTTGGTGGAACAATTCTCTTTATCGCCATTCTAGTCATCCTATACATTGTGGTGAAATTGGCTTGGTTTGCGCCTAAAGGTGAAGAAGAATTCCCTGTAGGGGATGTACATGCACTTAGCGGTCCAACACCAGCCATTTTAGAAAATTTCAAAGTATGGCTTGTTATTTTAGTAGCCTTAATTTTATTTGCTTACACAGTACCAATTATCGATATTATTTCAAACTCACCAGCTGGCTCTAAAGGCTATCAATTGTGGTAAACATCTCTTCATGAAAAAGGCGATTTCTCTGCAACGAGAAATCGCCTTTTTATATCTTAAAGCAGATAAATTTGTATACTTTTCTTGTAAATAGCCTGCTAGGTACTTAGCATTTAAGCCTTCCACTGTCGCTTCCTATTGTTTTGATCCGCAAACCCTTATTGAAATTACCTTGTTCCTTTAGTTTAAGTGAAAATCTTCACAATTTCTTTGCTCCATAACAATGCATTGCTTAAGAAAATTGCCCTTTAATAGAATAACTAGTTTTCATTTTATGTTTTTTAAGTGTGTTTCCAAAATTGCGTTTGGGTACGTTATTTTGTATATGTTAGTATATTTAAATTATTTTTTATTTTTAAGTTCTAAAAGTATAGGTGCTATATTTAGTAAGATAGAAACAATTGTCAGAAACCAAAACGCTTTATTCATATTAGGTACTTCCCTTAAAGCCGACCAATCTTCACCTATTATCCAATTAGATACAAGGCTATGTTCTGCACAAAGTGTCAATGCTGTAAATGATAACCCCAATGCCATTGCCAATTTATAATCTTTACCTGTCCCATACATAAAAAGATTTATACAAGTAGCTACTATAGCAATAAGACCTAATATTAACCACATAATGACACCTCCCTTTTTCAATATAGACATAAATTGTAATTAAATTGTTCCCAAACCTTCTTTTGGTAATCTTTCATAAAAAGTTGTTATTCCTGGCCCTATAATATAAAAAACACCCATTTCTACATGAGTGTCTTAATTGAATGAAAGTTTTTTAAAAGTATTTACTGTATAAATCCTGTCTTAGCTTTCCGCTTAGCTGAGCGTATCTTTGTAGTCTCACTCTTTTCATGACCTAGTAAACTTTGAATGACATCAATTGGCGCACCGTTATTAATCATATGCGTTGCATGCTGTGTCGTAATTGATGCGGATGTATACTCTTTTATACTAGCACGATTTGATATGCGCTTGATAATATATCTTAAATTATCAATGCTCATTCGCCTTTTCGGCCGTCTGTCCGTAATAAACAAACGAGGTTCCTTATCCTCTCTTTCATCTAAATACCTTTTTAACCAAATAGAACAGCGGGTATTAAAGTACACTTCCCCTTTCTTTATCACCTTTCCCTTGTACAATTACTGAATTCGATTGAAAATCGATATCTTCTCGATTTAATATTACAACTTCACCAATACGGCAGCCGGTTGAATACATAAACTCAAATAGTGCTTTCTCCATCGTTGTTTGACAAGCTTCCCTTAGATGTTCTATCTCTAATTCTGCCCTAAACTAGAAGGCTTTAAGTGGTCTCCTGATCGTATTAAATATTCTTTTAATCTATCTGTATTAAATTCGTTCATATCAATATCCCCCAAAAATCGCAATAATAGATTGTATTGACATACAAGGATATTCAACAAACTAAAAAAATATTGATAGTTCCGAACTCTAATTAATCAAAAAGGTACTTTCCTTGTTTCCAGGAAAGCGCCCGATTGTTGAGTACCTTATTGAAGATAAGCACCCGTTAGCCGAATAACAACCATCTTATTGAAAACAGTCATTATTAAATACTTAATAACTAAACATACTTACATACTTCATAAAATCTTAAGTTTTATACTTAAAGAACCTTAAGATTTTCTTGCTACAATGAACAAGGCAAATTATTAAGGAGGTTACGTTACAATGGATTTGATTAGTATAGTATCGGGTCTTTTACCGTATGTAAAATATTCTATTTTTATCATCACAATCTTGATAATTGGATACTTTATATATAGAAAATTTTATCAGGGGAAATATCCAATACGTCTTTCTAAATTTGTTCTCATCACTTTACTTATTTGTTGGTTCATTGTAGTATTTGGAATCACTACTCTCAGTAGAGGGGCAAAATATACAGATCAGATTAATTTCAGTCTATTCACTAGTTATGTAAATGCATGGAACAAGTGGTCACTGACTGAATATCAATTAATCATCTTTAATATGTTAATGTTTGTACCGTTAGGCGTACTATTACCGTTGATTCATCATAAAAACAAATCATTTTGGCGTGTACTCGTCATATCAATTGCTTTCACGTCTTGTATTGAAATTTCCCAATTGATTACAGGTAAAGGGATTTTTGAATTAGACGACCTTTTGCATAATACCATTGGGAGTTTAGCAGGGTACTTTATCGTGATGGTATTCATTTTTTGGACCGAACAACGAAAATTAACATTTATACCGATTGTGAAAGCTATTTCTATTCCAGTAGTTTTTATTACGTTATTTGGCGTAGCAAATGTGGTATATAACGCTCAAGAATTTGGGAATCTGCCATTTAAACCTGCACAAAAACAAAATATGGAACACATACAGATGCAACTGGAAACTGAACTTTCCAATAAATCACCTAACGCATGTGTTTATTACAATAAAGATGTGAATGATATAAAAAAAGGAAAATTAATCGCCCAATCCATTGCTAAACAATTTAATTTGAAACAACAAGGTGGCATACGGATTGAAGTGGATAATCGTATATTTACATTTCAAGACGATGAAGGCAGTAACTATTATTTAACTTATTTCATGTCAAATGGTTCTTGGTCCTTATCATTCGATAATATAAATGATGACCCCCTAAAAGTTGATATTAAACAGAAAAAGAAACTTTTAGAAAATTGGTTAAAAAGTGAAGGATTATTACCTAATAACGCTATCTATCAGCAGCAAGATGAACGTACAATTCGTTGGGATTTAGCTGAACCAGAGAATTTACAATCCACATGTGAAGATTTCTCTAAAGGTCTGGTTATGATTAGTCTTTTTAATCAGCAAGTACCCGACATATTATTTGACATCAGTGACAATGAAATGGTTGCGAAAAAGCAATTAATTTCACAACAGCAAGCATATAATGTAATGGTAAACGGAGAGTTTAGCACATACAATCCTTTACAAAAAGGTGATACATTAACGATAACGAATGTTCGTCTAACATATACTTATGATACAAAAGGTTATTATCAGCCCGTATATGTATTTACATGCAATGTAAATGATTCAGACTACATAATTGAAGTTTTAATCTCAGCTATTCAGTAAATAAAAAACCGAACTTGCCCAAATAGTGGACACTAAAAAAGTGTAGCTATTCGGGTTTTTTGTTCAACATCTCTTATTCAATTAAACTGGCCCTATAATGAGATGGAGCGCTAATCCTTATTACAGAATCGCGCCCGATTGTTGAAGATCAAGTTAGTGTTCATTGTTTTTTACTTGTTAAACTAAAGCACCCATTTAGTTCAAGAAAACTTTCAACCTGTGATTTTGAAGGACTAAAATCATCATTTCACAATTGCACCCCATCAAGTTGACAGTCGAAATAAAAAACGGCTTGTACCCATAATTCTAAAGAACTCAAGCCGTTTACACATTTAGTGATAATGATTAAAAATAAATATAGTCATCTAACACACTTCTTGTTTAAATTCCGTAATTAATCTAATTAATGCATTTTAAAACACTTTAACTTTCATTAGAGGAAGATGACGATTTGGGAACACCGAAGAAGGAGTAGAGCCAATGCACTCTGCTCCCATTTTTAAATAAAAACCTTCAGCATTAGGTTCGCTATCAAGAGTAAATTCGTTTATTCCTAACTCTTCTGCTTTATTTAGTAAATGGTCCCAAATCATTCTCCCTAATCCTTTACCGATATAATTAGGATCTATGAACAATGCATCTAATTTCCGTTCACTAATTGTAAAGCTATAGAAAGCTACTATCTTGTTATCACTCTCCATTAAATAAACGGGATTTTCTTCTATGTATTCTTTAGTTACAGTCAAATCATCTTTACATTGTTGTAGAAAATCTTCTGTATATCCCCAGTAAGCTTTTGATTTATAAGCCAAGTTGGTTAAAAAATTGCAATCTTCTATTTTTGCTCTCCTAATGAACATTATATTCCCCCTGAACTAATTATTTTCTCATCATTTAACTTAGGAAATTTGGGTTAAATTCCCATAAGGCGCATTTCTTAGAGAAACGCGCCCGATTGTTGAATATCAAGACAGTTATCTTGTCTCCTGCTGTCAAAATAGACCTCTATATTTGATTAATCCAAAAAGAGGTTTGAAAGTTTCTTTTTAATAACAAAGTAAGTTAATATACCTAAGCAAATATATATAATCAACATACCACTCCCCATTACTAACGAAAATTTAAATCCAATAATTAGAGAGTATGTATTTAGTAATATATAGATTGTTAAAAATACAAGACCTTGCTTCCTGCTCTTAACAAAAACAGAAGTAAAAATAGCTAATATTAAACTGACGCTAATTAATTGTCCTAAAAAGACCATTGTATACATCAAAATATTAATCCCCAATCCAAATATCACCTCGCAACATGATTCATAAAAGCGCCCGATTGTTGAATAACGTATTCATAACATTATAAATTAGAAATTGAGGGGTTAAAAGTTTTAATGACTTAAATCTATATCTCCATGGTTGCATTATCCTTTAGTAATTTTTCTTGGCTGTATAATTTTTCAAAAAGAATTCCTGTTAAATAGTAAAACACGAGACCAAAACAAATATGAATAAGTGTGAATTTAAGACCAAATGATGTGAATTCATACAACAGAACCGGCAATTTCACTGTCGACCAAGCCCCTAAGAAAAATACTATATAGCGCACACTAGCTCCTTTTTTCAATAATAATATTGCTATTGGAAAGGCTATATAAAGAGGGCCTGCTGCTACCGTTGCTAATAATAGAGTGAAGAGGACTCCATATATACCTGATTTTTCACCCATATAACTAATAAGTGTTTCTTTCGTTACCCATTGATCTAATAATCCAACTAATATAAATATAGGAGGTAGCAGAAATAACATATCCAAAATACTTTTACCAGTTAACTGAACGGTTTTTATAGCAATTGCTTGATTCATAAATGTAAGAAGAAATAATCCTAATAATAAAATGAAAAAGAAACGATATCTTTTTAGCTTCATCATGTCATCACTACCCAAATAATTAATGCAAATAGAAGAGACATTATTATGGAAGAAATATTTCGAGCATAAGCAAAACTTCTTCCAAAAATCTTTTGCTCCATAGTTAAAGTAACAAGTCCTACAGACATCAATGTCGACATTAATACGGCAACTTGCGGAAGGGCAGCTCCATTCTGAACTAATGTATGTCCGAGAGGAAAGACAATAAAGCTTGGAACTAAAGCAATTGAGCCAATAATCGTGGAATAGATGATACCTAGGAAACCTGAATTCCCCCCAATAATGGAAGAAATAAGGGATGGTGTCAATAAAGATAATGCTAGACCAATAAATAGCATAATCGCTAATAAATCTGGCAAAACATTTCGAAACATTGTCCATGATTTAAATAATGCTGTTTTTGTTTTGTATTTGTCTTTTATGAAGGAAATTCCCAAATATATAGAGGCTATCGAATAGAGAACTAAGCCACTAACCATTATCTTGAACCTTCCATTTCTCAAATTTATCTAGGAAAAAAGCTAAATTTTTCAATTTTTCTTCAATATCTAGATGAAATTCTTCTAATTTTCTTTTACCAATAGTAGTAATTTTGTACATCCTTATCGGTTTGTCTTGCTCAGATATATTCAAATAAGATTCAACAGCGCCTTCTTCCTCTAATTTTTTTAGCGTGCGATATAATATCGCACTATCAATTGGGTTGATGGGAAGCTCCTCCTCACATTTTTGTAGAAGTTTTCCTCCATAGTTATCTCCCTCTGTTAAAAACAGCAAAAGAAATGCTCCTGTATGTCTCCCTGTATGCTTCATAAAAGATACACCCCTCAAATTTTTTAATGATACAATATCACTGTTAATGACAGTATACTGTCATTAACAGTAACAAGTCAATATTTTTTCTTTGTTCTAACCTTGCCCTTAAATTGAAAAAGCACTTTCCTTATACAAGAAAAGCGCCCGATTATTGAATATCCTTATTTGTCCCAAAAAGCCGCTAACATCTTACAGTACAGCGTTTTCTAAAATAGTAAAAGAGCTTGTATTACAATTAATTTCTGCTAATGCACCAAGAGGTAAAATGAATTTTGGTTCGGTATGTCCAAAGTTCATATTGTATAGAATTGGTGTATCCTCCAAGTTAAATTCTTTCATCACTTTTAAAATCTCTTCTTTATATTCTTCGCAATACTTTTCATCTTGTGGTTTACCAAATATAATTCCGTTTGCTTTTTGTAAAATACCTTGTACACCGTAGTTTCTCAACCAATATCTAAGTAGGTTAGGCTCTGGTTGATCTTCAGATGTTTCAAAGAAAAGGATGCAATTTTCCCAGTATTTTTCTTCAGGCCATAGCACGGTACCTTTAGCAAACTCTAGTACTTCAATGCACCCTCCTATTAAACGTCCCTGCACTATACCTTTACCTTGCAGCAATTCGTATCCTTTATTAGGCTGCATTGTGCGTTTTTGATTTTTATTTGATTCTATCCATTCTAAATGCTCACTTGTCCATTCTACAGAAGGAACAATTTCACCTATTACTTCATTAGAAAATAGCGTTTTCTGAATAGATTGAACGGTATATGAGTGCATTTCAACGTTTTCAGCAAAATCGGTTAAAATTGCTGGTCCATAAAATGAAGATATACCCGCCTTCAAACAAAATAAATGAACAATCGTTACATCTGAGTAACCCATTAAAATTTTAGGATTTTTAGTTATAACCTCAAAATCAATGTAATGGAGTAAACGAACACTATCATCACCACCAATATTTGCAATAATAGCTTTAATCTTGGGGTCCTTAAAAGCCATCATTAAGTCCTCTGCACGTGCTTTTGGATTTTTGTCTAGATAATCTGCACCTTTCAAGCTATTTGGCATTGCTATAACTTTCAGTCCAAAAACCTCTTCAAGTCTTTTTACGCCTTGTTCATAACGCCATTTTAATTCTGGTTCTCCAGCACCTCCCCAAGAAGGACTTATTGTGGCGATATAATCTCCTTGCTGGAGTTTATTTGGCTTTAATAACATATAAATTCACCACAAATTAGATTTAATTTCATTAAAAATAACATATTAATGGAAATTTTTTAAACAGTCTATCATTTATGTGAAATAAGCTACTAAATCCTTGTTTGGTAACATTGCACAAAATGATTTTATTCCACAATCTGGCCCGAATGTTGAACAAAATAGTTCAGCTTAAAAATAATTCGTTATAATGTTGCATATTTTATAAAGAATAATAATGAAACATGTGAATTACTTTAAATCTTAAATTGTAATTTTGTCCCATCCGCTTGCAAAATGCCAATCTTATGAATTATTTCCAATTCCCCAGCTGACTCAAAAGGCTTTAAGCTTTGGTAAAGCAACAAGCGATTTCTCTATAATGAGAAATCGCTTGTTTTTTATAGCTGATATAGCTTTGTATATTTTTCTTGTAAGTAGTTTGCAAGATACTTGGCATTTAAGCCTTCCCCTGTCGCCTCATGAAGTAGCTCGAACGGCTTTTTCAGTGCACCATATTGATGTACTTTCTCTGTTAGCCACTCTCGAATTGGTAGAAGCTCTCCCTTTTCTAACAGTTCATCAAAGTTTGGAAGATCTTTATCCATTGCGTGCTTCCATTGTGCTGCATAAATCATCCCTAAAGCATAAGATGGGAAGTATCCAAACATGCCCCCTGACCAGTGCATATCTTGTAGTACCCCTTTTGCATCTGTCTCAGGACGAATGCCCAAGTATTCCTCGTATTTATCATTCCATACTTGTGGAAGATCTTTTGCTTGAAGATCGCCGTTGAATAGGTCACGTTCAATTTCATAGCGAATCATAATATGTAGTGGATATGTTAACTCATCTGCTTCAATGCGAATAAATGATGGTTCTACCATATTGATGGCACGTAAAAATTCGTCTAATGCAACATCGCCAAATTGGGCTGGTGAGAAGTGTTGAAGGCGCTCGTAGTTATGCTCCCAGAATTTTTCATTTCTGCCGACAAAGTTTTCATAAAATAATGATTGTGATTCATGAATACCCATCGATGTCCCAGTAGCTAATGGCAGACCTGCAAGTTTTTCATCAATGTTTTGCTCGTACATCGCGTGACCGCACTCATGAATAGTGCCAAAAATAGCTGAACGGAAGTCATTTTCATCATATTTCGTTGTAATACGAGCATCACCATGATTAAGGCCAATCATGAAAGGGTGCACACTTTCATCCAAGCGTCCTGCCTCAAAATCATACCCAAGCTGCGTTAGCATTTCTAATGATAGCTCACGCTGTGCTTCCCTTGGGAAATGCTTAAATAACATATCTGTATTTGGCTTATTCGATGAATCGGCAATTTTCTGGACAAGTGTCACAATTGATTGACGTAAGTCGCCAAACACTTGATCTAAGACATCTGTCGTCATATCTGGTTCATATAAATCGAGTAATGTATTGTACGGAGATCCGTTTTTTATGCCCCAATAGTGAATGAATCTTTTCTGCCATTGAATGATTTCTTCTAAATATGGTAAGAAAAGGGCGAAATTATTAGTTGCCTTTGCTTCTTCCCAAGCCGTTTCCGATTTTGATTGAAGAATCACGTATTCTTTATATTCATCTGCTGGGATTTTTTTGTTTTGATCGTAATTCTTTCTTACTTCTTCCACTAAACGAAGTGTTACATAGTCAAGATCCGCTTTTTGTGTTTCTAAAGCAGATAAAAGCTCGCCTAATTCTTCACTTGTCTGCATATCAAATAAAGAGGCTGACAATGTGCCAATAACCTCTGAACGTTGCGCTAGCCCTTTTTTGGGTGCACCTGTCCGCATATCCCAATAAATCACATTGAGTGCTTCCTCATAATGTTGCATCTTCTTCACATAGTCTATAAATTGTTGAACTGTCATGCTTTTATCCTCCTTTTCCCGTTATAAGTTTATCATATTTTCGAAAATTTTGTATATTGTGGACCTTTTGGTAAAATGAATCTGACTATTCATTCTTTACTTTTCTCGATAAGTTTACTATATTGACGATCCCCTAATCCATAGTGAGGAAATAAGTAGAATAGTTGCTTTATCAGATCATTTTGAGGCATATCGAGATGTTTTTTTATGTACGTGGTAATCTCGTTCTCCTCCTTTAAATAGTTGAAATATAATTGAACGCCCTGGTACATGACTGGTAAAACTGTAGCCTTTGGAAGACGATGCTGTATCAACACCTGTTCATAGATCTCCATATAATCGCCTAGTACTATCTCCGTTTCTTCCACATCATAGGTCATTTCCTTGACCATATGATAATAGACCTTGCCTTGATACCCTTGTTGTTCTAAGAAAGCAAGAACTGTCAGTAGATTCAGCTGACAAAACATATCGTCTCCAAACCATAAAACAATACATTGATAGTCATTTGTCAACAATGGTTTCAACGGATTCACTGTTATCAGCTCATAATCCTCTAATGACACCTGATGCCCCGTAGCACGAATTTTATTAAATTCTTCACTGAAAATCACACTAGTCGTTGGATTTGTACACATCGCTTCATTAAAAGGTACGTAATCAGAGTTCCCCATTAATTGCTGTTTAGCAAACTCTTCATACATCATTTGTCCATTCAATACATTCAATAACTTTTGATCATATTGGGCATTGATTTTCTCTTGTAACGCCTCAATTTTTAATTTTTGTGAAATATCCATCGTAAACCATCCTCTCTCCCCCAGTAAATTCAGCTTCACGAATGTTTGTAAAGGTTGTGGGGACCTTCTGTAATCGTTTGGACTTATACCAAATGTATTTTTAAAAGCTCTAGAAAAGGATTCCTGAGATGAAAAACCATGATAAAAAGCAATGTCGATGATTTTCTTTTGTGGATCTTTTAAGGCCATAGAAGCAAGATACATTTTTCGAAGTGATCTATATTTTTTGATTGTTATTCCAGTTATCTGGTGGAATTTAAAGGAACAGTAATCAGGGGAATACCCCATATCCTTCCCTAAATGCTCTAATGAGAATCCCTCTAATAGATGACTTTCAATCCTTTCAACCATCTCCTGTACGATGTTGTTCATCCACATCCCTCCTTATTTGATTATAGTAGAAGTGTTAATCGTTTTTATGATATAGGTTGTGAACATAACAAAAAACTGTAGCAAACATTTAAGTTTGCTACAGTCAGATCTCCCATAAAATGAGAGTGTTATATTTAATAAGGGGAATATTAACTAGCTTTCAGTTATGTTCGGTTTCCAATCAAACATTTTTAAGAGCTATTATGAAGTTTCGATCGAAAGAAAGTTGGGGATCCTATCTTTCAATTTAAAAAATAGATTGTGTTTTCACTATTCAATGTTTTGGCAAATGGCAATCACTTGTTTAACAGCCTCTGCTGAATGCTGGAGGGCTGCTTGTTCTTCATTGGTTAGGTGCAATTCAATCACAGATTCAATCCCATTGCCACCTAAAATAGTTGGTACCCCTAAAAACAGATTGTGGTATCCATATTCACCTTCTAATAGGGCTATAGAAGGGATGATTTTTCGTTGATCTTTGATAATGATTTCAACCATCTGTGCACATGCCGCAGCTGGGGCATAATAGGCACTTCCGTTTCCTAGTAAACCGACAATTTCACCGCCACCTTTACGTGTACGCTCGACGATTTGCTGAAGTCGTTCCTGGGGAATTAGCTTTTCTAATGGAATACCTCCAGCATAGGAATAACGGATTAATGGCACCATTTCATCACCATGTCCCCCTAGCACGAAGCCAGAGACATCTTCTGGTGCAATTTGTAGCTCCTGGGCTACAAAAGTATTGAAGCGAGCTGTATCTAACACACCAGACTGACCGATAATCCGATTTTTAGCAAAGCCTGTTTCCTTATGACACACATAGGTCATAGCATCAACTGGATTACTCAACACAAGGACGATACTATTTGGAGCATAGTGTTTAATTTGTCTTGAAACCTGTTGAATAATTTTGGCATTTGTAGTAACTAAATCATCACGACTCATGCCTGGCTTACGAGGGATACCAGCTGTAATAACGACAATATCGGCACCAGCTATATCTTCGTAATCACTCGTCCCTTTAATGGAAACATTAAACTTTTCAATTGGGCCTGTCTGTAGTAAATCCAATGCCTTCCCTTTTGTCGGGTTCTCAGCCTCTGGAATATCGACAAGCACCACATCACCTAATTCTTTTTGTGCTAAAAATAAACTCAATGTAGAACCAGTGTGACCAGCTCCAATAACAGCGATTTTATTTTTACGAAAGGCCATTATTCTTCACCTCGATTATCTGTCGTCGGTGTTGCTTCGGTTGTTTTTTTAGCACGTGCTGATGCTGGTGTAGAGGCAGGCTTTTTCTTTGGTGCCTCTGGGCCTTTAATCATTTGGAATACATCTTCATCAGGTCTCGGAATGACATGAGCGCCTAATAGTTCACCAACACGCATGGCAGCAGCCTTTCCAGCTTCTACCGCTGCTTGTACTGAACCTACGTCACCCTTCACGACGACCGTCACAATTCCACCATCAACGAATTCCTGTTTAACGATTGTGACGTCTGACGCCTTAATCATGGCATCCGCTGCTTCATACGAACCAACTAAGCCTTTTGTTTCAATCATTCCAATTGCGCTACTCATTGTCTTCACCTCTCATCACTTCAGTAGAATCAATAATACCTATAACAACTGCATCGATTGGTAATGGATTTTCTTTCATAATATAGCGTGATGACCCACCGCTTGTAATGAGTACATCATCACCAATCCCCGCACCTATACGATCAGCTGCAACAATTTCTGTGCGAATCGGCTGTTGATTGGAGTCAATGGGTTGAATGATTAATAGCTTTAATCCATTCAGCCCTTCCTCCTTACGTGTTGCCCATACACTGCCTATTACTCTACCCATTTGCATGAACTTCACCCTCTTTATGCGACACAAATTGTCTTACTACTCAGCTCGGACCGTTAATGTTTTATTTAGCTCTCGTAGCTTATCATAAGCCAATGCTGTCACAATCGTTTTCTTTGGTACTACAATTTCTTGTGCTTCTATTTCTAGCACTTCTATTTGTGAAAGTAGCTTTTTATCATAATGATAGACGGATGGTTTCTCTACTTTCTCTACGACTGGCGACTGCACTTTCACTGGTATAGAAGATGGTTCACTTCCTTGGTGATGTACAATTTCAGCAAGTGTTCCCTGCTGAATTAATCCTGCATTGGCTTCATCTGTATCGATATGCATTTCTAATCGATAACGCTCTGATACACGGATGACCACATTCGATAAAATAATCGGGCGAATTCCTTCTACCTTGATTTGAACAGACTGTCCATCTACTACATTAAATCTCGCACTATCCGCAGGGGACATATGAATATGTGCCTGTGCAATAATAAGTCCTTCATTTAACACGACACTCCCCTTTGGACCGATTAATGTAACAGGACTAGAACCTTGAATATCACCGGAAATTCTTAATGGAGGTTTCAACCCTAATTTCATAGCATCTGTCCAGCTTACTTCCACTTGAGACAACGATCGAGCTGGGCCAAGAATACGTACTCTCTCAATTGATCCTTTTGGACCAGCAATTACTACGGTTTCCTCTGCAGCAAATTGCCCTGGCTGTGAAAGCTCAAACTTCGGTGTAAGCTGATAATTCTCACCGAAAAGCTGCTCCACCTCTGCTTGTGCAAGATGGACATGGCGGGCAGATACACCAATAGGAATTTTACCGTCATGTGGAGGGGAAGATTGATTTTTTAAGACTTGCTGCAGAACTTCTTCCACAATTTTTTGAACCAGATTTTCTTGCATCTTGCCTCCTCCTTACGATGAGATTTTTACTAATTTACCCTGTGCTTGCTGTTCAATAAAACCTGCATTGGCTTCATCCGTATCGATATGCATTTCCAGACTAAAGTCATTGGAAACACGGACGACTACGCCACGGAAAGTAACAGGTCGATCACTTTCAACTTCCACAGAAACCAATTCGTTATTATGCACTTCCAATGCTTTGGCATCTTCTTCTGTCATATGAATATGTGCCTGTGCAATGATAACACCCTGCTCGATATGCAATTCTTTATTTTGGTGAAGGATTTTAATGCCTGCAGAATGGTCAATATCACCCGACTGTCTTAACGGAGGTTTCACACCAAGCTTCATGGCATCTGTTCGGCTGACTTCCACCTGTGTTGCTGGTCTCACTGGTCCAAGTACACGAACATTATGGATAATGCCTTTTGGACCCTCGATAGAGACACGCTCCTTGGCAGCAAATTGCCCAGGCTGTGATAAGTCAAAATCCTTTGTCAGCGTTGCATTTGGACCAAAAAGTGCTTGCAAATCCTCTTCACTAAGATGAATATGACGAGCCGAAATGGCCACTGGAAATGTTTTTGTAGCTGTTGTCACGTTAGCCACCTCTTTATCTCATTAATTGTTTACCTATTAGACAAGATGAGAGCTGTCCTCTGGTAGGATTAACTCTCATCCAAATCCTTTATGCCCTAGCGTAATTGTGGTGGTGTTGTATCCACAGTTTAATTCACCAACAATTGAGATGGGCGTCTTGTCCTAAATAAAGCTAAAATTATGCTTCTGCTTTTGGTAAAATCATTTCTAATTCGTGATGTGGACGTGGGATTACATGTACTGATAGAAGTTCTCCTACACGTTGAGCTGCTGCTGCACCTGCATCTGTTGCTGCTTTTACTGCACCTACATCGCCACGTACAAGCACTGTTACGATACCGCCACCTACATGTACTTTTCCTACTAAATTAACGCTTGCTGCCTTTACCATTGCGTCTGCTGCTTCAATTGCTCCTACTAAACCTTTTGTTTCTACCATTCCTAATGCTGTACTCATTTGTCATTCCTCCAAATAATTTATTTATTTTGTAATGTGATTTGTTTTAATACTTGATCGACAATTTGTTGAACCATCGTCGTGTCAAGAGCAGGCTCCTGTGAGACAACCGACTCAACAACGGATTGTATTTCAAATTCTGGTTTTGGTACTTCGACATCTTTAATGCCATAAGCCATACGTTTAATATTTAATAGGTGTCTTGCTGTAATGTTATCCGACGTAATATTACCGCCAAATGTACCACAGCCTAATGTAAAGGATGGTGCTAATCCTGTTGTTCCACCTACTGCACCGATAGATGATAATGTATTGACTACAATACGTGAGACAGGTAATTCAACAGAGAATTGCTCAGCTAATGCTGCATTTTCAGTGTGAATCGAGCATGTATGTCCACGACCACCAATATTTAATAGGTCAATCATGACTTGCTTTGCTTCTGTACTGTTTTCTACTATATAGAGGGCAAAGATTGGTGAAAGTTTTTCAAGCGAAAACGGTATATTTTTACCAATCATCGTTTCTAACCCAACAAGAACTTTTGTATCTTCTGGGACTGTGATGCCAACAGAATCTGCTAAGCAAGTAGCTGATTTCCCGACAATTTGTGGATTTACCTTTCCAGGAACAGGTGAAATTAATTTCTCCATTTTTGCTTTTTCTTCAGCATTTAATAGATAGGCACCGTTTTTCTTTAATTCCGTCTGTACCTGTTCAGCAATCGCCTTATCTACAATGATGGCTTGTTCTGTTGCACAGATGGTGCCATTATCGAACGACTTACTGTGAACCAGTTGACGGACAGACTTTTGGATATTAGCTGATTTTTCGATATAAGCTGGGACATTCCCCGGCCCTACACCATAAGCTGGCTTTCCAGAGCTATAGGCTGCCTTCACTAAAGCACCGCCGCCTGTTGCTAAAATTAAATGAATATCAGGATGCTTCATGAGCTGTTGCGTAGCTTCCATAGAAGACATCGTTAAGCATTGCAGTAGCCCTTCAGGTGCACCAGCTTGTTCCGCCGCTACTCGACAAACATCTAACGCCTCTTTTGTACATTTCACCGCATATGGGTGTGGACTTAGCACTAATGCATTTCTTGTTTTTAAAGAAATAAGTGTTTTAAAAATGGCTGTAGATGTTGGATTCGTCGTTGGCACTATACCTGCGATGACCCCAAAAGGACTCGCAATCTCTGCCACTTTCTTCATCCGATCATAGCCTACAATACCAACCGTTTTTAAGTCTTTAATATCTTCATAGACATCTCGTGAAGCCACTTCATTTTTCATTTTTTTATGATTAGGGATACCCATCCCTGTTTCTTGCACAGCCATTTTTGCTAAACGGTCTGCTTCCTTAAAGGCAGCATCCGCAACAGCCTTCACTATGTTGTCTACTTGCTGCTGTGAAAATTGCATGTAGGCAGCCTGTGCTGTATTAGCCTGTTTAACGGCATCTCTCATTTCTTGAATTGCTAATAAATCTTTGTCTAATGTGGCCATAAAGCCGCCTCCTTTCTAGATCACTGGATTTCTAGCTATATTTTCAATAGCTTCTCTGAAAGCATTTGCCGCAGCCTCGCAAGATGATTGACTACCACTTAATAGGCCGCCACCAAAATTGGTTTCAGACGGAGGGCCAAAGAAAACCTTTAACTCTACATCTGCCGTCTTTAATGCTGCATCTAATCCAACTACTGCCTCTAGTGGCGGTGCGATTAAATAGGCAAGTGGTGTGCCGACGTTTACATTTGCCAGCTCGGCGAGATACGTTCCACAGCTTGCCACTGTATGGGCAAACAAAGCATGATTTTCATTGTTATTAATCGCCTCGAAGTACGTATCAAACTCAATTTTTTGTTGAATGGCATCAAGTCCGCTACGAATTTCATCAGGCGAGCTTCCTGCAATGATGCCAATCATTTCACCTGATAATGGGCCCGATGCATGAGCTGCTCCCGCATAGAAGCTTTTCGCATAGATAACGTCAACATCTGCCTTTTTCGTTGCTTCATCAATAGCAACATATCCAACATCATCAATGGTCAATGTGACAAGCCCAATGCTATTGTGATATGGCTTTAAATCTAGCTGCTCTGCTAATTCACTGTTGACTCTTGGAATGGTTTGCATCGCCAAAATTTGCGCCATAATTTTTTGAGGATTCATGTTTCAGCCCCCTAACCTTCTTTTGCGACAAGCTCAACGCCACTTGCCTGGTAATGCAAGATTTTTTGTACGACTGTTCCTAAATAAGCACCCGCTTCTAATGGTGGAATACCACCTTTGTGGATATTGGATATCACCATACGCTCCGCTTCGACTGTACCGATTCTTGGCTTGTAGCATAAATACGCACTCATCGATTCTGCGGAGACAAGACCAGGACGCTCACCAATTAAGTAAACAATTACCTCTGCCTGTAACAGCTCTCCAATTTCATCCATCAAAGCGACACGGCCTTTATCAATATAAAATGTAGTACCGATGTCAATATTTAAATTGCTAAGACTTTGTTGAAGTGCCAAGTACACATCCTGCACATTTTCTTCAATGGCACTGGCACTTAGGCCATTCGAAATAATAATCTGCACTTTAGGCTGTTGCTTACATTTTTGTTGAATCAGTGCCTTTGATTCCTCTGATAAACGACGACCTAAATCAGGTCTTGTAATGTATTCTTCCTTATCAGTTACTTTCGTTGTTACTTGAAAAACATCTAGTTTTTGTAAAAGCTCTTCGGAAACTTCACCATATACGGCATCTACCGCAGCAGCATGATCAAGTCGGAACTTTAACCATGTTTTCGTTTTTGGTCTCGTCCCTGCTCTACCAACGCCAATTCGAGCAGGTGTATGTTTTTTTGCAGCCTGCACACTTTCTGTTAATGATTCTGCTTCAAACTGAAATGGCTTAATCGGCACAGCCGTATTAAAAGGTTGTTCAAAAGTAGCAGGAGCTATCGTTTCCGACTGAGGCGCTCCGTGCTGATACAGCTTTATTAACGGTCCCTGTGATGTCGTTTGAGACTCTGTTATTTCTGTCGGACGATTGTCGACTGTATCAAATATTTTAATAAGTGATTGTTCTGCTGGAGGAGCTACAACTTCAGGTGCTTGGTTTCCTG
The DNA here is from genome assembly GCF_028877475.1 of Lysinibacillus irui. Taxonomy (NCBI): domain Bacteria; kingdom Bacillati; phylum Bacillota; class Bacilli; order Caryophanales; family Bacillaceae; genus Lysinibacillus; species Lysinibacillus irui. The sequence goes on along the minus strand of NZ_CP113527.1, from coordinate 1,542,512 downwards.
TATTTTTCTCCATCTTTTCCATGACAAGCTGTGTAATCATAGAGACTAATTGATCATTCACTCGATTCACCTACCTTTCAAAAATGGATAAATCGCCAGCTCTTGCTGAAAGTCGACCATTTTCATAAATGCCCATTTTTTCTAACCATGCTAAAAATGCTGGTGCTGGTTTTTTACCAAATGTTTGGAGTAATGTAGCTACATCATGGAAGCTCATCGATTGATAGTTAAGCATTACATCATCACCCATTGGCGCAGCGATAATAAAGTTAACGCCTGCCGCTGTCAGTAGTACACTTAAATCTTCAATATCATTTTGATCCGCTTTAATATGGTTCGTATAACAAATATCTACACCCATAGGGATTCCATGCATTTTGCCCATGAAATGATCTTCTAGACCAGCACGAATAACCTGTTTATTGTTGTATAAATACTCTGGACCGATAAAGCCAACTACTGTGTTGACAATATAAGGATTAAAATGTCTAGCAAAGCCATAATTTCGCGATTCCAGTGTTACTTGGTCAATACCCATATGTGCCTCTGCCGATAGCTCTGAGCCTTGACCTGTTTCAAAGTAGAATAAATTTGGACCAGTACCTGTTCCTTGTTTTTTAATGAGCTCCTCTGCTTCTCGTATTAAATCAGCAGAAATACCGAACGAACGGTTAGCAATTTCTGTCCCTGCGATACTTTGGAAAATCATATCTGCTGGGGCACCTTGTTTAATTGCCTTCATCTGTGTTGTAATATGAGCTAATACACAGTTTTGTGTAGGAATGGACCAATCATTGATGAATTCCTTTGTAGCCGTAAGCACTTTTTTGACACTTTCAACTGAATCATCTACAGGATTAATGCCGATAACAGCATCCCCAATACCATAGGACAGTCCTTCTTTTAGAGAGGCGATGATGCCATCAATATTATCTGTCGGATGATTTGGCTGTAGACGAGATGACAGCGTCCCTTTTTGACCAATCGTAATATTACACGTTGAAAGTATTTCAACTTTATTGGCTGCATGTACAAGATCTAAATTGGACATTAGTTTTGTAACAGCGGCAATAATCTCGGAATTCATCCCTTTGCTTAAACGCTTTAGCTCACGGTCACCCGTATCATTTGATAAAATGTATTCGCGTAGCTGTTCGATGCTCCAGTTTTTGATTTCTCCATATATTTGCTCATTAATGTCACCCTCAATAATGCGTGAAACCTCATCATTTTCTTGTGGCACTAATGGATTTTCTCGAATATCTTTCACTAACAGCTCACTTAATACAGCCTTTGCTGCGATTCGTTGTTGAACCGTTTCAGCTGCAATCCCCGCTAGCTGATCGCCTGATTTTTCTTCATTGGCCTTCGCCATGACATCTTTTAATGATTTAAAATTATATTTTTCTCCACCAAATATCACCGATAAATTCACATTCATCCTCCTTACTTTGAGTGAAAGGCAAGAGTTTTTACAACAACAGGAACAACGCCAGATGGCAGAACCTCTCCTATGTCGATATAATCACCCGTCTCCACTTTAATTTGATCGATGCAAATAATTGGTACTGTAGAATTAATTGCTTGTATGGTTTGTCCAATAATCTTTGCATAATCTGATTGAATGACTATGATAATTGGTATGTCCTTGGAGCATCTTGTCGCCAAATGCTGCAAAACAGCCTCACACAATGCATGTACATCCTGAAAGCTTAAATACGGCAATTCACTAAAATAGAGGGCAAATGGTGAACGATTATCCTGTATGGAAAATAGATCATCCGCTCGCTCAACAGCTGTCTTTACTACAGTGTTAAAGTCTGTTGTTGCATCGTTCATATGGCAGTTGAAGACAGGCACATTTTTTAGTGGTAACACGTCGGCATCTACTTGAATAGTTGCGCCACTTATTTCAGTGGTCTGTGTACCTGCCCCCGTGACTGTTGCTCGTGCTGTTTCCTCTGGTCGCAGCCATAAAAATGATTGAAGCTGCTCATGCTTAAGTAGCGTTTTTGCTAGTTTTTCGCCAATATCATCATACTGACGCTGCGTACAGTCATTTTCATAAATACAGGAGGCTACACCACCTGAAAAGACAATGGCATCAACTGGTTTATGCCAGTTGGGTAAATGTCCTAGTAATAATGGATGCTCTTTATTGGTACATTGTCCATGAAGAATCATGGCAAGTGTTCCAACCATCTCTTCAATACATTGTGAGACGCGAACATCCTCTGCCGCATCACCGACAGCTAACGGATTAGACCAGTTTTCCATCAGTCGCATGAGTGGCGGAGAAATTGATTGAATCTTGCCTTCCTTAAATTCAATCAATCTACCACCAACATGTAAGGTACATGTACCAATGACTTCCCCAAACTGCATCACAGCAATATTCGCTGTCCCACCACCAATATCAATATTGGCTATTACTTTGGATGAATTCTTTGATTGCTGTAAAGTACCTGCCCCCTTGGCGGCGATGATGCCCTCTAAATCAGGACCAGCGGTAGCAACTAAAAAATGACCAGCGCCATCTGCAATGGTATGGACAACCTCTCTTGCATTTTCTTTCGTGGCGGATTCGCCTGTTATAATAATGGCGCCCGTTGAAATGTCTGTTGGCGCAATTTGTGCCAATTGATACTGCTGAAAAATAAATTCCTCAATCTTTTTCATATCAATGATGTCTTTATTGATAAAAGGTGTTTTAATAATTGGACTTTGATGCAATACCGTTTTCTCAATAATTTCAATCCTTGGCACATGTGTCACACCAGCCACATTTTTTAACAAAAAACTACTGACGACCATTTTTGTGGTACTTGTCCCAATATCAATGCCTGCACTAAATATTTTTTCAGTTTTCACCCTACACCTCCCTCTCGCTACTGTGAGCAATACATGAGATACGGACTATCGCGATCCTTAACAAATTGTTGAATGTCTTCATGTGTCTTCAGCTGAATCAATGGTTCAATAAACTCGATTCCGAGCTTTTGCCATGAAGAGGTTTTCACGATGGGCCCATGCGTCATAACATTTTTTAATAAAGCTGTAGCCCTTTCTACATCTGCATTAGGAGCATCAATCTTTGTAATAACACCAATTTGTATTTTTGGAATCCCTAAGCTAAATTGCGGAGGGAACACACTTCTTGCTGATGTAGCATCCTGCAAATAAATCACATGAGTTACTTCCAGCGACGTTGCCATAATATTTCTGTAATACATGGGATTTTCAACATATTCACCTGGTGTATCAACAATCCAGTCATCATAAACGAGTGCCTGTGTTTTGTTAGCCGTACTTTCCTTGCCTAACAAAGTATTCATCAATGTTGACTTTCCTGCTTGCACACCGCCTATTATCATTACTCGATTTTTCATATGACACATCCTATGATTTCGTTATTTTTGATGGGGTGTACCCTAATACCTCGGATAAAAAACGATTAATTTCTAACATCGCCATTTCCACTTCAGAAACACTTCCCACAATAACGAGACTACCTGTAAAACGATCTAAAAATCCGAGTTTGACATTGGCAGCCTTTGTCGCTAAATCCCCTGCAATAATCACTGTTTCACTCGGAGTACAAGTCATGATGCCCAGCGCACCTGCTTCTTGGATTCCTAGCTTTTGAAACATATCTGGATCAGGATTGGCAATAAGGTGACTCAATGTTAGCTGTTTACCCGGCACAAACTCCTGAATAAATCGTTTCTTTTCTTCACTCACACGTCATCACCTCACTTTTTTAATCAATTAAGATTTTTGCTCTGTTACATATTCGCCTTCTTTGATAATGCCAGCCTTGCGATCCTCAATTTCCAACCTTAATGCAGTTGGTACGGAAAGCTTATAAGCTAAAATAATGGCAATGACACCCGCTAAAAACTTACCAGCGATAACAGGCAAGATAATAGTAGGCTGGAAATTAGCTGTAAATGATAAGTGATCGCCTAATAGGAATGCAGAACACACACCAAATGCAATGTTAATAACTTTATCTTTTGGTGGCATATGGCGAATCAGTGTAAACATCGCCAAAATATTAGCAATCGTTGCTAAAATCCCCGCACTTCCTACAGAGGATAAGCCTAATTTTTTACCAGCCGCTTCAAGTGGCTTGGAAGCATATTTTCGAATTAAATACACCATTGGGAAGGCACCCGCTAGCATAATACCGATATAACCTGCTGTCTCTAATGCTCGGAATTGATCGATCTCATCTGCCATGATTGGATCGAAGCCCCACGCACCAAAAATCTTTGTAAAAATACCTGTAAAAATCTCAACAATCGAGAACACTAATACTAATTTAATCCCGGCATCCATCACACGTCCGAATAGCATAAATCCTTTAATCATACCGTTCGGAATAAGCTTTAAGCCAAGTGCGATTAAAATAACGAAAATAAATAAAGGTAGTAAGTTAATTAATATTTGTAAAACAGAAATGGCAAACACATATGTAGGTGCCTCTGTTGTACTAATGACTTCACGGACTTCTGTATTGAATAGCACAATCATGATTGAAGAAATAAATGCACCAATCGGAATCGTTAATACGCCGGCCATAATACCTAGCGCCATATACTTATGATCACGCTTATCTAACATTGCAAGCCCCATTGGAATAGAGAATACGATAGTAGCACCAGACATAAATCCAACAACTAGAGCCATGACCCATCCTTCATAAGACTCTTTTAATGCATTGGCTAATTGGTAACCACCCATGTCCGAAGCTAATATTGTCGTCGCTGCTATCGCAGGATCTGCACCAATTAACTCAAAAATCGGACTAATAAAATGACTAATAAACCATGTTAAGTAAGGAATAGCTGCCATGATCCCTGCTGCTGGGACAAAAATATGTCCAACGGTATGGATACCATTCATAAATTCTTTTCCAATTCCATACTCAGCATCTCGGATTGCCCCGATTGCCCCTAAAACAGCACAAATCATAATAATATAAACGATAATCGTTCCTATCATTGCCATCTTACTCATCACCCCTTTTTTTAATAAATTTATAGAAAAAAAGGCGCTTTAAAGAAGAAATCTCTTTAAAGCGCCTTTGCTTCAACTATTGACTTGTAAAGTATTAATAATTTGCTGGGCGATATGCACCATTTCCTGTTGGGTTTGCATACTTTCATTGCGAATCCTACGGTAAGCCTCGTCCTCGCTTATATTTTCGGCCTGCATTAGCAAGCCCTTTGCTCGTTCAATTACTTTCCGCTTATCTAATTGTGTTTGCTTATGTAAAATCTCCCCATTGAGACGGTTGAACTTATCAATTTGATGAAAGGCAACCTCTAACACAGGCAACACATTTTTTTCAGAAAACGGTTTCATTACATACCCTAATATATTATCCTGCTTCATGTATAGCAACAATTCTTTTTCACTGTAAGCCGAGATGAAAAGAACTGGTATACCAAGCTGTTGTTCAATAATTTTACTTGCCTTTAAACCATCTAGTTTAGGCATTTTGATGTCCATTAAGATTAACTGTGGTTTATGTAAAAAGGCTAATTCAATGGCTGTTTCCCCATTGTTCGCCTGCGCCACTACTTCATAGCCATTATCTTCTAACATAAACTTCAAATCAATCGCAATCAGTGATTCATCTTCGACAATCATAACTTTCCTAGTCATTTACGATAAATACCTCCTCACTTACAGGGAACTGAACTTGAGTATGTGTACCTTCTTCACTAGGGATAATTGAAAATGAGCCAGCTAAATCATATTCGACGAGCCTTGTGATAATCTCCATACCAAAAGATGCCTTCACCTCTTGCATTCCAACGCCGTTGTCAGAAATATGAAGTGAAATCGTTGAATCTTCCTGCATGAATAGAATATCGATGGTTCCCTCATCACGTCCGATAAAAGCATACTTTAATGCATTTTGCAGTAGCTCGCAAATAATGAGTGCAAGGGATACTGCTTTTTTTGAATGGCAAAATAGTTGCAAATTATCATGATGAAAGGCTAATTGAATAGTCGCTGTATTGGACGTGCCAATCATTTTATGACCTATTTTTTTAGCTAATGCGATAACGTCTACTCTTTCCTCAGCGTTATCCTCGTTTTCTAAAATAAGCTCATAAACCGATGAAATACTATATATTCGATTTAATGCCTCCTGAAAAGCACTTGCATTCGCAGCCGACAAATCATTCCGCATTTGCAAACGTAGAAGGCTCGTTACTGTCTGAAGATTATTTTTCACACGATGGTGAATTTCCCGTATCGCAAATGTTTTCATCATTAGCTCATTTTCTTTCAGTTTAAGCTCTGTTAGATCATGAATAATGAGTAGCGTCACTTTCTCGTTATGACTACGAATCGGAATTTTCTTCACAATAAAGGATTTACGATCAATCGTAATTTCTAAGAAAAAGACATCATCGCCTTTATCATAGACTTCCTGTAAAAACGGTAATATTTTATCTAATGCAACATTGTCAAAATTTTCTAACCCTGATAGCTCAGAAATAAAATGGTAGCCAGCAGGATTACTGTAAATCACTTTGTTCTCGTGATTTGTCAGAATGATCGATTCTACAAGTAAATCTGACACAACTGGTATTGGCTGAGAGTTTGGTTCTACAATATGCTCAATTAATGCGAAAGGCATATTTTGAAAATCATCTTTCGGTGTCGTTTGCATCTTCACCATTTTTTCCTGAATCAACACTGCTATTACTTGCTGTTGCTCATTAAAAATAGGAATGACATGTTGCTCTACCGTAACACCTTCCTGCGTAATTGCTCTTGAGATGGATGATTTTTCTTTATGTTTAAACGCAGCGAATACGGCTGGTTCAAAACTTTCAAATACGAATTTTCCGATAACTGATTTCTCATATAACCCAATTTCCTTGTTCGGGAAAGCCTCTGCCACAACAATCGCATGTGGTAAATTTTCCAACATGCAATCTATGAACATATAACAATCAGTCAACTCAGCATAATACTTTAGTGTAGCCTCTATTTCTGTTAACTTGTCAATATCCGTTGCCGAAAGGTTTGTATATTTTCTACATAATGATTGAATGTTCGACAGGTTCAAGCCCCCTATCTAAAATAATCAACAATCAATTTGATTATTCTTAAAAATTCTTGTCATTATTATAAACCTTTTGTGAAATTATTTTCAATAAAAAAAATATTTTCTTTCACCAGATATTGTTGCATTACAAAGAACTATATAGCTTAAAAGAGAAATATTCAACAGTTTTTTAAAATTGAATTATTTAACATCGAGAAAAATATTATTTCAATATATTAAAAAACGAGCTTACCTCTATGGCAAACTCGTTTTTCATTATTTTATTTCTGGGACAACAGCTAATATGTTTTCAAAGGCTGCACGCTGTTTTTGTTCTTCCTCATTCAGCAAAATGTGGATGTCTCCATGATCATTTGATGTCCGAATTAAGCGTCCCATCCCTTGCTGCAAGCGTAATTGCATGAAAGGTAGCTCCACCTCTTCAAATGGGTTTTCAGCAAATGTGCGCTTCGCATCAAATAGTGGATCTTGTGGAGGAAACGGTAAATCATAAATAATAACACGTGTTAATGCTTCCTCTGGTAAATCTAAGCCTTCCCATAAATGATATGAGCATAATGTTTTAACCGATCCCTGCTGGAAGTCTCGGACGATTGCTGAAAGCTCTCGATCTCCTTCGAAAGCCACATACATTCGTTCCATTAGTGGTAATTCTGCTTTAAAGTTTAGCATCGCTTGCTTGGATTTAAATAATATTAATGTTTGCTCGCCATCACGTAGCAATTGCTGAACTCGCGCTGTTTTATCACCTTGACTAAGCTCATGTAAATAGATTTTCATCACTTCTTCATAGTCGAATGGAGAAGGTACTGAAAATGATTGATAATCTCGAATTCCTAAACTATAGGCAATATATGAAAAGTCTTTATTAACAGATAAGGTTGCAGAAGAAAAGACGATTGGAAGCTTTTTAGAGAATAATTTTTCAGCTAAAACCTCTGTAATTAAACGAGGCATAATAACAAGCGTTTCTTCGCCATCTGTCTCCTCTAACCAATCTACTGCATCGCCCTGTGCTATGAAAATACGCAAAGAAGCCTCATATTGTTCTAAGTATTCTTCTGCCATATTTAATTCATATTCGGGAATCATATACATTTCTGATTCAAAGACGAATTCTTCCATCAACGTTTCTACATCTTTTATTAACTGCTTCCCGTAAGCAAGCAGTGTTTTTGATTTGTTTATACGTTTACGATCCTCATTTGAAGCAACGATATCATCACGAAGCTGATCAAAGAATAGCTCATGATCATCCTGTAATTTTTCCATTGCGTACAGTGTACGCTCACGTACGCCATCTACCATCAATCGCTCAAGTAGTTTAACAATCGTTGTTGCCTGTACTTTGTATGTCATTGCTTTTTGAGCAGCATATTCCAATAGATGTCCTTCATCCAACACAATCATTGATACCTCTGGCAATAATGCTAGCTGGCCTTCACGCTCACGCGATTCCTTAGTGGCCAAATGCTCCATTAAAAAATCCTGTGAACAGATAACAAGATCTGTTGATTTACGATAATGTGAGCGATGTAATGTTTGCCCACAGCGATTACGAAGCTCACAAACCGAACATTGCATAATGGCATTATAATTGACCTTTTGCCAATCCTCGTCACTAACAGTCGGATAATCACTACGCTCACCATACGGATGGACAGCGATCATTGAGCCTTGTGCATACACACCATCTGGAATAGAAAAGGCAATATCATCAATCCATTCATCCGTTACTACCTTTTCCGTTTCTTCAAAACGTTTTAAGCATAAATACTGATCTCGCGATTTTGCTAAGCGAACATCAATTTCAAGTCCTAATGTTTTTTGAAGCTTATAAATATCGCCCCCCTCTTTTACGAGCTGGTCGATTAATGTTTCATCTGCGCAAGCAATGAGCGCTGGTTTCCCAGTGTAACGCGCATAGGAAATGGCTGGTAGTAAATAAGCAATGGTTTTGCCAGTTCCCACTCCTGCCTCTGCAAAGAGAACATTTTTTTCTTTTAGTGCTTGTTCTATTTGATAAGCCATAAAAATTTGCTCATCACGGCATTCAAAGCCTTTTTCAGGTAATTCATCATAAAGGACATCGCCCATCCAATCACCTAATGAATCAAAAAATGAACGGTCCTTTGATAATGCAAATGGTAAAGATTTACGCAATTAATGTTCCCCCTCTAACTCTCTGGTGCTATTATACGCGACGAAACGGAAGATAAGAAAACAACTTATCTTCCGTTACTATTCGTTAATCTCTTTTAGACTTTTGACCCCAGAATTGATAATAATTTGTTTCTATAAAGCCATTAAATAACTTACGCTTCTTCGTCGCTTGGCGTCCATATAATTCTTCAAAATTTTTCATGGAGGAAAGCATATATACAGACCAAGTTGGATAATTCTTCATCACTTTTCCTAAATCACGGATTACTTGCTCTACGACTTCCACATCACCGATACGTTCTCCGTATGGTGGGTTACCAATCATGACACCATCCGTTAATTGTGTTGTAAAATCACGTGCTTGCATTTGCTTAAACGCGATTAACTCACCAAAACCTGCTTCCATCGCGTTTTCTTGCGCAATGCTGACCATGCGATGATCAATATCTGAACCAATAATTTCTAGTGGCTGATCATAATTCGCTAAGCTTTCTGCTTCATCACGAACCGTATCCCAGATAGCAGCTTTCATCCACGGCCAATCCTCTGAAATAAATTCACGGTTATATCCCGGTGCTATATTTTGTCCAAACATTGCCGCTTCTAATGCAATGGTACCCGAGCCACAGAATGGGTCAACAAACGGACGATTTGGATTCCACTTCGAAATTTGTACAAGTGCTGCAGCTAATGTTTCTTTTAACGGTGCCTCACCTTGAGCCTGACGATAGCCACGCTTATGCAAGCCTGCGCCAGATGTATCAATCGTTAGTGTCGCCACATCTTTTAAAATTGAAACCTCAATTTTGTAGGTCGCCCCTGATTCATCTAAAAAGCCAAGTCGTTTATAATGCTGTTTCATGCGTTCGACAATCGCTTTTTTTGTAATCGCTTGGCAATCTGGCACACTAAATAATTTCGATTTAACCGACTTCCCTGAAACCGGAAAAGCAGCATCCACCGGTAAATACTTCTCCCATGGTAATGCTTTTACACTTTCAAATAATTGTTCAAACGATTTTGCTGGGAATTGTCCAACAACAATTTTTACTCGATCCGCTACACGCAGCCATAAATTGGTACGTGCAATAGCTGTTTCGTCGCCCTCAAAATATACTTTGCCATTGTCAACAGTTGTTTCATAGCCGAGTGCTTTCACTTCTTGGGCAACTATTGCCTCTAAGCCCATTGCTGAAGTAGCTACTAATTGATAGTTTGCCATAGATTATTTCCTTCCTTGATGCTCAATTTCCCAATACTCCATAAACTCAATGAGCTCATTTAATGGTAATGGTTTGCTGTAATAATAGCCTTGAATAATATCACAGTTCATTTTACGTAGTATATCCACTTGTTGTGCCTGTTCAACACCTTCAGCAACAACTTTCATTTTTAATCGATGTGACATTTGAATAATCGCATCTACAACTGCCTGTTTCTCATCAAGTGATCCAATATGTTGAATAAAGCTACGATCAATTTTTAAACAATCTAATGGAAAACGAACTAAATAGCTTAAAGACGAATAGCCCGTCCCAAAATCGTCGATCGAGATTTTAAAGCCTAATTGTTTCAAGCGCACTAACTTACTGACAGTTTCGTTTGCATTATTCATAACTGTTCGTTCCGTTACTTCTATTTCAAAATTGTTTGCTGGCATATTATAGCGTTCTAATATTGTTTGTATTGAATCTAAAAAATTCTGCTGTTTAAAGTGAATGCTCGATATATTAATGGCTACAGGTGTTTTCCAACCTTGTTGTTGCATTTGAATAACTGCTTCACATGCTTTTTCTAAAATAACCTCACTTAACGGAATGATTAATCCCGTATCCTCAGCATAAGGTATAAACTCCGCTGGTGATACAAAGCCAAGCCTTTCGCTATTCCAACGTACCAGTGCCTCTAAACCTTGAATCCCCTCATTTTCCACCGAAATTTTTGGTTGAAAATACAGCTCAAATTCGCGATTTTCTATGGCTCTTCTTAACTCTGAATCAAGCAATAAAACTCGTTTTGCATCAGTTTGTAGTTCATCAAAATAAAAGGAATAGCCATTCAATTCATGTTTTTTTGAATAAGTCATGGCTCGATCTGCACAATTAATCAGTTCTTCTGTGTTTTTTCCGTCTACTGGATAAACACTAATCCCAACACTTGTAGAAATAAATACTTCCTGCCCATTTAACATCATCGGTTGTTCTATACTACTAATGATTTGCTCAGCAAATTTTGCTGCTTCTTTGACATTTTTCACATTGGTTAAGGTGATGACAAATTCATCCCCACCATATCTTGCAATAATATCTTTGTTTTTCAGTAATTTTTTTAAACGATTTGCTACTTCTATTAAAATTGAATCTCCTACAGCATGGCCTAATGTATCATTAATTTGTTTGAAGCGATCCAAATCTAAAAAATAAACCGCGTGCTGCACTGAATGAGAAATAGCAGAAGTCGATTCTAAGAGATTATCCATTCTTTCAATATAGGCAAAACGATTGGATACATCTGTTAATGAATCCGTAAGTAAACGCTTTTCCAATTCATGTTCTACTATTTTTCTTTCAGACAAATCTGTGAAAATACCACAGTAATTTGTAACCTTCCCCTCATCGTTGGTTACACTTACAATCGTTAACCATTCAGGATATACATCTCCTGTTTTACGTCGATTCCATATCTCACCTTGCCAAATGCCTTCTTGTCGTATCTGTTCCCACATCTCTAAATAGAAAGGCAATTCATGTACACCCGATTGCAAAACGGCGGGCGTTTTTCCAACCACTTCATCTCGTGTATAGCCTGTCACAAATTCAAAGGCGGGATTCACCATTACTATTTTTTTGTATTCATCCGTAATCATGATACCTTCAGATACATTTTCGAAGATTTTAAGTACTAAGGTCGTAGGATATTTTGAAATCAAATTCAACTTATCCATACTTTCCCAATTATTCACTCCGTTCATGTTTCCGCTCCATCCTATCTCTCTATACTCCCTAAGAAGGGCATTTCGTCAATCGGTATGTAATCCATTACGCCTCAGCGTAAATTTTCGCTGACGCTTCGCTTTCGCGTAGATAAAAATGCATCTAGATTTTCAAGCTTCCTTGAAAAGCGCCACTCCAAAATTTTAGGACACCGGCTGAAATGGAAAGAAGATGTACGTATTCTTATCACCTTTAGGATTGATACCTGAGGCTCGACTTATTTATCTACTCAAGATCTACATACATTATATTGTTACGATAACCGTTTAGATATTGTGACTTAGAAGCGGTAGCGATAGAGAGCGCACTGATTTAGCTATTCTCAAACGTATCGCGCATACCAAGACTTGATTAACAAGGTTACTTTTTCCTCATGAACTCAAAATAAAAGCTCTCCACCGAGTTGGAGAGCGCTTGTTATTCATAGATAAGCATCAAAAAATTCCATAAGCCATGTTTTGTTCCCGAGTACTCAAACAGCTTGCGCCTCGTACGATCAGGTGGTAATCATCTATCTACAGAGCAAACTCTGTCCCTCTATCCGTTCAATTCCTTCTAGAGAGTGCCCCTACCATAATTTGGGTTTCTCACTCGTGGGGTTTACCTCGTTCCACCTTGCAAGTTTCCAAGCAAGCTTCGTCACTGTGGCACTTTCAGGAAGTGTCAACCATATCCAAAGACGTAGGTTTTCCTTCCGCCGTCAGCCTGAACAGCTGCCTTACCTTATTTTTTCAGTAAGCACGAACACTACGGCCATCTCAGAACCGTGTGAGCATGGACTTTCCTCTACGACGTCTAGCGCCGCAGCGATTACCAGAATTTCATGATGATACGAAAGATTATACTAGAGTTTTATGTTAAATACAATATAAATGACTAAATTTATTCGTATAGCTTGCTACCAAATACATGTTTTTCTAAATTAGATAGACGTTTTAAAATATCAAAGTTAGTTGTACCAGCTGTTGCTGAAGCAACTGGTTGTCTCTTTGGTGTACTATCAATTTCCTCTTTTAATTGTCTATTTTCTTCACGTAGTTGGGCCACCACTTTTTCAAACGTTTCATAGTCTTGAATAATTTCATCAAGAAAAGAATCTACATCTTCTACATTATAGCCTTTAAAATTCTTTTTAAATTCCTTTTCAAGGATCATTTTTGACGTTAATTTAATGTCCATTCACATCGCCCTTCCTCACACTACATACACGAATACATTATAGCACACTTCATCACATTATATCGTCTGAAAACACCAATTGTAAGGATAAAGTTGTCGATTCTTGCGCTTACCCAGGAAATTATTTCTTATTTCCTAGTCTGTGCAATCGCTTTTCCCATGAAATTTCCCATTTTTGTTTTTGTTCTGCTCTCCATTGCTCATTATTTCGAATTAGACGTATGCCCTCATGCGTATAGTAAAGGGCCTGCTCATAATCTTTTATTTGATGCTCATAAAGTATGGCTAGCTGCTCAAGGACATGTAACTTTGTTCTTGCTTCTACAAAATGGAGAGAGGCCACAAATGAGTCAATGGCTTCACTATAGCGTTTACTCTTTTTATGCTGTAAGGCTAAATAATATTGAGCATGGCCTGCTTCTAGTGCATCAAATTGAGTTGTCACCTTTTCTAATACCCTAACACTTTGGGTGCTTTCTTTTAAATCACCATACCATTTCCCAATATTAGTGAAGGTTTTTGCGGATTCTTCATGGTCTTCCTCAAACAATAAATGTGTAGAATGACTATAAAGTGTGATAAGGGACAGTAAATCCCACTCGTTATGAAGCAAAACCTTCATAAGGGCATCTGGTATGCCGCTTTTCACAGCATCTAAATAAATAATAGGTGCGAGATGACCTGGAATATCTCCTTTTCGAGAAAAACCAAGTTTCTCTTCCTCCACAGATTTTAATTTTAAGCGCTCCATATCATTTTTCCATAAACGCTTCGAACTATGCAACAAATCTATTTGTCGTTGTGATCGTAATTTCGGTAACGTTTTCTGGTGAAGCGTCCAACGTGTTTCAAGCTGTGGCCAATCAAAGCTTTTTCCATTATAGGTAATAACGGTCGCTGTTTTTTGCCATAGCTTAGATTCAAACAAAAAAGCTGCCTCGTGTGCAGGGTCAGCAAGAATATATTGGGTCAACTCAAAACCTTCCTCTGCCATTTCTAAAAAACCGAGCAGAAAAATATGCGTTCCCACACCCTTTAAGCCGGTTGTTTCTGTATCAAAAAATAATACAGGTTCATTTATATCAAGCGCATAAGGGTGATGAAAATCGGCACCTTGCCATTTTTTCAAGGCATCAAAAAATGACCGTAGCTGATAATGGCCATGCTGATAAGAAAATGGATAGTGTACTTGACGCTTAAACACAATGCCAAAGTCATTTTCAACAACCGTTAGTCCTGCTTTTTGCCATTGCTCTGTATAGCTTGGCTTTGCAGGCTTTTGAAAAGCGGGTTCTTCCACCTTTTGTTGAGTCGCTGGTTTTTTACCAAGCATTTTTTTCATTTGGAGTATTTTATTTTCGTAAGACATGTATTTCACTCATTTTCTGCTTATAGTTAAGACATCTCTCTAGCAAGAGTAACACGATTTATTAGCTCATTCAAAATATTCTTTGCTCTAAACACATATGTAGGAGTTAGCTCGTGATTCTAAACATCCTTATCCTTTTTCCAATCATAGGGAGTTTTAGACCAATTAAAAAGTAATAGGGCAAAGAGCAGCACGATCATACTAATAATCATAATGGATAAGCTTTCCTTCCATTTCAATTCGTCATTTGAAATATATTGAAAACCTGTTCTAAGTAGAAAATAAATGATGGGGTAAAAGAAATAATGTAACTGATTCTTTTTCGTACGCTCTGCTCATCCTCTCTTACCCTTTCCTTCAGTAAAACCCGTAGCATGGCGGCACAAAAATGGAAGAAGGCTTAGGGAACTTATACTGTCATCCCTTAAGCCTTCTATATTTTACTTTTGAGTTAATAGCCGAAGTAGTACTACTACTCTCTTCTTCCCTTCTTGCAAACTGTCTTGTGCACCAATGCATGATGGACAGCCAGACTCACAAGGACAACTTGAAACATGCACTAATGTTTTGATTATAAGATCTTCCCATAAGTCATAAACCTTTTCACTTAAACCAATACCACCAGGATACTTATCATAAATGAAAAATGTTGGCAATTCATTATGTGAAGCTTTTACTTGTGGTACGACAGCTACATCGCTACTGTCGCACTGAATAAATATTGGAATAAAGGCATTCATCGCATAAGCTGCTCCAGTCATCGCGTCCGTTAATTCTGCTTCGGACCATTGATCTACTTTGTTGAACGATAACCAAGACGAGCTTGTATGCATTTCATCTGGCGGTAGATGAATAGGTCCAGACCCGATATTGTCATGTGTGCCGAAGCGGATTTTCTTGAAAATCGTTGCCTGTGCCACTAAGCCAACATCGCCAAAACCAATCGTACCACCTCCATAATGACGACTACGATCCTCCTCTAGCACCTTCATCTCAACTGCTAAATTAGCATCTGTATAATAATCTACATCTACTTCACGGACATAGGCTTTCTTTTCTTCCCAATCAAGTTTCTCTACTTGAAATTGAATACCTTGATGCAGGTATATAGCTTCTTCGTGTAACAGGGTCATCGCACTATGACGATCCATTTCACCAATCACCTTTGTTTGGGCAGGAATGGACAGATCAATTATGACCACATTTTCCTGGGACGCTGAGCGCAAGCTTATATCGTGCGCGGGGAAACGGTCACTCATCCAATGCCACTTATCACTCGTCTTAAAGACAACCCCTTCTTCCGCTAAATAATCCAATAAATCCTGGATGTCATATTCTCCATACATATCGCCTGTTGAAAAAGGTAGCTCGAAGGCCGCACATTTTAAATGATCCATTAAAATCAACATATTTTCTGGATAGATACGCGCTTCCTCTGGCGTACTCCCTAGTAAAAACAACGGATGATTCACCACATACTGGTCTAATGCGGAAGATTGGGCAACATAAATAATCAATGCCTCATCCTGACGTCTTCCTGCACGTCCTGCTTGTTGCCAAGCACTCGCAATATTTCCCGGGTAACCGGTCATAATACACGCTTGTAATTGGCCGATATCCACGCCTAATTCTAATGCATTAGTGCTAACTACCGTTTGGATTGTGCCATCACGCAGGCCTTTTTCAATGACGCGGCGCTCAGATGGCAAGTATCCCCCTCGATAACCACGCACAGATTCATCAAGCAGCTTGTTTCGTGTAAGTTCCTTTAAATAGGTCACAATCATCTCAACACGCACCCGACTTTTAGCAAAAATGATCGATTGAATGCCAGCAACATAAAGTCTTTTAGCTAAATCACTGACCTCTAAAACGGCACTCCTACGCACCCCAAACGTTTTATGAATAATAGGTGGGTTGTAAAAAAGGAAGGTTTTTTTGCCAACTGGTGCACCCGAATCAGCAATGAGCGTATGTGGTTCATTCGTCAGCAGCTCTGAAAGCTCCTTAGGATTTTTTATAGTAGCAGACGTACAAATGAACACAGGGTTACTGCCATAAAATTCACAAATACGCTTTAATCTACGAATAACATGTGCCACATGTGAACCAAATACCCCTTTGTAGGTATGCAGCTCATCAATTACGATATATTGTAAATTTTCAAAGAGGGATACCCATTTCGTATGGTGTGGCAATATACCTGAATGAAGCATATCAGGGTTTGTCATAACAATGTGCCCTGCCTTGCGAACCTTTTGACGAATGCCTGGAGCCGTATCTCCATCATACGTATAACTCAATATCTCCTCACCACTTAGCTCGATAAGGTCATTTAGGTCATTTTTTTGATCTTGCGCTAATGCCTTTGTCGGAAATAAATAAATGGCACGCGCGTTTGGATCTTCCAATATTTTTTGCAACACTGGTAGATGATAGCAATACGATTTACCAGATGCAGTTGGTGTAACCGCAGTAAACGATGTACCACACTGCGCCAAATCAAAAGCCTCTCTTTGATGGGTGTAAAGTTGCTCAATGCCTCTTGCCTGCAATGCCTTCACTAATGAAGGGTGTAAATTTTCCGGGAAAGGTGCATATTTGGCAGGTCGGCCCTCCAATGTTTGCCAATGAAGAATACGCTCTTTTAATTCTTCATCATATCTCCACTCTTGTAAAAGCTCACTAATCGTTCGTTTCTTCGTTAGCATCCGTTTCTCCCTCCCTTACCAATCGTTCAAAGATTTTTAATGTATAGGAGGTAGAATGAATCGCATCTAAAAAACGTTTTTTACTTGTTTCTTTATAAAAAGACTGCACAACAAATTGCTCCATCGATTCTACCGCTGAAGCAATTTGTTGAGTATGCATATATTTCGGTCGATTTTGTTCAATCCATTTATTTGCTTCTTGCTGCCATTCCTTCAACAGCTGGTGAATTTTATCAGCGTGTGGTTTCACCTCTTGAAAAAAATCTGGCGTCCGGTCTTCTTCACGCATTTGCCAGAACCTTGATACACAATGTTCACATTCATCTATTAATTGGGCTGTTTGCTGAATCACTAACAATTTTGCACCTCATCTCTCATCAATCACGTAAGCAAATATATTTCGTAGTCATTGCATATATATGGTGAGTATGTCTTGTCCATCAAATCAACTACGGAAATATCACTGCATTGACACCATTCACCGTACTTTTGTGGTAAAAATTGTATCAATTTTAATGCTATAGCGATAGTTCAATTGCTTATGAGATAAGTGTACCAAAGTCTATCATTTTTCACTACTAGTAGGCGAACAAGCATTCTTTACTTGCCAGTTCTTTTCTGCTAAGCTTACTTTCTGGCTAACCGCTTTAAGCTGCATAAAAAAGTGCAAACTCTGTGCATTGTTTTCCAGGGACACTCTTGTGAAAAGTAATTGATTGACCAGATCTAACTGCGCAACTAATTGTTTTAACTTGTTCAAAATAACGCCTCCTTTGCTTTAACTTTAGTATTCCTCGAATGTATAGAATTACCTTCAAGGGTGACAAAATAAGCGTAAGTTAGCTGAAAGAAGAAGATTTTCGATAAATTTTTAATAGTGAACCTTCAACCTAAAAAAGCGTCATGAATGAAGGGTCTGAATGTGAAAAGATTTCAACCCGATTTCGTGTTTCATTTTATCAGTTATTTTGACGATTCGAGTAATAAAGGAGCTGGCGAATTTTCGACGCAATTTGTTCTTCATTATCTTTCGTTATCTACTATTCTAGTAGCGGTAACATAATAAATGGAAGTAGAGAATAGCTATAAAAACATGGTAAACTAATGATTAGAAATGCAGTATGGTAAAGGGTGAGCTTAATGACAATTCGTTATCCAAACGGGAAATTGTATACCCCCAATGCTTCTGTACAGAAAACAGAAAAAAAAAGTAGAAACAAAGATTTGTCTTTTAGTAATCGTGGAAAGACGCTAGAAGATGAAATTAATGAAGCAAACGACTATTATATAAAAAGGCGACTTGCTATCATTC
The DNA here is from genome assembly GCF_028877475.1 of Lysinibacillus irui. Taxonomy (NCBI): domain Bacteria; kingdom Bacillati; phylum Bacillota; class Bacilli; order Caryophanales; family Bacillaceae; genus Lysinibacillus; species Lysinibacillus irui. The sequence goes on along the minus strand of NZ_CP113527.1, from coordinate 1,523,689 downwards.
ATAAGAAACCTGTTCCTGTGCAAATCGTCAAAGTAGAGTATCCTTCGAGAAGTGCTGCTGTTATTCGAGAAGCATACTTTCGAACACCTTCCACAACCGACTACAATGGTGTTTGGAATGGGCATTATATTGATTTTGATGCAAAGGAAACTGCTTCCAAAACGAGTTTCCCCTTAAAAAATATTCATGAGCATCAAATGACCCATATGCAGCAAGTGACGGAACAAAATGGTGTGGCTTTTATAATCGTTCGCTTTTCTGCTTTTGAACGTTATTTTATTGTGCCATATGAAGTTTTACAAAAGGCCTGGCAAGCAATGGAGAATGGCAGTCGGAAATCGATACCCTTTTCAATGATTGAAGAAGAGGCATATGAAATTCCCACGACTTATTATCCACGTATCGATTATTTGCCCATCATCCAACGATTGATCGATGCGAAATGCTGCGGGTTTGAAAGTGAGGAGAAATAAGAATGACTGAACGTCGTCGAACACGTGGAGAGCATCAAAAAGCTCTCGCTGAAAAAAATAAAAAGAAAAAGAATAAACCAACTTCATCCGCTAAGACATGGTTTAAACGTATTTTCTTAGCGATCTTAGCTATCGGTGTGGCAGGCTTCATAGGAGGAGCTGGGTTATTTGCCTACTATGCTAGCACAGCACCAGAGCTTGATGAGGAATTATTAAAGGACCCTGTTTCTTCAGAGTTCTACGATAAAAACGGTGAACTATTCGCAACAATCGGTGCAGAAAACCGTAAATATATAAAATATGAAGATATACCAGAAGATATGGTTAACGCTATTCTAGCAACGGAAGATGTACGCTTTTTCGAGCATCACGGGATGGATTTTTATCGTTTAGGTGGTGCTATTCTTGCCAACTTCCGTGATGGCTTCGGTGCTCAAGGTGCATCTACCCTAACACAGCAAGTTGTGAAAAACTCTTTTTTACAAAATGAGAAAAAATTAAAGCGTAAAGCACAGGAAGCATGGCTAGCCTTTCAGTTAGAGCGTAAATATTCAAAAGAAGAAATTTTTGAAATGTACTTCAATAAAATGCTCATGTCAGGTCGTATTTATGGCTTCGGAACAGCAGCACAATATTTCTATGGGAAAGAATTAAAAGATTTAACATTAGATGAAGAAGCCTTATTAGCAGGGTTAGTACAACGACCTAATGCTTATAATCCATTAAAAAATCCTGAGCTTGCAAAAAAACGTCGTAACACAGTTTTAGGATTAATGTATCAACATGGAAAAATAACTAAAGCTGAAATGGAAGAAGCAAAGAAAGTGGAAGTTCAAGCAGGTCTTGCTGATGATGCAACACGTCAATCATTTGCTGGTTCCAAATATGATGCCTTCCTAGATGTCGTGATTAATGAATTGGAAGAAAACGGCGATGGAACGGCGATGGCAGAAGGGATTAAAGTTTACACAACACTTGATCCAGATGCCCAAAAGGTTGTAGAAAATGTCATGAACGATGACAGTAATTTCCCAACTGAAGAAATTCAGTCTGGTGTTGCGGTTATCGATACAAAAACGGGTGCGATTCAAGCCGTTGGTGGTGGTCGCCATTACGGTGCTATACGTGGCTGGAACTATGCCGAGGACTTAACAAATAATCAACCAGGTTCTACAATGAAACCATTAATTGACTATGGTCCAGCTATCGAATATTTAAATTGGTCTACAGGTCAAACACTTGTCGATGAGCCAATGAATTACACAGGTACAAAACAAACGATCACAAACTGGGATGGCCGATATATGGGTGCCATGACTGCTCGTAAAGCCTTATATGCTTCACGAAACGTTCCTGCTGTCAAAACATTACAAGAGGTTGGCACTGAAAAAGCCAAGGAATTTGTAGGAAATTTAGGCATTAAAACAGATGATCTTTATGAATCGGATGCGATTGGTGGAGGCGCTATTACAATCTCCCCTATCCAAATGGCAGCTTCTTATGCAGCTTTCGGTAATAACGGGGTCTACACGGATCCACATGCGATTTCAAAAATTGTCTATCGTGATGGCAAAACATCTAAAAACTACACACCTGAATCTAAAGTTGCTATGAGCGATTATACTGCTTATATGGTAACGGATATGCTGCGTGATGTAGTAGGCAATAAACCAGATGCATCTGGTACTGCTGCCAATGTACCTGGCTTAGATATTGCAGGTAAAACAGGTACAACAAACTACTCTGCAGAAGATTTCAATAAATATAACTTACCGAATACAAGTGTGCCTGATTCATGGTTTGCTGGTTATACAACAAACTATTCCATTGCGATATGGAGTGGGTATGAAAAACATTTTGATCCAATTACAACATGGGAAGAACGTCGATTACCACAAAATTTATTTAAGTCGATAATGCAAGAAATTTCAGCTAATGTTGAAACAGCAAGCTTTAAAAAACCAAATTCGGTTGTAGAAGCAACGATTGAAGTAGGCTCTAAACCACTAAAATTAGCAAGTGATTACACGCCTAGTGAATTGCGTCAAACAGAGCTATTTGTACGTGGAACTGAACCAAAAGAGGTGTCGACTGTCTATGAAGCACCAGAATTATCAACACCTTATAATGTTTCGGCAAGCTTAGATTTAGAAGCACAGTCCATTAATATTTCTTGGGAACATGATGCTATCGTAGATCCAGAAACGGACGAACCATTACCAACTTCATTTGAAGTCACTGCTACACGTGATGACGGTCAAACGTTTGCTCTAGGCACAACCGAGAGCAAAGGGCTAACCGTTGGCAATACGCTAGAGGATGGAAATTACACAATCTCTGTCGTAGCCATTATGGACGGCACACGTAGTGAACCTGGTACAACTACTTTCCAAATCACAAGCACGTCTGAAGAAGATTTAGAAACGGAAGAACCAGATGAGCCAGAAATTGATTTACCAATAGATCCTGGGCAAGAAGACAATGGTAATAACAATGGCAATGGTGAAAATGGCAATAATGGTAATGGCAATAACCATAATAATAATGGTAATGGGCAAGGTAATAATGGCAACGGAGGAGACCCTGGCAATAATAATGATGGCAATCTACAGCCGACGACTCCAACCGAACCTACCAACCCAACTGAAGAAGATCAAAGCACAGAATAAACGAAAAAACCGAGAAGCACATGATGCTGCTTCTCGGTTTTTTATATGAGCGGATATAGAGGCTATCTGTCAGATTTAACGCGCTATCCTTCACTTTTTTCGCTCTATCCTTCACTTCATGTCTTTTATCCACTTCCTGCACTTATCAATAACCCTAGCTTTTACTAGCTTGAATTCGCAAGCGTGCTGTCCGCTTTTTTGTCTCCTTAAATAACTCATCTAGCTGACGATAACATGCATATTGACCAGGCTTCGCTTTGATAAAGGCTAGTCGTTCAACGCCATTAATCGGTAACACTTCATCCCCTGCAGCATGTACAAGTTGTTCAAACAACTCAATTGCTTCCTCCATTAACTGCTTAGCCATGCCGCTTCTTGTATCATGAGCTGTATGGATCGTCGATTGCAGAGTTGTCCACTTGGTAAACCATGCATCTACTTTATCTTTTGCGATGGCCTCACTATTCATGCTTCCTTCACCAAGCCCTTCTTCAAACGTTTTTGCCCTTCCCGACAATCACTGAGTAAAGGACAGGTATGGCATCCTGGATTTTGAGCCTTACAATGGTAACGCCCAAAGAAAATTAACTGGTGATGTGTTTTGGACCATTTATCCATTGGCGTTTTTTTCATAATCGTTTCTTCTACTTCTAGTACTGAATCTTTCCATCGACATAGGCCAAGACGTTTGGACACACGCTCGACATGGGTATCCACTGCAAGTGCTGGAATATCAAAGGCCACTGAAAGCACCACATTGGCGGTTTTTCGTCCTACACCAGGCAATGTTACCAGTGCTTCTCGTGTTGCAGGTATTTCACCACCATACTCATCCAACAAACGTTGGCATAAAGCCTGAATATTCTTCGCCTTATTGCGATAGAGACCAATAGAGCGAATATCCTGCTGCAATTCCTCTAACGATACAGCTAAGTAATCTTCTGGCGTTTTATATTTTTGAAATAATGTTTTTGTCACCTTATTGACTAGTACATCTGTACATTGGGCAGATAATAATGTCGCAATAGTCAGCTCAAAGGCATTGTCATGTACAAGCTCACAATGTGCATCGGGAAACATTCGATCCATTTCATCTAGACAATGCTCCCACTGTTTTTTCGTTAACAAACCGGATGCCCCCTATTCTCTTTCTTCTAACCAATTGTAAAATGGTACTTTATTGGTCGATTGTGTTGATTCTTGTTGTACTGTTCGAGCTGGTGCTCTGTTAAATGTCTGCTTCTCACGGAACTGCTCACTTTGCTTTTGAGCAGCTTGAGGTGTCGTTATATTTTTCTTTTTCCACTCTAATAAAATGCGATCAATATAACGAATACTCAGCTTCCCAGCAAAAACAGCCTCCTTTAGGGCCTCTTTAATGAGTGCTGGACTATGCTTGTCCTCATCAAGCCAACATCCTATTTTTTCAAGCTCTAAAGGAGATAAAAGGCGTCCCATTTCCTCTTCAAATAGACGAAAAATCTCTCCTTCTTCCTGACGAAGTGTCGCTGCAGACGTTTGCTGCTCTTTCATATCGATTATCTGCACAATTCGCTCCCAAAGTGGATATACAGAATATTTTTCATATAATCGACCACTCGTATCCACATCTCTCGTAATTTCGAGGAAGCCTTTTTGCATTAATCGTTGTAAATGCTTCGTAATATCATTATCAGGTATCGTGAGACGATTCTTTAGATCATTAGGTGTTGGGAAATCATTCCCTTCCATATGAAAGGCTAGTAAGTGCATGACAAGGAGCGCCTCCTCATCCTCCATATTTAACTCCTTATAAAACTGAAAAAAAAGCTGAGGAATTGGAATCATTCTCTGCTCAGTCCATGTACGGAGTCGATGATTATTTACGTTCATGTTTCTCCAGACTCCTTCTTTAAGTAAGTAGAAAAGCCGCGTAGATAGTTCACTACGCGACTTTTAAATTGATTAGCTTATGGATATAAGCGGTTCAGTAAACGTGGGAATGGAATTGTTTCACGAATATGCTCTGTGCCAGAAATCCATGCTACAGTTCGCTCTAATCCAAGTCCGAAGCCTGAATGCGGAACAGAACCTTGTTTACGAAGTTCTAAATACCATGCATAGGCATCTAATGATAGGTTATGTTCCTCTAGGCGAGATTTTAATAAATCATAGTCATGGATACGCTCAGAACCACCAATAATTTCACCGTAACCCTCTGGTGCAATTAAATCAGCACATAATACAACATCATCACGGTCTGGGTGTGGTTGCATATAGAATGGTTTAATACCTACAGGGTAACACGTAATAAATACTGGTTTGTCAAACGAATTGGCAATTGCTGTTTCGTGTGGCGCACCAAAATCATCGCCCCACTCAATATCGTCAAAGCCTTGTTCGTGTAGAAGCTTAATAGCATCATCATAAGAAATACGAGGGAATGGCGCTTGGATGTTTTCAAGCTTCGATGTATCACGGCCTAATCGCTCTAAATCTAATTTGCAGTTTGCCAGAACAGACTGTACGATATGCGCTACATATTGCTCTTGTACTTCTAAATTCTCTTCAAATTCCACGAATGCCATCTCCGGCTCGATCATCCAGAACTCGATTAAATGACGACGTGTTTTAGATTTTTCAGCACGGAATGTTGGACCGAATGAGAATACTTTCCCTAATGCCATTGCAGCCGCTTCCATGTAAAGTTGACCAGATTGAGATAGATACGCATCTTCATCAAAATATTTAGTATGGAATAGCTCTGAAGTACCTTCAGGCGAAGATCCTGTTAAAATTGGTGGATCCATTTTTGTAAAACCATTGTTGTTGAAAAATTCGTATGTTGCACGAATAATTTCGTTACGAATTTTCATTATGGCATGCTGTTTACGAGAACGTAGCCATAAATGACGGTTATCCATTAAAAATTCAGGGCCATGTTCTTTTGGTGTAATTGGGAAATCTGTTGCTGCATGTAGTACTTCAATTCCTGTTACAGCAAGTTCACAGCCAAAGCTTGAACGTTCGTCTGCTTTAACCTCACCAATAACATACATAGAAGTTTCTTGCGTTATCCCTTTTGCCGTTGCAAAAATTTCTTCGCCTACTTCTTCTTTCACTACAACGCCCTGCACGAAGCCAGAGCCATCACGTAGTTGTAAGAAAGCGATTTTTCCGCTTGAACGTTTGTTAGCTAACCAAGCGCCAATTTTGACTGTTTCACCGATATGCTGAGGCATATCTTTAATCATAATTTTTTTCATAGAAATCCTCCAAAGTCGACTAGAAGGATTAGTCTTGCCATTTTGATTTAACAAATGAATCAATACGGCGGACTGCCTCTTCTAATAAGTCTAAAGATGTAGCATAAGATAATCGCATTGTAGTTGGCGCGCCGAAGCCAGAGCCTGGAATCACTGCTACGTTTGCTTCTGTTAAAATATCCGCAGCAAATGCATCTACTGAATCATAGCCAGTATGAGCCATAGCTTCTGCTACGTCTGGTAATAAGTAGAATGCACCCTGTGGTTTTAATACATGGAAGCCAGGAATTGCACTTAACTGTGGATAAATTTTCTCAAGACGAGATTCAAATGCTTGTCGCATTTCTTCTACTGCGTCCTGTGGTCCATTATACGCCTCCACAGTTGCATATTGTGCAGTTGTTGTCGCATTAGATGTTGAGTGTGATGCAAGGTCAGTCATTGCTTTAATAATGTCTGCATCACCTGCAGCATACCCAATACGCCAGCCTGTCATAGAGTGAGATTTTGCCACACCGTTTACAACGATTGTACGTGCTTTCACTGCATCAGAAAGTTGTGCAATTGAAAAATGCTCAATACCATTGTATACAAGCTTCTCATAAATTTCATCTGACACGATTAAAATATCTTTTTCTTCTGCAACAGCAGCAAGTTCTGCTAGCTCTTCACGAGAATAAATCATGCCTGATGGATTGCTAGGTGAATTGATAATAACTGCTTTCGTTTTATCAGTCACAGCCGCTCTTAGTTGATCCGCTGTAATTTTATAGCTTTGTTCACGTGTACCTTCAACATATACAGGTACACCGCCAGCTAATTTCACTTGTTCTGGATAAGACACCCAATAAGGTATTGGAATAATAACCTCATCGCCCTCGTTTAAAATCACTTGGAATAGCGTATATAAAATATGCTTTGCCCCTACACCAACAATTACTTCGTTTGGTTGATAGGCAAGGTTATTGTCGCGTTGAAGCTTATCAATAATCGCTTTTTTCAGAACTGGTAGTCCGCCAGCAGGTGTATATTTTGTATACCCTTTTTCCATTGAATCAATGGCTGCATTTAAAATGTTTTGAGGTGTATTAAAGTCTGGTTCACCAGCCCCAAGACCAATAACATCAATACCTTGCTCTTTCAATGCTTTTGCTTTTGCAGTAATAGCTAATGTTGAAGATGGTGTTAAAGTTTTTACACGTGTTGCTAATAAATTTTTCATCCGGGATCTACTCCTCTTATAAATTCGTAATGCGCTTCCACCAGTCGCCATCCTTAAACAAAATATAGACATAGTTGAGCTGATCATGGTCGTTTAGATATGTAATTTCCCAAACAGCGCCAGGCTCCTCATAGCCTAATTTCATGTGGAGGACTTTTTGGACATTTCCTTCATTTTTAAAAACCGATAATGCTTGCTTTTCCGTAATACCATCTTCTAATAACACTTCCTGAATGGAATCCTCGTCCAGATTCGTCGGAACAAAGACAGCTTTTTTATCACCGTATTCGTCTACCCCGAACACAGTAACATACGAATGTTTGCCATTATATGTGTAGGACTCCGATACAATTGCGAGGGCTTTGGCATCAAGTGCCAACTGTTCAGCCTGCTCTTCAATTGAACGGAATGGAGCCTCGGCTTTCCAGAGTACTAAAATGCTAATGACAAGTGACAACGAAACAATAAAAACAGAAATGAAAATCAACCAGTTTTTCATCTATTCACCCTATGTTTCACATCAAGCATATTTCGCATAACACATAGCCGATGTTTGCGTGTGTCTATAATTGCGTAACTAATCATTTTGCTTTCCATTTTGTCAACCTGCTTTCTTTCCGCATACCACAACATTATACAACAAATTTGTGCTGTCGTGTTTCTTAATTTCATATATTGTACGTTGCTAGAACAACGTTTTCAAATGATTGGCGCAGTAAATTTCATTCTACATTTTTTCAGGCTTGTTTAAAGAGCTCCTCTTTAAAAATTTGTGCCATTTGCAAAGTTCCGAACATCTCCTTTATTAGAGAGCATCTTTTTTCTCTTCTGTTTCACTTTTGGTGCAAAAGCAACTACTACAACAACATAAAAATTCCTATTCAACAATGAATAGGAATGAGTATGCCTATGATAGCTCGTAAAAAACACAGCTGGCACGGCCATTAGCTTTCGCCTGGTATAAACAGCTATCTGCCTGTTCAAAAAGCTCCTTGTAATGATAATTTTTCTGATCGTTGATACAAGCACCCATACTTACCTTTACAGGGTAGCTTTCTTGTTCTTGCTCCAGCTTCAATGTAAGTAAAAAAGCATGTGTATTTTTGACAAGTGATTTAATATAATCCTTTTGTTGATGTCTCATACAAATGATAAATTCATCTCCACCGTAACGAATTATTTTCACATCTTCGTCCTGTAAAAACTCCTCTAAACCATTTGCTAATAGCTGTAAAATCATATCGCCAAACAAATGACCATGCATGTCATTGAATAGTTTAAAATAATCAATATCTAGCACAGTAATGCACACATAGCATTGCGTAAGTTTGGCTGTATTTAACCACTCCTGTAGCTCAAAATCTAAAAAATGACGATTTAATACGCCTGTTAAAGGATCATAGTGGGCTTTTTTCTCCAGCTTTTCCTTCTGCCGCTTAAATTCCAAATTCATTACTTGTTGTAGTAAATTAGCAACACTCATTTTCTCTGTGAGATCAATGTATTCACGCTGTAATTCAAAGATTTCATCTCGCCAATCCAATTGATACAATACGTTTAATAATAATCGCATTACTTTTTTTGTATTCGGCTTATCTCCATAGGATTTGGCAAGTTCTATAGCCTGTTTGTAATAGGATACTGCTTCATCAAGCTTTTGTTGCTTTTCATATAAAAAACCATAGCCAAACAAAGCCGCTACTTTTTCACGCTTATGGTGATCAATAATGTCAGACGTTAATGAATCGTCAAGCAATGCCTTCCCCGTTTTAAAATCCCCTTCTAAAATATAAACATCTGCTAAATTATTATTAATCCGTATATCGTGCAATTTTGCTAAATCAGGCATTGATTCCGTTAACGACCTATTATACTCCCTCGCCAATAGCCCTGCTTGAAGTGCCTCTGTCGTACAGCCCTTCTCTACCTCTAAATAGCATAAATTATTATGACAACGAACAAGCATAATGGGGTCCTGTAACTCCTGTGCGTAGACAATGGCTTTTTTCGTCATCTCCACTGTTTTTTCACGAATGTCAACCAAGTCATAGATTAATGACATCACTAAATGGTAATGCATTAAATCTTTACTAGAACCATATTTTTGACAAATGGCCTCGTAATCATGTATAAGGCTAACCATGCTTAAGGTATCGCCTAATGAATGATGAACTAATATTTTTTGAAAGTATAAATCCAATACATACGTATAATTATTGTTCTCTAAAGCTATTAAAAGACCTTGATCTGCTAGTTTTAATGCCTCTGTTAAGTACCCCTTTGCGCGCATTTCCATGATCGTTTTATTTAATTCTTCTAATGTTAATTCCACCGTCTCACCACTTCTCCAAACCCCTATATCATCCAATTTCACTTCTACTTTCTCAATTATAAGGCATATTTATTTGCTTGGTATGTTTTTCAGCAACATACCAACTATTACCTGCGTTTCAAAAATCTCTAGGCATAACAATATATAATCTTATATCGGTTCACCTTCCACCTAAATAATAAGAAAATGCACCGCAGCTAAAATTTTTATGTTTTTACACATTTTTCTCCATTATTGTCCTCGTTACCTATTGTTTTCACCCATATGATGAGATAATGAGCAAATTTAAAGTATTGAAAAGGGACGTGATGTTGTGAGTATGCAAATAAACCCCTCTGATCCAGCAACTATTCCAAAATTTGTAGATGAACTTCCAAAACCTGTCGTAGCTAAACCTAAATATTGTCGAGGGCAACAAAAAAATGATTATTATGAATTGGTCATGATGGAAGGCGAGCACCGTTTCCATAAGCATTTTCCAAAATCTTTAATTTGGGGTTACAATGGGCTTTATCCGGGGCCGACCATTGAAGCTACAAAAGATAAAACCATCTATGTGAAATATAAAAACCAGCTACCCTTACAACACTTTCTGCCAGTAGACTTTACGCTCCACGCTGCCAACGATTCACAAGAGGTAAGAACCGTCACTCACCTACATGGAGCCAATGTGGATTGGGAAAGTGATGGTCATCCAGAGGCGTGGTACACAAGAGACTACCGCCATACTGGACCAAAATTTACTAAAGAAATACATGAATATACTAATCACCAGCCAGGTACTACTATGTGGTACCATGACCATGCAATGGCTTTAACACGTCTAAATGTATATGCAGGCTTAGCAGGCTTTTATTTATTAAGAGATGCACTTGAGGAACGTTCTAATTTACCTTGCGGAGACTATGAATATCCGATTTTAATTCAAGATAAATCATTTAATGAGGATGGCTCCTTGTTTTATCCAGATGAACCACCATTCCCTGTTCCTGTCCATCCCTCCATCACCCCTGGCTTTGTTGGCAATACAATCGTTGTCAACGGAAAACTATGGCCCTATTTAGAAGTGGAGCCCCGTAAATATAGATTTCGCTTTCTCAATGGCTCCAATCGTAGGGGCTATGTCATCGGACTTTCAAATGAACAGCCAATGGTTCAAATTGGTACAGACGGCGGATTTTTAAACGCACCCAAGACCATTCAATATGTTGAGCTTCTACCCGCTGAGCGTACAGATATCATTATCGATTTTTCAAGCTGCGAGGGACAGGAAATCACCTTAATGAATGCTGATACTGATTTCAGTGATGAACACACAAATGTCATTATGCTATTTAGAGTTACACTTCCTTTAAAATGTGAGGATACAAGTGAAATTCCAGAAAGACTTGCTGTTTCCATGGATCTTCATCCACACCATGCACATATTGAAAGACAATTGCCACTGACAGCTACAACCGATGAATATGGCCGACCAATGTTATTATTAAATGATCGTATGTACCATGATCCAGCAACAGAAAAACCATCTTTGGATAGTGTGGAAATATGGAACTTTATTAATGCTACACCTTTCATACATCCTATTCACTTACACCTTATCCAATTTAAAATTTTGGAACGAAGACCTTTTGACCTTGAACGCTATCAAAATGAAGGCATCGTAGAATTCACAGGGCCTCCTGAAGAACCACGAGACTATGAGCAAGGTTGGAAGGATACCGTGAAAGCAGATGCTGGTAAGGTCACTAAAATTATTATGCACTGGAAAGATCATATCGGTCATTATATGTGGCATTGTCACTTCCTTGAGCATGAGGACCACGATATGATGCGTCCTATTCTTGTCATGAAGGATGTCCACGCAGTCCAACAACCACATGCAGCAGTTGAACACGCTACCCAACATCAAGAAAAGACTGCTACAGCAAATACAACTAGTACGACAAATGCTACTAACACCACGACAAGTACTACCCATCATAACGAGTCTCCCGCACCATTATTAAATACTACAGAAGCTCGCTTACATGAGGAAAAGAGTGAAGATCCTATAATTGAAGAGGAATCTATTACTGTTCATGTAGGAAATAATGCACAGCAGCGACTTCCATTGCTCATGCCATCATTTTCAACTCAGTCTAATAGCAATAGGCTACAGCGTCGTAGAACAAGAAGATTTTAATTAACAGGTTCCTTCCAAGGAAAACCACCAAGTAATTAAATAGACTAAACTAATAAGAGGATATTATGTTCAATATAAGAGCGTATATTCTCTTTTTATCCATATTAGATTTGTTATTTAGATATTGAAAATATAGTTTAATATGTATATAATGAACCTTTTTTGGCGGCAATGTATGTAGCCTACAGTTAGTGAAGGCTTTAGACCAAGTAATATTTAATAACTTTGGAGGTGAAGTGCTATTAAGGTCCAAGAGGTTATCTTTGAGAACAACAATAAGAGGTACATATTGCTTAATCAAAAGGGATTTCCAGTAATGGCAGCTATGAAATATTTAAAGTATTTAGACAAAACAGGAAAAACCCTAATACTTATAGTTTGACAAATTGTAATTATTAATAAATATAATCTTGATACTTAATCATGGCGGAAGGAGAGGAAAATGAAAAAAAAAATAATTATCTTTAATCTATTATTTTGTATAGTAGTTATTTTTGTTAATTATATTTATTTTAATTCTAAATCTCGAAACGCTATCGTATACAACTATGTGGAAAACTATATTGAAATTAACTATGGCATTGGTAGAGAAAATTTAAAATCTGAAGAAATCAATTACCTAAGAGGAATGGGGTTGTTTGAAATAGAAGTTAAAGATATAGAAACTAAAAATTATTACTTTTTTGAAGTGGATATTAGAGATGACTATTCATTATATTATATAAAAGATCTTACTGAGCTTCATCGTAAAAATCATCCTAAAAATCAAGCTGATTAAAGAAAGTTTATTTCAACAGGTATCAGCAATATTTTGAGATAGATATAAAGTTTAACAATACAACAATATACCCCGACTTATAAAGCATTCTTGAGAGAGTGCTTTTTTATTATGTTTAAAATTAACTGAATCAATTTCATAAATCATCTTTGTCAAAATTTTAGAAGGCTACTAAATCGATACCTGCATTTTAAGAGAGGAAAAGGAATTGGTATTGTTGAAGATTAGATCACAGAAAATGCTCAAACTTTTTTATAAAAATTAAACAATACTTCACAGAGGAAGAATCCGTTTTCATCAATTTTTTTCAAAAGGGATTCTTCTTATAAGGGTTTTCGAGGTATTTTTGCTCAAACTTTATTTAAAAGCAACGAATTTGTGGCTTTGAAATAAAGTTGAGATGTTTATAAAAAAGACGGTAAACAAAGAAAAGTCCCCAAACGATAGTTTAGGGGCTTGTTATCAATTTATAAGTCAGGGCAAATGCTATAGTTACCTATAAAAATATGCTTGTGAACGAAGAGTGGATTTAACATGTAGCAATTATACCATTAGTTGCGTTTAATATAAAAAAAGCGAACACTAATTCCCTTGTACTTTTATAAGGGAATTAGTGTTTTTTAATTTGTTACGAAATTTTCTGCAATCTCTGGAAAATCAATAAATGGGTTCCGATTGCCTTGAAGTTCATGGATAGCTAAGTTGCGATGCTTTTCATAGATAGATACTGGGAAAGATTGATGCCATTTTAACAATAAAGAGACATTCTCTAGTTCTTTTTTTATAGTGTTTGGATACCGAATTAGGAAATAGAGTGTTGCTCTAGCAACGATTCCTTTCCCGTATTCTGGTTCGAATTTACTTCCTTCAGCTTTGCCGCAGCCATCTTTGATTCCTAAAATTAATCCTTCAGGGACGTAATCGTGGAAATCGTAGTAAGGGTAGTTGCTGCGACTGCTATTGCAGGTCGTTTCGCAGGCGAATAGATGATGCAAGTCTCCTCTCATCGGTTCTTTTTTATCGAACCATGATTGAGGCACTACATGTTCACAGTTTAATAAATCATCCGAAAAGATGCTGATTAACCCTTTTGCCTGCATTTCATGGAGCCGAACGTCCTCATCTATGACAGAAAGTGGATCCATTCTATTTCCAGAATAAAGGCTTTTTAATGAACCGTTTTCCTGCAAATCAACCCAAGGGTACACATAACGGTGCGGGCTGTAGTTTAACTGATCTGTATGTGTTTTTTCAAGCAATGTATGAAGGCTGTCTAAAAGATTAGCATCCGTGAATGAAATGCTCTGATAGTATTGATTTCTGACTTCCTTATCTTTCTTTTCATCATAATAGGGTCGATTTTCCTTATAGTTTAAAAAGTCTGACTTGGCCGTTTCCCATTCACTGTATAACAAATCTAGTTTTTCCATTATATTTTCAACGCCTGTGCAGATAATTTTTGGTTGAACACATCCGATAAGTATTCCTCTGTTGTTAAGTACAGCAATCCGTTGCCTTCGAGTTTTGGCGAGTTTCCTAAAGGAATCGTTCTCTTTATTAATTGTGCATACAGCTCAGCCTCGGTCAGATTTCGCTCAAAGTTTCTGTTGGCACTCTCTTTTATGAGTGCAAGTGCACCGGATATATGCGGTGTTGCCATCGAAGTTCCGCTTAGTTTTGCATAAGTTCCGTTTAAATACGTTGAAAGGATTTCTTCACCAGGGGCTACTATGTCGATTTCATTATTCGAATTTGAAAATTCAGAAGAACTGCGTTGCAGGTTAATGGATCCGACGCTGATGACTTCATTGTAGCAGGCAGGATAGGCCAATTCATTTGAAGAACTCTGTCCATCTCCCTCATTACCAGCAGCACAAACTACTAGAATTTGATTAGTGATTGCATTTTGAATAGCTTGGTGTAACTCAGGTACATCGACAGAACCTCCGAGGCTCATGGAGATGATATCCACCCTTTGTTCAACTGCATAGTTAATACCATTTATGATCCAGTCGTATTGCCCTGATCCACTTTTATCAAGCACTTTTAAAATCAATAAACTAGCTTCAGGTGCAACACCAACTACTCCTGTGCCGTTACTGATTGCAGCAATTGTGCCAGCCACATGGGTTCCATGGCCATTATAATCGGTGTATACATCAGGTTGTCCATCATCATCACGAGTGAAATTCCGTCCGCCGATAATACGCCCACCCAAATCAGGATGGGTGACGTCGCAGCCTGTGTCCAATATCGCAACAGTAATTCCCTTCCCTTTAGAATGCTCCCAAATTTTTGGTGCTGCAATAAGTTCAATACCTTTTGGCACCATTTCGACCACTTCGACCACTTCATTCACTTGATATGGAATTAAATGTAACTTTTGCTCCATTTGTATCCCTCCTGAAAGAATTAAGTTTCAAGTGTATCCTTGGTATTTAATAATAGTTTAACAATTCTGAATTTATATAAACAGTTACAATAGATGGATTTTTATCTAACTATCGGAAATTTTTACAGTGAAAATAGTATTGGTATCTATTAGTCAATCACACATGATAACATCTTAAAGATTGTGAATGTTTGTACTTAAATTAAACTGCGTTAGTATTACAAAACAGGTGCTTATGATGTTCCATAATCATGCGCGATTGTTGAGCAAGAAGAAAATGGTGATACATATTATATATGACTAATATGTATCACCATTTATATTTTACGACTTTTACAATTTAGGTCTTGATAAAACTAATGGTGGTTTTTTTCATCGTTTAGCCTCTAATCGCCATAATCTATTGGTCAGGAACGCTAACAATAGGACAACCACACATATCATGAGGATTGGTATATAAATATGGCTACGAAAGTCCTCAAATAGGAAGCCATATCCTATTTGCCCAAGAGGAGCCATACATTGTGATACTGCCATCATAATGGCCATAACCTTCCCCATTTTTTCATTTGGCGTTCCCTTTTGGACAAGTGTCATGACGTAGATGGAAATCACCGTCATGATCATCGCGATCACAACAGCACACCCTATAAATAGAATGTATGAAGGATAAAGACCCATTTGTAGCGACGGAGGCAAGACAGCAATAGCCATAGGGATTACGAATAAAGCTGTCACAAACATCCAAATGTATAGGCTGTGTATGCGAAGCTTTGTGGCAAAATAGCCCATTGCTAATGCGCCTAAAATGGTTGCCAAATCTATGCTGCCCATTCCAATTCCATACAATGTATGACCAGTTTCCATTGTGACACGAAGGATTATTGGCACACCCACAATGAATAGAGGTGTAAAAAATAAATTCAATAAAGCGGCTAGTAATATGCATTTTAAAATAAATCTTTGCCTTATGACATAGCTAAACCCTCCTTTCATATCACTGATCAATGTACGTACTAATTGTCCATGATAATCACGCTGCTCAAATGGTATCGTTATAAACATTTCTAAAATAGCTGTTAAGAAAAATAATAATCCACTCATGATGACAAGAATTTTCAGACCAAGCACCCCATATAAGATGCCCCCTAGTACTGGTGCAGTCACACCAGCTAATGCTTGAACCCCGTTAATGATTCCATTGGCTTGCTCAAGCTTCTGTTCTTCAACCAATAATGGAATACTAGCCATGACAGCAGGTGCGTACATCGCACTAATAAAGGAAAGTAACACAAGGACAAGGCCGATCCCTAACACAGAATAATTATCTGTCAGTAACATACAATAGAAAATTAGAACAATAAAACTACTAATAAAATCATATACAACCATTAAATTGCGTCGGTTAAAACGGTCTGCTATAGCACCACCAAATGGTGTAAATAAAATAGGAAGGCTTGAAATAGCAAAGAGCACAGCGAAAAGATCTGCCCTTCCCGTTAAATCCAAGACAAAAAGTGATAGGGCAAATCTTAGGAGGGCTGAGCCTAAAATAGAAATAATCTGACCAACAACCATCATTAAAAAATCTTGGGAAAAGCCTATTACTTTAACGGATCTGTTCAATTAAAATCACCTCTCACCATTTTAGACCGACAGTCGGTCATTTACGACTGTAAAAAAATGTAGGTACAAGATGAAGAAATGAAAAACTTCTTTCACCTGTCCTACATATATAGACTGACTGTCGGTTTATAATAGTATATGTGAACTCTTCAAAAAAAGGAACTTTTTTCTATAATTTTTTTAACAGTCGTTTGTGCTTTAGCCCGTAAAATATTCTTTGAGTTGTTCAATAAAAGCTGTCGTTGCTTGACTGACATAGCGATCTATTCGATAAATAATTGATAGGCTACGACTTGGGGCACCATTCAAGATACGTATACTACATAGATTAGGATCATTCATTTGTTGTATCAAGGGATAAGGTTGCACTGTCACGCCAATATTTTCTCGAACAAGATTCATAATGGAAGTAACAGAACTTGTTTCAAGAATAGTATGCAGCTGAAAACCATGTGTTTTTACAGCATCTTCTACCACTTCTCTCCCAAGAAAACCTTCTGGATACATAACCATCGGAAGCTCCTTTAATTCGGCAATTGTGATTGCAGTTTGCTTCGCCAATGCGTGCTCTTTTGAAACGACTAACACATATTCCTCCCGACATAAAGGAATCATGACCAAACGATCATCCGCCTCTACATTCGTTCCAATTCCAATGTCCACTTCATTTTCAAGAACTTGCCGCATAATATCAATGGATGCTAGTATCTTCAGTTTTACCTTTGGAAATTTTTCATGAAAATCAATAACAAGCTGTGTAATCCGATAGTCTAAATCTGAAGGCATAATTCCAACACTTATTTGCCCACCTTGCAGCTCCTGTAAATCTTTAATTGCATCTTTGACATTTTGTAATGTATTAAGCATTTCTGTAGCATAGCTAAACAAAAGAGAACCAGCCTCTGTCACAACAATTTTTTTACCTATCCGATCAAACAAAGGCATACCCAGTTCATTTTCTAATATGCGTATTTGCTGGCTTAATGTTGGCTGTGATATACCAAGTTTCTCAGCAGCTTTTGTAAAATGTAGCTCCTCACAGACCGCCATAAAATAATGAAGATGACGTATTTCCACAACGACCACATCCTATCATAGTTTATAACTATTATTGTAATAGTAATAATAGTATTGTTCAATCATTCAAATTAGTTTAGACTTCAATTGGGAAATCTATTTATTTATTTGATATAACGGAGTTGAAAGAGAATGAATATAAAACGTACGATTGTGCCGATTATCGCTATAATTTTAGCTTCTTTTAATTTAAGACCGGTCATCACCTCTGTCTCCCCTTTGTTAGGAACGATCCGCGAATCATTAGACATGAGTGCGGCTACCGCTAGTTTGCTAACATCCTTGGCAGTGCTGTGTATGGGTTTATTTGCCCCTTTTGCTATTAAACTTGCCAATCGTTGGAGCATAGAGCGGACCATTGCCTACTCCCTAATTCTTATTGGACTAGCAACAGCTGCCAGATTTTTTGCTTATTCTAGCTGGGTGATGCTTCTAACTGCCTTTTTATCCGGCATCGGTATTGCAATCGTTAGCCCTTTATTATCTGGCTATATTAAAGAGCAATTTTCAAATCCTTCTCGTATAGTTGGTATCTACTCGTTAGCATTAGTGGTAGGAGCTGCATTAGGCTCTGGGCTTTCGCTTCCATTAAATAATATGTTTCATTCCTGGCAAGTTGCTACTGCCTCTTGGGCTATTCTCGCTCTCATCGCTATATGTTTTTGGTGGAAGCCAATCGAGCATAAGGAGATTGCTACTCCCAACCAAAATACTTTGGATCGAGACATTTATAGGAAGCACATGTTAACCAATCAAAAGGCTTGGCTTTTAACAGGCTTCTTTGGCATAATGGCCTTCATGTTTTATACCATAATGGCTTGGTTACCACCAATTGCCGAAAATATGGGCTACAATAAACGAGATGCTGGTATGATGCTGACACTATTAACAGTCGCGCAAATGCCGGCAACGTTTTTAGTACCTATTTTAAATAACCGCTTTCAGCATAGAGCTGTATGGCTCCTCGGCTGTTCAGCTTTAGAATTAATTGGTCTATTGATGCTATTGTTTAGTTATAATCCTTGGCTAAGCAGTATTTTAATTGGTCTTGGTGCAGGTGGGCTATTTTCATTAGGTCTAACATTACCAATTGATGAAGCCAAAGATATTCAGGAGGCTAGCTTCTTAGCCGCTATGACACAATCGGTTGGCTTTGTATTTGCTGCACTTGGACCTTTCTTTGTCGGTCTCATACGTGATTTCACAGGCAATTTTACAACTGCCATTATTGGTATGATTATTATGGTCATTGCGATGATGCTCATTCAAATCAAAATTGGCAATCAGAAGAAACCGATTAACCATTCTGTTCACATAAAAAAGACGACTTTCTAGTACGGAAAGGTCGTCTTTTTATTGACTAGATTAAAAACTACTTTAATCCTCCAAAAATTGCTAAACAAAGCCAAACTTTAGATGACAGAAGCCGATCTTAAAACAGCTTCTTCTAGGACATCTATCCCTAATAATATATCCTCCAAATCTGTATGCTCATCTGGATGGTGACTTAATCCATCTAGAGATGGAATAAAAATAAGGCCAACTGGTCCGAGTCTGGTCATATTCATGGAATCGTGTCCTGCTCCACTTTGCATATAATGATAGGAGAGTTCCTTTTCGACACAAATAGTTTCGAGCTCTTTCATTAGAGTTGGAGAAAGTAGGACAGGCTCCTCTGAACTAATGACATTGTATTCAATGGAAAGCTGTCTCCTTTCTTGCACGTTTGTAATAGTTGTATACAAATGTTGAAGCACTCGCTCTCTTGATTCTACAGAAGATGATCGAATATCTACTGTCAGCTCTACTTCCCCTGGGACAACGTTCATGGAACCTGCTACAACGTCTAATACTCCTACCGTTGCCACTGTTCCAAACTCTTGCTCTGCTATCGCTGCTTTTTCCAATTCTAATGCCAATTCTGATGCACCTAAAAGGGCATCTTTTCTCATATTCATCGGTGTCGTGCCTGAATGGGACGCTTTCCCATTTAATTTCATCAATAAACGAACTGGTGCGGCAACCCCTGTTACAATACCAATTTTCTTTTCATAGTTAATTAGCAATGGTCCTTGTTCAATATGTAATTCAAAAAATGCATGGAATCCTTCTTCTACTCTTGTTGCTTGATCAATACTACTAAAATCAAGTCCACAATGTGCAAATGCCTGTTCCATGGAAATACCATCTCGATCTACTAAATGACGGTACTTTTCTTTCTCTATCAGACCCGCCATCGCTTTACTTCCAACTGTTGAAACACCGAATCGGGAGGATTCCTCACAAGCAAAGGCGATAATTTCAATCGGATGCTTTGTCACAATAGAACGCTCATTTAATCGCTTGATAATCTCAAGTCCAGCCGTTACGCCAACAACACCATCATATTTACCACCTTGATAAACAGTGTCTAAATGGGACCCTATAACAACAGGCTGTAGTCCTGGTACACTACCTTCTCTTCGAGCAATAAGATTTCCACAATGGTCAATATGAATTTGAAGATTTTCATCTTTACATAAACGAATAAAAGCGTGTAAACAAGCCTGTTCTTCATTCGTATAAGCAACTCTCGTAATCCCTTTCTCTCCTGAATTATATTGATTCATATTATCTAGTAATTGTTGATATCGTTCTTTATAGACCATGTAAATAGCTCCTTCTTATGAATTACGAAGATGAAAATTTGACCCAATAATGCTCGTTGCCCTACTAATTACGCCTTAACGCAATGGCTGCTCAATGCTTTGCTTTTCGTACAAAAAATATTGCTGAATCAAGTTAACAGCATGATTATTTATTTCATTGTACCAAGAATCTTACAACTTTTTGTTTAAAATTAGAAAAGGGATTCTCCTTGACGAGACCCCTCCTCTAATGTATGTCTACGGAAAGCTTTGAGCAGTCCTAATTTTGTTAGGCTTGAATGCTCAAAGCTAGCTAACGGTTATTATTTTACTTCTTCTGCCATTTTTTCATTAAAATGCACGAACAGGTTGTCACAGTCTTCTCTAGTCTCGATTTTGTGCATGTTTAGCACGCTTGTATCTTTACCTGAAAAATAGTCGCGTATATGCATATCAGAGAAGCCATTTTTGTGAGCATCTTCTGCTGTATTGCAATAATGTACTTCCTTAATACCTGCCCAAATAATTGCTGAAACACACATTGGACATGGCTCACAAGTAGCATAAATAACACAATCAGATAAGTCCATTGTTCCTAACTTTTTAGAAGCTTCACGAATAGCCACAATTTCTGCATGTGCAGAAAGGTCTGTATCACGATTCATTGTATTCCCTACAACGGCAATGATTTCGTCACCTCGTACAATTGTTGCACCAAAAGGTCCGCCAATATTTTGATCGATACCTTCTTTTGTTTTTTCAACTGCTAATTGAATATAATCCATACCGTGAATCCTCCTAGTTAATAATATGAGTACCAGCTTGATTATTAATTGCCTCTTTTAGACTTTCAGGGTTTGTAATAATCACTCGGTGACCACCATTTTCTATGAAGCTTAGGCTCGCTTCAATTTTTGGAAGCATACTTCCTGGTGGGAACTGATTATCTAGAACATGTTGCTTTGTTTCTTCTACTGTAATTTCTTCAAGTGCTTGTTGTTCTGGCTTACCAAAATTAATAAACACACGAGGAACACCAGTTGTAATAATTAAGGAATCTGCATTTACTTGTGCTGCTAATAAGCTTGTCGCAAAGTCTTTATCAATGACTGCATCAACGCCTTCATAGACATTATTTTCTTTTTTAATGACTGGAATGCCACCGCCACCTACAGCAATCACGACATAATCATTATCAATTAATGATTTAATAGCATCCTTTTCTACAATATCAATTGGTTTTGGTGAAGGCACAACACGACGATAGCCCCGACCAGAATCCTCTACCATTTTCCAATCTGGATGTTCAATTAACATTGCATCCGCTTGCTCTTTTGTAAAGAACGAGCCCACCGGCTTTGTAGGGTTGATAAAGTTTGGATCATCTTCATTAATTTCAACTTGTGTAATGACACTTACTACTTTTTTATCAATTTGACGCTTAGATAGTTCGTTAATTAATGCTTGTTGAATTAAATAGCCAATTCCACCTTGTGTATCAGCCACACAGTTTACTAGTGGTACTGCTGGCATACCAGCTACCTCGTTAGCAATTTCACTTCTTTGTAATGTGAAACCAACTTGTGGTCCATTACCGTGTGTGACAACTACTTTATAGCCCTCTTGAATCATATCCGCGATATGTTCGACCGTTTGTGCAACTGCCTCTTGCTGACTTTGAATAGATTCACTTCCGCTATCTTTAACTAGCGAATTACCGCCGATTGCTACAATTACTAATTTACTCACAACTACACCCCTACTTTATTTTCTACACTATTATGAACACTTTGCTGATTGAATTTATATAGCACCGTATATAAAATAAATGACATGATTAGACCGCTGAAGAATGCAAAGTCATTTAGCTTCACTAAGAACGGTACACCCTTAAGAAAGGCACCAGACATTGGTAACAGGAAGCTAATCAAAAGGACGATACACGCGATGATATTATAGCCAGATTTATAGGCTCCGTTTTTTCCCTCTTCTACGTAAAGCATTGATAAATTTAAATGTCTTTTACGCTCGATAAAGAAGCTAGACAACATAATACCCACTATTGGACCAAACATAGAACCTATGAAACTATAAAAGAAGAATAAAGTTTCTGTACTCGATACTAGTTTCCAAGGTAAAATGATTGTTCCAATAACAGCTGTTAAAACACCTGCAGATTTCACTGTAAATACTTTAGGGAATAATGTTGTCATTTGTAATCCAGATGGTAGTAAGTTACCAAAAACTACAAAAGCTGTTGCCCCTACATTTAATGCTAAAATTAACACCACTACAGAGAATGGATTTTGAATTTTATCAATTGCATCGACGATATTAAAAATTGGTTGTCCGAAAGCAATCTCTGTTCCTGCAATTAAGCTAATACAAGTGATAGCAAATAATAGATAAGAACCGATCATACCAATAGATAAACCGTAAATCATCGCTTTTGGTGATTTTGCTCTATGCGTATAGTCTGCAATATTAACCACGGGACCAGCCCAGTTCGAAACCAACGCACTGACACATGCAATAAAGACTAATGGACTTTCCATTGTTGCAGAAGGTTTATATTCTAAAATTGGTCCAATTCCACCAGCAATATTAATTGCCCAAATAGCTGCTCCAATGATGAAGATATAAACAATCGGTGATGAATATTTACCAAAGACAGTTAACATATCCATGCCACCTAAAAATAGCAACACTGTAACTAACCACAAAATGCCATAGGAGATCATTGTTGGAACATCTAAGCCAAAAATATTGAAGTCTCCACCGATAGACATATAATTCGGAATGAATCTTGAAAATAACACATTAAGGGATTGAGCACCTACAACTATTGTCGTCCCAAAGAATACAACCCCAGCAACCAATCCTCGACATAATGCTGGTATAATAGAACCTTTCACTCCAAATGAATCTCTTAGTAATATAGCGAATGGTATACCATATTTAGAAGCAGAATATCCATTTAATGCGTAACCTGCAGAAACAATCAATGCCGAAAGCATGATGGCTAAGAAAACTTGATTGACAGATAATCCTAAGATGAAAAATCCAGCCACCGTCATATAAGACATAATATTGTGAACTGCGCCCATCCAAACTGTGATGTAGTTAAAAATCCCCCAATCCCTTTCCTGAGGCCCTTTTGGTAATAGATCTTCCGAATAGCCAAGTGCTCTATAGTCTTGATTGGACTGTTCAATTTTTGTATGTTCCATATTAAGCTCCTCCTACTTATAAGGAAGTGGGCTTAAGCCCACTTCTCACTAATTGTGATTAATGATTTTTCGAAAGCTTCCATTGGAGGATGAGTAATACCAGCACCAATCATGCCAATACCAGCCTCTTTATGTGCGATTGCTGTATTGATGATTGGAAGAATACCAGTTTGAATTACTTTACGAATATCAATACCCGTAGGAATTCCCATGAAGTTTAATAATGGAATGGTAATATTTTGGTTCTCTGTTGTTGTAATTTCTTTCATTTGACGTGAATATCCAATTGCTTCATCTACTGTTCCACCTACTAAAGCAACAATTGCTGGTGCAGTAGCCATTGCAAAGCCACCGATGCCGTATGTTTCCGTAATAGCACTATCTCCAATATCAAGACCTGAATCTTCTGGTTTATACCCAGCAAACATCGGTCCGATTACTTGTTGTGCAGGACCTGTAAACCATGTATTACCTGCCATACCACTAATACGAACACCAAATTCTACACCGTTACGTGCCATCGTAGTGACAACAGTACTGTATTCAATACCGTGTGCAGCATCTAATGCACATTTACAGCAAGCCATCCATGTAGGACCTGAGAAGTAATCACTACTTGCTACAAAGTCAAATACTTCACGTTTTTGTTCTACAGGGTAATCTGTTTCTAAAATAAAAGGTGTTAATGCTTGAATTAATAAAGCCGTGCCTGCATTGTTACGGTTATGACACTCGTCACCCATATGAAGCGCTTGTGCAAGCATTAAACGAAGATCAATACCTTCTTTATTCAGCTTCATCGCATCACGTAAAATTGGACCTAACACATCGCGCATCCAAATTAATCGCTCGACAACGCTGTCATCGTTCGCACCCATACGTAAGATTTTTGCCATTTGCTCACTTAAGTTTGTATAGGCTATATTGCCATAAGCTTTATTTTCTACGATGTGCATAAACATAGAAGCTGAAGTTACACCAGCCATTGATCCAACTGCGTTATGTTCGTGACATGGTGAGAACGTGATTTCACCCGATGCAGCAACCGCTGCAGCTTCCTCTAGATCTTTTGCTAATCCTTCAAATATTAGAGCACCCATTACGGCACCTTTCATTGGTCCGTTCATTTTTTCCCAAGTAATAGGAGGGCCTGCGTGTAAAATTGTTTTCTTCGTCATCCCTGGTACTACATTAATGGCTTGGTCAAAACCAATTAGCACTGGTTGGGAGTTCACAATTTTTTCAACAGCAAGACGGTTTGCAGCTTCGATTTTCTCTGCTAGTTCTGCTTTATCAATTTTGTTAAGAGCTGCAATGATTTCTGGCTTACCTCCACCCGGTGGTGACCACTCTAGGTGTGTTGCGCTTGCATTTTGTGCTAAAATATCATCTTTAAAAAGTTCAATACCTACGTTAATAACGTTAATTTTACTTGTGAAAAGTTCATTAATCTTACTCATGATTTTCTCCTTTCAAAACCATTTCTCTTGCAAGTAATCCTGCATTTGTACTACTGCTTGCATGTGTCACACCTGCATCGACTAATTTTTTCACTTGCTCATCTATGTTTGGTGTATCTAAGTCAGTTCCAAGGACATACCCAATGATCTCTAGATGCCTACCTTCTTTTTCAGCTAATTGCTTAGCTTCCATGATGGCAGGAAGCATAACGCCCACTGGATCTTCATGAGAGCCGAAGCCTAATACGAAGTCCATCACGATAACGCCAACAGATGGATCTTTCGCTTCTTGTAGGAAACGCTCAATACGAGAAGATGGATCGATCATTGGATGTGGCTTACCATTTGTAAAGTCATCATCACCGAAGTCAATGAATGTATGCTCTTGACTTACACTGATATCCTTTAATAAGAAGTCCGGATTTTTTTGGATATTACTATAAACATTGTAGAATTTCTCCATAGCTAGATACATAGATTCATCACATAACGTACCGCCACAGAATAAACCACGAATGTATTTTTGTTCTGGTGATAATTTAGCGCGAACCTCTTCAATTAACGGAAGATTAAGTGCACGCTTGTTAATGCTTGCTTCATCAATACCTGCTAGTAATACAGCTTTTAATGCTGCTTCTTTAGACGTTTTTGCAAATTGTCCACCAGCAGCCACAACTGCCTCTTCATTACCACCAATAAAGTAAACAACAACAGGTTTACTGCACTCTTTAATTTGCGCAAGTACCTTTTTCTCAACACTTGCTTCAGGTGGCTTCGATACAAGAACAATTACTTTTGTTGCTTCATCAGCATCAAGAGCTTTGATACCGTCAAGCATCATAATACCGCCTACTTCTTTACTTAAATCGCGTCCACCTGTCCCGATAAGTTGGGTAATCCCACCACCGAAATCATGAATACGCACACTTACCTCTTGGCTACCAGTACCTGAAGCTGCAACAATACCGATGCTGCCTTTTCTTACAGCATTTGCAAAGCAAAGACCTGTATTCCCAATGATTGCTGTTCCACAGTCTGGCCCCATCATTAATAAACCTTTTTCATGTGCTAAAGTTTTTAATTCTACTTCGTCCTCTACGCTCACATTATCGCTGAATAACATAACATGCAGATTATTTTCAAGAGCTTTGCGAGCTTCACGAACAGCAAATGCACCATTTACCGAAATAACGGCAAAGTTTGCATCTGGGATACCTTGTACGGCAGAATCAATCGTTGCATATTTAATATCGCTTTTTGCTTGTGCTGAGTTTTTATTTGTTAACAATTCTTCTACTGCTAAGTAAGCGCTTTCTGTTTGCTCCGCATTAGCAGTTTTTACAATAATCATTAAGTCACCAGCTGTTGCTTCCTCTACTTCTGACGTCATCAAACCAACGTTGCGAATGACTCCTTTGTTCATTTCAGTCCCCATACCAATAATTGCTTGCTCAACGCCTTCAATTTGATTCGCTTTTGTTGATAGTGACATCAATGATACTGAATCAAAATATGTGT
Organism: Lysinibacillus irui; assembly: GCF_028877475.1. Lineage (NCBI taxonomy): Bacteria > Bacillati > Bacillota > Bacilli > Caryophanales > Bacillaceae > Lysinibacillus > Lysinibacillus irui. The sequence continues at coordinate 1,496,855 of NZ_CP113527.1, read as the reverse complement.
TTCGCTTAATTACGACTTTAATACTCATCTTTATCCTCCTAATTTTATATTGGCTTCTAAGCCACTTATAAGCCCTAAGGCGATATCTGTCCCCGATGAGGAGCCAATTGCAAGCACCTTTCTAAGAGCCTGAATTGAATCCGCTTCCGTTCCATATAAAATGGAATAAATGAGTGAACAGATGGATTCCCTTACTTGTCCATTTGCTGCCTTTTTCAATGTTGTATAGCTAATAGCATTGGTCAAAGGCTTCATCATGTTGATGGCGCTTTCACACAGTTGCTTGTAAATATAACAAGGACTATTTTCTAAGTGAATGATGGCAAATAAGCCTACTAAAAAATCATCACCTGATGGTGTTAGCCCAGGTCCCAAGCCTACTAAATCAATTGCATAACTCTGAAAATGATCAAAACGCTGATTCATTAATTCCTCTCGGAGTAAACTTGTACGTTGCTGAAGCAATCTCGATGTTTCAGCCTCAAACTCACTAATTGATGAATTACTACGTTTCATTCCTCCACTTTTGCCATGTAAATTAATAAATTGTTTTACAGTGACTACATTCGTTTTTAAACAGGTTTGATCAGTTGGGAAAATAGGTAGTTGACATTGCCAACGAGTGGCGGTCTGCATTGCTATTTGTACTTTATCTTCTATTAATAGTTGGTCATGTTGAACCGATACTCTGTCATGTTGATGAATGTGCAGGTTGCCTAAAGTATCGAGATCGATAATCAGTGTATTGGGTGCATTATCCATTGCTTTCGTAGCAAGTGTGAAAATTTCTCCATTAGCCTCGCTTTGAATATTCAATGCATGCGTAAAAACACTATGAACCATTCCCGTAAACCCCGATGCACCTATTTGCTGAAGAAAATAGCCATCACCAGATATTGCGTGTATCATATGTACACCTCTTTATGCCCTAGAAATACTACTATTTTGCCCCTGCTCCTAGTAAAATCTTTTCAATTTCAGTGAATCCTTTTTCTCTCGCCATCGCTAACGGTGTCACCCCATATTGATCCACTAATTGTGTATCTGCACCATGTTCAACTAATAAACGAACAATTTCCTGTTGCTTCTCTCCACCATCATTTAAAAGAATTGCTTCAATTAATGGTGTCCAACCACAAATATTCGTATGGTTGACATTAATATCTGTAGTCGTAACAAGTTCACGTACCACATCTACAAATCCCTTCTCACTTGCAGGGTGAACACCTACACCACCAAAGCGGGTTAAACGTTCTAAATCTGTGTTTGCTTCAAGCATTATTTTCACAAGCTCTAACTTTCCGTTAATACATCCATATAAGAATGGATTTAAGCAAATTTGATCTTGAAGGTCGATATCTGCCCCTTCCTGAATTAGAAATTTTACTGTTTCTAATTGATCATTCATAGCAGCAAGTAAAATTGCCGTACGTTTACGCTTATTGCGAGAGTTAATATCTACACCTTGTTGTAAATAACCTTTCAAAGCGTTAATATCCCCTGTTTCAGCCGCAGCTAAAAATTCCGACACCACATTTGTATCTTCCACATTCTTACCTCCATTAATCCGACCTATTGTTCATTTCAACTAAAGGGAAATGAACCGCAGCAATGTTATTTTTTTCACATTACCGTCTTACACGCTTTATTTTATTCTCTTAAAACGTATATATCATTGTTTAGCAAAACCAAAAAGAATGTAGATGATTTAGGCAATGTGTACAATGTTTTGTGATAAGATTATGGCAAAGGAGTGAAATCATTTGCTAACAATCAAAGATATTCTAGAAACAAAGGCACTCGAAGGAATTAAAATTGTTGCCGGAGAACAAGGGATTCATAATAAAATTGCACTTGTGAACATTATTGAAAATCCCGATGCATTTGATTGGCTGACACCGAATGAATTATTATTAACAACTGGTTATATATTTCAAGACGATGAAGCATTACAAAATAAAATTATCCAAGAAATTTCTAAAATAAATTGTGCTGGCCTTGTCATTAAAATGAGGCGCTATTTACAAAAAACGCCTCAAAACATGATTGATATTGCCAACCAATATGGTTTGCCCTTAATAGAATTACCTTATAACTACACCTTGTCCAAGGTCATCTCGATCATCAATGAAAAGGCTTCAGGAGGCTATGATTTATTAAATAGGAAGTCATTGGATATGCATAATACGTTGTTTAAGGTGGCACTTGAAGGTGGAGGCATTGAATCCATCTCTTGCATGTTAGCCGAAACGATTAATAACCCGATTATCTTTTTGGATAGTGACTGGAATTTACTGCATTATACAGATCTCGATTCGAATCCTGTGCCACTTGCCTATGGCATCAACCTCAAGAAGAATCGGCCTACGTTTTCGAAGGATTTCATTGATACAATTCCAAAAGATTTAAACGAAATGCAAAAATCAATTACAAGGATGTATCATTTAGAAGATGTGGCTGTGAAATGTCGAATACTACCCGTGGCAGTTGCAAATTACATTTACGGCTATATTGTAATTTGGCAAACCGTACGTGATTTGACGGAGTTTGATTTCATCGTTTTGGAGCAAGCATCCACGATTGTTGCGTTAGAAAGGATTAAACAGAAGGAAATTGAGGGTGTGCGTTTAAAAATTAAACAGGAATTTTTTGATGATTTATTGACGGGTAAAATCAAATCCAGTGAAACGCTGCAAACACTCTGTGACCTACACGGCTTAAATATCAATTATAAATATTATTGTATCGTCATTTCGATCAGTCATGACAACCTGAGTGAACACCTTGATTTAATTTCAAGAAAATACGAATCTGATAATATAGCAAAAAAATGTGTGACTTTAATTTATGAACACTCTAGTACCATCAATGGAGAAATTACATGTCTTTATCGAAACAATCAAATCATCGTACTAATAGGACAACAGGATACGAAGCAAGACAGGACGATTAATGAAACAAAACAATACGCAGATACTATTCTGCAATTATTAATACAGCATAATAGCCAAACTTCCTTTTTGGTAGGTATTGGCAAAGAATATAAACATATTCGCTTTGTTCATAAAAGCTTTGCAGAAGCTCATGAAGCACTTCGACTAATGCAACGGTTTGAGGAACGTGGAGCTGTAGCCCATTTTGCCGATCACTCAATTTATCATTTTTTAGATTCAAATATGAATGAGGTGCAATTAAAGGACTTTTTCTTAGAAAGCTTAGGAGCTGTCTTTGAGCATGATCTTTTACATGGGACAAGCTACCTCGTTACATTAGAAAACTATTTTATTAATCATATGAATATTAGTGAAACAGCTAAGGAAATGTTTGTTCATCGTAACACATTAATTTATCGTATCGAAAAGATTAAAGAGATTCTAAAAACAGATTTAAAAAGCTATGAGGAACTGCTGCAAATCCAATTAGCCCTTAGAATTTATCGTTTGCTTGGAAAGTCTTTATACCATGATGAATTCGCAGATTAATTGTACAAGGTGATGCCCGATATGTGCATCGCCTTTTTAACTTGAATCAACCTAAACATCACGTATAGCAGACCCTCTCTTTTATATGATATATGATACGCTTCATTTCATATTCAGTTCATAAACGCATGCTATAGTAAAGCCATAGAAACGAAATACGTTGTTTTATACATTGAAGGAGGCTTATTTCTTTGCAAGAGACATCAAAAGACAAGACAAATCAAAAAGATTGGCGACGCTTTATCCAATTAATCAAACGAGCCGAACCCCCAATTTGGTTACTGGTCATCGCTTTAGTAATGAGTTTAGCTACGACGGGTGTAGGCTTTATCGTCCCACTCTTTACAAAACAATTGGTGGATGGTTTTTCATTAGAATCACTTGATTATTGGCAAATTATTGTACTCGGTATTGCCTTTATCGCACAAGCTATTGCTAGCGGATTATCCATCTACTATTTAAATCGTGTTGGTCAGCATGTTGTCGCTAGATTGCGAGACCAGTTATGGCGAAAGCTTTTACATTTACCCATACCCTACTATGATCAACATGATACAGGTGAAACATTAAGCCGTGTTACGAATGACACAGCCGTTGTAAAAGAGCTCATTACAGAACATTTAGCAAACTGTTTATCTGGGGTTATTTCGATTATTGGTTCCATCATCATTCTCTTAATCTTAGATTGGAAAATGACGTTAGTGATGCTAATTGCAGTCCCACTCGCAATGCTGATTTTAATGCTACTAGGTAAACGGATGTTTGTGATTTCTAAAGGTATGCAAGATGAAACAGCGAAGTTTACAGCGGTGTTAAGTCAAGTTTTGCCTGAAACTCGTTTAGTAAAGGCTTCGAATGCTGAGCACGTGGAATATGAGCGTGGCAAAAAAGGCATTACAAATCTTTTTACATTCGGCTTAAAAGAAGCGAAAATTCATGCACTGATTTCACCGCTCATTTCATTCGTTCTCATGTCAGTGCTAGTAGCGATCATTGGCTATGGTGGTGTTCGCGTTTCCTCTGGGGAACTGACTGCTGGAGATATGGTGGCATTTATTTTATATTTAATCCAAATCATTATGCCAATGACACAACTAACAATGTTCTTTACTCAGCTACAAAAAGCAATGGGGGCTACAGAACGAATTAGTGCATTACTGGAACATGAAGAGGAACATATTGATGAGGGTTTAACTGTCGAAAAAATCAATCAACCGATCTATGTTAAAAACGTTGATTTCTCTTATGCTGAAGAACCGATTTTATCCAATATTAACTTCACGATTGAACCAGGCAAGGTTACAGCCATAGTGGGGCCTAGTGGTGGCGGAAAAACTACAACCTTCTCGTTGTTAGAGCGATATTATCAGCCAACTAATGGTAGCATCACACTAGGAGATACCCCCATTGAAACTTTCTCTCTCCATTCATGGCGCAGTCAAATTGGCTATGTGGCACAGGAAAGTGCTCTGCTCTCAGGTACGATTCGAGAAAATATTTGCTATGGTATAGAGCGAGACGTCGCAGATGATGAGCTAGAAAGAGTCGCTAAAATGGCCTATGCGGATCAATTTATTAATGAGCTGCCAGATAAGTTTGACACAGAAGTAGGAGAACGAGGCATTAAGCTATCGGGAGGGCAACGTCAGCGTATCTCGATTGCAAGGGCGTTACTACGCAATCCCCAAATATTAATGTTGGATGAAGCAACATCAAGTCTAGATAGTAAGTCAGAAATTTATGTACAAAAAGCTTTAGACAACTTAATGCAAGGTCGCACAACATTAGTAATTGCGCACCGTTTATCTACCGTGGTAGACGCCGATCAAATATTATTTATTGAAAAAGGACATATTACAGGCTGTGGTACACACGAAACGCTCTTTGAAACACATGCTATGTATCGTGAATTTGCCATGCAGCAATTACGTATTAAAGAGAATGAATAAAGGGGTTTGTTGAAATGACAAAACTATTAGTGGTGGATGATGATGCACATATTCGAGAATTAGTAAAAGTATTTCTTCAAAATGAAGGTCTTGAGGTTATAGAGGCTACGGACGGTGTAGATGCACTGTCCAAATTAGCCGCTGAAAAAGTGGATATGGTTGTGATGGATATTATGATGCCAAACATGGATGGCTGGGCATTATGTGAGGAAATACGTTCATTCGATACGGATCTCCCTATCCTTATGCTAACAGCTAAAGGAGAAACCTCCCAAAAGGTCAAGGGCTTTCATTTAGGAACAGATGATTATCTAGTGAAGCCATTTGAACCAGTCGAGCTCATCGTGCGGGTCAAGTCCATTTTAAAAAGATACCGCATTTCCCTCTCACAGGTTGTTGAAGCTGGTAACGTTAAATTGAATCGCAGTACGCATGAAGTGGAATTGGACGGGGAGACTATTCTACTTCGTTTAAAGGAGTTCGAGCTATTATTCACACTAGCAAGCTATGTTGGTAAAACCTTTTCACGTGAACAATTAATCGAAGAAATTTGGGGCTTTGATTATGAGGGTGATGAACGAACAGTCGATGTCCATATTAAAAGAATACTCGAGCGTTTTCCACAGGAAGTTAGCGGCTTTGTCATTCGCACTATTCGTGGCCTTGGTTACCGCTTGGAACTAGCCACATGAGAAAACGAAGATTCTTTTTAAAGTTGATCATGGTCCTTTGCCTGTTTCTCATTGCAAATACTGTATTTGCTTTGCTTGCCTATCATGCAACCACATGGCTTTATAGTCGATTGGGTGCAGAGCCCCAAGGATTTTGGCTACAGTTAGGAACAGTAATTGGTGTATTTGTGCTCTTTGCCTGTTCAGCCGCTATTATCTTTTTAATCGGGCTAAATCGACAACGTAACTATTGGGATACGATTGTAGATGCATTAAGTCGCATGGCAAAAGGTGACTTTGATGTCAAATTAGATTTGAAAGCAGATGAGGAAGACCAATTTGGGCAATTAATTCATGGCATCAATCATATGGCCGTTGAATTAGGCGAACTCGAAAGAATGCGTCAAGAGTTCATTTCCAACGTTTCACATGAGATACAGTCACCTTTAACGTCTATTAATGGCTTTGCAAAGGCACTAAAAAATATCAATCTGCCTGAGGAAAAACGCCAACATTATTTAGACATTATCGAATTAGAAAGTCATCGTTTATCGAAAATTAGTGAGAATTTACTTAAACTAACATCATTAGAATCCCAGCATCATCCTTTTGAGCCTAAACAATATCGATTAGATAAACAATTGCGCAATGTTGTTCTCGCATTAGAACCGAATTGGCTAGAAAAAGAGCTCGACTTTGATCTCCATCTTGACAACATTTGCATCACAGCTGATGAGGATTTAATGAACCAAGTATGGATGAATTTGCTGACTAATAGCATCAAATTTACCCCCAATAAAGGTACCATCTCATTGTCCATGAGGTTGGACTCAGATAGAATCACCGTAATTGTTCAAGACACTGGCATTGGCCTAACGGAGGAACAACAAATGCATATCTTTGAAAGATTTTATAAGGCTGACCAATCCCGAACAGCCACAAATGGTGGCAGTGGATTAGGGTTAGCGATTGTTAAAAAAATTATTGATATGCACAATGGAACGATTACTGTGGAAAGCAAGCTAGCCGAATGTACAAGATTTTTAATTACAATACCGATCGTCAGTATTTCAGCTCGTGCAAACGATTAACACCGTTCTGCACGAGTTATTTTTTAGTAAGCTACTTTTCTAAAATATTGATATACTTTATTCAATTTTTGCTGTTGCTTCCCCTTTTTACTTTCCATGTTACCAAACTCAAAAAACTTCACTTTTTTCATCCCAACAAACTTAAACAATGCACGCTTCATCAAAATTTTATGTGCGTTATTCAACCATAAAAATGGATAATTGGTTGGCCCCTTCATTGTAGACACACAGACAACAGACTTCCCTTTTAAGAGCCCTTCTGGAAATAACCCCTTTGTATCGCGATAAGCAAAGTTCGCTGCAAATAATTGATCAATATAGCCTAACAGCATAGCTGGTGGCCTCCCCCACCAAATCGGGTAAACAAAAACTAGTTGATCTGCCCAAGAAAGCTGTTGGCGATATTTTTCCATCTTCGGATCCTGATACATATCACGTCGTCGTTTGTGCTCATGGAACATTAAACGTGGATCGAAGTCTTCTTCATATAAATCTAGTATCTGTAACTCCTCGATGGCAGGATTCTCACGACACCCCTTAATTACTTCCTGTAGAAAAGCATAATTTAAACTTTTATGATTTGGGTATGTATAGACAATTAATGTTTTCATTTCGTGCACCTCATTACTTATCATTTGATAACAAAATAATAATCGAGCTCTTTTTAGTTGTCAAATGATAATTGTTTTGAGATAAGTTATTTGGTATCTTGACAGTAGAGGTGATCCCAATGAATAAAAGCTCTTTATTTCATCAATTTGTATCGTTTACTGCCACTATCCATCAAGTGACACACGATCTTACACAAAATGTTACGGATGCAAATATCACACCGCTACAATATAAAATTCTTGAATATATTAAAGTAAGCCAGCCTGTCACACCAACCGAAATTAGTGACTGCCAACACATGTCCTTACCAAATACGAGTCGTGAACTACGAAAATTAAAAGAACGACAGCTAATTGAAAAATTTAACGACACCGGAGACCGAAGAAAGCAATATGTTCGCTTGTCCAATGAAGGTGAAAAAATGATGGAAGAGGCCTTCGCCTGTATAGAGGAACGCTTTTCCCAGCTTATTCAACATGCTTCTCCACAGGATCTAAAGGAAATCCAACATGCCCTAACCATCCTAGAGCAAAAGGTTTTTCAACAGAAAGTTTAAGACCATGCCGCTAGCTGCTTCCTACAATAGCAGGCTGGTTCTTTTTAGGTAGTTGATGTTGCATTATTGCTCATACCTTTGCTTGTGGTGATTATTCTTGATTCCATACCGCTCATACTCTTGCTCGAGGTGATCATTCTTAGCTCCATTCCGCTCATACTCTTGCTCGAGGTGATCATTCTTGGCTCAATACCGCTCATATCCTTGCTCGTGGTGATCACCTTTGACTCAATTCCGCTCATACCCTGGCTCGTGGTGATCATTCTTGGCTCCATTCCGCTCATATCCTGGCTCAAGGTGATCATAATTGGCTCCATTCCGCTCATATCCTGGCACGAGGCGATCATAATTGGCTCCATTCCGCTCTTCTCCTTGCTCGTGGTGATCATTCTTGGCTCCATTCCGCTCATACTCTTGCTCGAGGTGATCCTTATTGGTTCAAAACCGCTCATATCCTTGCTCAAGGTGATCATAATTGGCTCCATTCCGCTCATACTCTTGCTCGAGGTGATCATTCTTGGCTCAATACCGCTCATATCCTTGTTCGAGGTGATCATAATTGGCTCCATTCCGCTCATATCCTTGTTCGAGGTGATCCTTATTGGTCAAAGCCGCTCATACCCTAGCTCGAGGTGATCACCTTTGACTCAATTCCGCTCATATCCTTGATCGAAGTGATCCTTATTGGCTCCATTCCGCTCATATCCTGGCTCAAGGTGATCATAATTGGCTCCATTCCGCTCATACCCTGGCTCGTGGTGATCATAATTGGCTCCATTCCGCTCATATCCTGGCACGAGGCGATCATAATTGGCTCCATCCCGCTCATACTCTTGATCGAGGTGATCCTTATTGGCTCCACTCCGCTCATACCCTTGCTCTGGTGATCATTCTTGGCTCCATTCCGCTCATACCCTTGCTCCAGGTGATCCTTATTGGTCAAAGCCGCTCATACCCTAGCAGTCTCTCGAAAGAATACCTCGTATACTCGCGACAGATTCGTAACCCATTTGCTTTTTCTTTAATAGTATAAAAGTGAGTAGAAGGAGGAGTCTCAAGTGGAAGGTGTAGTGTTTGATAGGAAGTGGATTGAGGATCATTTTGAAGCACTTCCATTATGGCAACAGTCTGCCTATAATGACTTTGCTGCCACGATTGCTGATGAAGCAAATACGTTTCCGTGTGTACCAGCCAGAATGGGCTTTTTATCTAATCATTTACGTTATAGTTTTGTTGGCGATCCACGGGAGGAGCAATCGATTAACTTGCTAGCTCAGTGCTTAAAGGAATACGCGAAAGTCTCGCGATCTTGTGGAAAATATACAACCCTTACAGTGTTTTTTCATGCCCCTCTTGATATGCTAGAAAGCTTTAAGGTGGAGGATTATCAACAGTTATTTTGGTCAGTCTTAAACCATTTAACCAACATAGATGAGGTAGCTTGGCCTGAAGAAATACCGACAGATCCAGTCCATAATGAATGGGAGTTTTGCTTTAACGGGGAACCCTATTTTATTTCTTGTGCTACACCAGCACATAAATTGCGGAAGAGCCGTCATTTTTCTACTTTGTTAATGGCCATTCAACCTCGCTGGATATTTAATGATATAAACGACTCTACTGCATTTGGACAAAAAATGAAAAAGCTCATCCGCCAGCGCATTGCAGACTATGACCAAATTCCAGGACATCCTGATTTAAAATGGTATGGACAAGAGGATAGCTATGAATGGAAGCAGTATTTTTTAAGTGACGATAATCAAAGTCCATCAAAATGCCCTTTTTTACGGATGTCAAAGGAAAATGGTTCATTGCGTAATATTCCTTTGCCTTTTCACGACGAACCAGGTCGCCAATCCAATTAGAACAATAAAGAGCAGGCTCACGTAAAAACCGAGTCTGCTTGTTTTTTCGCCTAAAGTCCCAGACACCGTCACTATAATGAGTAATATCCCTATATTATTTTTCACATAGGCCCACTTTGATAATGCCATGAGCTTCCTATAGGTCACTAAAATAAAGAGCCAGTTGTAGATTAGCATTAAACCCGCTGCGGTAATTAAATATTCAAAAATTTTTTCTGGCATCAGAAAGCCAATAACAATCGTGATGACTAAACCACTCGTTAAAAAAATAAAGGCGGGAAATGGCACTTTCATTTTCCCTTTTTTCGCCAAAATATCTGGAGCATCTTGATCCTCTGCCAGTGTTATAAGAATGGTGATAACCGCGTAAAGCGAAGCGACCATTGTTGAAAAACCAGCTATGATTAATACACCATTAAAAATATCTGCTACAAAAGGTATATGATAACCATGAAGTGCTGTGATAAAAGGGCTTTCATCTATCGCAAAGTCTTTCCATGATACAAGTGCCAATGCAAGTGCAATAGCTAGGATAAAGATGATTGTTATGACAACAAGCATAATTCTTCCTGCTTTCGGCGCCTCTTGCGGATTTTTTAAATCGATAACCATTAACCCCATTACCTCTATTCCTCCATAGGCATAAAAGGCATAGAGCAGTCCAAGCCATATTCCTTTCATTCCTTGTGAAAAAAAGGATTCATAATTAGCTTGTAATGAATCCAGAGTTGCTGCTTGCGTGCCTTTCAAGATGATAATAACGGCAACGATAATAAACATGATAATGGCAGCAGCTTTTAAAGCTCCGAAGATATTTTGGAAATTTTCAAAGCCCTTCATACCTGTTAGAATCACGACTAATCCTAGTACGGCATAAATCGCTGCAGAAATCCAGAGTGGCAGTGCTGGAAACCAGAACCTCGTAAAAATCCCGAGCGCCATCAGCTGACTTCCCATGATTAATAACTCTGACATCAAGTATACCCAGCCATTACTGAACCCTGCCCATCGTCCAAAGGCTTGCTTGGCATAAGTACGAAAGGAGCCTTTATCAGGGTTTTCCACAGACATTTTGACAAGAGCATCATAAACTATATACGTGCAAATGGCTGCTAATAAAAAAGGAATGAGCACGGCTGGTCCGCTTTTATGAATGGCCATACTTGTTCCAAGAAAAAAGCCTGTTCCTAATGTACAGCCGATACCGAGAAGTGAAAGCTGCCACCAAGACATTCTACCTTTACTTGTTTTTGATGTCATTATTATCAGCCTTTCATTACGTTCTTACCAATGGCATTGTCATGCATCGAATTCCACCACCGCCTTTTTCAAGCTCTGTGACATCAACCTCAAGCAAGTTCTTTTTCTTTAGTAGTGGATGTGCCAATAATTGCTGTTTCGATGCCTGTTTGCTAATCACTAATGTTTCAGGATTTAGGTTAATAAAATTAATATCAGGGATTGTCTTATAGGAGTCTAGCCAGAAAACTTCAAAACCATGATGCTTTAAAAATGATTCCACCATATCAAAACGTCTGCTTTGCGCTTTCAACACCTGTACTGGAAAATAACGAACAAAACTTTTAGCGATGACCAAATTCTTGTTCACAACATTACAATTCATATCTAAATGAAGCGTATCATTGCTTTTTGGTAAATCAATGACTGCGATTTCAGAAAATCCCTCATGTAAAATAGTTTCCATTATACCTTCGATAGCCTCTATTGTCGTTCGCATACCGAGATTAATAAGTACAGCATCCTTATTTAAAATCAACACATCTCCACACTCGAATGAATGTAGTGGTTGCAACATTGGCATCAATTGTTGGGGAAACCATTTTTCTAAAAGTGCATGAGCAAGAGGATATTCTGGTTGCCTTAGTGAGCTTCCTGCATTACCAGGTACTATTCGATTGCCGATGACACACGCAAGATCACGTACAAAATAACGGTTAATAAACTGTTCACTTAATAACTGCTGATCAATAGGAAGTTCTTTTGCGTAATCTATAACTTTAACCCCCTCGTTTTCTAATATCATCTTTAGTGCCATGAAGCTTTCCAGTGCCTTACTATGATTAACCGTATCACTCCAACCTACCTGCTCCGCTATCGTTAAATCTGAGACATCTGCAATTGAAGGTGCACAAAGCATGACAACCTTTAGCTCTTCATGCTCTGACCAACAATTTACTTGGAATGAATCCACTCTATTTTCTCCCCTTTTTCATTAGCGTTACCATTGCTTTTTGGATTATACAAATATGAACATAAGCAGGATTTTTTCATTTTATGGTTAATTCATACAGAGGGAAAATCAATTAAAGAAAAGGATGTTATCATGGAATACTATAAATTTTTAAGACAATACGTAGGACATCAACCGATTATTTTACCTGGATCTGTTGTCATCATGTTAAATAGTGCAAACGAAGTGTTACTACAAAAAAGATATGATGGCGGCTGGGGGCTCCCAGGTGGCTTAATGGAATTGGGTGAGAGCTTAGAAGATACCGCCAAAAGAGAAGTGTTAGAAGAAACAGGTCTGATCATCTCAGACTTACAGTTACTGGGTGTTTTTTCTGGACCTGATTGCTATCTTAAAGTGTCAAATGGAGATGAATTATATTCTGTTACAGCTGTCTATTATACAAGAAATGTTCACGGTGATTTAGTGATTGATTACAATGAATCAGAGACGATGCACTATTTCTCACTGAGCCATTTACCACAAAATTTAACAGATCGTCGTTTTATTGAACCGTATAAAGCACAATTATTACTATAGAGAGAAAACATATTGTTCTCTCTCATAGTTACGTAAAATATTCTAGTTTCGCTTGTGGAAAGAACTTTTGCATATAGCCATATAAATGTTCTTTAATATCTTCCTCTTCTTCTTTTTGATAAATATATTTGCCAATTCCATATTTGCCCCATTTATACCTTCTCACAGTTTCGTCGAGTTCTAGCTTCGTCATCGGGTAATTTTTTTCAATTACTCGTTTAGCTGGCTTTGTAAAGCGATGCTGAATAAACTCAAATGTGATATCATCGCGTACATCCTTAGGTAGCTCTGCATCTAATCGTTCAAACATATGGTAATATCCTTCCTGCCACCCTTCATGGAGATAAATAGGGGCCACAATAAATCCAAGTGGATATCCAGCTCTTGCCACTTTACCTGCCGCCTCTATGCGCTTCGCAAGTGGGGATGTACCTGGCTCAAAATGTTTGATGACATAATCTGCATTAACGCTAAAACGAAACCTTGTCTTGCCATTATGATTGGCATCCAATAGGTGGTCTACATGATGGAATTTCGTAACAAACCGCAATTGGCCAAGCTCGCTTTGCCCAAAATGCTCAATAGCACGTTTCAATGTATGTGTTAAATGATCAATCCCTACAATATCAGAGGTACAAGATGCCTCGAAGCGTGTGATTTCAGGAGCTCTTTCGGCCATGTAATGATCAGCTTGCTCTAGAATTTCATCGACATTTACATACGTACGAATATAAGGTTTGTTGCCCATTGTCGTTTGTAAATAACAATAATGACAATGGCCCATACAGCCTGTTGCAAATGGAATGGCATATTCTGCTGAAGGCTTCGATGTATCAAACTTTAACGTCTTTCTAATCCCAACCACTAAGGTGGATTTAGCTACGCGATACTTTTGAAAATCATTGTCTCCTGGCAGATTTCTTACTTGATTGTGCGACGTCGTATAGCGAATTTCAATCCCCATTTTCTCAAACTTCTCTTTGAGCTCCTGCCCTAATGGATACTGAAGTGCATCGGGTTCAAAATAGACAAGCTGAGGTGTAAAAGGCTTTATCATGTCCACCTCCTAGTGAAAATACTGATGATAGGCTTGTTCAGCTGCCATCTCACTTGAAAAAATTAACATATCATTCGTGATCGGATAATAGGTTTCGAATAAAAATAGAGCTAGCTCCTCTGGTTGCTCTGGATGATTGACTACCGCCGCTTCCTGTATATTCGCTACATCCTGAATATGTGGATTGCGATAAAAAATATAAACTATATCACCAGCATTATATGGTTGTTGCATCTCTTCACCTTCCTCTGTCTTTCCATTAGTTTGGTGAAATTGCATAAAAATTATGTCATAAAAAATTTTATTGGCAATATACATAAATTTGTATATCACCAATCTAGAAATATAGAATAATACAGAACTTTTTAAAAATTTGGTATAATCAAGAAAAGGAGGAATTTATATGATTAAACAATCCATTATAGAAAATGTGCTTGAAGCAGCTCTCGCTACAGGTGGTGATTTTTCTGAAATCTTCATTGAAGATAAGTATGCTAATGAATTCGTTTTACAAAGCGGACAAATCGATCAAAGTATTGCTGGACGTGATTTTGGTATTGGCATTCGAATTTTTTCAGGCCTTCAAAGTATCTATACCTACACTAATGATTTTTCAGAGGAAGGCTTATTGGCAGCAGCCAAACGAGCAGCACTAGCTATCAAAGGTGGTGCGTCAGGTACTATTCACCCTCTTCATAAGGAGATGGTGACACCTATTCATCAAATCCTGCGTATGCCTAATACTGTGGAGCACAGCAGGAAAACCGCTATCATGCGACAAGCAGATTCAATCGCTAGAAATTATGACCCCCGTATTAGTCAAGTATTTGTCCGTTATTTAGACGAACAGCAGAACGTACTAATCGCTAATTCTGAAGGTAAATTTGTAGAGGACACACGTATTTATAGTAGGCTGAGCATGCGAGCAACTGCTGAAGAAGGTACTGAAGTGCAAACAGGTTTCTATGGTCCTGGTGCCCATGCAGGCTTTGAATTTATTGAAAGACTGGATCTTAATCATTACGCAGGAGAAGCTGCACGTATTGCTGTAACGATGCTTCATGCAGATGAATGTCCAAGCGGAAAATTCCCTGTCATCATTGATAATGAATTCGGTGGCGTTATTTTCCATGAGGCTTGTGGCCATGGCTTAGAAGCAACAGCTGTTGCTAAAAATAATTCTGTCTTTGCGAATCGTATTGGGGAAAGAGTGGCTCCTGAAATTGTTACATATATTGATGACGGCACACTTCCGAATGAATGGGGTTCGCTTAATATTGATGATGAGGGAGAAAAAACAAGGAGAAATGTTTTAATTGAAAATGGTATTTTAAAGGGCTACCTAATTGATAAATTTAATGCTCGACGCATGAATGCGCAGCCAACAGGCTCTTCACGCCGACAATCCTACCGATTTAACCCAACATCACGCATGACGAATACCTTTATCGCACCTGGCACATCTACGCCAGCCGATATTATCGCTTCTACAGAATACGGAATTTATGCAAAATATATGGGTGGTGGACAAGTTTCCCCTTCCACTGGTGATTATAATTTTGCGGTAATGGAAGCTTATATCGTCAAAGATGGCAAAATTGAACGACCTGTGCGAGGGGCAACCCTTATTGGCAATGGAGCTAAAACATTGCAGCTAGTTGATCGAGTTGGCAATAATCTTGCACACGGAGCCGGCATGTGTGGATCACTTAGTGGTAGCCTTCCTGTCAATGTTGGTCAGCCGATGATTCGCGTGAGTGAAATAACTGTTGGTGGAACAAAGGGGGAATAAACTATGAGCATTACACAATACCAAAAAAATCTTTTACAACAAGCAGTAGAAGCTGGATTAACAGAAGCAGAAGTCTATTATGAACAGAAAACTTCATTTCAGTGCACACTTTATGAAGGTGAATTGGATAGCTATGAAACATCAGACGATGGCGGTCTCAGTCTTCGAGGACTCTATAATGGAAAGATGGGCTATGCATATACAGAAAAAGTAGATGATGATTCTATCGCTTTTTTAATTGATCAGGTGAAAGCCAATGCGGATGTACTCGATGAGCCTGAAGATCTCTCTATTTTTGAGGGTAGCGAGGAATATGCTCAACATTCTTTTTATAATGAAGAACTAGAAGCAGTGAGTATTCCAGAAAAGATTGAATGTTTAAAGGCTATAGAGCAAAAAATCAGAGCGTATGATCCCCGCATTATAACGCTCGATTATTGTATACTTCAATACTATTCAACTGAACGTGCTTTAGCGAATAGTAATAATTTATCTTTATCACATAAGGAAAACGGCTTAGTCCTCTTCCTGTCCACAGTTGTCAAGCAAGGTGACGAATTAAAAGCTGGTAGTTATTTGAAAATGACAAGAGATTTTCATTCCCTTGATGTAGATGCTATTGCCAAGGCTGCTGCTGAGGAGGCTCTCGCCCATTTAGGTGAGCAATCCATCCCTTCAAGCAAATATCCCATCATTCTCCGTCATGATGCCGCAGCGGAATTACTAAGTACCTTTATGCCGATTTTCTCCGCTGAGAAGGCACAAAAAAATCAGTCATTGCTAAAAGGCAAAGAAGGACAGCAAGTGGCTTCTGACATATTGTCACTCATCACTGTACCGTATCATCCTGAAGCGTTATCAGGAGGCAATTTTGATGGTGAAGGTGTTGCCACTAAACAACAAGCCATAATTACCGATGGCACATTACAAACACTCTTGCACAATCGAAAAACAGCCAAAAAAGACGGCTGTGAGTCAACAGGTCATGCACAAAGAGAATCTTATAAGGACACTTTGTCTGTCGCCCCACAAAACTTTTATATTGCACCCGGCCAAGAGACACAGGACTCATTAATCCACTCTTTAACTGAAGGTGTGCTTATTACGGATCTATCAGGACTTCATTCAGGAACAAATAGTATTTCTGGTGATTTTTCAGTGGCAGCTAGAGGATTCCATATTCAAGATGGTCAAATTGCCTCACCAGTCAAACAAATGACCATTGCAGGTAATTTCTTCACATTATTAAAAGATATACAAGCCATTAGCTCAGATCTGTACTTCTTACCAAGTGGCCATGGTTCGCCCTCTTTCATTGTTAAAGAACTAGCAGTAACAGTAGAATAATAGAAGAGCGAGCCATCCATACTTCCGGAGGCTCGCTATTTCAATAAAAGACATGTTCTCCATTTTTTATTCCGGGTTCTTTATTACAATAGTTTGCTTAGAATTGCTTTTTCATCTGTACCTGCTCTGTCGTCACCTTTAGGCCATTCTTTAATAAAAAGCTAGTTGCGGGATTATTAGCTAAAAAGTTAACAGCCGTCATTTGGACTGGACATGTTGTGACGCTTTCGAGAAAGTTGGGTAGTAAATTTTGATGTCGATCTTCAAGTATCTCTAATTGGTAGAGTAGTATTCGCTCCACTTCACCACTATCATTCCAAACGGTTTTGTATAGCATATAGCCCAGTGCTTTATTATCGTCGTTATAAAAAATCTTGGCTTCTCCCTGTTTCACACTCTGCCAGCTACATTGCCACGGCACATCTTCCTGATAGAACGGGAAATGGGGTAGTTGCTCAGGGCGAATAGTTTCTATATGAATGCGAGCTGTATGTTCAAATTCCCCTTCATATTCCCCACTTAAAAATAGCAACTGATTGGAAATAGCATAGCCATATTTCTCATATACCGCAATGGCTACCTTATTTTCTTTGATCGCTTCCAACGTAGCGATCTCCACCTGTTCTCGCTCGTAGATAGCTAGGGCTTCTTCCATTAATAAATGGGAAACTCCTTTACCACGATAGTCTGGTGAAATACCTGTGCCACCATTCCAAGCAGTTTTCTTGCCATTGACGATACGGAAACCGTTTAGAACGATTGCAATTGGTTCATCCTGGTCAAAAATAACAATAGAATGCGTTGGAGACAGCCCCTCCCCAACTAATCGATGCAAAAACATTTCTGCCGTCATGTTGATTTCAACAAAATATCCTTCAAAGCCTTTATTCCATGCTTTCAATACTTCCTCTAACGTGCACTGTGAAACAGTTTTGATCTTCATATTGTCCCTCTTCTCAAATGGAATCTATTTTTGCTAAATCTTCTAAAGTTAATTTCTTCACAATATCATATCCTTGACCTGGACCTTTTGGCCGTATTACTACCGTTCCCATATCGGGGAGGATGCCAAGTCCCACATCTCTAGGAAAGCTATGGCCAATGATTACACTGTTCATGCCCTGTGGCGGAATTATTTCCAGCATAGATGAAAGGGCTATTAATATTCTAGTTTGCTCACTGCTAGGAAGATCGCCACCTAACTTATAGATGTCATACAAAAAGGGCACAATTTGTACATCGTAATTTGGAAATGCCAGCCGAGCGGTTTCAATTGTTCGACAAAATGGACTTGTTGCAATAGGAGAAAGGATAGGGATTTGCCAATAACGTAGCATTTGACCAAAATAAACAGCTTCCCTACGCCCTTGTTCTGATAAGTTTCTCTGATTTTGACAACTATGAAATGTACCATAGGGTTGATCTACACCAACCGTTGCTGCCCCATGCCTTCCATACAAAATAAGCCCGCCCTTTTTCATTAATGCCAGGAGGCTCTTTTCCATTTTCTTCATCTCCTCCATCATATCACTTTATACTTTGTAATGTATGTCCTACATATTAAAAAAAGCTCCCCACAATTGTTTTGTAGAAAGCTTTTTTCCTGTTATTTTATTGGTATATTAACAATGGCAGTCGTTTCTAAATGTGTTGATGAATCGATCGAAATATGACCATTATATTTTGAAACAATTTCTTTAACTATAAATAATCCTTGTCCTCTTAGTCTACCATTCTCAAGTTTTTTCGTTGAGAAACCTTGTTTAAATATTTGGTCAGGATGAGCAATATTTGGACCTGTATTGGTAATTTTAAATTCATATTGTGCTTCATCTGCTCGACAGCAAATCATTATTTTACGTTGTCCCTCCGGTAACTCTACTGCAGCATCTATGGCATTATCAATTAAGTTCGATAGAATCTTGATTAAATCTGTCGTTTTAATCTTATTAAAGTCATCTTGAGAGATAGTAAAATCCATATCGATGTTATGATTCTGTGCCGTTAACTTTTTCGTTTGCAATAATATGGATAAACCTGGATGATCAATATTTAACTTTAATGATTTAATTGCTTGAACCTCTTTGGATAGTGAAGACAAATATTGTTTGGCTTGCTCAGTCTTTTCTAATTGAAGAAGACCGTGTAATACTTGAATATGATTCGTAAAATCATGACGTAATGATGACACCGACGTAATCAATGCTTTGATTTCTGCTTGATATGTGTCTTCAGTAGCACCAACTTCTTTCGCTACTTCCTTTTGATACCATCTCTGTAAAAATAAAAAAGAACCAATGACAATTAAAATAAAGACTCCATTAAAGATAAAAATAAATAGATTGTCTTCAATGACTTTACCTTTAATACCATTTAAAGTATCTGCGCTAATATCAATACCTAAAAACCCAATAATTTTCCCATTGTCATCTTTGATGGGTGCGCCAACTGATAAGTAGGAACCATGTATAGAGTCATGTATGACCTCTGTAACATAGGTTTCACCGTTATAAGCTTTTTCAACTTCCTTCGCGGGAACGGTACAAACTACCCCAATTTCGAAGCCCTCTCTCATTTCTTTTGGCATCCCTGTAATCATGGCTGTCGATACTTCTGGATTATCCACCTTTAGGGTGTAAACAAATAGTGCACCCAGTTTTATTCTTGCATCGTTTAAGTAGCTTCTTACTTTCCAATAATACGCATTTTCCTGTGGATTATTCAAAAATTGCTGATAAGCATCCGTATCAATAGATGAAGCAATGGAACGGGCAGCCTCTAAACTTTGATTGGCAATCGACTCCTCAACGGTCTTTTTAATTTTTACATAGGATGTAAAGATGTTTAAACTTGTAAACAAACATAATAAAAACGTTGATAGAATTAATATTAGTTTTACTTTTCGATTTTTCATATAAAACGGGACTTCCTCATCTATAAATATTCTAGAATATTATTATATTATAATTAACTCTATTGTATCGTTTGTATTGCGAACATTGCTTGTATATCCTACATAAATTAAAACATAAAATCAAATTTTATTTTTCCATTACTAAAATTATACACTTAACAAATAGTTTAATAATCCTTAACAAGAAAGTAAACTAAAAAGGTAAATAGTAACGTTTTATGTCTCTTTTCACTAAAATAAAACAAAGAAAAAGACCAGGTACTAACAATACCTGATCTTCTTTGAAAAGTTATTTATTTTTACTTGAAGTACGTGTTCGATCTTGTGGCTTTAAAAAGGAAGGTCGCTTGCTATAGCCCTTTGGAGAAACACGTAATAAAGATTTTCTAATATTGCCTTTTTCAAAATCTGCACTAAAGTTAATATATGGTACACCTAGTACTTGCATATTTGCTGTATACAGTAGAATGAAGAAGACTGAAATAAAAAACCCAAATAAACCCAAAAATGCAGATGCAATAATGATGATTAATCGGAAAATACTCATAGCTGTCACGAATGATTGATTAACAAGTGTAAAAGCAGCAATACTTGAAATGGCAATCACCACAATCATCGAAGGGCTTGTAACACCAGCTTTTATCGCAGCATCGCCGATAATTAAGCCACCTACCACACTAACGGAGCCACTGACAGCACTGGGTAGACGTAAGTTCGCTTCACGAAACAGTTCAAACATAAATAGCATTAGTAGTATTTCTAAAATCGTTGGAAATGGTAAACCCGTTCTTGACTCTACAACCGTTGCAAGAAGTAGAAAAGGTAGCTGTTCTTGATGGAAAGTTGTTAATGCAAGCCAAAAGCCGGGTAATAACATACTAATCATTATGCCTACAATTCGTAGCACTCGTTCCATTGAACTGACAATAATAGGATATTCATTATCTTCTGCCGATTTAAAAAGCAACATAATATTTGTTGGTGTAATCATGGCATACGAAACACCATCAATCATGAGAAGTATTCTTCCCCTAATCAATGCCTGGACTGCAAAATCTGGTCTTCCGGTATAGTCATGTCTTGGAAGAATCGTGGCAGTTTTCTCGATTGCTTCCATTAATAAATCACCATTGACAACGATATCCGTATCAATCTTTTGTAATTGTAATCGAATTTGCTCCAGCATATTGAGGTTCACAATATCTTCCATAAAAAGGATCGCTACTGTAGTTTTAGAACGTTTACCAATTTCTAATGTCTCGACACTAAATGAATTGGTTGGTAATCGTTTTCTTAACAAAGCAATATTAATGAATATATCTTCAATAAAGTCATCTCTAGGTCCTTTAACTACTAATTCAAGTGTTGTTTCTCCAGGCTCTCGGTTAGGTCGTTTTGAAATATTGCTCGAATATAATAATTGATTTTCCTCAAAATACAATAATACGTGGCCCTTATAAACTCTTGTCAGTATATCCTCTTTCGTTAGTACCTTTTGAAGATAAGGAATTTGTAAATGCTGTTCTATTTGTTCTGCTAGCATTTCGTCAGAGCTATTATTTAATAAGTCTTGAACCCGTTGAACAATCACTGTTTGAAGTATTTGCTCGTCTACCATCGCATCACAAGTTATAAAATGTACCGTATATTGCTGAAATTTATACTGTTGGAATATCACATCAGCAGAGCGTTGAAATAGTGATTTCAGCATTTTCAAATTAATCATTTGTTCCATTGATGAAATACTTCTCATCTCCTACTGAGCCAGCTCAAGATTAGTACATTTATGATAAACAACTTTCAATAAATACACTTAAGCATATTTTTCCCATGGATATTAAAAATATTCAAGAAAACAAATGATGTGATGGCTATTAGAACATGTTCTTATCCAATCATTTTTTTCAGATTTGCCATTTCAATTGCTGACATTGCAGCATCATAGCCTTTATTACCAGACTTCGTGCCAGCACGTTCAATTGCCTGTTCAATATTTTCTGTTGTGACAATACCGAAAATAACAGGGACATTTGTTGTTAAGGACACATTGGCAATACCTTTTGCCGACTCATTGCACACATAGTCATAATGTGTTGTTGATCCACGAATAACAGTTCCTAATCCAATAATGGCATCATATTTCTTTGTTTCTGCTAATTGCTTAGCAATAAATGGAACTTCAAAAGCTCCAGGAACCCACGCTACGTCAATAGATGCTTCATCTACTCCATGTCGTGTTAAACCATCCATTGCTCCATCCAATAATTTGCTTGTAATAAACTCATTAAAACGTCCTACTACTACCGCTATTTTTAAATCTGTTCCAATTAATTGTGCTTCAAATTTTTTACCCATTGTTCTTTCTCCTTTTTAAATAGATATTGTATTTTCTGTTGTGAATAACCGATTGCGATAGGCAACCAATGCTTCTATCGATATCATTTTTAAGCCATGTTGAGCTGCGTACTTTGTCAGCTCTTCAAAACGTAGCATCTGTCCATCATCACCCATGATTTCGCAAATAACACCCGCAGGCACACTCTGGCAAAGCTTTGCTAAATCAACAGTTGCCTCAGTATGTCCTCTACGCTCTAAGACACCGTTATCCTTTGCAATTAGAGGAAAAACATGGCCAGGTCGACGAAAATCAGTTGGCCTTGCTTGATCTTCAATCATCTTTTGAATTGTCAACGCGCGTTCAAAGGCACTAATTCCTGTCGTTGTTTCTTCATGGTCGATACTGACCGTAAATGCTGTTTGATGGTTATCTGTATTGTTCTGAACCATTGGATGTAGATCTAGCTTTTGTGCTAGCTGCTGTGAAATAGGCGTACAAATAAGACCTCTACCATAGGTTGCCATAAAGTTAATTGTTTCCGGTGTGATGAATTCAGCAAGCGCTAGAAGGTCCCCCTCATTTTCTCGATCTTCATCATCAACTACCACAATTATTTTGCCTTGCTTTAAATCTTCTAGGGCTTCTTCAATTGCATGCAGCACTAGTGTCATCTCCTCATTTTTTATATTAAAAACCATGTTGGGCTAAGTAATCTCTTGTAATGGTTGACGTAACTTGTCCTTTTTTCAGTTGCTGCAAAATATACTTACCAACCAAATCTGTTTCGATATTTACGATTGCTCCAACCTTCTTCATACCTAAAACAGTTTCCTTATACGTATGCGGAATCAATGAAATAGTGACACTGTTCGATTCAACATGAAAAATGGTTAAACTCGTGCCATCAATTGTGATGGAACCCTTTGGAATACAAAAGCTTGTGAGTTCCTCTGATAACTCGATATCGATATAGACTGCATTAGCAACCGGACGCTTTCGTAAAATTTTCCCGATTCCATCCACATGTCCAGCTACAAAATGACCACCAAATCGCCCATTTGCAGGCATAGCGCGCTCCAAATTAACGGGATCTCCTATCGCTAGCTGCTGTAAATTAGTTGCTTTGACTGTCTCAGGCATAACATCCATGGTAAGTTCCTGCTGCGTAAAATGTGTCACCGTTAAACAAACACCATTGACTGCTATACTATCGCCAAGCTTTACATCCTCCACTATTTTGGGTGATTGAACAGTAATTTTCATACTGTACTTATCGCTTTGCACGGCTTTAATTGTGCCAATATCCTCTACAAGCCCCGTAAACATTTCTCCACCTTCTTTCTTTTTTTTGACAGTTTTTATCCGTCACTTTTCGGAGTGTTTCCGTTAATTTTAGTTTTCTATCCGTCATTTTAAACGTTGTATCCGTCTCCCTTCCTAGCTAACAAAAAAAGAAAAAACCCCTTTGACAAAGGGGTTTTGGGAGTATAAGACATCAACAAATAAGCCTATTTGGATTAACTTTTTTTCCATAGACTACTATCTCATTTGTTCTTCTCCCATCCAGACTATAACTGTCGGTTTTGGATTTGCACCAAATCAGCTTGCGCTCACGGACTTTGAATGACTTCATCACCGCCGATTGGGAATTTCACCCTACCCCGAAGAACATCTTCTATTCAATTAGTTTGTTCGCTAAATCAGTGAGATCTACTATGCATCTCTATCCTTGAGGTGGTTGTATTGCGTACTTGTTATTAAACGAAAACAAAAAAACTTCCCGCATAATGAATGGGAAGTTTGTAATAAATGCATAGTCAAATAAACCCTCTAAATTATTTTAAATTTAAAAAGTTTGCATTTATACCCTTCTCCCATCCAGACTATAACTGTCGGTTTTGGATTTGCACCAAATCAGCTTGCGCTCACGGACTTTGAATGACTTCATCACCGCCGATCGGGAATTTCACCCTACCCTGAAGGATATTTTTATTTAGCTAGTTCTAACAATAACACTATTTTATTATATTATCCATCCTTCTATCTTAAATTTTTCAAAAAAAGGGCCACCCCTTGCTTAAGAGGTGGCGAGTAGTACTGTTAATTTCTTATATTTCGAAGAACATAATCATCATAATTCCCTTGAAAAACAGTCACATTCGAAGGAGTAAGTTCAAGCATTTTACCTGCTAATTTATTTAAGAAATAGCGATCGTGTGAAATGCTCAATAATGTCCCCTCAAATTTTAAAAGTGCTTCCTCTAATACTTCTTTACTAAATAAGTCGAGATGATTGGTCGGTTCATCCAAGATAAGGACATTCGCTTTCTGTAAAATCAGCTTCGCTAAGGCAACACGAGCCTTTTCCCCACCGCTTAGAGAGGAAACCTTTTTAAAAACATCCTCTCCTGTGAATAAAAAATTACCTAGCACCGTTCGTACTCTTGCTTCTTCAATCGTTGGAAATGCACTCCAAACCTCATGTAGTACCGAATTATCGGGGTCTAATGTTGCCTGTTCTTGATCGTAATAGCCAATCGTAACACCATGCCCCCAAGCCACTACCCCACTATCTGGCTCAATCTCTTTAAGCAGTGCTTTAATTAATGTTGATTTTCCAACACCATTCGGCCCAATTAAAGCAACCCTATCGCCTCTGTATAAGTCAAAGGAAATATTTCGCAACAGCGTTTTTTGGATATTTTCTACCTTAAACGATATCTCTAAGTCTCTTACCTTCAATACTTCTTTATGCGATTTCTTATCCATAGCAAATGCCATTTGTGCATGCTTTAAATCTTTTTGTGGTTGATCAATCCGTTCAACTCGTTCAAGTTGCTTCCGTTTATTTTTAGCGCTTCTCGAAGAAGTTGCCATGGCAATATTCCTTTGAATATAATCCTCCATTTTAGCTATTTGTTGTTGTTGCATCGAATATTTTTTCTCTAGCAACTGACGATTCTTAGCTTTACTTTCTACATATTGAGAATAATTACCGCTATATTTTGTGCCTTTTGTACGCTCAATCTCATAAATTTCATGGACAAGGGCATCTAAAAAATAACGATCATGAGAAATAATTAAAATGGCCCCTTGATAGACACGTAAATAATTTTCAAGCCAATTTAATGTCTCGAAATCCAGGTGATTTGTCGGCTCATCCAAAAGTAATAAATCTGGTTGTGCTAACAGGATTTTGGCAAGAGCAAGCCTTGTTTTTTGGCCACCACTGAGCTTCTTAATCAGTGTATCGTTGGGGATGTCGCCAAAACCCATACCATTTAACATACTTTTAATTTTTGGCTCAATATCATAGCCACCTTGTTGCGTAAACCAATCCGCCTTGCCAGCATAGCGTGTCATTATTTGCTCAAATTTATCCGGATTATGGACTAAAGATGGCTCACTCATTTGCGCCTCCAGTTCTCGAAGTTCCTGTTCAACCTTTAGTAGCTCCGTAAATACCCCGAGCATTTCAGACCAAATCGTTTGTTCCATCTGCAATCCACTGTCCTGTTTTAAATAGCCTACTTTAACCCCTTTCCCCATGAAAATCTCCCCCTGATCGTATGGAAGATCTCCTGCAATTATTTTCAGTAACGTTGATTTTCCAGCTCCATTTACCCCAATAAGGCCCATGCGATCCCCACGTTCCAGTTTTAAGGTAATGTTTGAGAGAATAGGATCTCCTAAATAGCTTTTACTAATTCCATTTAATTGAAGTATCATTTTTTCAATCTCCTTATTTATTTTGGCCATCATTTCACCAAGCGTTAGCACTTAAGAAATAAATGGACGTATAAGGTTACACATCACTTCTCTCTCCTCCCCCAATAAAAAAAAGGCACCGTAATAAACGGCACCTTTGAAAAAATAAACCTCTGTAATGAAGAGGCTTTATTCTATATTTCACAATAAAACACAAAAAGCGCCGATCAAGAACCGGCGCTTACCCTGCTTTCTATTTTACAGTAATACTACTAAAAATAATTATGATAATTTGAAGGTAAAAAGCTTCCGGAACCTGTTTCCATATGAAATTTGCTTAAAAAAGGGCAGACCTCTCCCTTTGCCAGCAAGTCCCCACAGAAATTGTAAGATTTCACCTCTATCTCAATCAAACCTTTTGCGAATTTAGCTTCCATCACTTTTTACCTCCTTTCGAATAATAGTATCAATTAATCTAACACAAATTTTTAGAGATTACAATTGTTTTTAAATACTGGCTTTTTTCATTTTAATGCATAAACAATAGGCAAACACTTATTTTTTTGAGTTGGCGTCTATCGTTTGAAAGCCCAATTTCTTTTGAGAGAGCGCTTTTTTGTACGACCATTTCCGTTGCAATCGCAGTATTTTTTGATAATATTTACCATAAGATGTTTACGTACGCTCAAAATGGTTGTTGTTTCATGAGGCAGTTGTTAGCCCATTCCATGTAACATTTTTAAGCATAAAACGTCAATACAACTAGATGGTAAAGGAGAAAGTTTGCAATGAAGCATATTATCTTTGATTTTGATGGAACATTGGCAGATTCAACTGCCGTGTTTGCATCAGCATGGAATACATTAGCTCAAAAATATAAATTTAAAGGCATCGAATTAAAGGAAATTGATGCCTTGAAAAAATTATCGATTTCTGAACGGAGTAAATTATTTGATTTTCCAATGTATAAATTGCCGATGATTTTACCGCAATTTTATAAATTGTATCGCCAATCGTTAAATGATGTTCATCTTTTTGATGGAATGAAAGAAGTACTGCTGGAAATTGATAAAAGAGGCTATAAAATCCTCATTATTTCCTCAAATTCTAAGGACAATATTTTAGAATTTCTAAAAATGAACGGTATTCATTGTGTAGCCGATGTTCTTTGCTCAAACCGAATTTTCGGCAAGGATAAAGTGATGAAAAAGTTTTTAAAGGAATCGAATGTTCACTCATCCGATGTGCTATATATCGGGGATGAACAACGGGATATTGTGGCTTGTAAAAAAGCAGGTGTGCCCATTGCTTGGGTGGAATGGGGCTATGATGCCAAGGAAGTGGTTAAAAATGAAGAGCCTGAATACAGGGTAGCAACTCCTCAAGAAATTTTAGAAATTATTTAATTATAGAGTAGGATAATAGCAATCTACTTGGCTATTATCCTTTTTTCTATGCTATCCTTTAATCTCGCTAATATGCATGAGCTTTTCTGCTGTATTATTAACCCCTTTATAGGCATCCGTTAATTCGTGCATACTTTCTGCAAATTGCTGGGTAAAGGCAGCAATTTGATTAGCAGAAGCATTCACTTGATCAATAGATTGCTTAATGCTTTCTAATTGTCTTGTAATACTATCGGCACTATCAGTACTGCTTTGGGACATTTTTTGAATTTCTGAAGCGACAACCGCGAAGCCACGCCCATGCTCACCTGAACGTGCAGCTTCAATCGAAGCATTTAAGCCAAGAATTTTTGATTTCATTGCCAAATCTTTTACTAAATTAACAATGACATTGATTTGTTCAATGTCGCCAGCCATCGATTCAGAGAAATTAGATAGCTCTTCCAAACGTTTTGAAACATCCATACTAGCAGTGGCTAACCCTTCATTTGTAGTAGTCATTTCTTCCACAGTACTTGAAAGTTCTGTAGCTAATAAACGCATATTATCCATTTTTTCATTCGAAATAATGGCACTTAATACGCCTATAACTTGTCCACCATCAAAAATAGGCTGTGCAGAGGCGATATAGGCCATACCAAATCCTTCTGCACTTCGTTCTTCCTTCACAAATCGACCTGAACTTAATGCTATTTCCGTTGCGGTTCCTCTATATGTATGGACGGATTCACCTATCCCTACTTTCAGGTCAACATGTTTACCTGGTTTGTAGGCAAGAACCCTTTCTGTATCTGCCACTATGACACAAGCATCTTCTGGATATGTCGCTTGGTATAAATCAATAGAATCAATTACTGCCTGTATTTTTGGATGCATGGTTTTCCCCTCCCAGAGCTTTTCAAATTAACTATATCATGGCACCTAAAAAAAGACACCAATGTCTATTAGTGTCTTTTCACTATATTATTGCTTTGTCAATAATTCTACATATTTCTCTGCTGTTCGTATTTCGATTGTTAGAAAATCTTTGCCATAGCTAGTCTTTATTAAAAATGGTACATCATTAGTGTTTTGAAATCTAAAATCTAAACTACCATAGGACACCGTTGCGTCCCTCCCCTTTGGTACATACCCTACGTCTAAGGAATGGTGATGGCGCTCCACATATTTAACTGGAATTTGATCCACTGCATTAAATAGGGTTGAAGATGTTTGACAGATCCCCCCGCCGATGCCCATGACAACTTTTTTATTAATAATTTCTGGTGCAGGCTGATAGCCATGAGCTTCATCTCGTGGTCCCACAACCGTATTAAACGAAAATTGGTCTCCACTGCCAACGATCACATTATCAATGGCCTTGGCAGAAAGCTCAATGTTTTTATTTCTCCCCACATCAGCGCTATTAAAATAGGTTGTAAAGGATGCGACAACAACCTCCTCTAAATAAGGAATATCCTCAAGCGAATAGCCACTTTGAGTGGTATAAAGTGGCACTTCCACTTGACCACCAGTCGCTGAGGCTTCTAAAACTCTCTCCACTAATTCACTTTCTTTTAAAATCGTTTGTGGTCTTCCCTTAATTATATTCCCTGTTTCATCCAATCGATCAAGCACCATCCGCTGATCATAGCCATTGGTTGTTTTCGTTCCTCTCGCTAATTCCTTAGCGACTTGCTCGATAAACTGCTGATAGGCTTGCGGATTTGTCTCATAGCCACTTTCCTTTGGTGAAATCGTTTCAATAATCGTGTTTGTCGTAGGATCCACTATCTCTACAATAGCCGGCTCATTTTGCGTTATTTGCTCGGAGTTAACAGGCTTTTGTAATTCTTCGATTTGTTGCTTTAATTGCTGATTTTCTTGCTCTAGCCTATGCTCATTTGCGGCATTTTTTTGACATCCCACTAGTCCTATCATACTTAATACGCAAAATGCAGCCATCCACTTCTTTCTCAACAATGTACACCTACCTCTATCTTCATACTACAGAGACATCTTATTCGTATATTGCTAATAGTGTGTGGTTTTTATGGAAATTTATTTATCTGTTAATGGGAAACATAAATCATAACGACCTTTGAAATCAACATTTAATAAAATTATGTAGTGCTAGGATAGCCATACTAAAATTTAAAATGAGAGAGCTATCCAAAATCAGGCTATACAATTCATTCGTAACTTTCTATCAGAACATCTTTTGGCCATTACTTTCTTTAACACCCCAATATGACGTCTTGAATTTTAGTGGTGTTGATTTTTAGGAGGCTACTACTTTAATTTTGTTTGCAATCTTTGAGTACTTCAAAAAATTAGCTCATTTACTATAGGCAGATTGTTCCAGTATCTATACCAGTCGGACCATTAAATCCTGGAATTGTATCCACTACCATATTGGTTGCAATATCTATAACAGATACTGTGTTGTCCGTTTGATTTGTGACATATGCCAACATTCCATTTGGCAAAATGGTTACTTGATCAGGAGATGATCCTACAGGAATTGTAGCTATCACCATATTTGTTGCTGTACTGATGACAGAAACAGTATTACTACCTTTATTGACAATATACAAAAGTGTGCCATCAGGCGTAATGGCTGTTCCTACAGGCCCTGTTCCCACAGGAATTGTATTGATTACTGTATTTGTTGCAACATTAATGACAGATACATTGTTGCTATTTTCATTTGTAACGTAAGCAAATTGTCCACTTGGAGTAAAAACAATGGATCTTGGGCGAATTCCAACAGGGATTGTAGCAACCACCGTATTAGTAGCTGTGTTAATAACCGATACAGTACCTGAATTTTCGTTTGCCACGTAGGCAAACGCACTATTCGGCGTAAAAGCGATACCTTGAGGTTGGAGCCCAACTGGAATGGTAGCTGTTACGGTATTTGTCGCTGTATCAATGACGGATACAGAGTTAGCTGCTGGTCCATGATTTGAGACATAAGCAAGGGCACCATTTGGTGAAATCGCTATACCAAGCGGCTCATCTCCTACAGGAATCGTAGTGACTACCGTATTTGTTGCAGTATTAAAAACTGTGACATTATCGGAGAAGAGTGCTGGAACATAACCAAATGCTCCGTTTGGTGTGATCGCTACCTCTAAAGGAGCCGTTCCTACTGGAATGGAAGCAACAATAGTATTTGTCGCTGTATCAATCACTGATACCCTATTATCAGGGGTTTCTAACTGCCCAGCATCCGTCACATATACTAAATAATCACAGACTGGTATTGGTGGTTCTGGTAAAAATGGTGGCTTACAACGGCAAGGGCAACAAAAACCACAACAATGACAATGACAAGCAGGATTGGATTTAAACTTAAACCTAAAAAATTTTTGTTCTTTTCCCACAATAAACGCCCTTTCTATCATATATGGATACAATATGCCGAAAAAATTGTAATTTCTTGTGCGTTTTACCCAAACATATTGTTTCTGAAAAGTATTAAGGGATGTTTAATATACTTTAAATGGATTGATTTGATTTTATTTATCTACATAAAAAGAACTGTCCTCATCAGTGACAACTGAATTCGGGCAGTTCTGTATAATTATTTTTGAATAAACATTTGTGTCCAGTAGTTCCCATCCTGTACATAGCCTATCCCAATATGTGTGTAGCTTTTGTTGAGAATATTAGCTCGGTGTCCTTCACTATTCATCCAAGCTGTGACAACCTCTTGAGCTGAACGTTGGCCCTTCGCGATATTTTCGCCAGCCGATTTATAGGTGATGCCGAAGTTTTTCATCATAGTAAAAGGTGAGCCATATGTTGGACTAGTGTGGTCAAAGTAATTTTTATCATGCATATCTTGAGATTTGTTTTTTGCTACTTTTGATAGCTCTAAATCTTCATGTAATGCTGGTAGACCTGCTTTTGCGCGCTCTGCATTGACAAGTTTAACTACCTCTTGTTCAACACTTGCTTGTTCCTTTACAGAAACAGTGATTTTTTGTCCAGGGGAAATTTGATTTGGATTCGTAAGCTGTGGATTGGCATCAATTAATTCTTGTACTCCAGTTCCTGTTTTCAACGCTATTTTCCATAGAGTATCTCCAGATGCTACAGTATAGGATTCAGCTGCCATTGCTCCTACTGGTACTAATAAAGAAGCTGCTATTACTGAAGAAAATGCTGCTTTTTTGATTTTGTTCAACATGTTAATCATCCTTCCTCTTTGCTCTACTACTATCGTAAATAGTTTTAGTGCGATAATCATCACAAAATATTTGGAAGGATTTTTACAATTGTATGACATGCCCCCAACATTAACAGACAAAGCCCATTTTGACGCCCTCTTTATCCTTTCACTTGTCATCAAGTTGCAATCTATTTGTAATTAGCATACATTACCAATAGGTACATCTGTTATAATTTTGGTTTTTGCTTCTGCCAACGATAGATTAAGAGAATATAAAGCCAATCATAAAAGAGCGTTGCCACAGAAATAATGGTAATCAGTGGCGTGCGGAAGTAGAGATAAAAGCCAACTGAGGCAAACAATGTACCTAACATTTTACAGATAGCAATTGCCATCGACTGGCCCGCCAAATTCCCCCTTTGCAACAATAGAGCGATAAATAAACCGGACATCATGAGATTTTGAAAAAAGGCCGCGTACTTCCCTTCGTAATCATGAAACTCATGGACTAAGCCTAAAATCGTCAACATGCTGAAAACTAAAGTCAGCAAAAAGGAGAAATACAATAATTTTTTTGAAAGCATTCTACGGTATTCATTTGGAGCATAGCGTAAAAATTGCATTAAAATAAAGATGTCTAATAGGAACCAAATGAGCGTAATGAATCGTTGGAGATCATTTTGCGGGTAGATAAAAGCAAAGATAAACTCCCATGAAATATTGGCACAAATTGCCGCCATGGGCATGCCATATTGTTTATCTCGCCATCCTTTATAAATAACGAGTATATATGTAATAATCCAAAAAAGGCCCATACCTAATTGGCAAATCAATAATATGTTTAGTTCACTCAAAATTTGCCCTCTCCTCTAGCTATCAATATCATTCCTTCCACTATATGTAGGGAAATTGGTTCATTATGTCTAAAAGATTGATAGTCGGGTAAAAGAGAGCTAAATAACAAATAACTGCAACCTATACTTTCCATAAGTAATCCTATATAGTAAAACGAGGTGATTAGAATGAAAACAAAAATTTATGTAGATAATGAACAATTTATTGCGGGTACTACCTTAAAAGACCCATTGGAATTGGAGCAAAATAATATGGCGTTGCACATATGCGACAATGTTCAAGATGTGATTGAAAATCGTCAACAATTAGCTGCTACGTTGAACTGTGATTTACAACAATTTATTTGTACAGAGCAAACCCATAGTGCTAATTTCCACAAGGTTACATTGGCCGATAAAGGACGTGGAGCTGAGCAAATGGATACAGCAGTTAAAAATACGGATGCTCTTTATACCACAGAGCCCAATTTATTAGTATGTAGCTTTACCGCAGATTGCGTTCCCGTTATTTTTTATAATGCAGTGAATGGACTAGTTGGTGTTATCCATTCAGGCTGGCAAGGAACAGTCAAAGAAATAACCCTAAAGTTATTCCAACATCTAGTACATGAAGAACAATGCCGACCTGAGGATTTTCATGTTCAAATCGGCATGGCTCTAAGTCAGCAAAAGTTTGAGGTTGACGCAGATGTCTACGAAAAATTCCATAGCCTGGGCTATGCTGAACAATTCATGTATTTTAATGCTGAAACCAATAAATATCATATTGATAATCAACAAACCGTCAAAAAACAATGTGAGCTTGCAGGTATTCCAGCAGAGCACATACAAATTGATGCAACCTGCACATTCCTTAGCCCTGATGGCTTCTCTTACCGTCAGGACAAAAAAGCAGGCAGACATTTAAGCTTTATTATGCGCAAATCATAAACATAAAAAAGGACGAACAGATCTGCGCTCTAATGGATTGCAGATTTGATTGTCCTTTTATTTTAAGGTTCCTGTACTAATAATGGATGTCTTAACATGTACTTCTGTATTTAGCTTTCTAATTAGTTCCCTTGTTTTTTTAGTCGTCCATTTTCCGTGATAATACATTCTAAATTTCTCACTTAATCCACTAGGATCCACATCCATCGTTTTTAATTTATCTAGAAATTTAGTGATATCCTCTTTCAGCTGCTTATTAACATCTTTCTCCAAATGACTAATGCTCTCAGCGGTTTTTAGCTCATACTCTCTTGCGCCTTTATATTCGCTTAATGTCCCTTTAATGTTAAGGTTAATGGTTATCTTAGGTGACTCAATATCCTTATTGCTTTGTATATTGACCGTACTCTCAATTAAATCAATCATCAGCTTCTCTTCACCATGTCCCTCATGCAAATCTAAATGGAGCGGCGCCAGATTTTTTCGTCCCTGTAAAGCTTGAATAATGAGCGCTTCCTCTGGCTTTATCAGTTCATGCATATGGCTCCCTTTAAAAATAGCAACACCCTTTATTTCTAACTTATCATCAAGCTTTTCAATATAAGGAAGAATTGTGTCTATCACTGGATTTGAAATGGTGTAAATGAAATCATGGACATTTGTATTGGGATTAAACGCCGTATTAATACTTGGCTCTAAAAGATCATTAATATAAAAATTAATGTTTGGTTTATCAGGATAATCTCCCTTTAAAATAGTTTCTGCATTGTCCTTTGCAATAGCAATAAGTACCTTATTGCCTACCTCTGCATTTCTGTATAAATGCTGAATAACCTTTCGCACCTGCCCTTTTCGTGCAAACTCTTCATTGACTAAGACAACACGTAATTGGTTAAAGACAATCTTTTTA
Source organism: Lysinibacillus irui (assembly GCF_028877475.1). Classification (NCBI taxonomy): domain Bacteria; kingdom Bacillati; phylum Bacillota; class Bacilli; order Caryophanales; family Bacillaceae; genus Lysinibacillus; species Lysinibacillus irui. The sequence goes on along the minus strand of NZ_CP113527.1, from coordinate 1,462,423 downwards.
TCTGATAGCTTTTCAATTTCTACTATTCCATTTGAAACAAGGTCAGTAGCAACAGAGAAAATTTGTGTGTTTTTTTGTGCTTCGGGCGAATACTGCGGAATGGCTACGGTTAATTTCATTTGCTTATCATCTATATAATCAAAAGCCATTGTACCAACCATACCTATATCCTCTAGTGGAACCTTTTGTTCCTTTCTTGCACAACCAACTAGTAACAATAACAAGGAAAGGATGATGCATAGAAGCTTTTTATTCATTGCTCCACCTTCTTTTTTCTAACTGCATATACGAGCATTAATATGACTGGCCAAATAATTAGCATATAGCCTATATAATTACTTGCTGCAAATAGCTTTTCTTGAACCTCGCGGGAAAAAGGCATCTTGACAATCACAAATATGATAGCTGCAATTAAATAGAGTATATAAATTTTTTTCTTTTTAAATACTGAGTCAATTCCTATTTTGGCACACCATACATAGGCAGTTACGGATGATAATATTAAAAATACCCATAGCGTGATCCCAATAATATCTATTCGTTCAACAAACGTAAATTCACCAGCTTTAAATAAATTCAATACAGAAAACTCCACATTTTTCAATTGCCATTCAGAATAATAGATGACACTTACGACTGTTGTGAAAAAACAAAGAAAAATACTAATCCAAATCCCGATTAGCGAATGGCGAAATGCCTTTTTCTGATCCATAATATAAGGAAAATAAATCATGATTAATTCATAACCAAGGATTGATAAATAGCCATCTTTGAACGCATCAAAAAATTGTTTCGCATTAAAATTAAATAACGGAAGTAAATGGCTAAACTCCCCTTTTTCAATTGCCCACCGTGTAAAGTAGACCATGGGGATTGTTATAAAAAAAGTCATCATGCAAAATCTAGCTATTGATTTTATGCCCCCACTTACAATGTAAATAAGTAAAAGTAATAAACAAATAACAGGCAATGTGATCGTTTGTTCAGGCAGCGCTGTACTTTGAATGAGATGCATATAATTACTAATGATACCTGCACTAAAGACAATAAATTGCAAGACAAAAAATAGGTTAATGGCCTTTCCTATGATTTTTCCTAATAATATTTCGTTGATACGAAATAAATGCTCAGTAGGATATTTAGAGCAAAGCCAAACCATTGGCCAAAGAGTTAACGTAGCAGTTATTCCAAATATAATCGGCACAAGCCACTGAGTATACCCCATCGAACTCATTTTTTGCGGCAACGAAAGTATACCTGTACCAATCATAATGCTTTGAGCCAAAAAGATGACATGATAGCGGTTCAAAACCTTTAATTTAGCTGTGCTCAACGTCTTCACCTAATTTCTCTTCCTACTTTTTTGTCTGAGTTCTTGAAATTCCCGTCTTTTTCGTTAAATATTTCAATGGAAATCTGATGACATTATCTAATAAATCTGTCGGCTTTCTTGGTATCCCTGGTGTCATATAATTTGTTCCTAAAGATTTTAGACTTAGTAAATGATGGATTAACCATGCAAAGGCGAGCATCTGGCCAAATAAACCAAAGAGCCCTGCGGATAAAATAAAAATATATCGTATAAAGCGGCTCGTATTACTCATTAAAAAGATTGGTGGTAGGAACGATAATAAGGCAGATGTTGCGACCAGGACGATTAGAATATTGCTGAGTAATCCTGCTTCTACAGCCGCCGTACCTATTACAATACCTCCTACGATACCAATTGTTTGGCCGACTTTTGCAGGCATTCGAGAGCCCGCTTCTCGTAAGACTTCAATAATTAGCTCGATAAATAACACTTCAATCAAAGGTGGAAATGGTACCTTACTCCTCGACTCTTGAAGGCTTAACAATAATTCATAAGGCAAAATTTCTGGATGGAAGGTTAAAGCTGAAATATACATTGGTGTAATCATGATCGTTATGAAAAAACCAAAAAAGCGCAGCATCCTTAATAAAGATGCCGTTGTCCAGCGGTTGTAATAATCCTCAATCGAAACGAACATCTCAAAAAAGGATGTAGGGCAGACAATCGCTAATTGACTGTTATCCATAAACACAACAATTCTACCATCTAGAAGGTACCGACAAACACTATCTGGACGTACGGTCATATAATATTGTGGAAAGGGTGATAACGGATTATCTTCTATTAATTGCTTTAAAACTGAAATATCCGTAAATAATGGATAATTCACTTGATCAATTCGATTTCTTAAATTTTTCAAGTTTTCGTCATTCACAATATTGTCCATATACACGATCGATATTTTAATATTAGCCTCAGAACCTACAATCCGGTTTTCATTTTTTAGCATAGAACTTTGAATACGTCTTCTTACTAAAGAAATATTGGTTTCCAATGATTCTGTGAATGCATCCTGTGGCCCAATCACGGTTGATTCTGTTTCAGTATTGGTTATAGCTCTGATTGGTGCACTAAATGTATCCATACTTACAAGTGCATTTGTTTCATGAAAGAATAGCAAGGTTTGACCAGCATTCAATCGTTTAATGACATCCTTTACGTCCTTTGCATCTATATATTGAGACATTTGATGTATCTGTTTTAAATTATTGGCCAACGGTATTATTACCATGGTTTGTAAGGTCATTTTTTCAATAAGAGAGGAGAAATAAATGACCGTGACGTCCCCTTCTTCCGTTGCCATCATTTTCAGTTTTACATCATCTATTTCATTTAATTCCTGCTTTAAATGTGCAACGATTTGTTCAGGTATCCCACGCATCCATATCAACTCCTTGATTTCCCAAGACATGTCCATCGTATAAACTTTTTAGTAGTTTGGCTTTTTACAGTTGAATTATGTAAAAATTGTGCTAGCAAAAAAAGGATGCATCCCATTTTTGAGATGCATCCTCTTAAACTATTCTATTGAATCTTACCGTATCGGTTTTTGCCAATACCAAATACATAGTAGCTGACTGTGACAAGTACTAAAAAAACGATGCCAACAATTAATGATATACGCGTATCATCATTAAACCACATGCCAATTAGTACCATAATTAAAAAGATAATCGTTACATAGTTTGTTAATGGCGCGAAAGGCATTTTGAAAGGATGCTCTGCAAGTTGGGCTCCCTTCACCTTTCTAAATCGAATTTGACTAATTAAAATAATAAACCATGGAATCATCCCTGGTAAAACACTCGCACTATACACATAGACAAATAAATTTTCAGGTGCAATATAGCTAAGAATAACGCCAATAACTAGTCCAACTAACACACCAGCTGTACCAAATAAAGGTACACCATTACTCGAAAGCTTGGCGAAAAATTTGGGTGCTTGTCCATTCATAGCAAGCGTATATAACATACGTCCAGCACTATAAATCCCACTGTTACAGCCTGACATAGCCGCTGTGATGACAACAAAATTAATAATACCTGCAGCAGCTGTAATACCAACCTTAGCAAATGTTGCAACAAACGGGCTACCGATTGTGCCAAGTTCATCCCATGGATAGACTGTAACAATCACAAAAATAGCTCCGATATAGAATATTAAAATACGCCAAATAATACTTTGAATCGCATTGGTAATTGTTTTCTGCGGATTTTTTGCTTCTCCCGCCGTAATCCCAATTAGCTCTACCCCTTGATAGGCAGCGACTACTAAGGATAATGCAAAGAAGAAACCTGTCCAGCCACCAGTAAAGAAGCCACCATGACTCCATAAGTTGGATAAGCCAATCGCAATACCATCATTGCCAAAGCCAAAGAAAATTAGTCCAACCCCTGCGATAATCATCAAAATAATCGTGACGATTTTAATCATAGCAAACCAAAACTCAAACTCACCAAATGATTTGACAGAGATAAAGTTCGCAACCCCTAATATCACCATAGCAATAAGACCCGGTATCCAAGCTGGTAACTCAGGGTACCAATATTGCATATACGTTCCCACTGCTATAATTTCCGACATCCCAACAATTACCCATTGAAACCAGTTACTCCACGCAGTTAAATAACCCGCCAACGGATGAATATATTTGTAACCAAATGTCGCAAAAGAGCCAGTACTCGGCTCCATATAAAGCATCTCACCCATTGCCCTCATAATGAAAAATATAAAAATACCTGCAATCCCATAGGCAAGGAGTACGGAAGGACCCGTCCATTGAATAGCACTTGCTGAGCCCATAAATAGGCCAACTCCAATTGTCCCGCCAAGCGCAATCATTTGGATATGACGTGCTTCTAATCCTCGTTTTAATTCTTTATTGGCCACTCTGTTACGCCTCTTTTCTGTTGTTCTTTCTACGATGTTTTTACTTTAAAATAATAATCAATTTTTCTAAAAAAGACAAATGTATTTTTAGGAAAAACAAAAAATATGGCTATTTTTATAGAATAGCTATGCTCATAGAAATAAAAAGATGCCTTTACTCATCAGTAGAGACACCTCTTTGTTTAATTATTTATCCATTTTCTAAGAACCCGGAATCCATCCGCTGATTCCTGTCATATATAGCCCTACTATAATCCGAAAATTCAAAAAACTCTATTCCGATCACGATGAAAGGAATAGAGTTTACTTCGTTATTGTAATAAAGTTTGTTCTTGTAATTTAGCAGAGAAGTATTTCCGTGCATCTGCTGTTAAAATTTGCAGTAATGTTACTTCATCTTGGCGAGCAAATTCGACAAACATCCCACTTAAGTTTTCGTAGACATATTTGATTTTGAAGCCACTATCTAAATAATGATCCACTTTTTGGATTTCCTCTGTGCTTTGTTGGAATTCAGACATGCCATCACCTCACCTTCTTTTGAAAATGTCAAGATGTTGTCTTTCTTACTCGGCACCCTTCATTTCTAACAGAGGATCTGCTTGCTCCACCAGTTCATCTTCCTCTGGAGCAGCTGCTGGTTGGCCAAATATTTCATCCAAATTATGCCCAACCGTAATGCCTAAATATTTATCATCGCTTGGATCATCTAGCTCTGCCTGAGGATACTTTTTAAACCACCAATACTTCGCCAATACATAATATACAGCCGCTCCAACAACAAACCCTACTAGCGAGGAATAGGTTGCAAATATATTCGCAATAGCGCCCCCAATTACCCAGGCAATTAATCCAGCCATATTAAAGCCCTTATAATATTTAAATTGTCCGTTTAATTCATAAAGGTCTTTAACGTGTACACGACGCTTACGGAGTAGGTAATAATCAGCAAATAAAATACCGACGATGGCCGTTAAAATACCACCAATTATTAATAGGACATTGACCATGACATCAAATAGACTCCATGGCTGTGCCAGAATTCCAATTATACCTGCAATAACAACCCCTACCCAAAACGGTACTTTTGGTCCACCAATATTAGAGAAAATAGTAGCCGCAGGTACAACATTGGCTGATGTATTAGTTGACCATTGCGCTAACACAATCATCAACAATAAAATCCCTAAAATAAAGCCGCTTGCACTTTGCTGTAAAGCATTGATTGGATCAGCAGAAGCTACAGCCATATAACAAACAGCGCCAATTGTTACAATGAATGTGTTGGTAATCGGCATAACGATCAATGACCCAACGAGCTGTGTTTTATTACGTTTGAACCAGTTACGCTCATTTTTAGGTGCTTTAAAAAACCGAGACAAGGACGGCATGTCAGCTGCCAGTGTTGCCCAGAAGCCCATATTTGCCATTACCACTACCATAAACGCGGTAAAGGCGGCAAAGCCAGTTGTTGGAGTTTCCACCCATGTCCAAACATTTTTCCCTTGAGATGTAGCATTATCTGCCAATGTGTAATACATCCAGCAAGAAATTAAAATAATGACAGGTGCTGCTAAATCAGCAAAGCGTTCAATGGATTTAATGCCTAGTGATGTATTAAAGAGTTGAAGTGCTGCAAAAACAAGGAAACAGATAAACCAATTATCAAAACCAAATAATAAGTTTAAAATACCGTTTATTGCTAACGCACCGAAATAGGTATTAAGACCGAACCAACATGCAGCAGTAACACCACGTACAAGGGATGGTATATGGGTACCAAATGTACCGAATGGTGCGCGCATATAGACAGGGAAAGAAAGCCCATGCTCTATCCCAATATCACCAATTAACGTCATAAAGACACCGATTAAACAGGAACCTACCAATGTTGCAAATATGACCATTGGCAATGATAAGTTCATTATTGCTGAACCACCGATAGCAAAAGCCGCTAATACAATCGCCATTCCTACCCAAATTACCGCAAAACCAAATGTTCCAATATTTCTTTGTTGATGTGTCACTGGAAGTAAATCTGGGGATTTTAAATAATTCCCTTCACGTTCCATCCTATTTCTCTCCTTTTTCTTAAATTTCCGTGACAACCTACTTGAAGTTAAGCCTTCCCTCACTAAAAATGGCTGAAGGAAGGTGGAATTTCGATTTTATTTATCTTTAATCTTCATTCACGATAAAAGGTTCTTTATTTGGAAAGACTGCTAAGCAGTGATTGGCGTTCATTCCAAGTCATTGGTGGAATTGTTGATTTACGTTCAACCATTGAAATGGCACCCTCGACTGGACAAACAATGGAACATAAATTACAGCCGACACAATCTTCCTCTCGCACTTTTAACATTGGACGGCCATCCTCTGTATACAGATCGATACATTGATGAGATGTATCCTCACAGGCAATATGGCACTTATTACAATTAATACACACATCGTTATTAATTTCTGCGACAATTTTATAATTTAAATCTAAATCACCCCAGTTTGAATACCTTTGTACAGAGCGACCAACTAAATCCATAACTGAAGCTAGGCCTTTATCGTCCAAATAATTATTTAGACCATCAATCATATCTTCTACAATACTAAAGCCATGGTGCATTGCAGCTGTACAAACCTGAACGCCTGTCGCACCCATTAAAATAAATTCTGCTGCATCCTGCCAATTCGAGATGCCGCCAATACCTGAAATCGGTACATTCACTAATGGATTACGCGCACATTCGGCCACCATATTGAGGGCAATCGGTTTAACAGCTGGACCACAATAGCCACCGTGCGCCCCTTTTCCTGCAACATGCGGTATAGTGTTCCAAGAATCTAAATCGACACCGGCTAAACTATTAATTGTATTAATCATACTAACTGCATCTGCTCCACCTCTTGTCGCTGCTTCCGCCGTTACTGTAATATCCGTAATGTTTGGCGTTAGCTTAACAATCACAGGTGTACGTGCCGCTTCCTTTACCCAGTACGTTTGTTTTTCCACCAATTCAGGGACTTGACCAGAGGCAGAACCCATGCCTCGTTCTGCCATCCCATGTGGACAACCAAAGTTAAGCTCAAGACCATCAACCCCCACATCTTCTACTCGCTTCACAATTTCATGCCACTTTTCCTGCTTCGGCTCCACCATTAGGGAGGCAATAATTGCGTGATTAGGAAATTTCTTTTTCGTGTCATAAATTTCTTGTAAATTTACTTCTAATGGTCGATCCGTAATTAATTCGATATTATTAAAGCCTGCCACACGTTGACCATTAAAACTCACAGCGGCAAAACGGGAGGACACATTTAAAATCGGTTCTCCTAACGTTTTCCAAACAGCGCCACCCCAGCCTGCTTCAAATGCACGCTGTACTTGATAACCCGAATTTGTCGGTGGTGCGGATGCTAGCCAAAATGGATTCGGCGATTTGATGCCCGCTAAATTAATGCGTAAGTCTGCCATGTAAGTTCCCCCTTTATCCTGATTGGTGAAACTAACAATCAGTGAAGGATGTAGAAAACCCCCACTGTTTGAAGGTTCACTTTATGCAATCTCACTTGGTTTTCTTAAACGTTCATGAATCTTATATGCTGCATCTTTCCCTTGCTGCACAGCGGTCACCACCATCGCTTCACCCTGTCCATTGCCAAAGACAACATCTCCACAGGCAAATACTTTGTCATTAGACGTTTGCATTGTCGCCTCATCAATATCGACAACACCGTTTGTATGAGCCAATCCAAAGGCTTCGATTAATGAAACAAAACGAGTTTGCCCAATCGCTTTAATGACAGCATCCACTTCAATAATAAAATTAGAGTCTTGGACCTCTTCTGGTCTTTGTCGACCATCAGGACCTGTCTCACCAAGCTTCATTTTTACACACTCAATACCTGTCACCTTGCCAGCTTCATCGCCAATAATTTTCTTCGGCGCAGTCAGCCATTTAAATTCCACACCATCCTGCTTCGCAAATTCATATTCAAATTTGTAAGCAGTCATTTCTTTTTGTGTTCTGCGATAAAGAATTTGTACATTTTCTGCCCCTAATCGCACCGCACTTGTAGCTCCATCAATTGCTGTATTTCCAGCACCAATAACAGCTACTTTTTTTCCAACGATGTCATTTGTAAGCGGTCCCATTTTTGTTTTTCGAACAAACTCAATGGCATCATGCACACCTTCTAAATCTTCCCCTTCAATGCCCAGATTCGGTACAGCCCCCATACCGACAGCTAAAATTACACTGTCATATTGCGCCAAAATTTCATCAGCAGAAATATCCACACCGACCGCTGTATTCGTTTGAATGTTCACGCCAAGCTGTTCAATTTGCTCCACTTCCCAATCCACTACTTCATTGGGTAAACGGAATGCCACAATTCCATAGCTTCCTAGTCCGCCAGCCTTCTCTTCTGCCTCATAGATTGTTACCTGGTAGCCTAAACGGCCAAGCTCTCGTGCTGCTGATAAGCCAGCAGGACCCGCCCCGATGATTGCTACTTTTTGTCCGTTATTTTGTCCTGGCTTAAATAGCTGTGTATTGGTTTCCATTGCCCAATCTGTTGCATAACGCTGTAACTCACCAATTTTAATTGGCTTTGTAGAAGAATTTAAGACACACGCCCCTTCACATAATTCTTCCGTAGGACAAACCCTTGCACAGCTTGCACCAATAGGATTTGCTTCTAATATAGTCGTAGCAGAACCCTTCATATTACCAGATGCAATTTTTTTTATGAAATTTGGGATTTGAATGCTTGTTGGACAAGCTTTAATACATGGTGCATCATAGCAATACAGACAACGGTTGGCTTCCTCAATAGCCTCATTCTTTGTCATTTTGCTTTTTAATTCCATAAAATTACGTCTAAGCTGTATGGTCATTTCATTTTCTTGAATCGGAACCATTTCCACATCCCCCTCATGTGAGCATTTTTTCCGTACATCAATTACTAGACCGATTGCTTTGCTCTCCATCAAAACAATCGGTCCTATACTGAAGGAAGCTAAATATTTAGTGCTTCCGCAGCCACTGTTTTTAATGGACGTTTAATATATTGTCCACTACCAAGTACCCCTACAAATTCTTTATTTTTAATGACATATTCCCCACGAACCAGTACGCTAACCGGCTCACCTGTAACGTCCCAGCCTTCATAAGGGTTATAGTCCACATTCATGTGATGTGTTTTAGCAGAAATTTGGCGTTTTGCCTCTGGATCAAAAATTACGATATCCGCATCTGAACCGATAGCAATCGTTCCTTTTTGCGGGAATAGCCCAAATATTTTGGCTGCACTTGTAGAAATCATATCAACAAATTCATGGATTGTAATTCTACCTTTTGCAACACCTTCCGAATATAAAATACTAAAGCGATCCTCAATGAATGGCCCACCGTTTGGAATTTTTGAGAAATCATTTAGGCCAAGCTGTTTTTTACCCTTAAAGCTAAAAGAGCATTGGTCAGAGCCAATTGTCTGTAGCTGCTTGGCCTTTAATGCATTCCATAAATGTTCTTGATGATATTTCGGACGAAGTGGTGGTGACCAGACATATTTTGCTCCCTCAAAGCCTGGCTGCGCTAAAGCTGATTGATCGAGTGTTAAATATGGTGGACATGTTTCACCATAGACGTCATACCCTTTTTCACGAGCTGCAATAATTTCATCTACTGCTTCTTTACATGTTACATGAACCACATATAGCTTCGCTCCTGCTATATGAGCTAATTCGATGGCACGCTTTGTCGCCTCACCCTCTAATTCGGCTGGTCGAGTCAGTGCATGATAAATCGGTTCTTTATGTCCCGCACGTCTTGCTTCCTCGACAAGCTCATCAATGACAGAGCCATTTTCACAATGCACCATGACCACTGCGCCAAGATCTTTGGCGATTTTAAAGGCTTTAAATAGTGTACGATCTGTCGCTTGGAATTCTTTTGCATAAGCCATAAAGACTTTTACAGAAGTAATGCCCTCCTGCTCTAATAGTTGGGGTAATTCAGCTTCTGTTTCAGGTGTTAAATCACCAATCATCAGATGGAAACCATAGTCAATAGCAGACTTTCCTTTCGCCTTTTCATGCCATTTCTCCACTGCTGTCGATAATTTTTCTTCTCCCGCTGTTAAACAAAAATCTAAAATAGTAGTTGTCCCACCAAAAGCTGCGGCTATCGTACCTGATTTCCAATCGTCATCTGTCACTGTATTATTGAATGGCATATCTAAATGCGTATGAGGATCAATGCCACCAGGCAATACGTACTTACCTGTCGCATCAATGATTTCAGCGCCAGCATCCGTTAAGTTCTGGCCAATTTGAACAATTTTACCGTTGTCAATTAGAATATCTGCCTCAAATACATCAGCAGCTGTTGCTACTCGTCCACCTTTAATGATTTTTTTCATTGTGCCCCTCACCCTTCATTACAAAATTAGAGAATGCTTGATGTTTAATGCAATGTATATGTTTCACCTATACTAAACTTTGTTTGCAGCGTTAAAACTGTTTCGAGCAAAATATCTGCACCTTTTGCACAATCTTCATATGTTGTTTCCTCCTCCTCACAATGACTCTTGCCTTCAATACTTGGGACAAAAATCATGGCGGACGGAACCATACTCGCCATATACTGGGCATCATGTCCAGCCCCACTAAACATACGATGTGCAGAATAGCCGAAGCTCTGACATGCTCTTTCTACTTCATCGCAAATGGCTGCATCAAAATACACTGTCTCTCTCCCCCATAGTTTAGTAGGATGAATGCTGCAACCTCCTGCTGTCTCTGGAAGCGCATTAAGAATATCCTCAACCTGTTGCATCACCTCTGGATCTTGATGGCGTGAATCGATGGTAAATGTCACCTTATTCGGGATGACTGTATGAATATTTGGCGAAACATTCATGCGACCAAAGGTAAAAACAAGTTGTTCGTCAATTTTCCCTAATTGCTCATGGAGCTCTGTAATAATCGTCGATGCTACAATCATCGGGTCTTTACGCATCGACATCGGTGTTGTACCCGCATGATTTGATTGTCCAGTAATCGTAATTTCATAGCAGACCATGCCGAGCACACCTTCGACAACACCGATTTCACGTTGTTTTGCCTCTAAAACGGGTCCTTGTTCAATGTGCAATTCAATATAAGCAAGTGCTTCTTTTAGTCGATTTTCTTGCTCTCCCTCATAGCCACTTGCCTGTAATGCTTCGTGAAAGCGAATACCATTTTTATCTGTAGATTGCAGCATTTTTTCTTTGTCGAATTTTGAGGTAATTACCCCTGAACTCATCATGGCCGGGTCAAAACGTGCGCCCTCTTCATTGGTAAAATTCACAATCATAAGTGGGATATCCATCTCAATTTCATTTTCCTTAATTGTTCGAATGGCCTCGATAGCTGTAAGTACACCTAACACGCCATCAAATCTCCCACCTTTTTCAACTGAATCTATATGGGAACCCATGACGATAGGTGGCATATCCTTTTTGCCAGGAAGAGTGGCATAAATATTTCCCATATCATCCACCTGTATATCCATACCTAACGCTTTACAACATTCACAAAAATAGTTTCTAGCTAAAACATCCTCATCCGAAAGAGATAAACGTGTAACGCCACCATTGTCAGTGGCTCCAAATTGACTGAACTGTTCAATTAACTCTTGCAATCGTCTACTATTACATTTATACATATGCAAGTCCTCTCTTTCACAGTAGTTATTAAACATTCTAAAATAGATAAAATTTGTGAGATATGGAAAGTAAACTAAAAAAATATGTGCAACTGCACATTATATATGGTAAGTTATGTTCATAATTAAGGGGGGGAAAATATGGGGACGATTCGTAAAATTGTTGAGGGAATTCAATTCCCAATGCTTACATTAGTCGCTGGACATAGTGGTACGTATCGCAGAGTTACTGGTATTAATGTTGTGGAAAGCAATGATCTAATTATGTTTTGTAGACCCAATGAATTAGTCGTCACAACAGGCATTAATTTAGATGCACAGGAAGATTCTCTAGAACAGCTTGTCAAACAAGCGTACGCGAAAAAAGTAGCGGGCTTTATTATCAACATAGGGCCATTCATTCCTACTATTCCTGAAGCCGTCATCTCTTTTGCAAACCAACATGATTTCCCTATTTTTCAAATGCCATGGAGTTACCGTATTGCTGATCTATTAAAAACTACCTTTCAGTTTATTGCCAACCACCATCAAGAGCTTTCCATCGAAGAAAAGGTTCTGTTCAATCTACTTTTTCATTACAAAGCAAACGCTAACTCTATAAAAGATCAATTAGCACAGCTAGGATTTCCTCAAGGAAGAGAATTAGCGATCATTACTTGCACAACGACTGGCACGCAAGCCACCATCGATCGTTATGAAGTGATGATACAATTTGCTTTTCAAAATCGCTATCAACGCTTCTTAAAATTAAAGCATAAAAATTACCTCATTTTTTTAATTGATAAAGCACAAATCATTACACCAAATACACCCTTCTCAAAAATCGTTGAAGAAATCTACGATAAAATCACATTAAAAAATGGTTACTTGGATATTATTATTGGAAAAGGCAACTACCATAAAGAGCTCGAAAATGTTCGCAAAAGCTATGATGAATCTTTAATGGTCCTTCATTTAGCACAGCTCCATAACAACCGTTACTTATATAGCTATAAAGAAATTGGTGCCTATAAAATTCTGATGGCGGTGCAAAACCAACGATTGATGAAGTCCTTTAGTCAGGATATTTTAGGCCAGCTCTATCGCTATGATGAAATGCACAATACTGATTATGTCCCTTTTTTACGTGTATTTGTTGAAGAGAATGGCAGTACAAGTCGGATTAGTGAACGACAATTTATTCATCGCAATACGGTCCTTTATAAAATAAAAAAAATCGAAATGCTATTGGATATTGACTTAAGCAACTCCTTTACAAAGACAAACTTATATATTGCCTTTTTAATAGAGGATGTTTTAACACATCAATAGAATTAGCAGGTTGTTTAATTATCTGGATTTTCTATTTATAAATCCTCCTTCTAAAATTTTGGCTGCATACATATAAAGTATAAATGGGGACTACTGTGCATTTTATTGTCCACATCCGACTAAAACGTATGCATGCTAATCATCTACCTGTTAAGAAGGAGTGAAGCTTTGTGACAAATGTAACAAGTCCAAATTGGCAAGTGAAGGATGAACAATATGTATGGCATTCAATGAAACCATATAATCCGAATGCTACGATGATTGTCCAATCTTCTAAAGGAGCATGGATTACCGACATTGAAGGAAAACGTTATTTAGATGCTATGGCTGGTTTATGGTGCGTAAATGTTGGCTATGGCCGAGAAGACATTGCGAAAGTTGCCTATGAGCAGTTACTTGAAAATACGTATACACCTTTATCTGTTGGCCATATTCCCGCCATCCAGCTAAGTGAAAAGATAAGTGAGCTATTAGGGGATGACTATGTCGTCTTTTTCTCTAATAGCGGCTCTGAAGCAAATGAGGCTGCTTTTAAAATTGCTCGACAATATCATCAACAAAAAGGACACGTCAATCGAACAAAAATCATTTCTCGTTACCGTGCATATCATGGTAGTTCGATGGGTGCATTAGCCGCTACAGGACAAGCTCAACGTAAATATAAATACGAGCCATTAGCACCTGGTTTTTTACATGTCACACCACCTGACTCGTATCGTGCAAATGAAGACCATATTAAAAGTAAAGATCCTTGTGCACTGCCATCTGTGCAAGCGATCGATCATGTAATGACATGGGAAATGTCAGATTCAATTGCTGCAGTCATTATGGAGCCTATCATTACAGGTGGTGGTGTGATTATGCCTCACGACAACTACCTACAAGGAGTCAAAGCTATTTGTGAGAAGCATGGCGCACTGCTCATTGTCGATGAAGTAATTTGTGGTTTTGGACGTACAGGCAAAGCTTTCGGGTTCCAAAATTACGGCATTCAGCCTGACATTGTTACAATGGCAAAGGGTTTGACAAGCGCTTATATGCCACTATCAGCAACTGCCGTTCGACGTGAAATTTACGAGGCTTTTGCAGGTAGTGAGGAATATGACTTTTTCCGCCATGTCAATACGTTCGGTGGATCACCAGCAGCTTGTGCTGTAGCATTGAAAAATATTGAAATAATGGAGCAGGAAAATTTATTTACTCACTCTGCTACACTTGGTGCTACGCTTCTTACGGCCTTACAGGAGCAATTAAAGGAGCACCCACATGTTGGGGATATTCGCGGTAAGGGCTTATTAATTGGCGTAGAGCTTGTACAAGATAAAGACAGCAAAACACCACTCGATGTCACACTTGTAAACAAAGTGATTGCACAGTGTAAGGAACTGGGGTTAATCATTGGGAAAAATGGCGTAACCGTTGCTGGGTTTAATAATGTTCTGACATTATCTCCCCCATTGATTATTTCCTCTGATGAGAAAGATTTCATCGTTAAAAATTTTGTACAAGCATTACATTCCATTAAACAATAGCATGAATAAATCGCTGACTTGCTGTTCGGAACATGGCCATGGCTGAACCTTTTCTAAATAAATAATTCTAAAAGTAAACATTCGCCTAGCTCCCTTGAAGGAACTAGACGAATGTTTCTCAAAAACGGGTGGACCCCGTTTTTACATACATTATTTTTTGTCTTTTTTCTCTACAGTTTTTACTTCTTTTTTTGTTACTTCAGTAAAATCTGCTTCTTCCCCAGCCTCCATACCATAGCTAGGATTTCTGTCCATACGAGAGAATGTATCTACATCCTCCTCATCTTCAAATCGCTTCATCAGAATTGGAATCGTGATCAGTCCCGCAAGCCCAACAAGGGCATATATCCATCGAGATAAGACCGCAGTTTGTCCACCAAATAAATAAGCCACTAAATCAAATCTAAAGAATCCAATGAGTCCCCAGTTGATTGCACCTATAATGACTAATATTAAGGCAATTCTATAAAGTACGCTCATGAGTACACCTCCTTTATCGTCTATACTCCAAGCTAATTTCTTAGCAGAGAGGTGTCATAAGAAGCGATAAAATGACAAAGACTAGTCATTAAAACCGCCATTTTGACGGTCTTATTTTTTGCAATAACCACTTTTTTATACAGTCCTAAGAAATGGCTGCACAGTGATATTGCCACCAAAGAAGGGTACTCAAACAAATATTACTCTGATGGATTTTTATAGGTTTGTTCATGCTGAAGAAGCCATTCTTTGCGCCACATCCCGCCGCCATACCCTGTCAACGTTCCATTAGAGCCAATAATGCGATGACAGGGAACAACGATACTAATATTATTTTTGCCATTTGCACTACCAACAGCTCTTACAGCTTTTTCATTGTTAATAGCTACCGCAATATCCTTATAGGAAGCCGTTTCACCATAGCTTACAGTCGGTAAAGCTTGCCAAACCGCTTGTTGAAAGTCTGTTCCTTCAACTACGTAGGGAAATGAAAAGTCATGACGTTCACCTATAAAATACTCTTGCAACTGTTTGGCACACTCCATCAGAACTTTCGGTGTATCTTGTTGAGGAATATGGATAATTTCATCCCGCTCCGCAAAATTAATTCCATAAATAGCGCTATCACTACCCTCTATTTCAATTACTCCAATTGGTGATTTGTAATCTACTTTATACTTTTTCATATAGAGACCTCCATAAATAAAAGGTGGCATAAGCATGCCAACCTTGCCAATGTATCGCATAGTGGTTGATTTCCTCTATCGTTGGTTTTCGTTCTAACGCTAATTGAGTTTTTAACGCATTGTGCAAACCAACATCTGCGATTGGAAAGGCAGACGGCTCTTGTAAACATTTCATCAGCACATAGTCTGCGGTCCATGCACCAATGCCCCTAATAGCCATTAAACTTTTTTTCTTGTCCTCGTAGTTATCTTTTTGCTTCAACAACTCTTTTGTCAATTGACCACTTGCCATACTTTTTGCAATATCAATAATGTACTCCGACTTTCTTAAGGTAAATTGGAGACTTCTTAAATCTTCCACCTGAATGGCAGCGATCTTTTCTGGCGGTGGAAATAGCCAGTAGCTTTGCCCCTCGAAGCTTACATACTCTCCAAATTGCTCGACAAATCGTTTTTTTAGTGTATAGGCAAATGTTAAATTGATTTGTTGACCAATAATAGCCCAAACTAGCGCTTCAAATAAATCAGGTATACCGATTAATCGTAGACCACTATATTTTTCAACAAGTGGCTGTAGGATTTTATCTCGGTTAGCCATCTTATAAAAACAAGCCAAATCTTGCTTTACTTCAAACCATTCCATTAGATACTGGACGATTTTTTCTCTTACATTGGCTATTGGTTGATCCATTGGAAATTCCACTTTTATGTTATTGTCTTGCTCACTGATTTTACATAAAATAAGCTGTTCATCAATATTCAGTAATTTGTAAAGCACATCCCCTTTTATTGAATGAAGAATTTCTTGATTGGATCTATTTAAAAACAGCAAACACTCTTTAAAATTAAATTCTTTTGGCTGCACGATTTCTAAATAAGTTTCGTCATTAATCCAGTGCATATCCTGACTCCTTTTAGGAAAGGCCTCGATATTCTGTAGGTGAGCAATTTTTCAATCGTCGAAACACCTTATAAAAATTAGAGGGACTTTGAAATCCTGCTTCATAGCAAATTTCTAAATTTGTAAAATCTGTATGTTTTAATAAGTGGGCAGCCTTATCAATTCTTATTTTTTCTAAATATGTTCGGGGTGTCACTGCTGTTTCTTGTTTAAAAAGCCGTTCTAGATGAAATGGACTGATGCCGACATGCTCCGCCATATCTTGTAATGTCATCTTTTGTTTATATTCGTTGATAATAAAGGCTGTTACATTTTTAATCAATTGTGTATGTGGTGAATGTTCAATCTCTGGCTGACATCGTTTACATGCACGATAGCCAGCAGCCTCTACTTCTTGTAAATCCTCATAAAATTCAACATTCATCTTTTTCGGTTTTCTGGATTTACAGGAAGGACGGCAATAAATCCTAGTCGTTTTAACCGCTGTATAAAAAAGCCCATCATAGGTTTGATCACAAGCTATAATCTTTTCCCACTTCTCCTCAAAGGATAAATTGATTGGATGGTCCACGTATACCTCACCTCATTTTCATTGATTAAACATATAAAGAAGAAGTATTTTGGTCTTCTAATAATTGTGCAGCATGTAGCGTTATATATGCAATGATTTTATCTGATAGTGCATTACCAAAACTAAAACGCCTTACCCCTAATTCTTTTAGCTGCTGACAATTGGTTAAGCCGGGTAATGAAAGCAGATTGATGGGTGCTTCTATGTTACTTGTCATGGCTTTTATGTCGTTGATTTCCGTTAATCCAGGAATAAATATACCACTAGCCCCACTCTCTACATAAGCCTTCGCTCTCACCATGGTTTCTTCAAATGGTTGCTCCAGCTGAAAATACGTATCCGTTCTAGCGTTGATAAAAAAATCTTTAAAACCGTGGTAATCTAACGCTGCCCTTAGGTTTGTTAGTAGACGACAATGTTCTGTTACACTTTTTAACCCTGTTTGGTTTTTGAGAGAATCCTCAATATTAATCCCAGCTACACCGACATCGGCCGTTCTTAATACATTGTCGATAATACTCTGCTCATCAGATCCATACCCTGCTTCAATATCAGCAGATACAGGTATGCTCACATTCTCTGCAATGGTTTGGATAATATTAAGATGTCGTTGAAAATCTATTAATTCACCATCTGCATAGCCAAGTGAATTAGCAATACCCCAGCTTGTTGTGCCAATCGCTTGAAAACCTGCCTTTTCTAACATTAATGCCGATAATAAATCCCAAGCATTCCCTAAAAATAAGAGCTCTTGTGAAGAATGTAAATCATTGAATTCCTGAATTTTAGACATATCGAAAGCCTCCATACTATTTGATAGACCTCATTTTATCAGGAATGATTTCTTCACTTCGTCCTCAATCTTGCTGTTATGGTCTAGCGAAGCGGATTGTTTTACAAAAAAAAGACGCCTAAGACAATAGCCTTGTCCTGACGCCTTTTCATGTTATTTTTGCCAACGGTTCAACTCTTTTAATAATTCAGGTAGCTGAACTTTCCTCACATCGATAGGCGGTAATGCCTTAATAAATTCTTTCCCATAAGACTTATTAGTGATACGTCGGTCGAGGACGATAAAGGCTCCTTTATCTTGGGAAGAACGAATTAATCGACCAAAGCCTTGTTTAAAGCGCATAATGGCCTCTGGTAAGGAAAGCTCCGTGAATGAATTGCCACCTAGAGCTGTCAGATGCTTGGCTCTTGCCTTAAATACTGGCTCTTCTGGTGAAGAGAATGGTAATCGTACCACAATGACAGAAGCGAGAGCATCTCCTGGTACATCAACACCCTCCCAAAAGCTATTTGTCCCAAACAGAACAGCATGGCTAAATTTTTGGAATGATTTTAGAATGCGCATACGGCTTCCACCAGTAACACCTTGTGCAAAAAGCATGTAGTCATCTAAAAGTTCACTTTCTTGAATGAGCTCGACGGTTTTCCGAAGCATATCCTGTGCTGTAAAGAGCACAAAACAGCGTCCCTCCGTCATGCGGACTGTCCGAGTAATTGCATGTGCAACAGCCTCAATGTATTCTTCCTGGCTAACATGCTGAATATCTGGCATATCAGTTACAATAAAAGCCTTGGCACCAGCGTAATAGGCTGGAGGTGCTTGGAGTTTTATGATCTCAACATCATCAGAGATTCCTAACTGGCGTGTGACAAAGCGCTCATTGCCTGGTACGGTTAATGTACCTGATGTCCAAACAATGCTTGCCTCTTTACGAAGCGGTGCTAATACTTGTTCAATAATCGGTGTGACATTGACTGGTTTCTTAAAGACATGAAGACTGCCAGGAACACTACGGAGATCCAGTTCTAGCCATATTGAATTACCTTCATGTGGTGATAGAAAAATATCTTCCCATTCAGCAATTTTTATTTTCACTTCTCGTATCCAATACTGCCATTCAGATAAAACATAAAGATCATTTTTATCTAATTGCTCAATATTATTTTCGAATGTCTGCGTAATTGCAGTTGCAAGGTCTAGCCATTGTTGTGTCTGCTTACTAACTTGCACGAATGATTCTTTCGCAAATGATAGATCCTCTAAAAATAGGGTACATTTACTACCTACTTGCTTCCCTTTAACTTGTTGCTGTATTTTTTGAATAACTAACTGAATGGTTTCATCAAATGACCGCTGCAAGCGTATAAATTGGGCATCCAGACGTTGCAAATTTTGCATGGCTACGCGCTGTTTTTTCTTCGCTGCTTCACAAAACTGGTGAAAAAGGGCGGTCTCCTCCATCGTACCAATTTGTCCAAAGATATACTTCCATTGTGTATAGGAGAAGGCAATTTCATCCTGCTGCATGGCTGCCTGAATAAATTGATGTGCTTCATCAATAATCCATCCATCGATTTGAGTAAAGAGTGGTGTTTGGCGAACTAAATCGCTTAATACCATAGCATGATTCGTCACAATACAATCCGCAACGGCACTATTTTTTAAAGCTTGTTCATAGAAATCAAAGCCCTTTGAAGGCTTGTCACTTGGTATTTTTCGGATTTTCTCTAAAAATAGTTGTCCGCCACCTGAAACATTTAATTCACTTAACACACCTGTCTCTGTTTTAGTAAGCCACACAAGTATTTGTAGAATAGTAAATGTTTCATCATAGGACTCATCTGCATGGGCCATACATTGCTCAAAGCGTTCAAGATCAATATAATGTTGCATTCCCTTTAATACGCATACATTTACTTTTGTTCCTAGGATTTTTTCAATCTTAGGTAGTTCCTCCTCTACAAGCTGCTCCTGTAGATACGATGTATACGTACTAATGGCAATCTTTTTATCGACAGTACGGGCGTACAAAATCGCAGGCAATAAATAGCCAGCCGTTTTGCCAATACCAGTGGAGGCTTCAATCACACATTCCTTTTGTTCATGTAATGCCTGCCAGATCGTGTCCATCATCTCAAATTGTGCTGGACGTTCCTCAAAATTCGCAAGGGCCTTTGACATTAAAGCTACCTTTTCAGTTACTGTTTGCGGATAGGCTAGTGGTTCTGATGCATTTTCATGCTTATTGCGACCATTGCAAATGGCAAAATTGCGGTAATAATGTACATTCTCATGACCTGTCACATGCTGTCGTTTAATTTGCAAAGCCTCAAAAAAGAGCTGGGAAACATTTGATTTCAAACGGAAAGAACGTTTATGCATCTGTTCCAACGTTAGCTGAGGAAGGTTTAAAAGCTCCCTCCAGCAATATCTGAATAATTCTGCTGTTGCCAGTGCATCATCATCTGCCCGATGCGCATTGGCTAGCTCAATATTTAAATCTGCCGCTAAATCGCCTAGCTTAAAGCCAAGGGACATAGGAAATAAAATTTTAGCAAGCTCCACCGTGTCCATTTTTTTACCTTGCCACTTCGGAAGTCCTGCTCGCTTAAACTCTGCTTGTAAAAAGGATAAGTCAAAATCTGCATTATGTGCGACAAACACACAGTCTGCTAATAGCTCATATATGTAATCCGCATGTGCCTCAAATGGCAAGGCATCCTTTACATCTTCATCCGTTATATGCGTTAAATCTTGAATGAAAGATGGAATGGTTTTTCCTGGATTAATGAACTTCGTATAAGTACGCTCAATTTTCCAATCCTTCATAATAACAATTGCTATTTGAATCATCCGGTCCCCATTGGCTGGTGAATGACCCGTTGTCTCCAAATCGACAATGGCATATTTTTGACTTTCCATCATACATCTCAACTCACAGTTCACATTAGATAAGTTGAATTTTATCATAGATTTGGCTTTGCAGCATCCTTTCTCCTCCTTGTAAAATCACTTAATCTATACAAAAAAACACAACCTTAGAGGAAGCCCCTAAGGTTGCGTAAATGAATAGTAGTTAAATAAAATAGTAATTCAAGCTATTCGATTATTGTTTTTTAGCAAGATCAACAATACGACCTTCTGTTGTTGTTTTTACTTCTTTTAATGAAAGTAATTGTTCTTGTAGGTTTTCCCAATCAGATAAACCTAAGTCTGTAACGCGACCTTCTTCATATGCTTTAGCAAACATATCAAAGCCGTCCCCACCTTTAGCAGTGAAAGCATTTGTTGCTACTGTATATGTTTTCGTATCTTCTAAAGCAACATACTTTCCAGTTGCTTTATCTAAATATTCGATAGATACTACACGTGAGCCAATTTCTTTTGAAGAATCATATTGTAATTTCGCTCCACCAATGTGTAGGAAACCACCATTTTCTTTTGGTGCACTTTTCAGAGATACTTCAAATGCAGCCTTTAACTCTGCACCTGTAACATCCATTAATGCTAATGTGTTACCAAATGGTAATACCGTAATCACTTGACCAACTGTAATATTACCAGCTGGAATCGCCGCACGAATACCACCGCCATTTTGTAATGCCATCACAACAGTTTTATCTGTATATTTTTGTGCCTTTGCCAACATACCGTCAGTAATGATATTACCTAGAGCTGTTTCATTACTACGAACACTTTCTAGATTTTCTTCAGTTGCACGTGGATTTGCTAACTCCTCAGCAATTTTCACACCAATTTCCTTGTTGCTCACTTCATTTACTTTAGCTTTAAATGGTTCAAGTAACTTCACTAAAGCCTCGTCTTGTGCAACTTTACCAAGGTCGATTAATTCGCCACCATACTCTGTAACAACACCATTTCCATCAAATGTTACGTCAAGTGTACCTAAATAATTTACATATTCATTAGCTTGTACGATTAATGTTGCCTCTTTTGCTTCACCCACTGTGTTTGTATCAACAACAACTGGCTCTTCTAATTTTGTATGGTCATGTCCACCAACGATGACATCAATTCCTGGTACGTTTTTCGCTAGTAAAATATCATTATCAACATTTGGATTATCATTGTAGCCAATATGTGTTAAAGCAATAATTTTGTTAACACCCATTCCTTCAAAGGCAGCTACTGCTTTTTTCGCTTCATCGATGTAATTTGTAAAAGTCACTTTATCAGGAGAAGCAATATCCATTGTTTCTTCTGTTGTTAAGCCGAAAATACCTACTTTTTCGCCATCAATTTCTTTCACAATACCTGAATAAATTTTACCATTTTCAGGTTCACTTGAAACTAAGTCTGTAAATAAACCTGTGAATTTATCATCTGCTGAGAAATCTGTATTAGCATCCACAAATGGGAATTTAGCAGCCTTAACAAAATCCGCTAATGCCTGATGACCTTCTGGTGAAGAACCTAAATCAAATTCATGGTTACCGAATACCATCGCATCAAAGCCAATTTCATTTAAAAGCGCTAGGTCTGCTTTCCCTTGGAATTCGTTAAAGTATAGTGTTCCACTAAATGCATCACCAGCGTGTAAAGTTAAGACATTTTTCTTCGTTTCACGTTGCTCTTTAACCGCTGTTGCTAATTGAGGTAACTTATCCGCACGAGCATGTGTATCGTTCACATGTAAAACAGATAGAGAAAATGCACCTTCAGGCGTTTCTGGTGTTTCTGGTGTTTCAGGAGTTTCTGGTGTTTCTGTGCTAGATTTTGTTAAAGCTTCTGCAATCAATGTTGCAAGCTGTCCACGTGTAACTTTATCAGTTGCCGCGTGGTTTTTAGCACTTTCTAGCTCTGGTAATGTTGGAATAGACGCTAAAATTTTAGCTAAATCACCATGTGTAATTGTTTGATTGGGACGGAAAGTATTATCACCATAGCCTGTAATCACTTCTAATCCTGCAAGTACTGCGATTGGACCGTAATATGGATTAGAAACATCAATATCTTTATAGTTTGGATTCTCTACATCTTTTGTATCTAGCTTTAATGCGCCTGCAATCATTTTTGCAGCTTGTCCACGTGTGACATTTGTATCTGGTTTGAATGTACCATCTGGATACCCGCTGATAATCCCTGCTGCATAAAGTGTAGAAATTGCTTCAAAGTCTGCATGGCTTTCTTTTACATCTGAAAAAGGACTTGCAGCTGATGCCGGGGCTACTGCCACCGCAGTTACAGCCAATGCTGCAGCAGTTGCTGTTAAAAATTTGTTACGTTTATTTTCCATTACAAATGATACCTCCACTAGTAAATTGATGTACTTACAACTAAATTCTACATAAATATGACCCAAAATACTAGAACATTTGTAAAATTATAATTTTAAAAACTAGTTTAATAGTAAGAAAAACAAAATTTTACCAGTTACTTTTGTAATAGATGCAATCAAAAAAGAGGATTGACAAAACATTGCCAATCCTCCCCTTTCTTCTATCTATGGTCTGATCACATCACAGTGGCTTCAGGCTCATGTGTAATCATTTCTTTAATCGTATTACCCTCACCCATAATAGCAACGGTTGGTTTATGTTCTTTTGCCTCATGATTATCCACATATACATAGGAAATAATAATTACAATATCGCCACGTTGTACAAGTCGTGCGGCTGCGCCATTAACACAAATTACACCGGAACCTCGCTCACCTTACGTTTTGTTAAAAACAATATTATATATTAAGAAGCATCTTCTAATAATAATAACTTCTTAAGATGCTTGGGATTTGAAATTTCTGTAGAAAAATTCACTAGACCGTTCTTATCTACAAAATAAAGGTATGGTGTTTTTGTTACTTTATAATTTTTAAATAAATCTGGTGCAACTATCAAACTGATTTTTTCATTATTTAAGAACATATCTTCTTTTAATTGGTCTTGCATAATAATAATGGTATATCTTGTAGAATCATTAAAGATTTCATTACTATTCTTTAATACGTCTTGACATTGAGAACAACTATTACTTAAAAATAATAAAGTCACTTCATTATTTTTTAATATATCTTTTAAAACTATTCTAGACTTATTTTGATTTTCTGCTCTAAATAATGGCGCTGAATCTCCCTGTGCAATTGTACCAAATTGAATACCTTTTATTGAATGTATTTCAGTTAAGAAATTCTTTATAAGTTTAATTAAACTATAAATTACATATGTTTCCACAAGTAAAACTACTGAAATTATTCCAATAATAAAATTAATAAACATCTTCATCTTCCTCTCTTAATAATAGGTTTATAAGATTTTATTGTAATTTTTCAATAATGTTAATCATATTGTTTTTGAAAATTCTAAGATTTTTTATTGATAAGTTAATAAATCCTATTGAAGCTATTACAATAAAAATAATAATTAAATGTGCATTAGAAATATCTAATTCCTTATTGTATAAACATAAGCTTATTAGAATAAAAATTATATTCCTAAAGATAATCAAATATGATAGATTTTCACTTTCTAAAATCCCACCACATCCACAAGAAATATTTTTTTTCCCGTTCTTGATATTTATGAATATTACTACTGATACAGTGCTAAAAAAAATAGTGATAAAAAGTAAATTAATTGAAGTTATGCCAATTATTTTCAAAGATATAGCAATATAAAATTCTACGACTAATAAAAATATTAAAGCAATTTGAGCATATTTTTTCTTAATACCAAAATTAGAGAAAGTTACAATACTTTTCTTAAAGTTAATTGCTTTATCCAAAGCAGAAGTACTAAAAATGAATATTAAAAAAATTAAAAGAAAATTACTTATCCAATAAATAGAATACAAAACCCTTCCCTCCTAATTATTCTTAAAAAGTTTAGTGAACTAAAAATTCAATATTATGAATGTTATTTTGGGCATTATACATTTCGTTATAATATCCTTTTTTATTTATTAATTCTTGATGAGTACCTTCTTCTATAATTACACCATTTTTTAAAACTATAATTCTATCTGCTAAGGCGGCTATTTTTAATCGATGAGTAACAAATAAAATTGAACCTTCGTAAATATTTAAAAGGTTATTCATAATTTCTTTTTCTGCAATCGGATCAAGCGCAGAAGACGGTTCATCCAACACAATTAAATCACTATCACGATATATTGCTCTTGCTAATGCAATTTTTTGCCATTGCCCTCCTGATAATTCATTCCCTCCCTCAAACTGTCGTCCCAATACCGAGTCATACTTATGAGGTAAGTTCTCAACAAATTCTGTTAGGCCAACCTTATTGATAGCATTCTTAATGCGAAAATTATCGCAATTCTCATCAATTTCAAATGAAATATTTTCTTTAACTGTAAGTTCATAATGAACAAAGTCTTGAAATAAAACAGAAATTTTTTCTTGATATTTCTTAATTTCCAAATCATTAAATTTAATATTGTTTATTTTTATATTTTCACTTTTGTTAGAATATAAGCCTAAAATAGTTTTCATTAAGGTTGTTTTGCCACTACCGTTCTGACCGACAATAGCAACCTTTTCGCCATAATTTATTTCCAAATTTATATTTTTTAACGTATTTTCACTCATATTTGGATATTTAAAAGAAAGATCTTTAATTTGAATATTTTTTATTCTAAATTCTTCTTTAATAGATAAAGAATACTCCTTTTCTGATTTTCCTGGAGTTTTTACAAATTCCAGAAAATCTTTAATAAAGTAAGATGAATTTTTATAATCTGAAAAATATTTAGTAGAAAGGCTTAAATTGCTTTGTAATAACTGTATTGCTTGTAAAGTTGCTAATACCCCCCCAGCTGTAGTACTTGTTTTTAAATTCAAAATTACAATAATTCCGGAAAAAGCATATGTTAGAACTAGAATTATCTCTGATAAAAAAAGATATTTAGTTTTAATTTTCATGAAATTTATTTCGGAATCTGTATATTCATGAAAATAGTTATTCCATCTATTTACAAAAAAATCAAAGCTATTAAAAATAATGGTCTCCTTTAACATATCGCGTTGGCTAAGTACAAATGAGATATACTGTTCCTTCCTATGTATAGGTATTAACTTTGATAAAAATAGGAAATTCTTTTTAGAGAATTTAAGCTGAATAATGAAATAAGGAATAACTCCCAAAATTACTATTATTACAACTAAATTATCAATAATCGTTAGCAAAGCCAGTGAAGATATTAAACTTATTAAAGCACTAACAAGATAAGTCAAAGCATTAAAAGCATTATTTAAATTTTCTTTATTTGAAATGACTCTTTGGTAAGAATCATAAAATTCTGGGTTTTCAAAATTCAAAAATTCTGTTTGAGAGGTTTTAAAAAAAATTTCATTTGTAAGTATTTTGGTTACTTTATTTGTAAGTATTTGTTCATTTATTGAAAGTAAGTGATTTATAGAATAAGGAATAATTAATAGTAAAATTTGAAGCAAAAAAAGAAATATTAATTTATTTAGCTCAGATTCCCCTTTTATGTAATTTATTATTTCATTAATTAACAATTGGAAAAAATATATGGAAACTACTGGAGAAAATCCATTTATTATTTTTAAAATTATATTAAAAATTGATAATTTTAAACAGTTTTTAATATAAAAATTTATTATATAAAATAACATTTTTAGTTCTCCCTAATAATTTATTGAAACTATATTTTAATGAAACTATCCCATGGAAGAATTTGCTGTAATGTTCTAAAAAAACCGTAGACAAAGGAAAACTGTCTACGGTTTGCTGAACCTTTAAAGTCCAACCTTTATTATAAATTCTAATTCTACAATATTAGACTATTTTTTATTTAATTTTTATATTAAACTACTATTTTTTTATTTAGTGCAACCACAATTGCAAAACTGTATAGTGCCATCGCAGTACCATTGCGGATTGTTCTTGTCAACCCATCTTCCCAAAGTTCCTATCATTCCATCTCTAGCACAATTTGCGTGACTTTGACACCATTTGTAAAAAGTTTTTTGTGAACAAGCTGCTGCTGCTGGTTGAATCAAATTATTTAGAAAGTTACTCATAATAATACTTCCTCCTTTTTTTTGAATGTAGAATTAGAATTATAAACTAAATTAAAAAAGCTATATACATTTGGTGTTTTTAATATTATTTCATTTATTTCATTTAAATAAATGAATGAAGGGGCAGTATCAATTGAATTTTCAGCAAGAAATTGCCTATCATATTTAAGTATATTGAAATTATAATCATATAGTTTTAGAAAAGATTCTGAATTTTCATCAATATCTTCTACTAATATAAAAATATCTCTATAATTATTTATTTCACTATGGAATTCATTCCAATATATCTCGAAAATCTCTTTGCAATACGGGCAATCTTTACTAATTAGTATTAAAATCTTCGGTTTATATATATCTAATGATTTTTCAAAATGACTACTCATTATAAGCTTTCCAAATTGGAGTGGTGTCATTAATTCATCATTTTTTTCAATACCGTAATCAACTATATTGTTTGTATTATTATTTTTTATTAGTAAAAACATTTTTATTAATAATGTTGTTAAACAACCTAATATAATAATAATGGATATTTTTTCTATATATGACAAATTATTTAACACCTTCCTTTTTTTATTAACTTATATTTACATTTAATTATAAAACATTCCAATTGTCAACAATAAATATAAAAAAATTCCATTTTAATATAAATTTTGTAATCAAAACTAATTTCTTTAATACTTTTAAGATAGAATAATTAGTTGAACTTATTTACATAAATCTTCTACTATAAATTATGAATTTATAATTTTTTTTTAAAAAAGTATAAATATAAATATATAAGTGTTTATTCTAATATAAAATGGTAATAAAAAAGATGCTGCCTATATAAATACAGACAACATCTTCTTCAAAATGACTAATAAAAATTATATATTTCAAAAAAAATCTACTATAAGTCTTTAGGAAATACATCTTACTACTTTTACCTCTTAATCATCATGTAAAGCTACACTGAAATTACATTACTGTTGCCTCTTGCTCATGTGTAATCATTTCTTTAATCCTATTACCCTCACCCATAATAGCAACGGTTGGTTTATGCTCTTTTGCCTCATGATTATCCACATATACATAGGAAATAATAATTACAATATCGCCACGTTGTACAAGTCGTGCAGCTGCGCCATTAACGCAAATTACACCGGAACCTCGCTCACCAGCAATAATATATGTTTCAAAGCGGGCTCCATTATTATTGTTAACGACATGTACCTTTTCATTCGCCAGCATACCTACCGCATCTAAAATATCTTCATCAATTGTTATGGAGCCGACATAATTTAGATCGGCCTGTGTCACTGTTGCACGGTGGATTTTACTATTCATCATCATTCGTAACATCTTTACAGTCCTTCTTTCACAGTAAAAATACAATTATCAATTAAGCGTGTTTTGCCAATATAGACGGCTGCTGCCAACAGGACTTGCTGTGTCGTTGCAGTTACTGGTGTTAGATCGGGGTACGCTAATAACTCAATATAGTCAATTCGGCCATGCGTTCGTGCATGAATATGCGCTTTCGCTTTAACCAGTGCGCGCTCAGCATCACCATTCGCTAAAAAGCTATCACGTGCCAATTGCAAAGCTTCATTAATCGCAGGAGCCTCCTGTCGCTCTGATTCACTTAAATAGATATTGCGAGAAGATTTGGCTAAACCGTCCTCCTCACGCACTATTGGGACTACTCGCAATTCCAATGGGAAGTTAAAATCACGTACCATTGTGGCAATAATCGCAACCTGCTGTGCATCCTTTTGTCCGAAATAAGCCCGAGTTGGTTGTGTTAAGTGGAATAATTTTGAGACAACCTGTAGCACACCATCAAAATGACCTGGTCGACTCGCACCACAAAGAATTGTTGCCTGTTCACCAGCATGTATTCGAATACCACCATCATGCGGATACATTTCTTCCGCACTTGGAGCGAACACAATATCAACACCTACAGATTGTGCTAAAGCGGTATCTCTAGGTAAATCCCGAGGATAGCTTTCAAAATCCTCGTTCGGTCCAAATTGTGTTGGATTGACGAAAATGCTCATAATAACTAGATCATTTTCTGCACGTGCTGTTTTTGCCAATGTCAAATGACCTTCATGTAAATAGCCCATCGTTGGGACAAGACCTATCGTTTTATGAGCCTGCTTTGCTGCATCAATTTCTACTCTTAATGCTTGTATGGTAGTGACTACTTTCATGCTTTGACGCCCCCATATAGCTGATCTAACGCTTCCTCTTTCATTGTGAAGAAATGCTTAGGTGCAGGGAATGTACCCGCTTTGACTGCTTCAACATAGTGAACCATACCAGTACTTGCTTCTTTCCCCATATTAGCAAATTGCTGAACAAACTTAGGCACATGGTGTGAGCCATAACTTAACATGTCATGATAAACCAACACTTGTCCATCAGCTTCTACTCCTGCACCTATACCAATCGTCGGGATCACAAGGCTAGCTGAAACAATTTTTGTTAGCTGATGTGGGATACATTCTAACACGACAGCACAAGCTCCTGCTTCTTCACATTTCTTTGCATCCTCTATAAGGGTAGCAGCCTGTTCTGCCGTTTTTCCCTGTACTTTATAACCACCAAGCACACCTGCTGATTGTGGTAATAAACCTAAATGCGCTACTACTGGAATACCGGCTGATGTAAGTTTACGTATGACCGAAATGACCTCTCCTGCACCCTCAACCTTTAAAGCATCGGCTCCTGTTTGTTGCATCATGTCAACAGCCGTTTTTAATGCTTCATTGACATCGCCATGATAAGAACCAAATGGCATATCAACGACAATAAACGTATTCTTCGCACCACGTCGAACCGCCTTAGCGTGATGCACCATATCCGCTACAGTCACTGGCATTGTAGAATCATAGCCAAGCACGACCATCCCAAGTGAATCACCGACTAGTACCATATCTACACCAGCGTCTTCAGCAAATCTAGCAGCGGGATAATCATAGGCTGTCACCATGACAATTTTTTCACCGGCCGCTTTCATCTTTAAAAAATCTGTAGTCGTTTTCAATTTGTAGTCCTCCTTTTTAAGGGAAGAAAACAGAAAAACCCTTCTGTTTTCGAAAATAGACAGAAGGGTAGTGTTTCGTTCGTCACAAAATACCTCTTGATGAAGTGTTGACAAGAGGCGATAGCTAGCAGCTATGTTGAACGCGTGTTTTCTTCCGTCCCTGTCTGAAAAGATCAAGGCAGATATTTGTTGTATTGGATCTTGCGCTTGTGAAGGTGCCGTTCACAATGGATACTGCCCTTCAGCACATACTATAACAATAATCCTCGTAATCTTCAAATATTATTTTCTTATAATAACAGAATTTATTTTAACTAATTGACAATTAATACTATACGTCATATACTATCCACATACTATACGATATATAATATAAAATGAAATATAAGTATTACATGTGAGGTGGAAAGATGACATTTCAGCTTGGTTCAGCTTTACTTGACGCTTGTGTACTCGCTATTGTCGACAAAGAGGACGCCTATGGTTACTCACTAACACAGCAAGTACAATCCGTCATGGAGATTTCGGAATCTACACTGTACCCCGTTTTACGTCGCTTACAAAAAGCGCATTACTTAACAACCTACGATCAGCCCTATCAAGGCAGAAATAGACGCTATTATCAAATTACAGAGCAAGGACGTATTCGGTTATTAGAGCTATTAAAAGAATGGCAAGTGTATAAGGAAAAGGTTGATTGTGTACTTTTAGGAGGGAAATTAGATGGATAGAGCTAGCTATTTGAAACAGCTACGAGGCAAATTGCGTCGGCTTCCTGCGCATGAGTTTGACTCTGCAATTGCCTATTATGAGGAATACTTCGAGGAAGCAGGAGAAGAAAATGAGCAACAAGTTATTTCACAACTTGGCTCTCCTTCACATGTCGCCTCACAAATATTAGCTGATTTCGCATTGAAGGATTTGGATACCTCCTCGGCAAAATCGACAAAAAAGAATATATCGGCTATTTGGCTTATTATTTTAGCCATCCTATCTGCGCCTCTTTCATTGCCATTACTTGCTACTGCAATCGCACTTATTTTTTCATTTGGCGCAGTCATTGTCAGTTTAATCTTCGCTATTATCGCTACAGTCATTAGTATCTTTGTCGGTGGTTTTGTGGCGCTTATATCTGGCCTCCTGATTTTAACAGAGCATTGGCCTACCGCTCTGCTCTTTATGGGTGTCGGATTGATTGTAACGGGCTTAGGTGTCCTACTCTTTCCTATTGTCGCTCGTTTTATCAAGAAAACGGTTCTTGTCTCAGTTGAAACATTAGGGAGACTATTTCACAAAATAACAAAAAAGGGAAAGGGGGCTTCTAAATGACATCAAAAAATACGCTAATTGCTATGACCATGATTGCTTTAGGTATTTTACTTGCACTGGTCGGCTATTTTTCAGGTGGTCGCTGGTTTATTGAAAAAGATGCAGAGGGTCTTCACGTACCAAGCTCTACTAAATTAGTAAGTCATTCTCACAAATTAGATGCATTTACAAATATCAAGATCGTAAATGAATATGGCGATATTGATATTGTTGCTAGTGATAACGACTATAAATTAGACACAAAGGTCCTTAAGCAGCAGGATGTGACCTATCATATTGAAGATGGGACTTTAACGATTGAAACCGTAGCGAAGAAAAAGAGTGATTTCCAAATTGGCTTTGGAAGCTTTTCATCTCCTTCGATCAAGCTCTATGTACCAAAGGATGCAAATATAGATGCTGTTACTATAGATAGCGACTTCGGTGATATAGCCATTCACGAGCTACATTATCAGCAGCTTAACCTAGTGCAAGATTACGGAGATGCTACCTTTACCAACATAATTGGTAACAACACAGAGATTACTCAGTCCTTTGGTGATTTGACGCTCCAACGCCTTGCTAGTAACGGTATTAGTATTAAAAGTGAACATGGAGATATCAGTATAGATGGGACATTAAATGGTCAATCAACCATTACGTCAAGCTTTGGTGATACGACCCTTCGCTTACAAAACAAACAATCTGACCTAGGCTATAACTTCATAACAAGCTTCGGTGATCTCACAATTAATGACGAAGAACAAAGTAGTACAGTTACTCAAGTAAACAATGGTAATGATCAGCTACATATATCTTTATCACAAGGTGATTTAGATGTAACTTTCAAGTAAATGAAGAAGCTGCAAGAACAAGACGTTCATTGCAGCTTCTTTTTTATATAATTTTGATGTCACCTGCATAAATCGTTCGTATTGTCCCATCATCTTGGGTAAGCTGGAGGACGCCATCGTCTGTAATTCCACTAGCAACCCCTTCAAAACGTTCTCGTAATGTTGTCACCTCAATACGTTGACCAATGGTACAGGACAATTGCTGCCACAGTGTTTTAATACTTGCAAAACCTTCATTTACATAGAGCTCTGTAAATTGTTCTAAATAGTGTAAAATGGAGGCCACCAATGCTGCCCGATTGATTTCTTCGCCAGCTTCTAGACGTAGAGAAGTAGCAATATCTGCAATATCAGGTGAGAAATCAGTAGCCTGTTGATTTGCATTTATGCCAATGCCAACAAGTAAAGCCTGAACAAGATCTGCCTCTGCCTGCATCTCTGTTAATATTCCAGTACACTTTTTGCCATTAATCAACAAATCATTTGGCCATTTAATTAATGGTTCTACATGCTCATATAATGTTTTGATGGCCATCGTTACCGCTACTGCCACTACAAGTGTATAAGAGGATGCCTGCTGGGGTGTCACATCTGGACGTACGATAATCGTCATCCAAATTCCTGTGCCATGTGCCGATTCCCAAGGACGAGCCATTCGACCACGACCTGCTGTTTGCTCCTCCCCAATGATAATCGTTCCATGTGGAGCCCCTTCTTGGGCAAGCTTATGTGCAATAGTTTGTGTAGAATCCACTACATCGAAATAATGAATTTCACGACCAAAATGCTCGGTCTTTAAAAAAAGCTCGATTTGTGTTGGATTCAAGCTATTTGGTACGCCTGTCAAAACATACCCCTTTTTCTTAATTGTTTCAAATGTATAGCCTTCCTCCTGTAATGTCTGCATGTGCTTCCAGATTGCCGTCCTTGAGACACCAAGAGAATCTGCTAGTTCCTGACCTGAAACAGCTTCACCATCTGCAGCTAGTATTCTTTTTAAAATTTCATCCTTCATCGAAATTGTCATCTTCACATCAATCCTTTAGTCAACTGTGCTATTTTTTATGTACCTATTTTGTCTTTATCATACTGTAAATTAACGTAAATGACTACCAAAGAAAAAAGCCGTCCCACATTTTTGAGACGGCAATTTGCTGTATATAATATGGCTTAAAGTAAGTGAAGCCTTTCTAGAAATAGTGTAGCTCCAGCCAGTTTCGTATTTGTTGTCGATCATTTTGAAGCTCATGATGAAGAATGGCTGTCAGCATGTCCTCCAAGGCTTCTTTTACCCAAGGTCCACCTTTTTTTCCTGACCATTTCAGTAAATCTGCCCCATTCACCACTAATTCTTGCTTCTGTTTAATGGGTAGCATTGCCTGTAACTCTCTTACAGACAGCTGAGGTATAGGAGCGTCCAATTGAGTCAGCTGGGCAAAATAGCGTGCCGCCTCTAGCTCCTGCTCTGTGTACATAAAATAATGTGTGTTTGTCCATCCACCTTTTAGAGCATCATAGGCACTTAAAACCGATTTGACAAACGCCATTTCTTTATTTGATAGTCGATAATCTCGCAAAACCCCTCGCCAATCTGTCCCTTGCAGTAAAGCAAAATAGGCCCAGCCCAAGCGCTTGTCCTGTGTATGAAATTCAAGCCAATGCGCAGCATGAAAATCTCCTATTAAATAGGCAGTCAAACCGCTTTCCTCTAATTTCTGTAGACCACCAAAAACTGTTTGTCCTACCCAAAGCTTATCCAGCTCTGCTTTTATACGTTCTTTTGCAATAAAAGCCAGATCAGCGGCTTTTTGTTGGATGGCTGTCAATGTATTTGCCTCGATTGTAAAATCAAGCTGCGCGGAAAAGCGAATCGCTCTCAGCATCCGTAAAGCATCTTCTGCAAAGCGATTTGGTGCATCACCAACAGCTCGAATAATATGCTTGTCGATATCTTGAAGCCCACCGTAATAATCTACAAAAGAACCGTCACGACGCATAGCAATGGCATTCATCGTAAAATCACGACGTTGTAAATCCTCTTGCAAGGAACGCACAAACTGTACTTTTTCTGGACGGCGGTGGTCCGTATATTCCCCATCTGTCCTGTAGGTAGTCACTTCAACAGGTCCAGCGGGCACGATAACAAGTACCGTCCCATGCTGAATCCCAATATCAACTGTCCGTGGAAAGACAGATTTTACTTCTTCAGGCAAGGCATTTGTTGCAACATCTACATCATGGGCAGGCCGATTGAGTAAAGCATCTCTTACAGCCCCACCAACAATAACAGCCTCAAATCCTGCCTGTTCTAGCTGTTCGATTACAAAAAAGGCTGCCTGCCATTCATTATTGTTTTGCATGATTTCTTTCCGCAACCTTCTCATACAAATTTTCATATTGTTTAACAATTTTTGTTGAATGGAATTTTTCACTTACTGCACGAATGGCCGCTTCTCGGAAACGCAATAGTTGTTCTTCATCTTGCAATAATTGAGTAGCATACTCAGCTACTGCATCTGTATCCCCTAATTCAACAATATAGCCATCTACGCCATGTTCAATGACTTCTGGGATGCCACCTACATTGGACCCAATACAAGGTACACCACAAGCCATTGCTTCTAATAAAACCAGTCCAAACGATTCCTGCTGTGAAAGTAATAGTTTCAAATCACTAATCGCATATAATTCAGCCAAGTTTTCTTGTTTTCCTAAAAATAAAACATCCTTCATATAGGGACTTCCCTTTACTTGGTCCATAACACGATGCTTTTCAGGACCATCTCCAACTAGTAGGAGCTTTGCCTTCATGTTTGCACGAATTTTCATAAAAGCATCTACAACATGTGGAAGATTTTTAATTTTACGGAAGTTAGATACATGTATGAGGACTTTTTCATCTTCTTGAATACCAAATTGCTCTTTTAAGTTTCCTGAATTACGAGGGAAGTATTCACGTTCATCCACGAAATTATAAATCGTTTCAATTGGTTTTACTGTATCAATTAACTCATAGGTTTGTTCTTTTAATGCTTGTGACACGGTTGTCACAATATCAGATTTATCAATTCCATACTTAATGGCCTGTGATAACGTAGAATCTTGCCCCAGCACCGAAATATCTGTGCCATGAAGGGTTGTGACGATGCCAATATCTCTACCACTCATTTCACGTGCTAATACCGCACATACTGCATGTGGAATGGCATAATGCACATGCAACACATCCAACTCTTCATCCTTTATGACGTCTGCCATTTTACTCGCTAATGCAATATCGTATGGAGAATATTGAAACACTGAATAATTATTAACTTCGACTTCATGGAAAAAGACGGTTGGATAAATTTTATTCAATCGAAATGGTACGCTTGAGGTAATGAAATGAATTTCATGTCCTCTTTCTGCAAGCATTTTGCCTAATTCTGTTGCAATGACACCAGAGCCACCAACTGTAGGATAACAGGTAATGCCGATTTTTAGCTTTTTCATTCGATGATCATCCTTTCTAAATCACGTCTTTTATTAATTGCGTCTTTCTTGTATCAGTCTCCAATCCACAAAGCCCTCTTGTAGGCCTTTTAGTAATATTTCTGCTGTTCCCATATTTGTCGCCAGTGGCACTTGGTAAACATCACAAAGACGGATAAGTGCAGAAACATCTGGCTCATGTGGTTGTGCTGTTAATGGATCACGGAAAAAAATAACCATGTCCATATCATTATTGGCAATCATAGCGCCAATTTGTTGGTCGCCACCAAGTGGCCCTGAGCGAAAACGCGTTACCTCTAAGCCAGTAGCCTCGATTACACGTTGTCCTGTTGTGCCGGTAGCATAAAGCGTATGTTCATGTAAAATATCTTGGTAAGCAATAGCAAACTGTACTAAATTATCTTTTTTACGATCATGTGCAATCAATGCGATTTTCATATAGCTTCCATCCCAATCTTTAGATGATGTTTTCTAAACCATAAACAAGCTGATCCATTTTCATAACCTCTTCTATGCAAAAGGCAACACCTGACATAAAGGAGTTTCTGTTTAATGAATCATGACGAATCGTTAGTAGCTGCCCATCTCCTCCAAATAATACTTGCTGGTGTGCCACTAAACCAGGTAAACGGACGGAGTGAATGCGCATGCCATCAAAGTCTCCACCTCTTGCACCTTCAATGGTTTCTTTTTCTTCTGGATGTCCTTGCGTCTTAGGCGTACGAACCTCTTGTATTAATTGTGCCGTTTTTACTGCTGTTCCTGATGGTGCATCAAGCTTCTGATCATGGTGCATTTCAATAATTTCTACATCTGGCAAGTATTTGGCCGCTTCTTTCGCAAATTTCATCATCAGGATAGCGCCAATCGCAAAGTTAGGTGCAATAATACAGCCTAACTCTTTTTCTTTAGCCATGGCTGATAATTCCTCTAGTTGTGCGTCTGTAAATCCTGTTGTACCAATTACAGGTCGGACATTTAAATGCAATGCTTCCTTAGTATGCTTGTATACTGCATGAGGGTTAGTTAAATCGACTAACACATCGGGTGCAGTTGCTTCTACAAGATCATGCATTTCTGTAAAAATAGGTATCGTATAGCTTGCTGGAAACATATCTAAATCAGCTAATGTTTTTCCTACTTCCTTATAATCTAGTACAGCTACTAATTCCATTTTGTCATGTTTCATGACCGTATGTACAGCCTCAGCTCCCATTTTTCCTCTAGCTCCCGCAATAGCTACACGAATCGACATCATTCTTCATCCTTTCTAGTCCAGCGATCCTTATCTCTAGTTTCAAATTTATGTATGACGCGTAAAAGTGCTTCATCTAGTTTAATACCTTGTGCATTTGCAAAGCATACTAGTACAAAGAAAAAATCTCCTAGCTCTTCTTCGATACTATTTGTGTCCTCTGTACTCTTTTTCTTTTTTTGTCCGTAAACATCTTGAACCTCGCGTGACAGCTCACCTAATTCCTCTGTTAAACGCGCAAGTAGCTCGAATGGTGGGAAATATCCTTCCTTGAATTGTCCTATATAATCATCAACACGCTGTTGCAATGCTTGCATTGATAGTTGCTCTGTCATAAAAATCACACTCCTATTTACCATCGTATAAAATTTACACCATTGTTGTCAAAACCAATAAAATGTCAGATAATAGATAACACAACTTCATTTGTTTGGAACTTCAGGAGGTCAAATGCTAAAACAGATTAAAATTCGCAATATTATCGCAATTATGCTCGGAGCTGCCATTTTCAGCTTCGGCTTTGTTCACTTCAACATTCAAAATCAGCTAGGTGAAGGTGGACTAAGTGGGATTACTCTCATCCTTTATTTTACACTAGGTTGGGATCCCGCCTTAATGAACCTGTTATTAAATATTCCCATGTTTATTATAGGTTATCGATTGCTTGGAAAAAAATCATTTGTTTATACACTTGTAGGCACTTTATCTGTATCTCTTTTTCTAAAAATTTTCCAAAAATATCAATTTACCATTCATTTAGAGGACGATATGCTACTCGTTGCCCTTTTTGCTGGTGTATTTGTTGGTCTTGGTCTTGGTATTGTTTTCCGATTTGGCGGCACGACAGGTGGTGTCGACATCTTGGCGCGACTTGGACATAAATACTTTGGATGGAGTATGGGTAAGACAATGTTTGTCTTCGATGCCATTGTTATCATTCTTTCGTGGTTAACTTTCTTAGATGCACGTTCTATGATGTATACACTAGTAGCTGTATTTGTCGGTGCACGTGTCATTGATTTTGTACAAGAAGGTGCCTACGCTGCACGTGGTGCTTTAATTATTTCTGAAAAGTCGGGTATGATTGCTGAAACAATTGCCTTAAGAATGGAACGAGGTATCACCATTTTAGAAGGTCATGGTCATTTTACTAAGCAACCTAAAGAGGTAATATACTGTGTAATTGGCCGCAATGAAGTTGTACGTTTAAAATCAATTGTCCATGAAGTTGATCCTCACGCATTTGTTTCGATAATAGAAGTTCGAGATGTTGCGGGTGAAGGCTTCACGCTAGATGACCAAAAGCAGCCACTTCATTAAGCATACGAAGATAAAAAACTTGCTATAGTGGTGTACCACTATAACAAGTTTTTTCTTAGTCGTCGCTACGCATATTTGTGAAAATTAATATTAAACGTAATAACTCAAGTACAGCTACTGCTGCCGCTGCTACATATGTGAGTGCGGCTGCACTTAACACCTTTCGAGCTGGACGTTCTTCTTCGTTAGTAATGATACCTAATGAATTCATTTGTACTAACGCACGCTTCGAAGCATCGAATTCCACTGGCAGTGTCACTAATTGGAAAACAACACCTGCTGCTAATAATATGATACCTAACAGCAATAAATTCGACATACTCGTAAAAATACCAACCATCACAAAAAGCCAAGACATATTGGAAGAAATGTTTGCTACTGGAACGAGCTTACTACGTAGTGTAAGCATAGAATAAGCTTCTTTATGTTGGATGGCGTGACCTACCTCATGGGCAGCTACCGCAGCACCTGCAACACTCGCTTCATAAAAGTTACTTTCCGATAAAGCAACTGTTTTGGTTGCCGGATTATAATGATCAGACAACACACCTTGCGTTGGCACAACTCGTACATCATATAGTCCGTTCGCATCTAGAATCGCACGCGCTACTTCTGCACCAGTCTGTCCCTTCATTGTACGTTGTTTTGCAAACTTTTTATACGTGCCTTTTACCTTCATTTGTGCGTAAAGTGGCAGCAGCATAATAATAACAAAATAAACGATATACATGCCTGTTGACAATATCCTAACCCCTTTCTACCTCGATACTATAATTCTATAATTTATACCCTAATTCGGCAAATATTTGCGCCATCTAATTGAGAAAATTGCAAGAAAAATACATGCAATTGATAACCAAAACGTGAAGTAGCCAATATAGCTTGTGTAATCGGCTAAATCTCGATACATAGGCATTTGACCAAATACATAGTCAATAACATCGTTATGGAGCGTCCATACAGCAGCTATAGCTACATGCCAATAAGAGAAAACATATTTCTTCATATATAATATGGCTTGAAAAGCCATTGCAAAATGCGATCCTACAAGCATCCAGCCTTGCCAGCCTATCGTTCCTGTTTCAATTAATGACCAAATATTCATGACATCTGCCCAAAGGCCATACTTTACCAATGTAACGAGTGCCAGCACTTCCATGAGTGGCCAGCTTTTACCCATAATCCAAGCTATCAGCACAAAACAAAAGAAAAGACTTGCTGTCGGACTATCTGGCACAAAAATATAAAAAATAGGCTTTGTAATGGCTAACTGCCATCCATACCAATAATAGCCATAAATTGTACCTAGTAAATTAATAATTAATAGCGCGATTAAAAAAGTTTTATGAGTAAGAAGAAACCAAATATTTGCTCTTGTTAATTGCATCATCATCAACTCCTTCCTCTTTTTAAAAACATTCAGTATGTATAGCTTTGAGACCTAGGATATGTTATTTTTTTGATTTAATTCGCTTATTAATTCCTAGATTAAACGGCTTTTCGACATTTTTCGCTAAAATTCTTTACACACGGGAACCTTTTAGTTTGGCTTTCAGTCCCATTACTATAACAAGGTAGAAAAAAAGAGCCAGTTTCCTGACTCTTTTACTATTACTCTGCTTTTAAGCTTTCGATGAATTCAGCAAGTTTTTGAAGATCTTCATCTGAACCTGTCCATAATCCTGCTGGCATTTTACCACTTTCAGAACCATTATGAGCAATGTCCTTAATTTGATCAGCTGTTAAACCTGTGTTCATTAGAGATGGCGCACCTGCTCCACCTTCTAAGCCTTCACCGTGACATGTAATACATGCAGAACCAGCATAGATTTTATAACCTTCTGATTCTTTATCGAACTCTACTGTTTCAACGATTGCACCCATAGCTTTTTGAGCTTCCCAGTCGTGGTTAACAACTGACTCCCAAGTTAGGTAGAACATAGCAGCCAAAGTTAATAACATAAACGCAGTCGGTAACGGACGTTTAGATGGACGACGTTCTGGACCCTTGTCTAAAAATGGCATTAATAATAGCGCTCCAAATGCAAGACCTGGAATTACAAGAGTCCCTATGATTTGGTATGGACCAGAAGCAAATGAGTATTTTAAAAGTTGATACATAGATAAGAAGTACCAGTCTGGTAGTGGTGTATATGCTCTAGTTGGGTCTGCCGGCCCTTCAAGTGGCGATGGATGAGCAACTGTTAATAATAAATAAGCAATTAAGAATACAGCACCAACCATCCATTCCTTCAGTAAGAAGTTTGGCCAGAAAGCTTCCGTCTTACCTGGATATTCGGAATAATCCTTTGGAACGTTCGGCATTCTGTGATTCGCTTTAATACGAGAATCACCAACAAATTTCATTCCTTTTCCGCGATGCATAGTGTCCCCTCCTTTTAAAGATCATCGAACCGTCAAGACAATTACAACGGTCCTGAAATTCCTTGGCGACGAATCATGATAAAGTGCGCTGCAAGTAACCCAAACAATACTGCAGGTAAGAAGAATACATGAATCGCAAAGAATCGTGTTAACGTTTGAGCACCTAGAATCGTTGTGTCACCCGCTAATAATACTTTAATCATTGAACCGATAAACGGTACAGATGCAGCAATTTCGATACCTACTTTAGTAGCGAACAATGCTTTCATATCCCAAGGTAATAAGTATCCTGTAAAGCCAAGACCCATCATTACACCAAAAATACCTACACCAACCATCCAGTTTAATTCACGAGGTTTCTTATAAGAACCTGTAAAGAATACACGAAGCGTATGTAAGAACATCATTACGATTACTAATGAAGCTCCCCAGTGGTGCATACCGCGGACGATTTCACCAAATGCTACTTCGTTTTGTAAATAATAAACTGATTTCCAGGCATTCACAACGTCTGGTACATAGTACATTGTTAGGAACATACCAGATAGAATTTGTATAACTGTAATGAAGAACGTTAATCCACCAAAACAGTAAACGAATGCTGAAAAATGGTGTGCAGGGTTTACGTGCTCAGGCACTTCGTGGTCAGCAATATCACGCCAAATCGGTGTAATATCTAAGCGTTCATCGACCCAATCATAAATTTTATTTAGCACTGTTTTGTACCCCCTTACTTAACTAGAGTGTTTGCTTTAGTTGGACCAATTGATAAGTAACCATCTTCTTCTTTAACTTCATATTCATCCAACGGACCTGTAGGTGGTGTTCCTGGTACATTTTTACCGTTTTTCTCGTAACGTCCAGCATGACAAGGACAGAAGAATTGTTCTGGGTGTGCTGAATCTCCTCCCCAATTCACCATACATCCTAAATGCTTACAAACAGGAGATAAGGCTACTATTTGGTCGCCATTTTTGTATACCCACGCTACATTTGTAACATCCGATTTGTACCATGCATCAACTTGTTCGAATGAAAAGTCAACTTTAACAGGTTCTTCAGTAATATCAGCGATTTTATGCTCCGTTTTTATGAAATTCCCTCCATCATGTTTTTGTAACACTGGATCAATTGCAAAACGAAGCATTGGCATTAGCATACCTGCCGCCATAAATCCACCTACACCAGTTAGTGTATAGCTAAGAAATTGACGACGTGAAACTCGATTATTACTCATTATTTTCCCCCCTCTAACTTAAAGGTCAGTCCAACGGACATACTTTTACAAATAGTAATACTAGGACATATATATGATATATCAAGTCCATAGCTTGGTCAATATAGCATTCTGTGGAAAGCTGGAGAATGTGAACATTTATTGAAACTAATTGTTAAATCTGTGCCCATTTGGTCGAAAGCATCGGAATCACTTGTCGTAGTTGATCTTCCAGAATGGATTTTTTCACACTGGCATCCATACTTTCTAATGGAATAGCTGGTAACCAAATAATATTTACTATATCCCCACTATTTGTCCAAAAAT
Organism: Lysinibacillus irui; assembly: GCF_028877475.1. NCBI lineage: Bacteria > Bacillati > Bacillota > Bacilli > Caryophanales > Bacillaceae > Lysinibacillus > Lysinibacillus irui. Next base: position 1,419,957 of record NZ_CP113527.1, on the reverse strand, counting down.
GGTCACAAGTAATGAAGAACACATGCTTAAATCCAGCATTATGTAATTGTGCTTCTAATTGCTGTGGTAAATCTTCGTTTTTTAAAGTTGTCATATAAGAAAATGGTGGCATGACTAGTAAACGGCCTTTGAACTGTTGCTCTATAAATGAAGTTAAAGACATAACAAAATCTACTTCCGCACCACTCTGTTTCATTTTTTCAGAAGATAGATCAATGGATACGAGTGGAACAATTGCAGTATCAATGAAATCCTTCTGTGCCATAAACGATGTCACATCGTTTGCATTAAAATACATCCAACAAACCTCCTTTTATTGCAAAATAAAAATCCCTTATCCACTCTTCAATAGGATACCCAATTAAAAGTGAAAACAATCATTCACTAGTAATGTTACCATATTGAAGTGGATAAAGGACATTCAAATTTTACCTATGATTAACGTAAATTGGCCGTTTCCTTTAGTGCTTGTAACAAATTAGACAATTCATAAAAACGCTCTTCATCTCCCTGGTCGAGGGCTTCATCAATTTGTGCGAGTAATTTTTCTTCCTGGAATACGAGTAAGCTATTGGAAAGCAGCTCTTCTGCCAGTAAACGATCTTTTTCACTGACTAACAGTGTTTCTGGCATATAAGGGTTTTCTTCGAGAACTGCTAAGTATTGTGCACTTGGTGGTATATTTGGAAAATTCAATTGTATATACATATCTTCTTGTTCATGTAGTCGTAAATCATGGAAAGACTTCTCAGCATCTGCCGTCATTACATTGCCTTTATAGAAACGAAAAGGCACACCTGTTGAGTCTACTGTCGACATCACCATTGCCCTAGGACAATAATGAGCTTCTTCCACAAATCGGATTCTTTTTAATAGGTCATCATTACTTAATAAGTAATTTAAAATCCATACACACTCACGACGTTTCAATTGATAATTTTTTAAAAACCATCGAACAAATGCTTTTTTATCAACAACTGATACAGAAGCAGTCATACCCACTCCCTCCTTTACTCAAATTCTAAGGTTTCTAACTTCTCTTGCCACTCTGGTTCACCCGGTTGAATGTTGATTAATTGTCCAAGAACCTCTTTTGCCTCTGAACGTTTTCCTTCCTCTAATAAGAAGTAAACATATTTCTCTAAAAATGTTGCGTCTTCCTTAAAATCATTATATGCCAAACGGTAAAATTCGTATGCACGGTCGTACAATTCTAAATTTTCATATGCTTCTGCCGCAAAAGGATATAATGCGCTCCATTCAAAATCATTTTGCTGTAAAGATTCAAATAATTCAATAACATCCTCATGGCGCTCTTGTTGGCCTAACACAGAAATAAGTGCCAGTACCGCTTCCATATATTCAGGATCAAGCGCTATGGCTTCTCTTAGGTGTTGTTCTGCTTCTTCTGGTAAACCATTTTTCAATGCCATTTTACCAGCAAATAAATAAAGTGATTTATCATACTCATCGCGTTTTAATCCCTCTTGAATGGCAGCATAGGCCTTTGAATTATCCTCTGTCATAGCGTAGCTTTCAGCAAGCAATAAATAGGCTGAAAAATAATCAGGATCTAATTCCTTTAATTCCTCTAATTGTTTAATAGCCATCTCGTATTTTTGTGATTGAAAGGCAGAATAAGCGGCTCCAAATAAAATATCTGGCTTTACCTCATCCTCAAGAGCCTTTACATAATAATCGAAAGCTGTTTCATAGGCTGCCCCTGCTCGGTACACCTCGGCCAATCGTTCAACCAGTTGTATCCCAGCGAATTCCTCTTGCTGTTCATATAGTTCCTCATATAATCTTGCTGCCTCTAAAAAACGTCCTGTTTCAAATAACAGCTCTGCTTTTGCAAAATGTAATAATGGCTCGTCTGGTAAAATCACTAATGCTTCATTTATACGTTTTTCTGCCACCTCAAATAACCCTTGCATTTGATAATAATCAGCTAAAACTAATAAAGCTTGAGGATATTCTGGTGATGTTTCTTCGATTTCTAATAATAATTCTAATGCTTCATCTTCATCACCAAGCTCCATTAATACATTTGCACGATCTATTTTTAACTGTGCCTCTTCTGGGAATAAAAATTGTAAATGCTCCAGTACACGGTCAGCTTCTTTCATATACCCATATTGCATAAAAATCTCAGCAAGTGCATAAATCTCTTCGGGTAGCTCCTTCATTAAAAATGATTCTAGTAGCTGATCTATTAATGCTAAGTCTCCTTGTTCAAGTGCTTGCATCATTTCAGTCATCGCATTGTTCACAGTCATTCACCTATTCTTTCATTGATACCTTTATGCTACAAAACATTTACCTTTGAAACAAGAAAAAACTCCCCAAAAGCTTGGAGAGTCTATCTTTAATTGTTCCTCACTGCCTCAACATGCTCAAAGAAAGATGGATAGGATACAGCAATACATTGTGCATCATCTAACGTAACGACTCCATCCGTTACTAAAGCCGCGACCGCTCCCATCATGCCAATACGATGATCACCATATGTTTGAAGGTTTGCTCCTTTTAAAGGTGTTGGTCCATTGATAATCATACCGTCTTCTGTAGCTTCAATCTGCGCACCAAGCTTTTTCAATTCCGTTACAACAGCCGTAATACGGTCCGTTTCTTTCACTTTTAGCTCCTCTGCATCCTTAATAATAGTTTGACCGTGTGCTTGTGTAGCTAGTAATGCTAGAATCGGAATCTCATCAATTAAGCGTGGAATAATATCTCCCTCAATCGTTGTAGCTTTTAACGTAGATGTTGCTATTTGAATCGTTGCTGTAGGTTCAGCTTGATTATCATCATTTGGCGTTATGGTCATCGTTGCTCCCATTTTTTGCAGAACCTCGATAATGCCATCACGTGTTGGGTTGATGCCAACATTATGAAGGGTTATTTGACTATTTTCGCAAATTGCTCCTGCCACTAAGAAAAAGGCTGCTGAAGAAATATCTCCTGGAACAGAAACATGTGTCCCCTTTAGAGCTTGTCCTCCTTCAATTGAAACAACCCCATTATCTACTGCAACATGCGCCCCAAATTGACGTAGCATTCGCTCTGTATGATCTCGAGATACTTCCATTTCTCGAACTATCGTTGTTCCATTTGCACGCAAGCCCGCTAGTAAAATAGCAGACTTCACCTGTGCACTTGCTACAGGCATATTATAATCAATGGCTTGTAGTGTCGTACCCTGAATGGCAAGTGGTGTATATTGCCCGTCTGCACGCCCTGTAATATGTGCTCCCATTTGACGCAGTGGATCTATGACACGTCGCATTGGACGTTTTCCAATAGATGCATCACCTGTCATCACAGTGTGGACAGAAGATCCGGCTAAAATGCCTAGCATTAGACGTGTTGTGGTACCAGAGTTTCCTGTATATAACACTTCTGATGGCTCCTGCCAACTATCCATACCTGGACTATGGATGGTTACATTTGTTCCTTCCACCTCAATATCAACACCTAGCTTTCGGAAACAATCGATGGTACTTAAACAATCTTCTCCTAATAAAAAGCCCTCTACTGTTGTAGTCCCACTTGCAATGGCACCAAACATCACAGAGCGGTGAGATACAGATTTATCGCCTGGGACAGTTAAAGCTCCCTGTAAAGATGGCTTATTGTATTGCAAAACTTTTTCACTCATGAACTTTCTTCCCTCCAATATGAAGATAGAAAGCGCCGCAATACCGACGCTTTCTTGAACTATGAAATATACGTTTCGAAATTTGCTCGTTTTTGAATACATGCTGCAGCACGTTCACGATCGTTTTCACTTTGAAAGCTAATGACTAAAATACCGAAAACATCTTCCCGTGATTCGACGATTCGTAAATTCGTAATACTAATTGCTTCATCCGCAAGAAAGCCCGTCACTTCCGAAATTACACCAGGATAGTCGGGAACATCCACATATAAGTCAAACGGTGTGTACATTGCCCCTGCACTAATCGGTAATTCATCTCTCAGTTCTTTAGCAACAGAAAAATAGTTTTCAATGTCCTGCGAAGAACCATTCGTCAGCAGCTCCTTAATACGAGTCATTTCTTTTTCCCAGCCCTCTAATTGCGTGAGTAGCTCCTCACGATTTTGTAGCGTAATATCTCGCCACAAAATCGGATTGGAAGAGGCGATTCGTGTAACATCACGAAAACCTCCAGCTGCCAAAGAACGTGTCATTGGATATTCCCCATTTTCCCCACCTAATTGATGTACAAGTGAGGCTGCGATGACATGTGGGAAATGACTTACTACAGCTGTCATATGATCATGTTCACTGGCCGAAACGCTAACGACTTTTGCGTGCGTAAACTTTAGTAAACTTTCAAGCTGCGCCATATGAATAATTTCTTCTCCAGCGAGCGGTGTAAGCATATAGTATGCATTTTCAAATAAATGCGCCTTCGCTGCCAACACACCACTTTTATGTGAACCTGCCATTGGATGTCCTCCAATAAACGTTATGCCAAGTTCACGTAATTCGCTGGCTTTTTGCATAATTAATTTTTTTGTACTCCCTGTATCTGTTACGATGACTTTATTTTTTAACGGCCATGATTTTAATTGCTCCATCCAATCAAGCGTTGCATTAACAGGCGTACCAAAGATAATAATATCAACTTCAGCAGCAACAGCTTGCGGATCTGTCACAATTTCATGCACAATATTCAATGTTTTCGCTTGTTCACGTGTTTGAGCATCCATATCATAGCCAATGATTTTTGTTTCAGGTGCTTTTTGTAAGGCAAGGGCTATGGAACCGCCAATTAATCCTAGCCCAATAACGAGTACTTTGCGTGTCATGCAAATACTCCTTGTTCCTTTAACACTTCGTCAAGTTGATTCAATAAGGCTGCATTTTGCGCCTCTGTACCAATTGTGACACGGATGAACCCTGGTAATCCTAGAGCATTGCCACTACGGACAATAAATCCTCTTTTCATAAGCTCATGGAAGACAACATCACTATCAGCATGTGTATCAAAGAAAATAAAGTTCGTATTAGATGGGTAGTATGTTAAGTTATGCTTTTCACAGAATTCTACATATTGCTTTTTACCGATTTCATTCGCTTTGCGACATGCTTCAATATAATCTTGATCACTAAGAGCAATGGCCGCAACAGCTTGACTTAAAATCGTATTATTAAACGGTGAGCGGACAGGATCGAGCTTAGCAATAATGTCCGGTTGCCCTATTGCATAACCAACTCGGAATGCTGCTAGTCCGTACGCTTTAGAGAAAGTACGTAATAAAAGAACATTTGGATATTCATCAATAATAGGTAGCGTATCTTTATGATCAGGATGTGTAACATATTCAATGTACGCTTCATCCAATACGACAAGTACATCACTCGGAACTTTGGCGAGAAAGGCACGTAATTGAGCATCTGGAATGACAACCCCTGTAGGATTATTCGGACTACATACCCACAAAATAGATGTTTTGTCATCGATTGCAGCTGCCATAGCATCTAAATCATGAGCGCCTTCAATACAAGGAACTTTACGTACTTCAGCCCCTTCAATTTCCGCATTATGCCAGTATTGAGAGAAGGAAGGGTCAGCCATTATCGTATTTACCCCTGGATACAACAGTGCACGAGTAATAATAGCAATGATATCATCAGATCCGTTACCAAAAAGAAGTTGTGTTTCTTGAACACCAAGATGATTCGCAACAGCCGTACGTAAATTTTGTGCGTAGCCATCAGGATATAGTGCATGATTCACTGTATTATTTTGTAAATAAGCGGTTACCTTAGGTGAGCATCCGAATGGATTTTCATTAGATGCCAATTTAATGACTTCCTTTAAGCCGTATTCACGCTGAACTTCTTCAATTGGTTTGCCTGGCTTATATGCTTGCATACCGTCCAATTGTTGTTTCCACTTCATTTAAAACATCTCCTCTACTTATTCAGCCTTTAGCCAAATCTGGTCTTAATTTCACTGCATCATTGAGATACAAGTGCTTGACATCTTTTTGCGCTACCTCAACATTTGCATGGATTAAAATACGAATACACAATGGTAACGCATTGGGCACATCCATTTCATGTGTACACATTACAGGCACATATTGCCACCCATCCATCATGCGTACCGCACGAGCAGGAAATGCTGAGGTAATATCTGGCGTAGTGGAAATAAGAATGGATGCAATATCATCTACTTCCACGTTATTTGCTGCCACAACCTCACGTACTAATCTTGCTGTCTCATCCCATACAAGCTCTGGCTTGTCAGATTCAATTGTTATTGCCCCTCTTAGTCCACGAATCATACAAGCACCTCCGCTAATAACTGTCTATATTCTGCATCTACTTCTTTGCATTCTTCTAACTCAATGGCCCTCACAAACGGTTTACCTATATTTTCCAGTAAAACAAATTGCAAAATGCCATATTCCGTTTTTTTATCTTTCATTAAATAACCTGTTAACTGGTCGAATGAATAATCATTTACAGCCTCAAAAGGATAACCATTTTTCAACGCAAATTGTAAAAACGCTTTGGTAAACGCACGATCTAATTCTCCATAGCGTTCACTTAGCAATAAACAATAAACAAGACCTATCATTACCGCTTCACCATGCGCTACTTTGCCATAGCCCGCAGCCGCTTCAATGGCGTGTCCATATGTATGGCCTAGGTTTAAAAATTTCCGAACAGATTGCTCTGTTTCATCCTCTGCCACAATTTGTGCTTTCACTTCAATTCCTTTTTTCAGCTGTTTTGCTAGTTCATGTTGATTAAAATGAATGATTGAATCTGCTGCCATTAATTCCTCAAGCCATGCTGGATCAGAAATCATCGCATGCTTAATTAACTCTGCTGTTCCTGAACGTACTTCGCGCTCAGATAAGCTTTCCGTGAAAGCTGTATCATAAATAACACCTTCTGGCTGATAAAATGCACCTATCATGTTTTTTCCTAACGGATGATTGATAGCTGTTTTACCCCCAACCGCAGAATCATGAGCTAAAATGGTCGTTGGAATTTGAATAAACGGAATCCCTCGCATATAGGTTGCTGCAACAAAGCCAGTTAAATCTCCAACAGCTCCTCCACCAAAGGCAAAAATAAATGATTTTCGTGAGCATTTTTGTTCCAATAAAAATGTTTGAGCAGCATTGTACTGTTCAAAGGTTTTGCATGCTTCGCCACCAGGCAAAATAAACACGTTAAATTCATATGGGAAATGAGCCTTGAAATAGTCTCCCTGTGCAGCCCATACATTGGCATCTGTAAATACAATCAGCTTATCTGCTTTTTGAAGCTTATCAGCAAATGCTTGAAGAGCTTCCGTTAGAAATTGATGACCAAGAACAACCTCATAATGATGGGATTTTGTTGCTACTGGTACTCGCATATATTAGAACCCCTTTGTATATTGTCGATGCTCATCAATTTGAGCTTTTAATTGTGGAAGTTGATCACTATGAAATTGCTCCAAAATAGCATTAGCTATTTCCCAGGCAATAACGTGTTCTGCCACTACAGATGCTGCTGGTACTGCACAGCTATCAGAGCGCTCTACACTTGCTTTAAACGGCTCTTTTGTTTCGATATCCACACTTTGTAATGGTTTATATAATGTAGGAATTGGCTTCATGACACCTCGAACAACAATTGGCATTCCAGTAGACATGCCACCTTCTAAGCCACCTAATCGATTTGTTGCACGTGTATAGCCCTCTTCGTCAGACCAAATAATTTCATCATGCACTTCAGAGCCTTTTCGGCGTGCCATTTCAAAGCCAAGCCCAAATTCAACACCTTTGAATGCATTAATAGATAGCATCGCTGCTGCTAGTTTTGCATCGAGCTTACGATCATAATGAACATATGAACCAACTCCTGCTGGCATACCTTCAACGATGACTTCTACGACACCACCGATGGAATCACCTGCTTTTTTCGCCTCATCAATTGCCTCAACCATTTTGGCAGAAGCCTCTGGATCTACACAGTAACATGGATCTGCTTCGACAATGGCACGGATTTCATCAGCTGTTTTTCCTTCTATTAAAGAGGTATCAGCTTTAATCCCCACAATTTCAGTGACATGAGCAACAATAGAAATACCCAATTCATTCAGTAAAGCTTTCGCCACTGACCCGACTGCAACACGAACAGTAGTTTCGCGTGCAGAGGATCGCTCTAATACATTACGTAAATCACGATGTCCATATTTCATGCCCCCAACTAAATCGGCATGACCTGGTCGAGGTCGGGAAATTTGACGTTTGATATCCTCTGGATTAATATCATCGGCTAAAGGCTCAGCACCCATAATTTTAGTCCAGTGCTTCCAGTCATCGTTTGTTACGACAAGTGCGACTGGAGATCCAAGTGTTTGTCCATGACGTACACCTGCAACGATCTCTACTGTATCCGTTTCGATTTGCATGCGGCGCCCACGTCCATGACCTCCCTGACGTCGTTTTAAATCGTGATTAATTTTTTCTGCTGTAATAGATAAGAGTGACGGTAAACCTTCAATAATTGTTGTTAATTGAGGTCCGTGTGACTCACCTGCTGTTAAGTAACGCATAAACACTTTCTCCCTTCAACTCGCTAAAGTATGTATTTTTCACTATAACATATATTCTTTAAAAAAACAGTCCTTTTACAAATGTCTTTTAAATGCTTACCATTTTCATAGTCAAATGCGAATATTCTGAATGACTTCTCTAAAAAATTACTTCACTACTGAAGTGAAGTGCTCAATTTTATAAAAAATACGCCTTTGCTTATGATAAGCGAAAAGCGTACGAAATATCTATGTTTAATGCCGGCTTACTTATATGTACATGACTATTCTGGTCATTTGTACAAAGCTTTTCATCCATATTATTAATTATTTTTCCGATAGAAGAATGTATCCTCTACATCAAATTCATAACGTGCTGGATTAAAAATTTGCTCTGTCGATCCAACAAATAAAACGCCATCCTTGCGCAGTGCTTTACTAAAATCATTATAAATTTGGTCTTTCGCTTCTTCTGTGAAATAAATCATAACATTGCGACAAACGATTAAGTCATAATTGCTGTCATAGGAATCGTTCAGTAAATTATGTTTCTTAAAGGTAACACAACGCTTAATCTCATCCTTCACACGATAAAAGGATCCTTCTTGTTCAAAATATTTCGCTTTAATATCATTGGGAACCTCTGCTAAAGATCGTTCAGGGTATACACCTAGCTTCGCTTTTTGGATTACATTTTCATCCAAATCAGTAGCAATAATTTGAATTTGAGATAAAGGCAACAATTGAGATAATACCATCACTAAAGAATAAGGTTCCTCTCCTGTTGAACAAGCAGCACTCCAAATTTTTAAACGCTTATTTGTTTGTAACAGCTTCGGAAATATTTTCTTTTGTAACACTTCCCAACGCTTCCCATTGCGATAAAATTCAGAAACATTAATCGTCATACGATCTAAAAATTCATTCATTAAATCACGATCTTGTTCAAGTGCCTTTAGAAAGTCTACAAAATTACGATAGCCCTTTTTCTCATAAAGAGAGGTTAATCGTCTTTTCATTTGCGCCTCTTTATATAACGCTAAATCTATTCCTGTTTTGCGCTTTATACCTTCTATAAACTGTTCATAATCAGACATATGGTCATCTTCCCCTCTAGCGTCGTATTTCCATTATAGCGGAAAAGTCCCAATCCTGAAATAGTCTTTCTAACTGCCTATCTACTTACTTGCGTTTTGCTTTTCCTCTAATAATAGCATTTTAGACTGTTCTAATTCCAGACGCATTTTTTCTGTTTCTATTGTATAGTTTTCCAGCCTAAGCTTTTCTAACTCCACCTCTTTTTCGATAGCCTTTAATTTAATTTTTTGCTGTCTTGTACGAGCATCTGTAAAAATCCCTGCTAATGAGATGATGACGCCTCCAATAATCGCTACAATCGCAATTGACACTCCGTCCACTTCCTTTCATTACTAAGATTATACGGCAAAATGGAAAAAATAGTTTCATTTTTTAGGATATATTTCAATTAAAAAAAGAAGGTAGCTTTTCACCACCTTCATTCTATCCATTTTCGTTAAACTTCAATGCGATACTCTTTTAAATCTTCTCGTAATTTAGCTTTCAGGAATTTACCAACAGACGTTTTCGGTACCTCTTCAATGAAGACAATATCATCAGGGATCCACGTTTTATGGAATTGTGCCTGTAAACTCTCTAATAGCTCCTCTTTGGTAATAGAATTTTTAAATTCTGGCTTTGCTACGACACAGGCTAATGGTCGCTCCAGCCATTTTTCATGCGGAATGGCAATGACAGCCGCCTCAAATACTTTTGGATGGGACATTAATGCATTTTCAAGTTCAACAGAGGAGATCCATTCCCCTCCACTCTTAATTAAATCCTTCGTACGGTCTGTGATTTTTATATAGCCATCTACTGTCATCACGGCAATATCACCTGTGTATAGCCAACCGTCTTTAAACGCTTCTTCCGTTCGTTCATCTTGATAGTACTCATGGGCAATCCACGGTCCTCTAATCGTTAATTCTCCCATTGTTTTACCATCCCATGGCACTTCACCATTTTCATTAACAATTCGACTTTCAATGAGAGGCATCGTCATACCTTGCGTAATACGAACATTCATCTTTTCATCAGCTGTGTAGTCCTGCATATGTGTTAAATACGTGGATAGGCTAACGAGCGGTGATGTCTCTGTCATACCGTAGCCTGTCATGTATGGGATATTAAGTTCTTGTTCAAAGCCACGGACAAGACCAATTGGCGACGCAGATCCTCCACAAACAATTAATCGCATAGACGATAAGTCACGTGGATGTTGACGTTGCTCTTGTAGAACACCGAGCCAAATTGTAGGTACTCCTGCAGTTAACGTGACTTTATACACTTCAAATAACTCAAGCAAAAGCTGTGGGGTAAACATCGGGCCTGGTAACACCTGTGTAGAACCAAATGCAACACTAGCAAAGGGTAGGCCCCATGCATTAGCGTGAAACATCGGTACAACAGGTAACACCACATCGGATTCACAAATAGCAATACTATCAGCAAGACCAGCCGTTAAACTGTGCAGGACAATGCTACGGTGAGTATAAACAACCCCTTTTGGCATACCTGTCGTTGCACTTGTATAGCACATGCCTGCAGGCGTATTCTCATCTAAGTCATCTGGAAATGTAAAATGTTCATCGGCCTCAGCTAGTAATGCCTCATAAGAAAGAGCATTTGGAATGGGCACAGATTCTACCTCGACAGCATCCCCCATAATGATAAAGTGCTTTACCGTTTTAAGCTGTGACACAATTGGTGCAATTAAAGGCACTAGGTTGTCATCGATTAATAATATTTCGTCTTCCGCATGATTGATGACATAGGCAATATGCTCTGGTGCTAATCGAATATTAATCATATGCAGTACTGCCCCTGCACACGGTACAGCAAAATAGGCTTCCAAATGGCGATGATGATTCCAAGCAAATGTGCCCACTTTCATACCTCGCTCCATTCCAAGCTTCGTCAGAGCATCAGCTAAACGGCGGGTACGTTTAACATATTCTTTGTACGTGAACTCGTGAATGGTTGTAGCATTTGTTCGTGAATAAATCTTCTTTGAGTGAAAAAATCGTTCAGCGCGATTCAAAAAACTTGTTAATAATAAAGGTGTATCCATCATATGCATTCTACCGCTTCCCTTCATAAACGAATTTTTGAAACGATCAACTCTACAGCTGCTACAAACCAATTAAAAATAGACTTTATAGTTACCTTGGCTGCATGCGGATGGCCCCATCTAGACGAATGACCTCCCCATTTAACAAACCATTGTGGATAATACTATCAACTAACAGGGCATATTCTGAAGGTTTACCAAGTCGCTTAGGGAATGGTGTCATTTGGGCAAGAGCCGTTCTTGCTGGCTCAGGTAACGATGCAAACATTGGCGTTTCAACTATCCCAGGCGCAATGGTCATTACACGGACACCGATTTCTGCAAGCTCTCGTGCAATTGGCAAGGTCATCGCTGCCACACCGCCCTTTGATGCACTATAAGCCGCTTGTCCAATCTGCCCATCAAATGCTGCTACCGATGCAGTATTAATAATGACGCCACGTTGTCCATCCTCATTTGGTTCGTTATGCTGCATTTTCTCAGCAACTAGACGGATAACATTGAACGTACCAATTAAATTAACAGAGATTATTTTTTCAAATAAAGCAAGAGCATGAACCCCTCGCTTCGAGATGACTTTACTCGCATCTGCAATGCCTGCACAATTTACCGCCACATTCACCTTACCAAATGCTGCAATGGCCTGCTCAAGACCTGTTGCCACATCTTCTTCTTTTGTGACATCCACTCGCACATAATGTACGCTTTGCCCTAATTCCTGTACTAGAGCTTGTCCACGCTCATCATTCACATCAAAAATAATTGCTTTGCCACCTTGTTCAACCAGCTTACGGACAGTTGCCTCACCTAAACCTGAGGCACCGCCCGTTACTACTGCAATCACTTCATGATTTTTCATCCAACTCTATCCCCTTTTACATTTTTTCAATGATCGTGGCATTAGCCATTCCCATCCCTTCACAAATAGCAAGTAAACCGTAACGATAATTCTCTCGCTCCATACGATGTAGCATGGTCGTTAACAATTTAGTGCCTGTAGCCCCTAACGGATGCCCCAGTGCTATAGCACCGCCATCTGGGTTAAGCTTATTCGGGTCTCCACCAATTTCTTGTAGCCATACAAGTGGCACTGGTGCAAAGGCTTCATTAACTTCATAAGTGTCGATATCTTCAATGTTGAGGCCTGCTCGTTCTAACGCCTTTCTAGTTGCTTCGATTGGCCCTGTTAACATCAATGTTGGATCAGAGCCAACGACCACTCTTGTCACAATTTTGGCAAGTGGTTGAATGCCAAGCTCCTGCGCCTTGTCCAAAGCCATCACCACAACTGCTGATGCCCCATCACTCATCTGACTTGCATTGCCTGCAGTTATGACGCCATCCTCTTGAAAAACAGTCTTTAAGCCATTTAAAATTTCGATAGTTGTTTCTGCACGTGGTCCCTCGTCAACAGCAAACGTTGTCATTGATCCATCCTCTTGTGGCACTTGAATAGGTAGTATTTCATGTTTGAAATGACCCGCTTCAATAGCAGAAATTGCCCGTTGATGGCTTTGGTAAGCATAGTTATTTAGCTGTTCTTTCGATAAAGACCATTTTGCTGCTATTTTCTCCGCAGATAACCCTTGATGGATAATGTCATAATTCTCCTGTAAGCGTTTACTACTATGCGCATGTTGCATGTTTGACCCCATCGGTACTCTCGACATACTTTCCACGCCACCAGCAATGACAATATCCATATCTCCCGCTAAAATTGCCTGAGCGGCGAAATGAACGGCTTGCTGACTAGAGCCACATTGACGATCAATGGTTACCCCTGGCACACTATCCGGGAAGCCAGCCATTAATAAGGATGTCCGCGCAATATTGGCACCTTGTTCTGCTGTTTGCGTTACACAGCCCAAAATAACGTCATCCACTTGTTCCTTGTCAATCCCTGCACGCCTTACAACCTCTTCTAGCACATCTGCTGCTAAATCATCTGCTCGAACTTGGCTTAATGCCCCTTTACTTCGGCCAACAGCAGTTCGAACTGCTGCGACAATTACCACTTCTCTCATTATCTATAACCCCTTTTCCTCGTCATCCTTCACAGTTTATTGACAGGTCTACAATTCTATTCCTAACTTAATTGTCTGAATATTATATTTTTTATTGTACATGAGTAAGAAGTTTTTAACAATTCTATATGTATCTAGAAGAAGTTTATTTATATGTTGCAATAGAACATTACCTTTTGTAATTCTTCCGTTTCTCAAGGTAATAAAAAAAGCAATCCCAAATGAATTGGAATTGCCTAATCTATTCACGAATTAAACTAAATCTTCACCGAAGAATAAGCCGATTTCGCGCTCTGCAGAAGCAAGTGAATCAGAACCGTGAATGATGTTGTGAGAAACAGTTGTTGCGTAGTCTCCACGGATTGTACCTGGGTTCTCGTTATACTTATCGGATATAAAATTAATTACCGGATATTATCAGATTGGTATGTCGGTTATAATAATCGAATTGTACGTGAGGCATACTTGGTTTTACCCTCTACGATTCAAATATACACTACTACTATCAACGTACTCTGCAATAAAACTTATCCGTTTTTTTCTTTTTCTACTCAAACGTTTTCTGAAGCTCAAATGAGTATAGTTGCTTGTTTCGGAATGTTTTACCGACATTTCTACGCAATAACAAGCAGAAACTTAAACGATAATTCCGTAAAATTCTTTTTTCACGTAATCTACCGCATCTATTAATTTCATACAGTTTGTTAAGCCGATAACTGCGGCAATAATAAGTATATTATGTTCTGACAGTTGACGATGACCTTGTTCATTCCTAAGAACAAATTTCGTTATATCGTCCGACATTAAATCGCAAATGTCTTTTATCTTCGTGACATTAGTTTTGAACATCTTAGCCACTTCTGGCACACTTTTATAATTCTTCTCCATCGGTATTTCCTCGCTCTCTAACCGCTAGCAAGTTATATTTGACGTCGAATCAAACTATACAACCTACGACTATAAAATGCAAGAATAAAAATACCTTGTAAACCGCGTCATATCAACGTTAATTACGTTTTCAGTAATAAATAACGTTTAGTGTTATTTCCTATTAAAATAGATTGCGTCAGTTTAGCGTTAAAAGTGGCATTCAGACGATTCCACACGTACAACTATCCTACTTTGCAATTCTCGATGCGTTAGGATTGCGTCTGAATAAGTTAGGTAACTAAAGAGTGATAATTTCACCGGAGTATTGTCTTAATTGTTCAATGGCTAATGTTACTGCTACTTCCTCAGTCTCAATCAAACTCAATCCTTTTTTAAAAGGACTCCAAAATTCATATCCACAGTCTTCTTGCCACATATATACTTCTGTTGTATAAAGACCATCCCTCCGTTTTATAATTTGAACTTTATATTGATTACTTGGAGACATTATTTCCTTTAGCACCAGTTCCATCGTTTCACCATCTTTACGTATTAATGTATTTATTATAACTACTATACTTCAAAAAGAAAAAAAGTTGTACGTAAGGTCAGATCAGCAGAAAGCGCCTGTCAGAATCGGGGCCCTTGGGGGAGTCTCTGCCACCGCTAGTAAGGTAGTAAGGAAGAAGCATCCCATTGTCGTGTTCTCTAATAGTCCTACGTTAAGTACATGTACGCGTACACCGCGCTCGAATAACGCCTCGACAACATCGATACCCTCTTTAGCCTCCTCATGATAAATACGTTGACTTGCGATTTAAAACCGTTTTCAACCATGTTTATAAAGGTGAAATGAAGGGGATTAACTTCCCTACTATCTATACCCGAGTATAATCTCGAATTCGGACCACCTTATTCAAATTAATTAAATATAATATTTAATGGAATAATAAACCTGTTTACCTTGATAAGAATAAAACGATAAAATATGTTAGGCTAACAAGGAAATATTCAACAGTTATACATAGGAAGTGAAGAATTGTATTATGTAGCAATTTCAATAGGATTAATACTAGCTCTCTCACAAGCTATATTATTAATTTTTTTGTATCAAGATAAAGAGTTGCTATCCTTTGATGGATTTAAGTCTCTTTTGGGTTTTTTAGTAGGTGTTGCGTTGTTAGCGATTACCCTACCAAGTCTAAAGTCAGTTATTCAAAATGATTATGACGTTATTAATGGAGATTGTACGATTGAAGTTGGTTCATTGGGGCACCGTACATCAGCAACTTTTGAAATGATCGAAACTGGCGAACAATATACCTCTTTCGATATCCCCGAACTAGATGCTTATGGTAAGTCAATTCCTTACTATTGTAAGGTGAATATTACAAAAGACGCTATGTTTACTATGGGGTACGAAATTTATGATGTAAAATCACGAAAATTAATATCAAAAAATGACTAGAGACGAATGCAAGCGCCTCTAGTTTTATTTTTGTCAATGTTGGCGCAAAGACCTCTACTATCGCTTGTTGGCGCAAGCTCTAGCGAATATTTGCCGGTCCTGTTGGCGCAGGATCTGCGTTATATATGACTCTACTAGTTGGCGCTAGTTGAGCGTTTAACTTTTCACAAATTAATCGTTACACATATAACCGTAGTACCACACTCTAAGTTCACCGTCCTCACCTTCTTCACCGAAAAAATATGCGTCTATCTGCTTAGCTGCATTGGCAGCAGCTTTCGTTAGTAACTTAATGTAAGCCTTATTATATTCTCGTTCAAACGACTGTACTGGCGCTTTACGCGCAACACCTTGTTTCATGCTGGAATACCTCCAATCACTAACTCCTGACCATCAACCTATCAAGGCACGATAAAAGTCTGAACAAACAACATGCATATGATCGAAAATCGGAATTGTTTTAAGTGCTGTATTTGATAAACGCATTACAATCGTTCGCCATGCGCCTTTCTCTGTGGATACAGCCTCGTAGTTATCTAATTAGTCACTACTATCTGCGATTACAATTTCCGTAGCTTTATCGGCTACTTTTTTCGTATAATCTGCTAATAAACGTTTGCACTTACGAATAGTATCGTCGATCATTTCCTGTATGTATAAAGGAACTGGTGTCGAAGAAACTGTATAATCCCACCTACAGTTTGGTCGCTTCACAAACACCTGATAAGACGTTGAGAATACACCTTCTTTTTCAAACGATACAATTTGATACTCCACTGACCAAACTTCATTGTCTGTTAACCATTTGCCCTCGTCTAACGTCGTAAACATTTCACATTCCGCCTCTCCCAGTGTCATTTTTACACACCGCAGTGTTCTCCACAATTAATATAATATACACCACAGTGTGCACTATCAACAATAAATTGAAGTTATATACACTACAGTGTAAAATGAAATTAAAAAAGGATTGTGACTACATATGATTAAAGTACATTTATCTCGTTTATTAGGTGAGAAAAGAATGAAGATTTCTGAGTTGGCGGAAGCAACTGGATTACATAGAAATGGCCTTTCACGTTTGTATAACGAGGAAACTGACGGAATTAAGTTCGATACATTAGAGAAGATTTGCAAAGCTTTGAATTGTGATATTAGTGATCTAATCGAAATAGTAGACAACGAAAAAGACGACGGCCAATAACGGCTATCTTCATACTTTGCTGAAATTATAGGAGGAGCTACTATGTTGCAACATGAAAGTTTTTCATTTAGTCGTTTATTTTTAAATCGCAATCTTGAATTTTTTTTTATTCTCGGAGTAAACAATTCTGATAATTTCGATGAATATTGGGATGGGAGAACTATAGAAGTAGTAGGATATGCTGTTATTTATATTGATTTTGAAACAAATGAACAAAAGAATTTCATATATTTGATAGATAATAATAATAATCACGATAATGTAGTTAAATATACTAAGAAGTTTATTGAACAAATGAGCTTATCTGACAAACTTTCCGATAGAGAAAACTATAAAATTTTAAAAACCAAAATAAATAACAGAGTCGTTTCGGAACCTTATAAAGATTTTATAAAGATTGTTGTTAAAAATGAAATTCCTGAATTTGTTTTAGACTTATAAAGTAAAACAGAGTGGACAACGTTGACTGAACTAGAGTGGAAGGCTGACCGCTCAATTCATCTCTTATAAAGGAATACTGAGACATTAGGAATTAATAATATAATAGAGATAATCGATTTTGTAGAAGTAGACGAAGAAAAAGTGTAACCAGTATATTTACACTTTAAATTTTTAGCAGTCCTTACTTATAAAGAAAAATAAAATTAAAGGTTGCTTCGCAAAATGTTAATATTAAATGTAAGATTGTGATTGACAACCGTACTCTCTTGCTAGCAGAAATGGCAGCTTGCTCCAGGAAATCGGCGCAATATCTTTACCTACTACCGCAAGAAACGTAGAAAACGAATCAAGCGACAATAAGTAACGACTGCATTGCTACGTCATGGAGACGTCCGAGGTTTCTCGTTTGCTCCTGTTAAATCGGAATATTTCTATCCGTATGTACTCGTCTAATTATCGTCCTAGACGTGCAGTAGTCCTTAATTGAGCGTATTTGTACGCTGATTGTCCGCTTGTACATGCTTACCCTAGCCGTAACTAGCCGATAAACCATGCCGCGCCCTTAATGGTGGCGCTCACCAATTCATCGGAACCGTAACAGGAAACGGGTTGACCTGCGATATAGCCGAATTTACTGCGTTGGCTCGGCGTAACCTGACGTGTTTTTTAATGACGCTTAACGGCTTCTCGTCAATGAGCGATCCTAAAAAAGACAATAGGAAAGCAGGCCTTTGCATATTACGTTTTTTCGAGGTAAAATGAAGGCATATCATCGCTCATATTTAGTTATGGTTGAAACACTATTTGCCTGCCAACGATAGTGTAATCATTTTAAGAGTCGTTAGTGTTGTCGCACTAGCGGCTTTTATCTTTTTATAAATAATCACGTAAATTACGTACAACTGTAGAAGTATCCAACCCTAGATAGGGAGATGTCGTACTCAAATCACTGTGACATAGGCGTGTGAAATTAAATTTACATCTGCACCTCGTTTTAAAAGGTTCTGGCCGTAAAGGCGCCTTATTGAATGCGGGTTGACATTTTTAAGTCCCCAACGCTTACTGTACATCCACAAATTTTTGGAAATTAAATTAGATGATGAAACAGAATTAGAAATAGGGATTCCGACATTTGATACAAATATATAATCGTTTTTCTGACGATGTTCTTTCCTAATGTCATTGTTTACACTTATTACTTCCTTCAATAAAGCACATATATCATCATCGAGAGGTAGCATTAAAGTGCGATGACTTTTCATAATCTCACCAGGTAAAATGAGCGTCTTACTTTCAAAGTCAATATTCTTCTCACGCAATAAACCTAAACTTTTAATTCTGATCCCAGTTTTATAAAGCAATAAGATAGCAATAGAATCTCGGAACCCACTGAAAGTAGACTTATCTAACAAAGAAATAAGTAATGATAATTCTTTTTCCGTAGCAGCCTCTTTAAGGGGCGTGTCGACCTTTATTTTAATGCTTTTCCAAAAAACCGACGCTAAACCAGCCATTATCATAAAAACGTGCTAGAACGGCGCTAATCTGCTTTAGTCGACCTTTTAGCGTTGTATCTCTAACGTCTTTAAAAGAAGATAAATATTCGTAAATTTTATCGTTATTAATTTCGTGTAGATAGACAACGTTAGTTACTTCGACAAACTTCGAAAAGTTGTAATTATAACTGTCAATTGTACTAGGTCTTAGCCCGAGCAATTTCCACTGTTGATTAACAATTTTCATTGCATGATTGACTTTAATATTCCGAGTATTCGATTCCTCATTGAAACCGAATTTTTTAGCAGACTTACGCCTGGAGTTAATATCGAATAAACTTAAATCTACATTTGAATCGACTTTATTAAAAGACAACAAAAAGCCCCCCAACTGAAATAGTTAGAGGGTTAACCGCTATTATAGCGAGTATGCTTTTGTACAATACGGAGTTTTATCCGATTATAATCCGATCTTTAACGAATTAAACTAAATCTTCACCGAAGAATAAGCCGATTTCACGCTCAGCAGAAGCAAGAGAGTCAGAACCGTGGATGATGTTGTGAGAAACAGTTGTTGCATAGTCTCCACGGATTGTACCTGGGTTTGATTCTTCAGGTTTAGTTGCACCCATCATTGTACGAGCAAGCTTGATTACGTTCTCGCCTTCCCATACCATAGCGAATACAGGACCAGAAGTGATGAAATCAACTAATTCACCAAAGAATGGACGCTCAGCATGCTCAGCATAGTGCTTTTCTGCTAATTCTTTAGGAATTACCATTAATTTAGCACCTTTCATTACAAAACCGCGACGTTCGAAACGATCAACGATGTCTCCAACTACTTGACGTTCAACGCCGTCAGGCTTAACCATTAAAAAAGTTTGTTCAATTGCCATGTTTAAAACACTCCTTAAATTCGTCTAACAGGTTTTACACCTACCGATAAATATTAACAAAAAACGAGCCTTTATACAACAAAAAGCTAGAATTTGCGCTTACCCATAAACAATGCAACATCTCGCAGCTTTTTCTTAACTGGATGTTTTGGTAAAGCATCTATTTCTTGTAAGGCTTTTTTCAAATATTTATCACTCATACGATTAGCTTGTTCAATTGCATGAGATTTACGCACATATTGCAACATATTTTGACGTTCCGCTTCTGTTAGTGTACCTGCAAATACTTTAACTAAATAAGGTTGCATCTCTGGATCATCTTTCAGTAATAAGATCGGTAAGGTAATATTGCCCTGCAACAAATCACTACCCGCGGGTTTACCTAATTCTTTATCTGTTGCCATAATATCTAAAACATCATCGATAATTTGGAAGCTCATGCCCACAAAGTAGCCGAAGCGCTTTAAATGTCTCACTGTTTTTGCATCAACGCCTGCAGCGACCGCCCCCAGCTCACAGCTAGAGGAAATAAGTAATGCCGTTTTACGTTTGATTCTTCTAAAATAATCTTTTAAGCCCTGATCTAATCTAAATTTATCTTCAATTTGAATGACTTCACCGTTAACAATCTCTACCATGGTACGTGCTAAAATTTGATGAACAAGTGGGTCTTCAAGCTTTGTAATATATTCTAGCGCACGTGCAAAAATAAAATCGCCCGTGTACATTGCTACCCTATTATTCCATTGTGATTTGACAGTCGGGCGTCCTCTTCGCATATCGGAATCATCAATAACATCATCATGCACAAGTGATGCCATATGAATGAGCTCTAAAGGCACCGCTACATCCTTCATCTTCTCAATATCATAATCGCCAAATTTTGCACCTAATAACACAAAAATTGGTCGTATCCGTTTGCCACCAGCTTGTAATAAATGGAGAGAAGCATCGTTGATCAAATATGAAGATGAGTCCACTGCTTTTTCTAACTCTCGTTCAATGATATCAATATCTGATTTCAAATCGGAATAGAGTAGTTTTAACTTCATCTTTTCCACGTGTGAAAACCTTCCCCCATTAACGTACCTTTTTAAAGCCCATATGCATTGCCGCAGCCCCGCCACTGTATGCTTTGTACGTTACTTTTTCTAATCCTGCCTGCTCAAACAATGCCGCTAACTTCTTCATACCTGGGAAATCATTCGCAGATTCCTGAAGCCAAGAATATTCCTTATAGCTTTTCGCAAATATTTTACCAAATATCGGCATTATATATTTAAAATAAAAACGGAACAGTTGACGGTAACCAGGAATTTCTGATTGAGATGTTTCTAAACACACAACCATACCACCCGGTTTTACAACACGATGCATTTCCTTTAAGACTTGTAAATAATCAGGTACATTGCGAAGACCAAAGCCAATCGTCACATAATCAAATGAATTATCTGGAAAAGGTAATTCCATTGCATTTCCATGAATTAGTTCAATTTGTGGGTACGGCTTTACTTTTTGTTCGCCAACTTTCAGCATGTTTTGACTAAAGTCGAGTCCTTTTACTTCTCCACTTTCACCAACTGCCTCTGCCAATGCGATCGTCCAATCTGCTGTGCCACAGCATACATCGAGTGCTTTTGTTCCAGGTTTAACAGCCATGTGCTTCATCGTATCGTTACGCCAGCCAACATGCATCTGGAAACTAATCACACCATTCATTTTGTCGTAGTTTTCCGAAATACTCTCAAATACTTCGTGAACGTGTTCTTCTTTCGTTTTAGCCATTTTGAAAAACCTCTCTTATCCGTTAGTAGAAGCAATAGATGCCTCTACATGTGCATGTAAAGCTTGTTTGATATCACTTTGTAAAAAACTTGCCTGTTCGATCAACTGTAAAAGCTCTGTTTTTAAATGCACAATTTTTTCCTGGATGACGCTATTAAAGGTTGCGTCATTTCGTCTGACACTTTCTTCTAGTGCCTTACCCATTAAAGACATTTGTTGCCCACGTTGATAAGCCGTCCATTCTCTTTCTAAACGCAAGATTAATAAACTTTTTTCTATAAGTGGTATATATTCACTAAAAGAATAAAGAGCGAAAAATTGAGCAATTAACCCCGATTCAATCGTACTCATCGACGCGTACCATTGCTCCTTTGTTCGTTGTTCCGCTTCATATACTTTAATCTGATGTTCACAGCGTGCCACAATGCCTTGTGACAAACTACGAATCAAAGCAACATTCCCTGACATTGCTAATAGTTCATAATAACGACCACTATAAAAATCTCCAGCTAAAACGGTAAGCTGCTGTTCTTTTGATGTTGCATCTAATTCTTTTATATGATCGTGAGCCGCTAATGCCGCGTATACAATGCCAACAGTAATTGCAGCCTCTTGTTGTTCTTGTTGCCACTCCTCACCATTCAAAAACGGGATTAACAAATAAAACAATTGATTTTCATCTATCACAGGTACCCCTGTGTATTTTTGCAAAGTTCTATGACGAACATCCATGAAAATCTCTGTTTTTAACTGTGCAATTGAATTTTGAATGTATGTTGCATTCATAGACCTTACTCCATTTCACTTTCAGATACGCTAGTCCTATCTAAGGCATAACGCTTACTTACTGAATCATTATAGCATACGCAACGATGCGGAATAAAAAATTTTTGCTTCTTTCAAACGACAGGCAGTAAAGCTTTCCCACAAATGGCTGAAGGAATGCTAACTGCCCTTAAGATCTATACTCAGTTTTTCACATCTAGTGCTTTTATATGTGCTTATTGTACAAATCAGTTACCAAGGTGTCACTGTAATCGGAATTTTTCAGACTTACTCAAAAAATTCTTTATAATAACAATGTTAGTAACTATTTTTATTATTTTTTCGCTTCACTATGGATCACACCATGTGCTGTATGAATTTGTGCTTTACCACGAATTTTCATGGCAGACGTGTGTTCTGTGAATTGAGCTATCATTACTTCGCCGGCATCTAATTTTTCTGAATGATGGAATTTTGTATCTGTTCCACGTGTTAATCCAATGACATGTACACCATCTTCTTCTGCTTGAATTACAATATAATCTTGTGACATCTTTGTACACTCCTTAAATCCGACAAATTCTTAGTACATCATAACATAATTAGACATGTAATTTAAGACATTTGGATAAATGATAGCACTTCTCTTCGTTTTACTTCATCTTCCTCATAAATACCCCGAGCAACCGAAGTTACCGTTTTAGAACCTGGTTTTTTTAGTCCTCGCATCGTCATACACATATGCTCAGCCTCAATGACAACATAGACTCCTTTTGGTGCAAGCATCTCCATAATCGTCTCGGCTACAGAAGACGTAATACGCTCTTGTAATTGTGGACGTCGAGCAATGGTTTCAACGGCACGTCCTAATTTACTAAGCCCAGCAACAACTCCGTCATTTGGTATGTATGCAACATGTGCCTTGCCATAGAAAGGCACTAGATGATGCTCACACATTGAATAAAAAGGAATATCTTTTACAAGGACTAATTCTTCATGATCCTCATGAAATACCGTTTTAAAGTAATCTTTAGCATCCTCATGCAAGCCGCTAAACATTTCGGCATACATTTTAGCTACACGTTTCGGTGTATCCAATAAACCTTCGCGATTTACGTCTTCACCTACCGCTTCTAAAATCATTTTTACTGCTTCTTCTATTTTTAATAAATCAATATTCGACAT
Source organism: Lysinibacillus irui (assembly GCF_028877475.1). Lineage (NCBI taxonomy): Bacteria > Bacillati > Bacillota > Bacilli > Caryophanales > Bacillaceae > Lysinibacillus > Lysinibacillus irui. Next base: position 1,396,114 of record NZ_CP113527.1, on the reverse strand, counting down.
CCGAAAAAACCTCCTGCGTATCAAAACATTACACATTTCCCTATGCATCGTAGCACATCCAAATGGTTAGCGCAAAATGACTTACCTGTTTCATAAAAAAATTGCCTTTAGAGTAGTAAATCCTCGTAGAATTCTTATGTAAAAAGTTAAAAAGAGCAGCCTTCATGTTCGTTAACATGAAGACTGCTCTATGTAACTACTAGACGTGTATTATTTTACCGCGTCTTTAAGCGCTTTACCTGGTTTGAAAGCAGGCACCTTGCTAGCAGCGATTTCGATTTCTTTACCAGTTTGTGGGTTACGACCTTTACGAGCCGCACGTTCACGTACTTCAAAGTTACCAAAACCAATTAATTGTACTTTGTCACCCTTTGCAAGAGCATCTTGAATTGTATCAAATACAGCTTCAACTGCTTTAGAAGCGTCTTTTTTAGAAAGACCTGCAGCTTCAGCAACAGAGTTTACTAATTCTGTTTTATTCACACCATTCACCTCCTCTCAAAGGGTCATGAACCAATTCTGTAAAAAGAGTAACACATAGAAAACCGCTACGCAACTGTATTCATACATGATTATAACCAAAAAATTAGATTTTCACCCAAAAAACAAAAATAAAAGGACTTTTCGCTTAAAAACGAAAAGCCCTACACCTATTTTTCACACATTTTTTCAATTTTATTACTATAAAATAAATGTTACTAAACCTCTATCACCTTCGTTAACCATTCGTTCAATTGTTTGTCGCATCCGTTTTTTGGCAGTAGGTGGTACAGCATCCATTTTATAGCGTATACCCTCTTTTAATACTTCATGTAACGGAGTTCCAAATAGTTGCGTATTCCATAATGCCTCACGATCATGTAAATAAGCATGATTTAAGTCTTTAAGTAGTTGCTGACTGTGGAACTCTGAGCCGATCAACGGTGCGAATTCTGATTCCATATCTACTCGAATAATATGGTAAGATGGTGCTTTTGCCTTCATTCGAACGCCAAAGAAATTATTTTGCTTAATGAGCTCTGGTGCTGTCGGCTCAAATTCCTGCATCATTGGTAATGTCACGCCGTAGCCTGTCGTATCCGCATCATGGATTGCACTCTTAAAGCGTTTTTGTGCTTCTTTTGCCTCCGCAGCCTCTTTAATAAAGAGCAGCCAATCTTTTTTGGTTTCAATCGGTTCTTCTAGCCATTCATTACACACCGATTTGTATAATTCACCCTGTAAGGATACACGAATCACAGCCGTTCCAACACCTGCATCAACATGAACTACTTCACTTTGATCAATAAAATCAATCGCTTTAAAAGCATCTGATGCCTGTTGTACGTCTCTAATTTTCATCACAGACGAAAGTACTTCCTCCATTGAATCAATCAACGCAACATTCAACGGATGCGTGGCATCTAATACATCCAGCCAATCTGGCTTTTCTACCTCAATTGTACGAATCGGAAATTCAAATAAAGCTTCTTGTAAAATATATTGAATATCTGTTTCTCTCATTTGATCAATAGACATAGCAATAACAGGTACATTATAACGTTCAAACAATTCATTGCGAAGCTGAACCGTTTCTTCTCTCGCTGGCATTTGGCAATTGAGTAAAATCACAAAAGGCTTGCCGATTTCTTTTAATTGCTCAACAATTTCTTCCTCTGCCTTCTCTGCGGCACGGCGGCTAATCCCGTTCACAGTACCATCAGTGGTTACGACAATACCGATATTTGCATGATCACGAATTACCTTATCTGTGCCAATTTTAGCTGCTTCCTGGAATGGAATCGGCTCTGTATGCCAAGGAGTATGAACATATTTTGGTCCATTTTCATCCTCATAGCCTTTCGTTCCTTCGATAATATAACCAACGCAATCTGCCAAACGGATTTGGAATGGCATCTCATCATCACCGACCACAATACGTGTTGCTTGGGCAGGCACAAACTTCGGCTCAGCAGTCATAATGACTGGCCCCGGTGAACTTTGTGGCAACTCATCTTGTGCTCGCATTCTTTCCGTCTCATCCAGAATGTTTGGTAACACGACTGATTCCATTACCTTTTTTACAAATGTTGATTTACCTACACGTACTGGACCGACAACACCAATATAAACATCGCCATTTGTGCGCTCTGCAATTTCTCTAAATACTGCTTCACTCAAGGTTTCTGCCTCCTTTATCTACGCTTTTTCACTATATGCAAGCTTGTAGACAAATATGAAAAAGCCCCTCACAAATGTAAGGAGCCTGTTTCTTATTGTTCTTTTTTTTCAGCAGCTTCTGCCTCTTGTTTTTGTCTCTCTTTGGCCTTTTGAACATCTGCATTATAGGTTTCCATATCATAAACTGGTTCCCCATTGTTATCGACAGTATAAGGAATAGAATAAGCAGGCACTACGGGATATTTGTCCACTAGTAGCTGGCGAATATCATCACCAGGCTTCACATCAGGCTTGTCCTCTTTTAAAAGCTGCCCTAAATCCACAGAATAATCTACGTGCAATTCACCGTCACCCGTCATAAAAAGTGGTAGTTCGACGCCAGAATAAGGACTTTTCACCGTCACATCTGTTTTATAGCCTAAATCTTTATAATTAATTTGATAAACATTGTCAGATGAAGAACCTTTTATCGGTAAATATTGTGTAGATAATTTGCGAATGCCTATTTCACGAATCCGCTCTGCCGCATTTAAATCTACTAATTTGACTGTCGCTTCATGTTCAGGATCCCAAATAATATATTGATATATCCCGCCTTTTTCATAGGCATTTCCAGGAATCGTCGTCAAATACTTCGGCATAAGCTTTTGAAAATCGATCAAGTATTTGATATAAATGTCTGTATCTAATTCACTATTTTTAATCGGTACTAGCCCACCAGTTGCTTCACGATATTCGTTCACAGCACGTTGAACTGCAGCTAGTTGGTCGACATCAGGCGTGACCTTTGCTCTTTTTTCGTCTTCTGGGTACGCACATCCTACTAATAGTATGGCGGTTGCAAATACCAACAGAAAAGAACTTAGTTTTTTCATGTTACTGACACCTCATTAAATTTTTATGCTGGCCATGTGGCAACTACTAGTACCATTAAAAATGTGCCAAGTCCAAACAGTATGTATGCACATAAATTTACGATTGTTCGTAAAAATACATTTGAAATTTTATTTCGAGCTAAATAAATTAAACCGACTGATATAATCATAAATGCGATGCAATAAAATGATACCCACATTACATCTAGTGCAGGCATATGAGCTAACGGGCCCATTTCAAATAACCACCTTTCTTTCAATGTCAAGACACAATCAAAGTATATTATACTATGTGCCTCTGCTAAAAAGAAATAGTTGTCCCATAACGATCAAGAAATGGACAACTCTTTTATGCTGCTTACACTATTCAATTAATAGCACACAATAAGGCGTCACAACAGTTTCGTTGAGACACCTCATTTATGTCCATTTTATGACAAAGTTAATCAAAAAATTGTCATTAATGTTTCATATCATCTATTTCTCGTTTTTTCATACGCATCATTAATGCATCAACCGCCACTTTTGGTTCAACATCATTAAATAGCACACTATAAAGCTCTGTGGAAATCGGCATGGCTACACCATACTTTTCTGCTAATTGATAGGCTGCCTTTGTGGTACGTACACCCTCTACAACCATACCCATTTGATCCAGAACTTCCGGTAGCTTCATCCCTTGCCCTAGCAGATTCCCTGCACGCCAATTTCGAGAGTGAACACTTGTACAAGTTACTATTAAGTCGCCCATACCAGTTAGCCCCGAGAACGTAAATGGATTACCACCCATTTTTACACCTAAACGTGAAATCTCTGCAAGACCTCGTGTAATGAGTGCAGCCTTTGCATTATCTCCATAATTTAAGCCATCTGTAATACCAGCTGCTAAAGCGATAACGTTTTTCAATGCTCCTCCAATCTCTACTCCAATGACATCCTCATTTGTGTAGACACGGAAAAATTGATTCATAAATAAATCCTGTACCTTTTCTGCTGCATCTATATTGGCACATGCAGCAGTTACCGTTGTAGGGTGGTGTAATACCACTTCCTCCGCATGACTTGGGCCTGAAAGAACGACAATCTCTTCCACATACTCAGCTGGCAAACTCTCAGCTAAAATTTCAGAAATCCGTTTTAAAGAATCCGGCTCAATCCCTTTAGAGACATGGACGAACAACACTTTCCTAGTTAATTCAACCGTCAATTTCTCGCAAACTTCTCGAATAGCTTTTGTTGGGACAGCCACAACAATAGTCTCTGCATGCATAGCCGCCTTTGCAATATCACTTGTCGCATGTAAATTTGCTGGCAGAACGGTTTCAGGTAAATATTTTTTATTCGTATGCAGGTTATTGATTTCCTCTGCCTGTTCAGCTCTATGTGTCCATACAAGCGTATCATGTCCATTTTCCGCTAGTACCATTGCAAGTGCAGTACCCCATGAGCCTGCCCCTAACACACAAACTTTTTCCATTAAAAATCCTCCCTTTGCTGGGTTGTCTATCATACGCTCTTTTTTGTAAAAAGACGCCACCCAACAATTCTGTCAGGTTGGCGTATTATAGTGTACCGCTATTTCATTTAAGCACGAGCACGTGTAATTAAACGTATTGGTGTCCCTTCAAAATCAAATGTTTCGCGAATTCGGTTTTCTAAGAACCGTTCATATGAGAAGTGCATAAGCTCTGGTTCATTCACAAATACAACAAATGTTGGCGGCTTAATCGCAACCTGAGTAGCATAGTAAATACGTAAACGACGACCTTTATCAGTTGGCGCAGGATTACGCGCCACTGAATCCTCAATTACTTCGTTTAAAATAGATGACTGGATACGCATCGCATGATTCTCACTTACACGTTGAATAATCGGTAAAATTTGATGTACACGCTGTTTCGTATTGGCTGATACGAAAATAATAGGTGCGTAGTCTAAGAATAGGAAATGCTCACGAATTTGCTGTGTAAAGACATTCATCGTTTTCTCGTCTTTTTCAATCGCATCCCATTTATTCACGACGATCACAACAGCTTTTCCAGCCTCGTGCGCATAGCCAGCAATTTTCTTATCTTGCTCCTGAATGCCTTCTTCTGCATTCAGTACCACTAAAACAACATCTGAGCGTTCAATGGCGCGTAGAGCACGTAAAACAGAGTATTTCTCAGTTGTTTCATAGATCTTCCCTTTTTTACGCATACCAGCTGTATCAATAATGACATATTCCTGACCCTCATATTCATAAGGCGTATCGATCGCATCACGTGTTGTCCCAGCAATATTACTTACAATAACACGTTCTTGCCCTAAGAATGCATTGACTAAAGAGGATTTCCCAACATTCGGACGACCAATTAAAGAGAATTTAATCACATCATCGCCATATTGCTCTTCATCCTCTTTCGGGAAATGTTTCGCACATTCGTCCAATAAATCCCCTAAGCCTAAGCCGTGTGACCCTGAAATTGGCCAAGGCTCCCCAAAGCCAAGTGCATAAAAGTCATAAATCATTTCACGCATATCGGGGTTATCAATTTTATTGACCGCTAATACGACTGGTTTTTTTGTTTTGTATAAAATTTTAGCAACTTGCTCATCTGCTGCCGTTACTCCCTCACGACCATTTGTCATGAAAATAATAACATCCGCTTCATCAATGGCAATTTCAGCTTGTTGACGAATTTGTTCTAAAAACGGCTCGTCCCCTATTTCAATGCCACCTGTATCAATAATATTAAAATCGTGTGTTAACCACTCTGCCGAACTATAAATACGGTCACGTGTTACGCCTGGGATATCCTCCACAATAGAAACACGCTCTCCAACGATACGGTTAAAAATCGTCGACTTACCTACGTTCGGACGACCTACGATGGCTACTACTGGTTTCGTCATCTGTACTTCATCCTTCCAACTTCTTGTCTTTCGCTATTATACACGAAAAATGCCATTATATCATATCATATCCATAAAGTAGAACGCTATGTATGGCAATCATCACTCTCGGGATTTATTTTTAAGAGTCTAAGCAGTACTTTAATGGGGTTATAGGTATTTTGATTCTATCCTGTACTTTATGGATTCTATCCTTCAATTTTGGGGCTTTATCCAACACTTTAGGGGTTCTATCCACCACTTTGAGGGCTATCCACTACTTTAAGTTCTATCCGCCACTTTGAGGGCTCTATCCACTACTTTAAGTTCTATCCGCCACTTTGAGGGCTCTATCCACTACTTTTCAAGTTCTATCCAACACTTTTCAAGTTCTATCCACCACTTTGAAGGTTCTATCCACTACTTTAAGTTTTATCCTTCACTTTATGGATTGTATCCACTACTTTTTGGGTTCTATCCTCCATTTTGAAGGTTCTATCCACTACTTTAAGTTTTATCCTTCACTTTATGGATTGTATCCACTACTTTTTGGGTTCTATCCTCCATTTTGAATGTTCTATCTACTACTTTAAGTTCTATCCTTCACTTTATTAGTTCTATCCGCCACTTTGAGGGCTCTATCCACTACTTTAAGTTCTATCCGTCACTTTACGGGTTCTATCCGTCACTTTGAAGGCTCTATCCACTACTTTTCAAGTTCTATCCACCACTTTGAAGGTTCTATCAGCTACTTTAAGTTTTATCCTTCACTTTATGGATTGTATCCACTACTTTTTGGGTTCTATCCTCCATTTTGAAGGTTCTATCTGCTACTTTAAGTTCTATCCAACACTTTAATAGTTCTATCCGCCACTCTGAGGACTTTATACACTACTTTTTGGGTTCTATCCTCCATTTTAAAGGTTCTATCTGCTACTTTAAGTTCTATCCTTCACTTTATTAGTTCTATCCGCCACTTTGAAGGTTCTATCCACTACTTTAAGTTTTATCCTTCACTTTATGGATTGTATTCACTACTTTTTGGGTTCTATCCACCACTTTGAAGGTTCTATCCGCTACTTTAAGTTTTATCCGTCACTTTACGGGTTCTATCCGTCACTTTGAATGCTCTATCCACTACTTTTCAAGTTCTATCCTCCACTTTGAAGTTCTATCCGCTACTTTAAGTTATTTCCACTACTTTATGAATTCTATCCATCATTTAAGAAGCTCTATCCTCCACCCCAACAAAAAAGCGAGGATGCATGTTTGCATCCTCGCCCCGCACTTTATTTAAAGTTTTTTAATTGATCGCCAATTACATCACCAAATGAGAAGCCTGTGTTTTCTTCTGGTAATTCGTAGTCAATCACTTCTTCTGCTTCTGGATTTTCTAGTAATTCTTTAATGCTCAGCGCTAAGCGTCCTTCTTCTGCATTGACATCAAGTACTTTTACTTGTACTTCTTGTCCCTCTTTTAACGCTTCATGTGGCGTGTTGATATGCTTATGGGCGATTTGAGAGATATGCACTAAGCCTTCAACACCAGGGAATACTTCTACAAATGCACCAAATGAAGTTAGACGTTTTACTCGGCCATCTAAAATCGTGCCTTTAGCTGCGCGTTCTTCGATATTTGACCAAGGTCCCGGAATTGTTTCTTTGATGGATAATGAAATGCGTTCATTTTCTGGGTCCACCGAAAGAACTTTCACTGTTACATCTTGTCCTTCAGCTAAAACCTCACTCACATCGCTCACATGCTCATGTGATACTTGCGAAATATGAACAAGCCCATCAATACCACCAAGGTCGATGAATGCACCAAATGAAGCCAATCGCTGTACTTTACCGTCTAATACATCGCCAGCTTTAATTTGATTAATGACATTTTTCTTCTGTGAAGCTTTTTCTGCTTCAACTACTGCACGATGAGATAAGATTAGGCGATTTTTTTCTTTATCAAGCTCAACAATTTTAAAGCTTAACGTTTTTCCTTTATAGCCTTCAAAATTATCGACAAAGTAGTCTTCTACAAGTGATGCTGGTACAAAGCCACGTACACCTAAATCTACGACAAGACCACCTTTAACAATATCTTTTACTTCCGCTTCGAAAATTTCCTCTGCGGCAAATTGTTGCTCTAGTGTATCCCATGCTTTTAAAGCATCCACTTTACGTTTTGATAGGACAAAGTTCTCTTCTTCTACCTTTGTAATCATCAACTCTAACTCATCCCCAACAGAGATGACATCAGACGCTTTCTCAATGTGTAAGCTTGATAATTCACTAATCGGTACAATACCATCAAACGGTGCACCTGGAATTGATACAGATACTGCCTTTTCATCAACTTGTGCTGCAATACCTTTGACGATATCACCCTCGTTAAACGTTTGTTCTGCATAGTTCATTTCTTCAGACATATGTAACCCTCCTTCGCATCTTCCCTTACTATTTTATTCGATATTGAAGACAAAGACAAAAATAAATCCTTTAAATTCAAAAAATGTCTGAAATTTTAGGATTTATAGCATTTTTTCTTCTGCTAATTTTAAAATAGCTTGTGCTGCATCATCAATGGACAATGCTGTTGTATCTAAAAATATTGCATCTTCAGCTTGAATAAGTGGCGATGCTTCACGCTCACTATCTTTTTTATCACGTAGCGCAATTTCTTCCTGAAGTTTTTCAAGAGAAGAATCAATCCCTCTTTTTTGATTATCGATTAATCGTCTTCTTGCACGTTCTTCTACTGTTGCAGACATAAAAATCTTTAGCTCTGCATCCTTTAAAACATGTGTAGCAATATCACGTCCATCCATGACAACACCGCCATTAGCTGCAAGCTTTTGTTGTTGAGCAACTAATAGCTCTCGAACATTTGCATGGGCAGCTACTTGAGAAACAGAGGAAGTAACTTCATTTGAACGAATTTCAGCCGATACATTGCGACCATCTAAAAAAACAAGCTGGCCCTGTGGAGATGGCTTTAATTCAATTGTGCTAGTCATTAACATCTCTGCTAATTTTGCTTCATCATCTAAATGTATGTTTTGTTGCATCGCTTTATACGTAACTGCTCGGTACATGGCACCTGTATCGATATAAGTAAAACCAAGTGCTTCAGCAACTATTTTGGCTATTGTACTTTTACCAGCACCTGCAGGCCCGTCTATCGCAATTTGAATGTTTTTCTTCATTATTCTTCCCTACTTTCTTCACCTCATATTGTAACATATAACCCCAAAAAAGCCCTCTGCTAGGAGAGGGCTTTGTAAAAATATTATGAAGGAAATTAAACATTGAAAGGATTCACTTCTTTACGACGATTGACTAATTGGCGTTCAAAGCAAAAACGTACAATATGCTGTTGATCGACATCATCTGTATCCGTTAGCTGAATGGTCGCAATGCGTTTATCGTCTTTTTCAAAAATGCGCACGACTGTTGCATCCGTAATGACGTATTTGACATCTCCATTCGCAAAAGGTAATACAATCGTTAATTTTATCTCATCACCATCATTGAAAGCTACTTCTCCCTTCAAGATGAGTGCCAAGCCTCCAGCACTAATATCAACAGTCACAAGTTGATACTTGTAATCGTTGAACTGAATAGCAACGTCCACTGGCGTTTCAACACGAACATACTCTCGTCGTTGAATTTTTATAAATTCCTCGGGCTTTGGACAATGCAACATAATCATTGGTATATTGCCTGCTTTACGCCCAATTACTTCTGTATTAAAAGCAAAGGATTGTTTATCCTCGGTACGAAAGGTTGCTCTAAATTCTGAGCCATCTATTAAAAATGCTGTTTTCTTCGTTGCCATATTTATTGGATAATCAATATAAAGAATATGATCTTGTTGCTCTACAACTTTACAGCGGAATTTCTCCACTTGCTCTGTATACGTAGGTTCAAGTTGTAAATGTGTACCAATTTTTATTTCCATGAGCATCTCCTCGTACGAAAAATATGGTTTAATTATCTCATGAGAAGTTTATTTTGGCTATAAAAATTGGTAGTATTTTCTTATTATTAAGTTAGATATTCCACTTTTAATACATTGTGGTTTTCCGCATCAATAACAATTCTAAATGTTTCCTGAGTATTTCCGTCACGTAATGCAATGACCTCATAGCAAAGTCGCTGTTCAAATTGGCCATTATCTGTATAAATATTTTTTACCTCTTGTACTTGAATATCGTCTTGGAAGAATGTTTTCCAATCAATAGGTTTCGCTGTTTGTGGTTTAATATTCTCTTCTTGAATATACTCCATTGCATTCGCACCTAACAGCTCACCTGTATCTTTCGCTACTTTTAATTGAACACCATCCGCATAAATTAACGCATTGTCCCCTGGATGTACACGGGCAAATGTCACATGCCATGCTTGATGATTTTCTCGTGATTCCACATAAGCCACATCTTTCATGCCTAGTTTCTTCACATATTCCTGAGCTTTTTTGAGGATTTCCTCTTGTGAGAGCTTTGCTTCATCAACAGGACGTTCTACTAAATAGGACAGTAAATGTCCTCCCTTTTCCGTCAAATCTACATAGCCTAAACGTATCCCTTGATGGAATTGAATGTGATAGAAAGGATACGGTGCGGTGTCACTACTTTTAGTGACCGTAAATGTTGCGTCTTTAATGGCAGGGAATAAATATTTGACTTTTTCTAACGCTTCTTTTTCGGTAATCACAGCATCCTGCAATGCTTTTAACTCGATTTTCTTCTGCCAATCAGATTCTGATAGTGTTAGCGGGAAATCCTTTTCTCCGTAACCCTTTAACGTATCTTTTACAGTATCAAATTTTGTGTTTGGATTTTTATTATCAACTTGCTGTAGCCAAACATCCATTTTTCCATCATGCTTATAAAAATCAACTGTTGCAGCTGTCCAATCATCAGAAAGGGATTGTAAATTTGCGGAGACCTGCGGCATCTTATCACGCCAAGCCTCATAATCACCTGTTTTTGCTGTTCTTTTTGCTTCATCGCCAAGTCTTCCTAAATAATTCATCCATTCATTCGATAGTTCTTGTCCAATCGGGATATTAGCAATGGAAGAACGAACTTCTGAGCTTAAGCGCCAAACCGAGTCTAGTTCACTGTGAATCGCCTGCTCGTCTTGAAACAAGAGGGATTGTGATACAGCCCGCTGGAGATGGGATAGTTTTTCAGATGCATCTGTTAACTTATCTGTATATTGCGCTAGTACGGTACGTTGTAAATCTTCTTTATCGCCATGTAAATCTATGCTGTATGCCCCTAACCCAATAACAGCAATCGTTAAGACCACGAGCCAAGTTTTCATCGATGTTCCTCCTTTCTATGAACAGAAAATATGCTCTCCTATTTGTTTAATTTGTGGACGTGACCAAATCCATTTACTTGTTGCTGTTTTTGGATTGAAATAATATAACGCATTTTCAGATGGATCCCAGCCGTTCATTGCATCAATAACGGCTTCTTTTGCTCGTTCATTAGGTTCTAACCAAATTTGTCCATCAGCTACTGCTGTAAAAGCTAGTGGTTGGAATATAATACCTGAAATTGTATTAGGGAAATCGGGGCTTTCTAAACGATTTAAAATAACAGCTGCTACTGCTACTTGCCCCTCATACGGTTCTCCCCTAGCCTCTCCATATACAGCATTCGCCATTAACTGCAAATCACGTTCTGTATATTTTGGTGGGACTTGCGTTTGAGTTCCATTATTATTGCTGCTCCCACTACTATTACCGCCACCAGTACCTTTTTGTACCTGCTGATCAAGTGGCTTGCCACCATAATAAGTAAATTGATTACCCGCATTTAATTGTGCTTTTACCCATTTTTCATCATAATCAGAGTAGCCTGCTAACGCTTTCTTTGTTTTTGCGCCAGCAATCCCGTCTACTGGTAAACCATATTTCTCTTGGAAATTACGTAAAGCCCAGTATGTGTTATAGCCAAATTTGCCATCGATTTTACTCTTATAAAAACCTAAGTATTGTAATCTGGATTGCAATTCAATGACATCATCTCCGTAGGCACCACGAGTAATTTGCTGGTCACTAAAAGCTATTGCATCATTTTGAGGAATCGCAATTATACTAATTCCTAATATCAAAGCAAAAAGTATGCTGACTAAACGCACTTTTATCACTCCTTTTTTTTATAGCTTGAAACAAAAGAAGTAATTTATACATGCTAATAAAGAAATAAAGCGTAGAAATCTTTGACGATTTCTACGCTTTAAATTTTCTTTTGCATATGCAAATGTTGAACTAGATGGTAATGGGCAAGCTTTACTTTTCGCAAGCCAAACCACCATAAAAACAACATAAAAGGAATCATTAAATAAACCCAGTGACCTTTGAATGATAATATTGTATTGTATAGAATGTGAAGTACAACAGGTGCACAAAGCGCCATTGCAATCATTTCTTTTGTCTTTACAAGCTTCGAAAACTTAGCACGTCCATAGTAATAGCCCATGACGACACCGAACAATGCGTGACTTGAGACTGGTAATAAGGCTCGCATGAATGCCGTGTCCAAGCCAAAAGAAAGTAAATAAAGGACATTTTCAATTGTCGCAAAACCAAGTGATATGCTGGCACCATACAATATACCATCATAAGGGTCATCAAATTCTATATGATTGTAAATGGCAATTAATAGAACAAACCATTTAAAAAACTCTTCAATAACACTAGAAAAAAGGACGTCTTGAAGATAAAGATATCGAAATACCCCTTCCTCTGTTAATACATACTGTAAAAACATGATAGGGAACGTTAAGAATGCACCGTATAAAAACGTTTGTAGTAAAGTTCTTCTTGGCTCCGTAGCCATCTGATTGCGCAAATAGAAATAACTAAAAAGCGCTAGACCGGGAGCAATGGCAGCAGATAATAAAATGATCATGATGCCGGCTCCTTTCAACAATAGACTGCTATTATTATACCATGTAATGACAAAAAAACTTTTTAAAAGGAGATTTTATTTTTTATGAAAAAGACAATTTTATTAATTCATACAGGCGGCACAATCTCCATGGCCATGAGTGCTGAAGGAGCGGTCATGCCAAATATAGAAAATCCACTCATGAAGGAAAGTAATAAACTGGCATCCCTTGCAGACATCATTGAAATAGAAGCTTTTAATCTTCCATCTCCTCATATTACACCGAAAGAAATGCTGCAATTACGCCATGTCATGATGGAACAAATTATGTCACAGCAAATCGATGGAGTTGTCATTACACACGGCACTGACACTTTGGAAGAAACTGCTTATTTCTTAGAGCTAACAACAAATTTAGCCATTCCGATCGTGCTAACAGGTGCAATGCGTTCATCTAACGAACTAGGGGCAGATGGCATTTATAATTTAGTGGAGGCAGTTCGTGTAGCTGTTGATGATGAAGCTCGTGACAAAGGAGTATTGGTTGTGATGAATGATGAAGTTCATCTTGCGGTTAATACAACAAAAACAAGCACAAGTTCAGTAAATACTTTTCAATCCCCTCAGTATGGACCGATTGGATTGATTACAAAATCACGTATCTTATTCCATCATGCACCTATTCGTAGACAATATGTAGAAGTTGATAATTTATCAAAGCGTGTAGCAATGTTAAAGGTTTATGCCGGTATGGAAGAAGATTTACTTGATGTTGTGCTTGCTTGTAAATATGATGGTGTTGTGCTTGAAGGCTTAGGACAAGGAAATGTCCCACCATCTGTTGTAAAGGGCATTGAAAGCCTTATACAGCGAGACATTCCTGTTATACTTGTTTCCCGCTGCTTCAATGGTATTGCAGAGGGTGTTTATGGTTATGTTGGTGGCGGTAAAATGCTAGAAGATTTGGGCGCAATTTTTGCCACAGGGATTAATGGTCAAAAGGCACGTTTAAAATTATTAATTGGACTTAATACTACAGGCTCTCCGTTAAATTTAAAGGACTTTTTCCTGTAAAGTCAACGTCTCTGTCTTTATGACCTTTTCATAGTAGCTCAATATTTCGCCAAGTCGTTGGAGGGCTTCATCGAAATCTGGTTGAATAACCGAAAATTGGAGGAATCCCTTTTGACGTAAATAATGGCTATCACCATGCACGAATAGTCCATTTAATGCTAAATCAATGTGTAAGTTTGAAAAGGTGCTCGGCAGTTGAACAGTTACCAACATTGGATATTGAACTGTTGAATATTGATACTGCATGATCGGTAGCTTCAGCAATGCCTTAAAGCGTTGCTGTAGTTGCTCATACCTTTCTGGATAGGCTTGCAATGACCTATCAACATTGCCAAGTAACACTGCTGGGAGCGTAAATGGTATGGCTCCTTGCTGATAATTAGCTAAATCTAGGTAAGTAGGAAGCGTGGCAGATGATGGTGCAAGTGATTGAGAGAAAACAAAAGCTAGCCCACTTAATGCACCTATAGCTTTACCACTCACGGCAGTTGCTAAATAGCAGTCTTGTAAAGAAAATGGCATGGCCCCGAACGTGCTGATACTATCTATGCACAGCTTTACCTGATAGTGTTTGGCGAGCTTACTAAGACTTTCTAAATCATTACAAGTCCCTGTAGAAGTCTCGCCATGTACTGCTAGCATCCATTGATAAGAACCTGTTGCTAACAGCGACGCCACTTCATCGAAATCAAACGCTGTCCCCCAGTCTTTTCTTACCACATCAAATTGTAATGACCAACGAATAGCTTGCTTTCTTAAACGTTCACCAAATTCTCCATTTGTTAAGATTAGTCCTTTTCCAACTTGTTGTTCCTTTAGTTGCGCAAGCATCACTTCATTTGCCAACGTCCCTGTACCAACGATGATGCCAACATGATTTGCTTTCGATAAATGCAGTAACTTTTTTTGTACACGTTCATAGAGTGCATAAAATGGTAATGAACGGTGTGATAAATCTGTATAACCAATTTGCTCTAATTGCTTTACAGGCCCTGGATAAAAAGTAAAATGGTCCGCAGATAGTCTATGTTGTAGTGACTGCTCAAATTCATGTCTAGTAAGCACCATCGGTAAAAATAATGCTTCCTTTTCCCCTACCGCTGGCGCAAACTGTCTAAAACCCATTTGTCGGTAGAGCTTTTCTTCACGAGTTGTACCTGAAATCACTGCCGCTGTATAGCCTTTTTCGTAGGCAAATGTGTTTAAGGCCTGTGTAAGTTTTAGAAGTACACGCCCTGTCCGATAACCTCTTTTTACTGCAAGCAAGCGAATTTCACATAGCTTAGCACAATTTTCCTTCTCTAAAAACTGTTCAACCTTACCAATTTTTTCATCTATGGAAAATGGTCTTTGATCTCTAAATGCCAACATTCCAATTAGTTCTGTTTCCTTGTACACGACAACATACGTATTCTGTTGATGAAATCGGTCAACTTTTTTTCTTGTCGCATTTGGTTTATGCTGTGGAATTTCTTCTACAAAAGTCTCATAATTCAGTTGGGCAATGGCCTCAAATTCCTCATTCGTTTGTGCAATTTTACACCAATACATCTCTTCACTTCCCTCTTGTCAACGACTCCTGAATATTAGACCTATGCTTGATGAGCATACATACAATGGCTAAGACTAACAGACTATAGAGCTCTAGTTTCCCTGCAAGAATGATTGCACCGACATAGAATATAAAGCCCCCGACCATGCCAAGTGTCAAACTTCTTGTAAAAACCATCACAAACGCAGTTCCTATAATCATCCAAAAAAATAGGCTCGGAGATAGAGCGAGACCTACACCAATAAAAGTAGCCACACCTTTTCCCCCATTAAATTTCAACCAAATAGGAAATAGATGCCCCACAATAACCCATGCAGCACCCCCAATAATGATCCATTCATCCAAATGCCACAGATGGCCTAATCCGACTACTAGCACACCTTTCAGTGAATCCCCGAGCAAAGTCCAAATAAAGGCCGCTTTTCCAATAACACTTCCTGCATTTCGAGCACCTAAGTTTTTACTGCGCTCTTGCTGTAAATTAACCTTATATATCTTTCCAACGAAATAGGCCGTCATAAAGTTTCCTATTATATAACTGAATAGCCAGTACCACCCAAACAAAAAAGGCCCTCCTTGCTAAAAAGGCTGTATAAGCTACATTGCCTATACAGCCCATTTCATTATTTTCTTCTTTGCTCGATAATTTGAGCGATACATTCTCCGTGAAAACGCCCATTTTCGATAAAAATTTCATTTGCATTATTCCCAGCTGCAATGACGCCCGCAATAAATAATCCTTCGATATTAGTCTCCATCGTTTCTGGGGTAACATAAGGACGCCCTGTTTCTTCATCAATTTCTACTCCCATTGCTTTAATAAAGGAGTGATCTGGATGATAGCCAGTCATGGCAAAAACAAAATCATTTTTGATTATTTGCTCTTGACCATCTATTTCTAAAACAACCTCATGCTCGCGAATTTCTAACACATTCGTATTAAAATGCATAGCAACTTCCCCTGTTTTAACTACCCCTTCAAATTCAGGTAATACCCAAGGTTTGATGCTTGAAGAATATTCACTTCCTCGATAGGCAACCGTTACTCGGGCACCCGCTTTATTCAATTCTAAAGCTGCATCCACAGCTGAATTTTTACCACCAATAACTAGAACATCTGTATCGAAAAATTCATGACCCTCTTTAAAATAATGGAATACTTTCGGTAACTGTTCGCCTTGGATATTTAAATAATTTGGGTGATCATAGTAACCCGTTGCAATGACAACATACGGCGTTTCATACGTATCTTTATCGGAAGTAACCGTAAACATATCCTTATTTTTCACAACACTTTGTACTTTTTCAAAGCGATTAACCTGTATATTTTTTAAACGGACAACTTCACGATAGTAGACCAATGCTTGGTTGCGTTTTGGTTTACGTCCTTCAATAATAAAGGGTACGTCACCAATTGCTAAACGCTCACTTGTACTAAAAAATGTTTGATGTGTTGGATAATGATAAATAGCATTTACGATATTTCCTTTTTCAATCACAATAGGTTGTAATCCAATATTTTGCAAAGCTATTGCTGCTGCTAAAC
Organism: Lysinibacillus irui; assembly: GCF_028877475.1. Lineage (NCBI taxonomy): Bacteria > Bacillati > Bacillota > Bacilli > Caryophanales > Bacillaceae > Lysinibacillus > Lysinibacillus irui. The sequence goes on along the minus strand of NZ_CP113527.1, from coordinate 1,379,128 downwards.
CACAAGGGCCTCCTCCAACAATAATTGCATCTGCTTGCTGCATTTCTTGACACTCCAATCGAATTGGACCAGCACAATTTGCTGCTCCATACTTTCACATCATCATAGAATAGATGATATCTTTTTATTATACGCCTTCTCACAGATTTTGGTTGGTTATTTACTCGCAATATCAATATCAATATCAATAATATGACATTGCGGCTTAGCACCTAGTCTGAAAGGTACTAATGTCGTGCCATAGCCATTACTAACTAAGGTCATGACACCATCTCGCTCTCGATAAGAACCATTTGGATGTACACCATAGGGACCAAATCGAATCTGCCCCCCATGTAAATGCCCTCCCATCATTAAATCAGCATGGAACTTTGCACGAACTTTGGCAAAAACACCTGGATTATGAGCGATAAAAACAACCAAATCCTGCTCTCCAACCTTCGCAAAGGCCTTTTCAAAACTATATTCCTTCACCGTTGTATCTTCAATGGCACTTAGCCAAAAGCGATTTTTGGTGGGAAGTAGCACAGCATCATTAACGATGATTTGAACCTGGTGCTCTTGTAAAATGGCCTTCAGCCTTTCCTCTCCAACTTCTCTGTCATTATTCCCCCAAACAAAGTAGGTTGGTCCGATAGAAGTTACTAATTGTAAATTTTCATGAATTCGTGCAATGGGTGTACGACTATCTGCAAAGTCCCCACCAATGATGACAGCATCAAAATGGCCCTCTAACCGGTCAATCATTTTCTTATTTATTTTACGCAAATGAACATCTGAAATAAAAAATAATCGTACCTTCTCCTGCTCACCCTGTAATGTTAGCTGGTGATGCAAAACATTGTTTTCATGCGCTACCTTCCACATATAAAGTAGAAAGGCAATAGCTATTAATAGCAATAGCCCTAAATATAGCATTCCCTCACTTCTCCTTACGACAGCAAAAAGGCGATTCTTCTTAACAAACGAATCGCCTTTTTGCTAAATCAGACATACGTTTTGGTGTGAACGTTTGTCTGTTATTTTATACATTAAGGTAGTTTTATTACTTGACCAACCATGACAGTATTCGAAGACATGCCATTGGCTGCGCGAATTTTTGCTAATGTCGCTTCACTGCCATCGCCATAATGATTTAATGCAATGCGGTATAAGTTCTCATTTGCTTTCACAGTATGTGTACTTGCTTTAGCATTTTGTTTTGCTTCTTCGGCTTTTTTAGCCTCTTCGGCTCTTCTCGCAGCCTCCGCCTGTTGTTGAGCTATTCTAGCTTCCTCAGCTCGTTTTGCTGCTTCGGCTTTTTCAGCTGCTTCGGCTTTTTTCGCTTCTTCAGCCTTCTTAGCCTCTTGCGCTTTTTTCGCTTCTTCCGCGGCCTTTTGTTCAGCCGCTAGTTTATCTGCATCTTTTTGAGATTGCTCCTGAGCTTTTTTATCAGCCTGACCGTCTTGATCCTTTTTATCTTGATTTGATGCAGATGCTTCTGAAGGATCTAATTCGACGACCTGTTCTGCTGTATCCTTCTCAGCTTGTTCAATCGTTTTTCCTGGTTCATAAAACTTCCAAAAATAAATGAGTATCGTTAATGGAATAAGGATAAAAATAACAAAAAGAATTGTCATTAATGGTGTTTTTCGTTTTGAATTTTTTGGCTTTTTGTTTTTATTGCCATTTTTATTCATTCTGGAAACTCTCGATAAAGACTGCTCTTTTTGTTCATCTTCAAATGATTGACGATGCTCTTCTATTTTATCGCGATAATCTTCTTTATTCATTCGCCTTTCCCCCAACCTTACTACGCTTTCTATCATTTCTATTATGACGAATTTTACGAAAAAAGTAAATGACCGTCAGTTTTAGTCTAAATACCCATTAAAAGTTGCTGCAATCGACTTTCCCATGACATCATTTCCATTTTCTTATCTTCTTTTAAGCGTGTTTTCTTGATTTCATCATAATGGATTCCACAATTTTCACAACAGTTTTCCGGCCTTTTCTGCAATTTTTGCCCAAAATACCCGACTAAATGTTCACGAATACAGTCTTTTGTCTGAATGATTTTAAGCATTTCGTCCACTGCACGGTACTTCTCTAGGGCTAAATGATTTAGTCGGGCCTTTACTTGTTCCGTAGATTCTTGTTGAATCCAGTAGTCCAACACTCGAAAGGCTGTCTCACTCAACTCGCCATTCTTTAGCATTTGTGCTGGCTGGATTTGCTGATTAAGTAATTCCTGGTAGCGATCAACATGGTGAGGTGTCGGCAAATCACCTGTCACAACAAATTTCGCCTGCTCTTCATCTCCATCACTATACAGTAAAATGGCAAGCGCAGAATGACCATCTCGACCTGCACGTCCAATCTCCTGCATATAATTCGCAATATTGCCAGGCATAGATTCATGTATTACTTGGCGTATATCTAGTTTGTTAATCCCCATGCCGAAAGCATTTGTTGCTACTATCCAATCCAGTTCACCATCTATAAACTGTTGTTGGATAAACTGACGGTCCTCTGCACCATAGCCCGCATGGTATGCAGCAGTCCGAATACCGGCTTGTAAAAGGGCCTCGCTGTATTGTTGCGCACGTTTACGAGAGGAAACATACAAAATACCTGGGCCTGCCGTTTCTTTAATATGTTGCATGAGCCACTTAGATTTATCAGCCTTATCCTCTACTACAATGCGACCTAAATGAATATTTGGTCGGTCCACATTATACATAAACTCAAATGGAGCCTTAAGTGATAGGGTCTCCCTAATATCTTGAACAACCTTTTTCGTTGCTGTTGCTGACAATGCTAAGATTGGTGGACGATTTCCCCTCGAAAACCATTCACCTATGCGTAAATAATCCGGCCGAAAATCAAATCCCCATTGTGAGATACAATGCGCTTCGTCTACTACAATTAATCCTAGCTTTATGTGTGCTAGTTTTTCTTGTACCTGCTGTTGAAGGAGCATCTCTGGTGATGTAAAAATAAAGCGATACTGTTCTAAATAATGTAGCACATAGCGTTTTTCCGTGACGGTTAAAAAGGAATTTAGTGCAACAACCCTTTTTTCCCCGAAACGTTTCAGTTCCTCCACTTGATCCTGCATTAATGAGAGCAATGGCGAAACAATTAATACCGGCTTCTCTAACGTATAGGCTGGGAGCTGATAGCAAAGTGATTTCCCCATTCCTGTTGGTAATAACGCAATAACATCTTGTTCCTCCAGTATAGCTTCAATGACTTCTTTCTGCCCTGGTCGAAAGGATGAATAACCAAAATGCTTTTGCAATAATTGTTCAAGTTCCATTTAAACTTCTCCTTTCGCAAGGACAAGCCTTAATTGAAAATAACTCATATCATTTAAAGCTTCATGTAATATTTTTAATTTTTTTGTTTGATATTGCGCCGACGCCTGCCAAACTTTTTGTGCTTCTTCATATGAGACGAATGGTCCAATAGAAAAGTTCGGTTCATACATTGCTAATTCCACAAAATGATCCTCTATTGTACTTTGTTTTAACTTCCTCAATTGTACAATTTGCTCTATTGAATAGCCTTGTTCATATAATTGTGCTGTTTGTTGTGCAGAATCGGTTAACAATATTTTCACTTTTAATCCTTCTGCTATTTGCCCAAGTAAAGGATAATCATTATTTGTTTGATGCACTTCATTTAATAATATATGTAGTGTTTCAATAAAAGCTAACTGACTATCAAGCACGGATTCCTTTCGTTCATCCGCAAGCTGTTGCCACGTCCAACCAGGTAATCGATGACCGCTTAAACGGTATAGAACTAGCTGCTTATTAGCATCTGAAATAGGAAGAATGTTAAGTACATTTGTACATTCTACTAATAATTGTTGCTGTAAATGCCCTTCTTTGTAATGGTGCCCCTGTAAAAATGACCGCACCCATGCTTGTATCGCTGGATCTCTACTGATGGGAGAAAACGAACGAACTGCTGCAGCTTGATGTGACAAACTTTGGACAATTAAAGATAGCCGGGCAAAAAAAACATGCTCATTCCCACGATAATGCCAGCCATCAAAGAAAAAGCTCGGTGTTTGTTGGGCTCGCTGCAATCCTAGCTTTTCCATGTAGAAATGGCCAGATTCCTGCACTTTTAACCAACTATATTGCATAAATAAGGTAACAGCCTCATCAAATGTAGCACGAGGTAGTTTTGGTAATAAGCCGAAATATGAATGTAACTGAAAAAGGCCAATATCTTGAATTGTCTGGCCTGAGCGCTTACCTCTTAAAACATGATAGGCAGCCGAAATTGTACGTTCATTATTGAGTTTTTGAAAGATTTGCAATAAAATTTGATGAAACATTGACGCAAATTCCTCCAATTTAATAGTATTTAAGTTGAAATGTAAGATAAACATCTTTAAAATGAGTATGAAGCTTTGTAGGAACATCGTTAAAGGAGAGAATAAAATGGCTAAATACACAATTGTTGATAAAGATACATGCATCGCTTGTGGCGCATGTGGAGCCGCAGCGCCAGACATTTATGATTATGATGATGAAGGGATTGCCTTCGTTATTTTAGATGATAACATGGGAACTGCTGAAGTACCAGAAGATCTATTAGAAGATATGCAAGATGCTTTTGAAGGTTGTCCAACAGACTCTATCAAAGTAGCAGATGAAACTTTCGATGGTGACGCATTAAAATACGAATAGTCTTCAATTGAATGTATACCCTAAAAGGCATCCTTCATTGGATGCCTTCTTATTGATTAAAATTATTGCTAATTTTTGCATCAGATAATAATCATATGGTCCATTCTATACATAACAATCTACTGGAGGAATGATGATGTTTAAGCAGTTACAAGTAGAGCATAGTTTATTTCATATTGATCAAGACCATATTGATTTATTTAAAACTCTTGCGGCAAAATGGCAAACAGTTTTTCCAGATGTATATGCAAAATGTTTGAATACGTTAGATTCATGGGCCAGCGTTTTAAATAGCTGGATTTTCTTTAAATCTCAGCATACCGATGAACTTATTCTCAATCCTTCTAAAGCTATCTACTACTCAATCAATACATTTTTAATAGATGAGCTCAAAAAAATTCAAATAATTCAAAAAATAAGAGAATGTGATAATGATGATTTACAATACTTCGTTGCCTTTCAATTAGGGAATGCCATAGACTTGTGGATTTACAATACCGTTGAAAAAAGTGCTGAGTCTGATTTATTAGAGCTACCAGAGGAGAAGCCATATTTTCTCGCTTATTTAGAGGATGATTTTCAAACTGACAACGCTTCTTTTCATAGAGATCAAACAAGAGCAATTAAAGTTCTTGTGCAAGCTATTCGCACTCAAAATTGCTTTAGAATTGCTGTCAACAATGCAGTTAATCGAGCAATCGATATGTATGAATATCATGTTATAAAATAAATAGCCATTATTTAATTCGTCTCTTCTGGGATGAATTTTTTTTGCTATTTAACAGCCTCTCTTTTTATCTTATTATTGCAACGCTATTTTATGTATGATAAGATTTTAGTAGTTGGTACTAATAACAGATATTATCTCACAAAGGAGTTCTTCATAATGATGGATAATTTATTACAATTAAAAGATAAGAACATTGTTGTTATGGGTGTTGCAAATGATCGAAGTATTGCTTGGGGCATTGCGAAACGCTTATTTGATGTAGGTGCAAACGTCATTTTCACGTATCGTCAAGAACGCTCATTAAAAAAATTACAAAAACAATTAGACAATATTGGACAATCCGATTCTCTCATTGTTCAATGCGACGTAAATAGTGATGACAGTACAAAAGCAGCTTTCGATGAAATCGGCTCTAAGGTTGGCGTTATTCATGGTATTGTTCATTCAGTAGCTTTTGCTCATGCAGAAGATTTACACAATCGCTTCCTTGAAACAACACGTGAAGGCTATGCATTTGCACAAGATACAAGTGCTTATTCATTAATTTCAACAGCAAAAGCAGCTCATCCATACATGACTGAGGGTGGCTCTATTGTCACAATGAGTTACTTAGGTGCAGAACGTGTACTGGATGGCTACAATGTTATGGGTGTAGCAAAGGCTGCATTAGAGGCTTCTATGCGCTATCTTGCTGCTGATATCGGCCAAGATAATATTCGCGTCAATGCTATTTCAGCTGGTGCTATTCGTACTCTTGCTGCAAAAGGTGTCCCATCCTTTAATACAATTTTACACAAAATCGAAGAAACTGCTCCTTTAAAACGTAATGTTCAACAAGACGAAGTAGCAGATATGACGCTTGTGATGCTATCTCACCTATCACGCGGTGTCACTGGTGAAACAATCTACATCGATGCTGGCTATAATATTATGGGTTAACAACGAAAAAGTATGGAAGATGAATAATCTTCCATACTTTTTTATGTCTACAGCATTGTCCATATACTTTGTATTAATAGCATCATGCCTGCAGCAAATAATAATAAATATACCAATTTTAAAAATAGCCTTTGATGAAGTTTTTTAAATACGATTTGTCCCACAATAAGGCCAATCAAAACAATTGGTAAGGCGTATAGACTATAGAGCCAAACCATTAAACTGGTGCCCTCAATCGTTAGTTGAGATAGTAAGCTAATTAGATAAATAAATATATAATAGGCTAATGAAGTTGCTCGAATCATTTCTTTATTCTTTTTCGTGCTCGCAAAATATAGTAATAACGGTGGTCCTGCCATGCCAATACTCGTTGTAAATATACCGGAGATGAAGCCAACACCGTAATCTCTACCGCTTGTTTGTTGAATGGAGAAATTTTTAATTAAAAGAATCGTTAACCCTAATAAAAGGATAGCGATGAGCAGTTTGAATGTCGTCACATCAACCAACGCAAAGAGTAAGCTACCAAAAGGTGCGCCTACAACGCTTCCTATAATCACCTTTTTGAGCAAGGTCAGATCAATATCCTGTCTTACTTTTAAAATCAAGGAAAAGGAAATAACAAGGGACAGAATTATATTCATTTGCATCGCCTCTTGCGGTGAAAAAAGCAGCAGTAAAAAAGGCGTAGCCATAATGGAAAAACCAAATCCTGTACTAGTTTGCAAAATCGATGCCGTTAGGATAATAAAAAAGAAAATAAATAATTCCTGCAAAACGTCACCTCACATCATCAAATGTTATAAAGTTGTTGCGCTATTTTGTTTAGCAATAATCCTATTTAATAAATAAGATAGCACACAAGCTATCACTAGAAATAGAGCAATCATCGCTATAACACCTACCCAACCGTATTTCACCCAAAAGACACCGCCTACTGTCCCACCAACACTCGAACCAAAATAATAGAAAAATAAATAAAGAGATGAAGCTTGTGCTTTATCGTGGGAGGCCCGTTTGCTCACCCAGCCACTAGCAATAGAATGAGCTGCAAAAAAACCAAAGGTAAAAACCGTAATGCCTATAATTTTTAAAGTAAGTAGTCCATTAAGCGTGACAATGGAACCTGCTAACATAATCGCAATAGCTAGTAACAGCATTCGTTGTCGACCATATCGATCAGCCAGACTACCAAACCATGCAGAGCTAAATGTTCCAACTAAGTAAATGACAAATATCCAGCCTACAATGGTTGCACTCAAATTATAGGGGGGTGCCATCAATTTGAAGCCAATATAGTTGTAAAGTGTAACAAAGCTCCCCATTAACACAAAACTTATACCATAAAGACATAACATAGAAGGGTCCTTCATATGTTGATAAAGTGTTTTGGCCAATGCTTTTAATTGTAGCGGTCGGGCGCTAAAATGTTTGGAACTAGGCAGCATCCAGACAAACAACACACTGACAAGAAGGCTAATTCCCCCTAGCACGATCATCCCTATATGCCAGTTATAATGATCCGTTATTGTGCCAATGATAACTCGCCCACTAAGCCCTCCTACTGAATTACCGCTAATATATAAGCCCATAGCAACCCCTAAGCTCGCTGGTTCCATTTCCTCTCCTAAATAAGCCATAGCGATTGCAGGTAATCCCGCGAAAACAATCCCCTGAAAAATGCGTAATATAATAATCGTTTCAAAATTAGGAGAAAATGCTAGTGCAAGCGTAAGGATAGAAGCTGCAAAAATCGAAATGGTCATCAACGATTTTCGTCCCCATGCCTCGGATAGCGAACTGACAATAATTAAACTTAATGCTAAAGCAAAGGTAGTTACCGAAAGAGATAAGCTAGCCATAGCTGGTGAGACGTGAAAAATGTCTGCAAATGTTGGCAATAATGGCTGTGTTATATACAAGTTCGCAAAGGTAATAAAGCCTGCTAAAAACAATGCCCAGTTTGTTTTATAAAATGCTCTCGTGCCCTTTTGTATATACTCCATATATCTCTCTCCTTCACTTCTACAACGTACTACTATTATTCTAATACAATATTTCGCAAAACACACAACAGTTTGTCAAAAAACAGACAAAAATTTCATCATTTTTTATGAGGGATTCCCAATTTTAGTTGACAAAAAGAAATAATGCTATTTATTCATTTTTTTGAAATTTACTATTTTAGCTTAGGCAACTATTGTGCTACAGTAAAACTAGAAATCATCTAGAACCATTGTCACAAAAAAATTAGATGATCTACCTATTTTTCATTGACTATACTCGGAGGAATTTTTATGAAAATTATCGAGGCTTTAGCCCTAGCAGCACCTTATATTCATCTTGCATTAAAACAAGAAGCTATTGTAGCTGTTGTTGAAAAGGAAAGTGAAACAGTCGTTAAATATTTGGCAGGTAAACGTGTGGATACCGGTGATAAAGATGGACAAAAAGTAAATCCTAATGATCAGAATGTTTACATTGCCTTTAATGGACAAAATGCAGATGTGATTATTCCAGAGGAGGTATACGGCGTAGCCCTTAATGCTTTTTCATTCCCCATTCGTGAAAATGGTCAAGTTGTAGGGGCATTGGCTTTTGGTCTACCAATTGATAATGAACTAAAGCTCGAAAAATATATGGGTACCATGGATAATATTATCAACAGTCTACAAGATAAAGTACATACCATTGCTTCTCATTCAGAGGAATTAGCGGCGACAAGTGAGGAAATTAATAAGCAAGCGCAGCACGCATTAGAGCATTCTGAGAAAACAAATGCAGTGACCGATTTAATTAAAAGTATTTCACGCCAAACCAATTTACTAGGTTTAAATGCATCCATTGAGGCAGCTCGTGCTGGTCAGCATGGTGCAGGCTTTAATATCGTGGCACAAGAGGTTCGAAAATTGTCCTTTGAGACATCCAGCGCTACTGAAAATATAGAAACTTCTTTACGAAATATTAATAGAAATCTTGAAAATCTAAAACAAAATATGGGACAAGTCAATGATGCAACGAATGAGCAGGCACAGCTCGTACAGGATTTTAGCGAAATCATTGAAGAGCTGACTGTGCTTAGTCGTGAAATGAAAGGCTTTATGCATAATGCCTTAAAATAAGTGAGGTGAACAATTTGCAGATCACAATTAATCAAGAACTCTCTTTACGGACAATTTCCCTTGGGGACACAGAAAAAGTATTTGCCTTAACGAATGCCTCTAGAGAGTATCTAAAAGAATGGCTACCATGGTTGGATTATACAAAGGAGGTAGCAGATACACGCGCTTATATTGAGAGCTGTATCAAAGGACATGAAGCAAACAGTAGCCTCTCTCTCGTTATTGTCTTTAGAAACGAAATTGTTGGCATTGCTGGCTTTAATTCTATTAATGCTACTAATAAAATTGGGACGATTGGTTATTGGCTTAGTGAAGGAGCACAAGGGCATGGTATCATGACCAAAACAGTTAAAGCCTTATTACACTATGCCTTCGAAACATTGCAGCTTCATAAAGTAGAAATCCGTGCTGCTGAGGCCAATTACAAAAGTCGCGCGATCCCTGAACGACTTGGTCTAGTTAAAGAGGGGACGATTCGTGCAGCAGAATGGCTCTATGATCATTATGTAGATCATGTGGTCTATGGCATGCTCAAGAGTGAATGGCAGCAACAAAAATAAAAGTAGCGACCTGATGATAAATTCATCAGGTCGCTTTTATTAGGATTGTTCTACTGTTTCCTTCGTCTCTACGGCTTCAACAGGTGCTTGCTTTTTTTCTAGACCTAAAGCAATTTGTTCTAGTTCTGGTCGCAATGTATGCTTACCCGCATAACTTTCAATCAGTTCTTTCACATCAATCCCTGACGTTTCTTTTAACGTTTCCTGTAGTGTAGACATTAAATTGGTTGCATAGGATGTGACTTTATTCGCTCCACTGCCTTCTCCACCACCAGTATCGACAACTGTAATCTTATCGATATTGCCAAGTGGGCTTGCAAGCTCTTTTGCATACTCTGGCATCATGCGCACAACCATATCCAGCACAGCTGCTTGACCATAGTATTCAAAGGCTTCGGCAATCTTACGTTTAGCTTCAGCTTCTGCAAGACCGCGTAGACGAATAATATCTGCCTCTGTCTCCCCTTTTGCTCGTTCTGCATCCGCTTTAGCAAGACCGTCCAAACGAATTTTCTCCGCTTCCGCTTTTGCCAATGATTCAATGCGATATTTCTCTGCATCTGCCTGAGCAAGCTCTCGCATTTTTTCGGCTTCAGCATTTTGCTCTACCGCATAACGGTCAGCGTCCGCCTTTTTCTTCACTTCAGAATCATATTGCTTCTCGCGACGTAAAATCTCTTTTTCTTCTAATTCAATTTGCTTTTGACGTTCAATAATGCGAATTTGCATCTCTTGCTCCGTTACTTCCTGCTTTGCACGAGCTGTTTCAAGCTCATATGCTTGGTCAGCACGCGCTTTAGCAATATCCTGCTCGCGACGGAATTCTGCTACTTTTAATTGGTTTTCTTTTTCTGCTTCCGCAATTTCTGTTGCACGCTCTAATTCCGCCTTCTGGGCTTCCTTAGACGCCTCAGCACGCTTAATACGTGTTTCCTTCTCTGCATCTGCTGTTGCAATATCAGCATCACGTTTCACCTGTGCGATTCTTGGCTTACCTAGTGAATCTAAATAACCGTTTTTATCTCGTACATCCTTAATCGTAAAGGATACAATTACAAGACCCATCTTCGCTAAATCCTGCGAGGCCACACGTTGAACCTCCTGTGAGAATTTATCACGGTTTTTGTAAATCTCCTCCACTGTCATGGAACCTAAAATTGACCGCAAATGACCTTCTAACACTTCACGGGCTTCACCTTCTCGCTCCGCTTTTTGCTTTCCTAAAAATTGCTCTGCAGCTGTAGCTATTTCTGTGATAGAACCCCCAATTTTGATGATGGCTGTACCATCTGCCATGACCGGAACACCTTGCTCTGTGTACACTTCTGGCGTAGTCACTTCTAGTTTACTAGATAATAAACTTAACGGCTGTGCTTGCTGGAAAATGGGAAATACGAATGTACCTCCCCCACGAATAATTTTTATACGATTTCCTGACTCATCCTTATGTACATTTTTTGAGCCAAGATAGCTACCTGTCACAATCAGTGCTTCATCAGGACCCGCCGTACGATACTTTGTCACATACAATCCGACTAGCGCAATTAAAACAAACGCTACAATTCCTAATACAGTTAAAATTTCGGTTGACATAGATGTATCTCCCCTTTAAACAAATTTTTTCTCATACGTTCTAACAAAAAGTGTACCGTCCTTCACATCCACTACAAGTACGGTCTTATCATAAGCAATCGCTTCATTATCATAGCCAGTTGCCCGCTTTGAAATCATGCCGCTTGTCGTTTCGATGACAACCTCTCCAAAGCCATCTACTGGAATGGGAACAATGACTCTCCCTAATTGCCCACCTAGTGATTCCTCGGTATAAGCTAAAGAAACATCAGCAGACCGTAGCGGAACGAGAACGAATAAATAAAATAAAGTACTTAAAATAGCGCCAATGATACATGCAGCAATGATATTCCAAACGCTAGAGAATAAGGCTAGTTTTTCTAAAATAAATCCTGCTGCTGACATCAACGTAATGAAAGATAGAATGACACTCGGATTCAAAATGGGTAGTCCTTCCCCAATACCTTCGACAGCATCACCAAAAAACATAACTAATATTGTGGCAAGGCCAGCGAAAATCAAAACCACTAAAAAGATTTGTTCGAGTGAATAGCCAAATAGCGTCAAGTTGCTCACCCCTTTTCATCATATTACCTACTATACGGATGTCACATAGGAAAGTTTCAAAAATTTTCAAATATTTTCTTCAAGTATTATTTTTTTCTTTATGTCGAACCATGTTACAATAGAAAGGAATTATGGCAACTAAGGAGATACGGCATGAAGCTTTCGACTATCATCAATTTTGTTATTTTAGTATTTTTCACGTTATTATTCGTCAATGATTTCTTTCCTGACACTGCGATGGCTGCACTATTAACTAAAAAAATAATTCTACTTATATTAGTTGTTTTAGTCATCATACAGCTAGCTATCGACAAAGGTAGATATAAAAAATTATCCAAAAAGGCCTATATTGGTTTAACACTATATACAGTCGCGCTATGGATTGTTTTAACATTGCTTGGTGGTCAATCACAAATTGGCTTATCGTTCACAAGTCCTCTATTCTATATCATTGTTGTGTTGCTTGGACTTGATTTACTGCGTATTTCACGCCAAAGCAAACGGGAACAAACAGAAGAAAAAACAAAATAAGATTAGTGGTATCCGTCACTTCTACGGCTTAATCCACCGTTTTTTCTTTTCTATCCGTCACATTGTAGCTTTTATCGGGCAATTTGGCGTTTCTATCTGTCTTCAAGATAAAAAGCATGTCACCGACTGGCTCTCCAATCGGTAGACATGCTTTTTTAAGATTCTAATACATTTAAAATTTCATCCAGTTCATTAACAGCTAGATCTAAGCGTTCCTTTGCCTCGATATTTTGCTGTTTTAAGTGACTAAACTCTAGCAAATTTTTCTCATGTTTTAATTTGATTGATGATAGACGTTCAATTCGTGCCTCTACCTTTTCTATTGCTTGCTCACAGACTGTTGTCCAAAGCTTTTCTGATTGCTGCATTTCCGTTGTAGATGGGTTGTGTTGTCGCATAATTCGAACATACACCATTTCTATTTGTTCTATTAATTCCGAATAAAAATGTCGCTCAACACGAGTAGTTTGGAATGTTGGATGCTCTACCTCTTTTGCATATGGAGTAATTTGACGTAAGAGCTTTCCAGCATTTTCACCGAATGCATGCGATAAATTCAAGACATTCATTAATTGCAATAATAAACGGATTTCTTCTAAATTAATAAGCTGTGAATCGATGCTTTCCTTTAATTTTAAGGATTCCATATAGCGTCGATCAAAATGCTCAATTTCGCCGTTGCGTTGCTCTACTAAATGGACACTTGCATTATCTTTTAAGCTTTTAATATAGCGAATAGCATGGCTTTTTAGCTCTTCTATTGACAGCAAGTTGTCATTGTCTTGTTGTGGTTTTCCTCGTTGAACATACGCAAATGCATCCATTTTTTTGGGCCATTGTGCTGCTGGGGTTTCTTTTGAGACATTATAGCATATATAAATTCCGTGCATTCCATATCCTCCAAGTCCATTAAACAAGTATCTCTAAAGACAATAAATCGAATACGGTAATTTTTCAAGTAAAAAACTTTTAATAATTGAAAATCCTTCTTTTTAAGAATAAATCAAAAATCCCGAATAGTATACTATTCAGGACTTTACTATTTTTCAGAAATCAAGACTTACCCCTTTACAAGCTTGATTCGTACACGATTCGAAACATATTCCACGACTAGAAAGAATAACAAGCGCCAATAAAATAGAGCCTACCTGTGACCATTTGTAGGCGTTCGTCGCAAAAATTAAATGGGCCCCTATGTGGTAAAGGAAATACAATTCGACATGACAGAGCTAATTGCTGATTATATTTTAAAGCATTCTTCCTTCCAAGCAACCTGTAATCTTAACTGGCAAGTAACGTTCTAAAAAACGTCACCCAATTCCTTGTGAGTTTCACAGGAAATGGGCGACGATTAATTGATTTAGGCGTCTTGTCGTATTTCTTTAATGCTTTTACCTTCTGTAAAGGCATGAATGGATGTAATAGTGCCGACTGATTTAAAGTTTGCTTTGGCATAGACTTTCGCAACCTGCTCACTAATCGGTAAAATCCAAAGATACTCTAGTCCGAGCTTTACTGATTGTTGTTGGATATGCTGCAATATATAGCCGATTAGGCCACGTCCTCGATAGCTTTCAAGCGTTGCGACACTCTCAATCCGTCCTTGATTTCCTGAGATAAATATATTTGCTGTGCAACAAGCCACACCACCAAGTTTTAATAAATAGTACGTAAAGTTTGGTGAATGATAGGTTTGCTCAAATGCCTGTTTAATTAGAGTAGGCTCCCCAAATGCAGAAATGCTCATTTCTATTGATAATGCTTCCTCCATATTCGTATCTGTTACCCGTTCAATTTGAATCGCAGGATTAGGCGTTAGTTGCACATACTCACCATTCCAACACTGGATATCATCCTGAAAATCTTCATATTGGAATCCGTTCTTCTCTAGTGCATCGAGACAAGAATGATTGTCTTCCACGTTGTATAGATACATCCGCGGGATCAGTGACTTTGATTGATAAAAATCCTTTATGTCTTGCAAAAAAGCATCGGGATGATCAATCTTTCTCCAAATATGTGCATGATTTGCATCATAATAGGTTGGGATTGTCTTATTGTAAAATAAGGCTCCCTCTTTCCATTCTTCCATCTCACTAAAACTCTTTAAATAATCGATATCAAGTTGCATAATACGTTCTAAATTAAGCATTTCCTGTCCCCTCTTCCATCCAACGTTCATATAACTCCTCTAATTGCTTTTCAAGCTTCTGTCGTTGCTCTGTTGCAAGCGAAGGTTCCTGTAGTTTTGCCTCTATTTTTTCAATTTGTTGGTCAATCGAAAGCTCTTTCTTTGCTGGCTGCACTTTTGCGAGTATTTCTTTTTCAACCACTTTTTTCTTGGAAAATTCCTGTCTCTTTTGTCTTGCCCATTCATAATCTCCCTCAAAAACATGAATGACTTGATCCTCAATCCACGCCGTTTTCGCAAAGATCTTCTGTAGGAAATAGCGGTCATGTGACACACCAAGAATAGTCCCCTCAAAGGATTCCAGTGTCTCTTCCAATACCTCTCTTGCTTCAATATCCAAATGGTTGGTCGGCTCATCTAATATCAATACATTAATATCCTCATGCATTAATTGTGCCAGGCGTAAGCGCATTTTTTCTCCGCCACTTAAATCCTTCACTTTTTTAAAGACATCATAGCCATAGAACAAAAATCGTGCGAGAATATGACGTGCTTCAGCCTCGGACACTGCGACACTCTCTCGGAAGGCATCAATTAAACGAATAGTAGGATTATGATGTTCAAACTGCTGAGATAGATAGCCGAATTTCACATTACTACCGATATGGCAGACACCACGATTGGGTACAATTTCTCCTACTATCATTTTTAATAAAGTTGATTTCCCACTACCGTTGCTCCCAACAATGGCTACCCTTTCCCCAAAATAGACGGCAAGGTTGCTGTCCTTGAATAAAGGTTTATCATATCCGTGATGAATAGCCTGTAGGTGCACCACCTCTTTACCACTGCGTTCAGCCATCGTGAGAGCTAAATTCATTTTCTTTTTAGTGATCGGCTTCTTCACTCGCTCAATGCGCGCTAATGCTTTCTCCATACTTTTAGCACGTCGATGCATGGAGGCATTGGGTGGGTTTGCTTCATTCGCCCACTGCTTTAATCGTTTTATCGTTTCCTGCATTTTTTTAATTTTCTTTTGCTGCTCTTCATAGTCAGCAAACTGCTGTTCAATCTTCGCCTCTTTTTGAGCCATAAAGGCATCATAATTACCGTTATATGTGAATGCCTCTCCATCCTCAATTTCAATAATTTTATGTGCTATTTGATTCATAAAATGTCGGTCATGAGAAACGACAATAACAATGCCATCAAAATTTCGCACATAGTGTTCCAGCCATTCAATTGCTTGCATATCAAGATGGTTTGTTGGTTCGTCCAGTAATAAAATCGAAGGCCTTTTTAATAAAATTTGCCCAAGCATCACCTTTGTTTTTTCTCCACCACTTAAGCTACTAAAAGGCTGATCCAGCATATCTGTAATGCCAAGTCCATTTGCAATCATTGCCAACTGTGCTTCTACTTCATATCCCCCTAGTAACATAAACTGCTCCTGAACTTGCCCGTATTGTAGCAGTATTTTATCTGTTACAGCCGACTGCATCTCTTGCTCAAGTGCCGTCATTTTAGCCTTTAAAGCATAAATATCCGCAAATGCCTCCTCCAGTACTTCTTGCACAGCATGTAGTGGATATTGCGGGATTTGATGTAAGTAGCCAATTGTGGCATCTTTACTTTTGATAATACGTCCCTTATCCGGTATATCTACGCCTGCCAATAGCTGTAATAGAGTAGTTTTTCCACTTCCGTTCACGCCAACAATGGCCACATGTTCACCGCTATTGACCTCAAGCTGTAAATTTTCAAATAATATATTTCCACCCATAATTTTTTGTATTTGTTCAGCTTTCATTTGCATCGTTTTTTCCTCCAATGAAACGTGCGAAAACATCTTTTAAACACAAAAAAGACTGCTCATTAACAAGCAGTCTTCTTCTCATTTACATTTGTGAAAAAGAATGGTTAATTCGCTACGTTTGTTATTTGATTTTGCTTAAAAATGGACAGACCTATCCCGTTGTTAGCAAAATCAAAAGTAATTACACGTGCAAAATACATAGCTGTATCCACTTTTACACATGTTTTCGTAGCGTTTTTATTCATTCCTTTTCACCTCCGTTCGTCATAGTTATTTGTATCATAACATTATTCAGATTATTTGGAAAGGGTTAAATTTATTAAATTTTTCCATGTTACATGGCATCATTGACACTAGATGCTCGAACAATTAAAAAAACATGAAGGATGGGTCATTACCCTCTCCCTCATGTTTTCGCTTTTTTCACAAACATTTTCACCACAGGCACAAGGAAAACCGAGACCACTAATACACGAAATAATTGGAAAGCCGTAACAATCGTGACATTTGCGTGTACAGAAGCAGCGATAATCCCCATTTGATCTAGCCCACCTGGTACAACGCTTAAAAAGCCTGTCCTAAAATCGAGCTTATACAAACTAGTCATAATAAATGTTAACCCGTAGGCTGCGCCGATAAAAATGCCTGCTGATACAAAGGCATAAAAAATATGCTCCTTTGATAAATGTAAATCCTCTTTTTTCAAAAGTAATCCAATATAAATACCTATCATTAGTTGAGCAATATGCAAAAGGGATAATGGCAATTTAGGCACTTCTATCCCAGCCATATTAATGCCCATCAATAAAAACACTGGACCAAGCATATAACCTGTTGGAATTTTAAGCTTTTGAGCAAGCCACCCAGCTAGTCCACAAACAACGAGGATAGCAACAAGGCTCCATGAATATGTTCCCTCAATAAGGGAGCTATTGCTACCAGCGCCTGCCACCATTAATGGCACAAAGCCAACGATTAAAAGAACACGAAGGATTTGAAAAAAGGTGATGACAGCCATATCCATATTTCCTTGCTCCTCCGCAAATGCTACAACCTGTGACATTCCCCCTGGTACACAGCATGTCAGAGCAGTAGCAAAATCTATATCTGTACGTTTGGCTACAAGAAGACTCACAGCGAAAAATAGCACAATAAATAACACATTTAAAAGGATCATGCTCCCTAAAAAGAGCTTAATATCCTGAACGGCCTCCGGTGTAAAGGCATAGCCGATAGAATATCCGGCTACAATTAAACCAAAATTACGGAAATAATGATGCCATTTCAATTGTACATTAGTTGACAATTGTACAATGAGCACCGCTGTAATCGCACCTAATAGCCAAGGCATAGGAATATGTAATAACTGAAAAACAACAGCGCCGATGAGGCCAATACATAATGTGATAAGCATATGTTTATCAAAAACAAACATTTTAGCAACCCCTTACAACTGGATAAGCCTATTATGACCTTTATTACCCCTTTTTTCTACCAGACTGACTTTGAGCTGTCTGCTATTGCTAAAAAAGAACCTGTTATGGAGGAAATTTAACCTCTTATCCAACAATTTATCCTGACTAAAATTTTCTATGCTACATTAGTATTACTTGATTCAGCGTTTCTCCAACCGGAGAATAAAGGAGGCCTCCTATGAAAATTCATCTAACCATCAATCATGAACTTGAAGAAACAGAGGTTCATATACACGCCAAGGAATATAACGAACAAATTGAAAGACTGATGAAACAGCTGCAAGCATCCCAAACTACTATGCTAGATGGATATTTTCAACAAGAAATTCATCTACTAAAAATCTCTGAAATTTATTCCATTTACGCAGAGGATGCCAAAGTATTTTTGCAAACGGATGAACATGAATTTGAGTCAAAGCGAAAATTATATGAGCTAGAGGCACAGCTAGCGAAAGACTTTGTACGAGTAAGTAAATCCACCCTTGTTAATATTCAAAAAATTTCTTCCATTCAAATGGGCAAAATCGGTACAACACAACTCCTTCTTGAAAATGACGTAGCCATTCATGTCAGTCGAAAATATTTAAAAGAATTAAAGCGACACTTAGGTATTGGGAGGGATTCATAGCATGAGGTACTTACGCATGATGATTATTGGACTACTCATTTCACTTAGCTCTTCGTACATTTTAGTCACGTTAAGCCTCCTATCAAGCAATGAAGTTGCATTAGGTACAGAGTTACTAGAACAAATTATTATCGCAGCCATTCTTGGCATTGCAATTGGACTGCTATCCATCATTTTTGATATTGAGCCATTGCCTTTTACGATACAGCTTCTATTGCATTTAGTAGCGGTGACAGCATGTGTATTAACCGCGGGCTATTTTGGTCATTGGTTTGATTCCGGTGTATGGTATGTACTGATCGCAGAAGCCATTATTTACTTGATTGTTTGGTGTATTCTCTATGTTCTTCAATTAAATGATATTGAAAAAATGAATCAAGAAATTCAAAAGAGAAAGGATTAGCCTAGATGACCCTTGCGATAGAAGTTGAAAATTTATGTAAACAATATGGTGAACATCAAGCAGTCAAAGGCATTTCATTTACAGTTGAACAAGGCACGCTCTTCGCTTTTTTAGGTGCTAATGGTGCCGGAAAATCAACAACAATTGAGATTCTATGTACATTATTAAAAAAATCCAGTGGTCAAGTAACCATTAATGGTTTCACGCTTGATGCAAGCAATCAAAATGCGGATATCCGTAAATCGATCGGCGTTGTATTCCAACAAAATTTATTAGATGAGCGATTAACAGTGCGTGAAAACATTTTACATCGAGGCAGAACATACGGTTTATCGAAAAAACAGCTTGCCGAAAACTATCAATTTATCTCTACGTATTTACATTTAGAAGATATTGACAAGCACAAATATGGAACATTATCTGGAGGACAAAAAAGACGAGCTGATATCGCTCGCGCTCTTATTCATCGTCCTCAAATTCTATTTCTAGACGAACCGACCACAGGACTAGACCCTCAAACAAGACAATTTGTTTGGCAGGCCATTAAGCAGCTTCAACTTGAAACCAATATGACCGTTTTTTTAACAACACATTATATGGAGGAAGCTGCAGTCGCCCATCAAGTTGTTGTCCTAAAACAAGGGAAAATTGTCGCACAAGGGACTCCTGATGCGTTAAAGACTAAGTATACTTATGATTCAATGGCCCTTGTTTTCAAGCATCCTATAGATGGCGTCAAATGGCTTGAAGAGCTTGCCATTCCCTACACCGAAAAACAGAACATCTATACGATCCGTTTGGATTCTACTCTAGAAGCGCTCTCCCTATTAAAAAAGGCTGAGCCACTTATTTCCTCCTTCGAGGTCATTAAAGGGTCTATGGATGATGTCTTTATTCACATAATGGCAGAGGAGGATGTAGCTTAGTGGAAGCATTGTTAACTTTAGTCCAGCGTAATAGTAAAGTATTTAGGCGAGATAAGACTCAAGTCTTTTTTTCGCTACTATCAGTCCTGATTGTCATTGTGCTCTACGCTGTATTTCTCCAAAAGATGCAAATTGATGCCATTGAACAAATAACCGAAGCGACACCGGAATTAATTACCCTTGTCAATGAATGGCTTGTAGCAGGATTACTGTCCATGATTGCTGTTACTACTACACTTGGGGCATATGGCATTGCCGTAAAGGATCAGGAATCCAAAACGCAGGCGGATTTTTTAACAGCTCCTCTTTCCCGTGCCACTATACAGATGAGCTATGTAGTTAATGCACTGATTATCGGAAGTATTTTTACCTTTATCGCCCTAATTGGCTGCGAGATATTTATTGTAGCAACCGGTGGTGAGCTTCTTAGCTTCCAAAGTTTTGTTCAAGTCATCAGCATTTTATTTTTAGCTGTCTTACTTGCAAGTGTCTTTAACTTATTCCTTTCGCTATTTGTTTCAACACAAAGTGCTTTCTCAACATTAGGAACAATCGTCGGGACAGTACTCGGATTTCTATGTGGTGTCTATGTACCACTAGGCGCACTACCAAACTTTGCTCAAAATTTAATTATGTACTTCCCTATTAGTCATACAACATTATTATTACGAAATGCTTTTATGGAAGGCTCTATTGCTCAAGTATTTGATGGTGTGCCAACTACCTATGTTGAGGATTATAAAATCAATTATGGCATCATCTATGACCTTCATGGAAATATACTTAGTACGTCAACTAGTTTTTTCATTATAGTCAGCACAACTATCATACTAGCAGCTGCGTCTATCATGCTTTTCAAAAGAAAATATAAATAAAATTAGTTAATAGAATATGTACCAAGTCTTCCCCTCTGTCGAAACAGCTATCTATAAAGTCAGATTAATAAATACCTCCCTAAGTAATCTAATAACCTGGGAGGTATTTATTGGTTATAATGTGTATTTTGTGATCAATCATACTTCCAATTAGAAAGCATTTACATTTCGAGTAGTCTTACTTCTAACGGATAAAACATGGGAAAAAAAATGCTGGCTCCAGCCTGTTTTATCGTATATAGTAATTTTAAAACAAATGATTTTCAACTTCGATGGAAACCATTATTTTAATGACTTCCAGAAACCTCGTGTCTATTTACTACTAATGAGCCTCCATTTCCTCAGCAATTTCCTCCCCTGTTAATGATTTCGGATAAAATGTGGGCCAATTATCCAGCTCCTCTAACAGCTCTGCACGATCATCACCAAAGTAAATATGAAAATGTGTTGATGCTTGATCTGAAATAATATGGTCACTAAATTGTACATATGTTGGCGCTTGTGAATTTTCATCTGTTTGCTTGAATATATAGCGAACGCCACGATTACCTTTGTCATATGTTAAAATCTCATATCCATCATACACATATGTACCTGTAACAACTTCTCCATTCCTATAAAATATCATTGTATTTTCGGCAATTTCAATTTGTGTGACATCTGTTTGGTAGCCAACTTTGTAATATTCCTTATATTCCTCAGCCGTTTTATCGCCATGAGCAGCTTTATGCTCTAATACCCCATCTAATGTTCCATCTAACAAATAGGAATAGACAGATTGCCATTCACCTTGCCAATTCGTTAATGGGCGATCTGTAATATCACTATCCTCAAAATAACCTTTGGAAATCTGTTTATCCTTATCTGTTTGTTCCCCATGGCTGTGATTGTGATGTTGTTCATGGTCCTCCCTATGCTCTGTCGCTTTAGCAACCACATCCTCCTCTTTTTCTTTCTCCTGACACGCCACTAAAGTAGAAGCAATTGTTGCTACTGCAAATGGCACTAACCATTTTTTATTCATTGTTACCCTCCTTGTAAATAGTAATGTTTACGATTTAAAACTATATAGTAATCATTACGATTTGTAAATAGTTTTCATCATCTAGGGTTATTTTTTCGCTTATCTAGTATTAGTAAAAATTTAAAAGCTTCCCCAACATATTGACACATCGTTTATAAAACGAATTGTTTTCATTGATTTTTTATAAACATTTTGTTATTTTAAATATAAATTAACAAACGAATATCAAAAACGTTTGTTAAATAGGAGGATTTCTCATGGATGTAAACGAACTATTTTGGCAAGCTCCTATCAACGACCTCAAAAAGGGCTACATCGACGAAAAGACACATTTCACTTGCTTATTGTGCGGTGAAAAAGTAGAGAAAGGGATTATATATCCCTATGAAGGCTTACTGTATGAAGCGGAAAAAATGATGCAGCAACATATAACAGTTGCACACCAATCTGTCTTTCATTATTTAAATGGTCTCAATAAAAAAATGACAGGCTTAACAGAACACCAAAGTCATATTTTACGCTTATTTTATGAAGGTAAATCCGACCAGGATATAAAAGAGGAATTAGAGATTGGAAGTGCCACGACTATTCGCCACCACCGTTTTGCGTTAAAAGAAAAAGAACGCCAAGCCAAAACATTGTTGGTAATGATGGAGTTATTGAAGGAACAAGATCAGAAGGAGGAACCATTTGTGCCTATTCATAAAACAGCTACAATGGTGGACGATCGCTACAACGTCACCCACTCGGAAGAACAGCAATTATTAGAAAAATTCTTTCCACATGGTATCGGCAAGGAGCTAGTACGTTTCCCTAAACGAGAAAAGCAGAAAATTGTAGTACTCCGTGCCATAACAAAGCTATTTGACGCAGAAAAACAATACACGGAAAAAGAATTGAATGAAGTAATCAAACCGATGTATGAAGACTATGTCCATATTCGTCGCTACTTAATTGAATATGGATTTCTAGACCGAAAAGCAGACGGTAGTGCCTATTGGGTAAAAAAATAAGAAAGCGGGTTTTTCACATGGATCAGAAAAAAGAGTTAAAAGAAATGTATAAAGACATGAAAATTGAAGCAGGCGTTTTTACAATGACTAATACACAAACAGGAAAAGTGTTTGTCGGTAGCTTTAATAACTTGAAAAGGCTAAATGGCTTTCAATTTATGCTAAAAACAAATACACATACCAATAAAGAGCTTCAAGCTGATTACAATACGTTTGGCCAAGATGCTTTTGAAGTGAAAATTGTTGAATATTTGAAGAAAAAAGAAGAGGGCTATTTCGATGCTAAAAGAGAACTCGAAAAACTAGAGCAAAAATGGCTGGACACGTTAAAGCCTTTTGGTGAGCGTGGTTATCATTCTTAATTTTACATGAGCGCATTTACTCTAATAAGATAGGTAAATGCGCTTTAAACTTTTGCATGCATTGCGTTTAGTTAGTTTCTTTTAATCCAATTTCCTTTTGGGCTTTTTTTGTTAGCTTACTGTAAACGAGCTCATACGAATGTTGGATAAGTTGCTCTACCAAATCCATAGGGACATCTGTAGCATCCATATAAATCGAATTCCAATGAGTCTTATTCATATAATAGCCAGGTATAATGCTGGCATATGATTCACGTAAAACCTCTGCACGAGCAGGCTCACATTTTAACGTAAGTACTAGTCTCCCCTTTCCATCACCACCAATCATGGCATACATCTTCTCACCAATATGATAACGGTCTGCCTGCCATTCTTCCTTATAGTCATGGGTTGTTGCGTGAAGTTGTAGACAATAAGCATGAATCTTTTCCTTTTCCATCCTACATTTCCCTTTCATTCCATAAGCTTTGTTTTACTTGTTATCTTGTTCTTAGAATGAAGATAACAAAAACACACGTTCGATTATAGTCAGTATAATCGAAAACGTGTGTAGAAAATAGCGTTATTTACTTGTACCTCGATCAAACATCCCTATTACTTCTGTCGTCTGTAGAATATTGACAAATGACTTAGGATCGGTTTCCTTGATTGTGCTTTTCACATCAGCAAGTTGATAACGCGTAATTACAGTGATCAACACTTTCCGACCTTCACCAGAGTAGGCTCCCTTGGCATCAATAATGGTTACGCCTCGATGAAGTTTTTCTAATAACTGCTGTTTAACTTCCTCACCTTTATTCGTAATAATCATTAGTGTTAATTTAATATGGCTAGTATGAATCGTATCAACCACTTTTCCAGTAGCATAAATAGAAACAAGCGTTAATAATGCAGCATCCCAACTAAAGACAAAACCAGAAACAGCCACTACAATACCATTCATTCCGGCAAGTAAAGTACCTAGAGGAAAATCTCGTTTACGGCTCAGAAGCATCGCAATAATATCAAAGCCCCCTGAGGAACCTGCAGCACGGAAAATTAGCCCCATTGCAAGACCCACAATGACACCACCAAATAACGATGCAAGGATTGGCTCTTGTGTCGCTTTGTAAACCG